>CALAGD010000087.1 GCA_937891425.1 uncultured Pigmentiphaga sp.
ATCAACGCAACACTCCGTAGGAATCCCCAGCCTTAAGGCCGGGGAGGATGTCAAATGCTCGTAGGCCAGGTGATCAGAACCTATGGCCTCATGCGCGCCCTTCCGCCGCTGATGTATTTTCAGGGGAGATATGCACCGCCGCTGCGCGGCGATTCCTGAAGTGCCTGACCGGTGGGGTTTGTCCCGGTCGTCGCGGCGCCATCATGTACGAGTATCCAGTTCCGGCCTGCTTCGAGTACCCGCCCTTCCTTGCGCAGGCGTTGCAACGCCCGCGTTACCGTGACGCGTGAAGTGGCCGTCATTGCCGCCACCTGGTCGTGGGTGAGATGGAAATCGATCCGCGTGCCGGCGGGGTGGGGTGTGCCTAAATGATGGGATAAACGCTCCAGCAGCTCCAGGATGCGATCTTCGGGCCGGCGTGATGCCAGGCGGATGAAGCGGCGCATCATGATCGACAGCTTCTGGCTGCTGATTTCGAAAACCGCGGCCCCGAATTCGGGGTATTCGCGAAACACTGAGGTCATGTCGGGCAGCACGAACTCGATCGCACGGGCGTCGGTGAGCGCCTGGGCGCGCGAGAACTTCGGCGTCGAGGGAAACGCCGCACCTTCGCCAAGAACGGTATCCGGTCCCATCAGTTCGAGAATCACCTCCAGGCCGTCCGCGGTAATCATCGACACCTGCACCATGCCTTCAAGCAGCAGGTAAAAACCCAGTGCATGCGTGCCTTGTTCGTACAGCACCTGGCCCGCCCGGTAGCGCCGTTCGCTGCCCAAGTGCGCATGCTTCAGCAGTAGTGCGACCTGCCCTTCAGGCAGTCTCCAGGTTCCTCTCTCGGTGGTCATCGCAGTGGCCTCGGATGCGTTGTGCGGATCGCCGCAAGGGTGAATGACAGGACCCCGGTGGAGGATCTTCGTATCGCGGGATACCGCGTGTACATGCCATCGTACCTATATTGCGTTCATTCGGGCATGCCCGTCGTAATGGTTCGGCGTCCGCGCCGATCTTTCATGGATCCTTCATCAGGTTCAATATCATGAATGCCTTGATGAGTCGCATACGCGAAGGTCGCATCAATCCTGCGGTGGACGCGGTTTGCGCGGTCGTCCCCTGGTTACGGGAACAGGCAGGCCGCATCGAGAAAGAGCGTCGCATACCGCCAGATGTGCTCGAGCGCCTGGCTGAAACCGGGCTCTTTCGCATGGCTATCCCGCGTCGCCACGGCGGTCTGGGGCTTGCCCTGGACCATATCTGGGAGGCTGTTCTGGCGGTCGGCGAAGCCTGTGCATCCTGCGGCTGGATTGCGGGGCTAGGCAGTGCCAATCTGTTGATGCTGGGAAAGTTCTCCGACGAGGCGCAGGCCGAAGTATTCCGGGGCAGCCAGCCGGTCATCGTGCCGGTGCTGACGGGCGGCGTGGGGCGCAACCTGCAGGTGGAACTGTGCGATACAGGCCTGTACCTGTCTGGCGAATGGCGCTATGCCTCGGGCATCGATGTCGCAACCTGGGTGGCACTGCTCATCGAAATCCCCGATGTCGGGGGTGGCTGCGCACAGCAGCACGTGGTGCTGGTGCCACAGAAAGAGTTCGTCATCGATCACGACAGCTGGCATGTGCTTGGAATGCGCGGTACGGGCAGCAAGAATGTGGCACTTTCCCGGGCGTTTGTGCCAGCACATCGCTGCATGTCCTGGTCTATCATGCAGCAAGGAGGCAAACACCCCCACTCCCGCAATCAGGAGCCGATCTATTCGAGTCCGGTCAATCAGCTGTTCATGATGTCCGGGCTCGCGGCAGTGCTGGGAACGGCCTGTGGTGTTGCGCATGAATTCCGTCAGCTCGTGATGAATCGCATACGGGCAGCCACCCGCATGCGACAGATCGACGAACCCGTTTCGCAGATCGACGTGGCCGCGGGAACCGCCACCATGCAGATGTTGTGCGACACCCTGCTGCTGGAAGCGCGCCGGTTCGAGCTGACGCTCGCCGAACGGGGCGCGATCGAGCTGGAAGAGCGAGCAGCATTGCGGATGCGGCTGGTGGTAGCGTTACGCCAGGCGGTTTCCAGTGCGCAACGCATGTTTGCCGCCTGTGGCGGGTCGTTGCTGCCGGAAGGGTCGGTCATGGAACGCCTGTTTCGCGACCTGCATGCGATGAGCACGCACTTCCTGTTCCAGCCGGAACCCATTGGCGAGCTATACGGAAGAATGCTGCTGGGGCTGGAAGTGCCGCCCGGCGCACGCATCTAGCGCCAGGCGGTTACCGTGGCGGCATCGGGTACGACGGCACTTTGTAGAAACAAAACATTCACCCTTTTGGAGTATTTCCAACGCCCAAGTGAAGCGTGAACAATTCACGATCCTTTCAGCTGTTTCAATACTCACCGCATTGTCGGTAAGCCCGAAGCAGACGAGCTTCGAATGAGTAGTAGCACCAATTCGTTTCGTTAACGCATTCGCATGACAATATCAGGTCCTTCAGCCTAGCGAGACCGGTCTGCACAGCAGATTGCAGTACCTGACGAAAGAAGAGGAGACAGCAATGTTGAGGTTTTCCAGGTTTATGGGCAGGGCAGCTTTGGCGTTGAGCCTGACAGGAGTTGCCGGAAGTGCCATGGCGGTTACCGAACTGACCGTATCGTCCTGGCTGCCGCCGGGTTACTTCTTCGTCACCAACGCGCTCAAGCCGTGGGCAGAACAGGTCGAGAAAGAGTCCCAGGGGCGGCTCAAGGTCACCATTCTGCCGGCGCCCATCGGGCGGCCCGCCGCGGCGTTCGACGTGGTGCGTCAAGGGCAGGCCGACATCAGCTACGGGGTGCACGGTTATCAGCCGGGCCGCTTCGAGCTCACCAAGATCGTGGAGCTTCCCTTCACCGGCAACCTGGGCGAGGCCGCTTCGGCCGCGTACTGGCGCATTTACAAGAAATACCTCGAGCAGGCCAACGAGCACCGTGGCGTGGTACTGCTCAGCCTGTACACGCACACGCCAGGTCACATCTTCCATACCTCCAAGCCCATGACCCGCATCGAAGACTTCCAGGGGCAGAAGATGCGCGTCGGGGGTGGTGTGGTGAACGAAGTGGCGCAGGCGCTGGGCTTCAGCCCGCTGCTGCATCCCGCGTCCGAGGTCTACCAGATCCTCTCGAACCGCGTGGCCGATGGCGTCCTCTTCACCAACGACTCCATCGAAGGCTTCAAGCTTGAGAACGTCCTCAAGTACGGTACCCAGATTCCGGGTGGCCTCTACAACACCTCGTTCTTCCTAGCCATCAATGAGAAGAAATTCCGCAGTCTGCCAAAGGAAGACCAGGAACTGCTGATGCGGCTCTCGGGTGAACACTTTGCTCGCATGGCCGGCAAGTCGTACGACGATGCCGCCAAGGGTGCATTCGACGTCATGAAAAAGCACAACATCCAGGTCGAAACGGCGTCCGACGAGCTGATGAAGGCCATCCGTGATCGTACTGCCCCCATCGAGGCCGCGTGGGTTGCCGAGGCCAACAAACGCGGTGTGGACGGCCGCAAGGCGCTCGACGAACTGCGTCAGCTCACGGCCGAGCTGGAGGCCGAATATTCCAAGCAGAATAACTAGGCCCCGCGCTTATGCACGACTCTGCTCGGCTACCACGTTTTGTCGAGAGGCTCGTCCGCGTCCTGAATGCCATCATGGCTGCCGTGCTGTTCGCCATGATGGCGCTTACGGTGGTCGACGTGTGCGGGCGGTATTTCTTCAATCGGCCCGTACTCGGTTCGTTTGAAATCACGGAAATGATGCTGGCGGCCCTGGTGTTCTGCGCCTTGCCGCTGGTGTCGCTCTGGCGCGAACATATTGCCGTCGACCTGTTCGATGCCGTACTGTCCCGGCATTTCGCCGTCCAGCGCGAGCGCCTGATTGCGCTGCTGTCAGCGGTGTGCATGGCGTTTCTCGGCTGGCATCTGGGCTGGAAAGCCGTGGACGCCATGGAGTTCGGCGATGCGACGGCCTCGTTGCTCATTCCCCTGGCGCCGCTCAACTGGCTCATGTGCGTCATGAGCGCACTGGCCGCGCTGATTCTCTTGTTACAGGCGGCAGGCATCCTGCCAGTGGGGCGTGCCCGGGCGACCTCACCCGATGAGGGGGCAGTGTCAGGTACATCATCGGGTTCACCCTCATGACCATTACCATTGTTGCTTTCCTGGTGCTGTTCGCGCTGATGGCACTGCGCGTGCCCATCGCGTTCGCGATGGGGCTCGTGGGGTTTGCCGGCTTTGGCTTTCTCGTCAACTGGAACGCTGCGGCCGCCATGGTGGCGAACACCGCGTACGAAACTGGCATGACGTACAGCCTGGCGGTGGTGCCCATGTTCATTCTCATGGGCAACCTCATCACCCAGGCGGGGCTGTCACGTCAGCTTTACGACGCATCCTATGCATTGCTGGGGCATTACCGCGGCGGGCTGGCAATGGCCACCATCCTTGCCTGCGGCGGTTTCAGTGCCATCTGCGGTTCCAGCCTGGCCACGGCTGCTACCATGGCCAAAGTCTCCATGCCGTCCATGCGGCAGTACGGGTATGCGCCCACGCTGGCGGGCGGCTCCATTGCGGCGGGTGGTACGTTGGGCATCCTGATTCCTCCTAGCGTCATCCTCATCATCTACGGCCTCATGACGGAACAGGATATCGGCAAGCTGTTCATTGCCGGGCTGCTGCCGGGCTTGCTGGGCATCCTGTTTTATCTTGCTGCGGTGGTCGTGGTCACGTGGATCAACCCAAAGGCCGGTCCGCCGGGACGCCGCCAAACCATGGCCGAGAGGCTGCGTGCGCTGCGCGATGTCTGGGCCATTGCGGCGCTGTTCATCCTGGTCATTGGCGGCATATATGGCGGCGTGTTCACCCCTACCGAAGCGGCCGGTATCGGCGCCTTCGGAGCCTTGGTCATTACTCTCGCACGCCGGGTGCTCACCTGGCGGCTGTTCTTCAACATCCTGGTAGAAACCGGACGCACCACAGGCATGGTCTTTGCCGTGGTGATCGGGGCGGTAATCTTTTCCAACCTGATCAACATGGCGCAGACGCCGCTGATGCTCACCGAGTGGATTACCTCCCAGGGATTCTCGCCCCTGGCCGTAATCTTCGTGATCGTGGTGATCTACCTGGTCCTGGGCTGCGTGATGGAAAGCATGTCCATGATCCTGCTCACGGTGCCGGTGTTTTACCCCATCGTGGCGGCGCTCGATTTCAGTTTCATGATGCCGCCGGAGATGGTGCTCATCTGGTTCGGCATCGTGGTTGTGGTGGTCACTGAAATCAGCCTGATCACCCCACCGGTGGGCATGAACGTGTTCGTGATCAGCGCGGTCATCCCCGACGTCACGGCAGGCACCATCTACAAGGGCGTCACGCCGTTCTGGATCATGGACATCGTCCGGCTCGCGCTGCTGATCATGGTCCCCTGGATCTCCCTCTGGCTGCCGTCGATGATGTAGCTCTGAGGTGTGCGGCTTTGTCCGCCGGCAGCCCATGCGTCAATCGGAGGCTCCGCTATCGATGCTTCGGCACGGGCGCGGAGCCTCTTTCGTACCATGCGCCGGTTTCAATTGTCGGGTAATGCCACCGGTGCGTTGCCGAGGGAATCGTTGTGCCGCCTCGGGAGCAAGCCGTGATGCAACAACCCGCGCGGATGGCGTTGTCGTTCTTCGCGGGCTGTTCTATGCTGGCAGATGCGCCGGCGAAGCAGCGGTCGCCAACCCCGCTGCCCGTCTGGCAGCGGACTTTGTGTGCCTGGGCCGGCGGCCCGGAACCGTCAAACCTGTTCGGAACTTCTGCATGTGCACTTCCCTCCTTTATCGTGACGCCAGCAATCGCCCCTATCTTGGCCGCACACTGGAACTGGCAGTCGATCTGCCGTACCAGGTGGCTTACTTCCCCGCGGGCACGCAGCTTGCCTCGGCGGTCACGGGGCACCCCGGCAGCCAATGGCGTACGCGCCACGCTATTGTCGCAGTCAGCATGCCGGACGCCATTCCAACCCCGGGAGTGCCGCTGGGCATTAACGACCTCAAGGTGGTTGAAGGGTTGAACGATGCAGGGCTGACCTTCAGCGTGCAGGCCTACTCGCAGGCCGGCGGTCCCAGGCCCGAGCTCGACGCCACCCGCCCCGCGATCTCGGCAGCCGACCTGGGAACGTACCTGCTTGGGCAGTTCGCAACGGTCAGCGAGGTGAAAGCCGCGCTCAATGATCTGCAGATCGTGCTCCAGCCCGTTGCTATCCTGGGTGGCTTGGAGATGCCATTCCACTACGCGGTGCACGACGCCACTGGCGCGAGCCTCGTCATCGAGTTTCATCACGGCGTGCGCACGGTGTACGACAACCCCGTGGGCGTGCTCACCAACGCGCCCCCGTTCTCGTGGCACCTCACGAATCTCAACAATTACACGTTCCTGACCAACGTCGACCGCTCCAAAGCGCGCTTCATGAACTTCGACGCCGAGCAGCCGGGGGCGGGCATTGCCAAGGCGGGCCTGCCCGCGTCGGATACGTCTGTCGACCGTTTCATCCGTGCGGTGTTCTACGCCTCCTTCGCCGAGAAGCAGACCGAGCCGGATCGCGCCGTGCAAATGGTGGCGCACATCATGAATAATTTCGATCGTCCGCGCGGCATTACGGTAGATCCACCCGAGGTCGGCAGCTCGCACCTTCAGTTCCAGGGGCAAGACCTGGGCCACGTGCCCTCCGAATTCACCAGCTGGACCAGCATCTCCGACCTCGAACGCCGCAGGTTCTTCCTGCGCGACGGGGGCGGCATGAACTACGTATGCATCGACCTCAAGGAACTGGCTGCGTCGCCGCACTTCGCGGTCAGGCCCATGGCGCAGCTGGCCACGCCGGTTGTCGAGGTGACGGGCAGCCTGCTGCCGGCCGCGTAACGGGTGGGGGCGGCGCGCCCCTCAATGTACTCCCGGAAGCGGGCCAGGCTTGATGTTGCCGAATTCCTGCTGCAGCAATGCCAGGAAGTTCTCGGCGGTAACAGCGCGTTCCCTGTTGCGCGGAAATACGGCACTCACCGTACGCACGACCGACGGGCGTACCAGCCTGCGGGTGATCAGATGCGGGTAGCCGGTATAGCCCAGGATGGATTTCGGCAGCACGGAAACGCCCAGGCCATTGGCCACCAGCGAAAGTGCTGTCCCCAGCAACGTCACTTCGTTGACCACGTTCAGTTGTACCCCGGCTTCGCGAGCGGCGCGCTCCAGGTCGGTGCGAATGCCATAGCCGGGTTTCATCGTGATCAAGGGGTAGCGGCTTAGCGAACGCCAGGTCATCGCCCCTTGCGGCAGCTCGTAATTGTCGCTGGCCACCACACTGAGGTGGTCCTGCATCACCGGAATGGCATGCAGGTCGTCTGTCTTGCGTTCCTGATCGAGCACCCCGATGCCGATGTCCGCCTGCCCGGAGCGCAGCCGCTCCTGGAACTGGTCCGGTGCGCAGTCATCCAGTTCCAGCTTCACGTCGGGAAACCGCTGCGCATACCTGGCGAGCGCTTGCGGCAGCACGGTCTGCGCAATCGTGGAGGTGGCCACCACGCGCAGCCGACCTTGTCGCCCAGCGGAAATTTCCTGCAGCGTCGTGTGCAGGTCGACCAGGTCCTTCAGGATCCTCTCGGCGTACCCGAGCGCCTGCTGGCCGGCGGACGTCAGCCGCACGGCGCGGGTGGTGCGTTCAAACAGCCGCGTACCAACCTTCTCCTCCAGTGATCGCAGCAGCAGACTGATGGCGGGACCCGTCACGGCGAGTGCTTCTGCTGCCGCCGTGATGTTGCCATAGCGGCTAACTGCCACGAACGCCCGCAGCTCGCGTACGGAAGCGAGAGTGCTCAGGCGCAAGAAATTCTTATCAATACTCATACGAAATCTAACTTCCGTAACGAGAGGGCGTTCAGTCTAATACGAAGCGCAACAGGTACCCGCGCTTCCGAGCGTCGGATCCGGAGCACGTCATCGTGAAAAACAGGCGTCACCGCCACAGACGATAACAGGAGACATTCTGCGATGAATCCCACTCGTTCCCGCCGCCGGTTCATCGGTCTGGCTACTGCGGCGATCGCTGCTGGCGCCATGTCATTGAACACCGCGTACGCGTCGGATCGCCCCGTGACGATTGTGGTGCCCAATGCCCCGGGTGGAACGACCGACAAGCTGGGCCGTCTGCTCGCGCACTACCTGTCGCCCCTGCTGAAGCGGCAGATCATCGTCGAGAACCGTCCAGGCGCGGGAACCGGCATCGGGGCCGCTTACGTGGCGCGCGCCAGGCCCGATGGCGACACGCTGCTGCTGGCCACCGTCGCTACCATCGCGGTCAACCCCGCGCTTTATACGGATCTAAGCTACGACCCGCAGCGCGATTTCGACCCCATCGGGCTGGTTGCCGCCGTGCCGCTGGTGGCGGTCGTGAGGGCCGACTCGAAAGCAAACTCCATTGCCGACCTCATAAAAGTAGCGCAGGAGCACCCGGGCAAGTTGTCGTTCGGTTCGGCGGGGGCGGGTACCCCGCAGCACCTTAGTGCGGAGGTCTTCAAGGCTGCAACCGGAACCAACATGGTTCATGTTCCTTACAAGGGGAGCAGTCCCGCTCTCACCGACCTGCTGGCTGGCAATCTTGACTTCATGTTCTGCGACATCCAGCCTACCTTGCCGCACCTGAGCTCGGGCAAGCTGAAAGCACTGGGTGTGACGTCGCTGAACCCGCAGCCTTCGGTACCATCTGCAGTGCCGATCGCGAAGGCAGGTATACCCGATCTGGCCAATTTTGAAGTGGTCGCATGGCAGGCCCTGATGGCGCCCAAAGGGACGCCGCCGGAGCTGGTGAAGCAGTATGCTCAAGCCCTGGCCACCATGATGCACAATCCCGAGGTTCGTGCAGTGATGGAGCGGGACGGTATCGAGCCGCGTTACATGGGGCCCGGGGAACTGGCCAAATTCATTGCCAGCGAAACCGACCGCTGGGGCAGCCTGGTGAAGAGACTGAACCTGCGGGCACACTGACCACCGTGCCGCGTGATCCGTTCCCTAATTTGTATGGATGATTGCCAGGCACCGACTGGCCAGAACTGCCCCTGCCGTCAAAGGCACACGACCTGCCGGAGGGCTGTACCCGGCAGTTCTCGTTGGTGACCTGCAGCCGGGCAAACTCTCCGCGTCGCAATCTTCCTTTTCAGAAGTTCATGCCAAGGACGCCCAGGTCGTTCCCGAAGTCGCGCAGGGCAGGGCCTACCTGTTCTGCGAGAATTTTTTGTGTGAACAAAGATCTGTGGCCGCCGCAGCTGAGCGCAGCCAGCACCTCGCCTTGTGCGTTGATGACGGGTGCACCCACTGCGTTGAGTTCAGGGTGGAATATTCCCATGTTGGTGACGAAACCCTGCGAGCGGTACTCGACCAGTGCCTTCTCGATGAGGGGATAGGCGCGCGCATGCTCTTCCGGATACATCTTGCACGCTTTCTCAAGCAAGTTCGTGCGTCGCTCGGTATCGAGTGCCCCCAAGTATGCCCACCCCATGCCTGTGGTGAGCATGGAAACCGTTGAGCCCGGCCTCAGCCCCGGAAACACGGGTTCACGGCTTTCTACACGCGCGATGTAGAGCATTTTTGCGTCGCACTCGACCCCCAAAGACACTGCTCCACTGAAGCGGTTCGCCAGCAGGGTCATCTGTGGTTTGGCAAGGTCCACTAAGGTTCGGTTGGCGAGGGTACTGTAGCCGAGGGCGAGCGCCTTTATTCCGGGGCGCAGATGATCTTCCGATACCCTTTCGATGTAGCCCAGTTCGTGCAGTGTATGGCACAGGCGCCACACGGTAGGCTGGGGCAAGCCGACCATCCTCGATAACTGGCTGACAGTTCGGGGTTCCTGTGCTGTCGCCAGTGTTTGCAACACAGCGAGCCCCCTGGCCAGCGCTGTCACGAAGAACCTGTCGTTCGACTCGTTTGCCTGCGTGGGCACGACATCCGGTTCTACGGAGACCTGCTCGAGTGTTTGTTTTCTTGTGCGTTTCATGTTGCAGCGAGTCTATGCGGTGCAGTATTATGGGACAAGAAAAATAAATAAGTTATTCTCATAGCGAATTATACATGAAGGAGGGCAGGAAATGAAGCAGTTCCCCAAGTTACGGCAACCCGTCTCATACGACTCCAGACAGCACGAGTTCCCGATTATTCACGGGCTTCATCACTGGGCGTTCCGGTGCCGCAATGTTGAAGAAACCCGTCACTTTTACGAAGACGTTCTGGGCTTGCCGCTCGCCGCCGCCGTCACGCACGACCGGGTGCCCAGCACCGGTGAGTTCCATCCCTACTATCACATCTTCTTTGAAATGGCGGATGGATCCTACCTGGCGTTCTTCGACCTGCTTGATGACAAGGGATACGAACCCGATCCTGCCAACCCCAACTGGGTCAACCATCTGGCATTGGAAGTATCAAGCCGCGAGGCCCTGGAGCAGGCCAAGCACCGTCTCGAGGCGGAAGGCGTCGAGGTGCTGGGCATCGTCGACCACAAGTGGTTTGACTCCATCTATTTCTTTGATCCCAATGGCATCCGACTGGAACTGGTGTTCCGCACCGCGCCCATCGAAGAGATGCACAGGAAGTTCCAGAATGCCGCACGCGTACTGGAGGGGGTTGATGCAAAACGCGAGCAGGTCCGCAACCAGCGGGGTCAAGTGTCATAAACCGGGAGCACGTAGCGCTTGATATTCCCCCGGGTTCAGCCAGTGAAAGCCAGTCGGGGATGCATTTGAACCGTCCTCGCGTGTACGGAGTGCTTGCGGGTCCGTCATTCGGAAAGGTGGGTGCGATTGTCATGCATCCCACTTCGAACTTCATGGGACATTATCTGCTCGACCCACTGGCGCAAAAGAATATCGGAGTGCTAGCGCTGAATTCGCGCTATGTAAACAACGATTCAGTGCTGTTGGTCGAGCGGGTCATTCAGGATCTGGGCGCGGGCGTGCGGTTCATGCGTTCGCGTTTCGATACCGTATTCCTCATCGGCAATTCGGGTGGTGGGGCCCTGGTTGCCCTGTACCAGGAGCAAGCCGAAAAACTCTCGATAACGCATACCCCGGCTGGTGACCCCATCGAAATATCGCCAGACGATCTTCCTCCGGCGGATGGAATTGCACTCATGGCCGCGCACCTCGGGCGGCCCCATCTCATGCGCAACTGGATCGATGCGTCAGTCACTGATGAACGGGATCCCCTCAGCTGCGATCCTGATCTGGATATCTACAGCACAGAAAATGCACCACCATTTACAGAGGACTTCGTCGAGCAAGTGCGTATGGCACAAAAAGCGCGGCACGAGCGGATCACGCAGTATGCGCTCAACCGCCTGCGCCTGCTGCGCAGCCTGGATCAACCCATCAATGATGAAGCGATGCTGATCTATCGGACGTATGCGGACCCCCGGTTCGTCGATCTGACGCTCGACCCCAACGACCGAAGTTTCGGGGGCAATCGGGGAGGTGGCAACGCCCGAGCACACAATTACGGGGTGAACAATCTCGGGCGATACAGTTCACTGACTTCATGGCTCTCGCAGTGGTCATCGCGTTCGCGCCTGGACGGCCCCCGTAACCTGGCCAACACCACGGTACCTGTACTTCATCTGGAGTACACCGCAGATGCCTCGATCTTCCCCAGCGACATCGCGCAGTGGAACGCCGCTGCGGAGGGTCGCGTCGAGCATCACCAAATCAAGAACGGAACGCACTATCTTGCCGGGCAGTCAGGCCTCATCGATCTTGTAGCACGCCTCACCGACGATTGGAGCAAGAGGCTGGCGAAGGGGCATATTTCTGCTGCATGACCATACGAGGAATCAATGATAGAGACACCAGTACTGATTGTTGGCGCGGGGCCAGCGGGGGCAACGCTGGCTGCCGAAGTGGGGTTCGGCGGAGGACGCTGTCTGCTGATTGACGAAGGCGATGGGCACAACCCACACCCGCGGGCGAACTTCGCTGGTCAGCGAACAATGGAGATCTTCCGCCGGTGGGGCCTTGCAGATGAGGTCATCCAAGCCAGTCTGCCGCTCGACTACCCTGTCCATGTAATCTTCTCGACTCGGCTCTGCGACAAGGAAATTCACCGTTTCAAGCTGGGTACGCTGCGTGACTACCTGAATCCTTCCGATGAGTTCCGTGCCGTCGTGCCGGACGTTGAGTGGTCACCATACTTCAAGACCCAGATCGGGCAAAACTTTCTGGAACCTCTGATTGCCGGTTTCGCGAAGACTCACACCGGTGTCCAGGTATGGTATGGCTGGAAGCTGGAAGACTTCGAACAGGATGAAAACGGAGTTACCGCCACCCTCAGACGTGTGGCGCCCGCAAGCGAACCCGGCCAGCCGGCTGATGAAACATGTCGGGTGCGGTGTCAGTATCTTGTTGGCTGCGATGGGGGCAAAAGCCTGGTTCGACGCAAGCTGGAAGTGCCCTTTATCGGGCGCGGCGCGTTGTCGAGAAATCTTGGCATTTACGCCCGCATACCCGGATTCCTAGACCATCACAAGATGGGCCCGGGCACGCTGCTGTGGACGCTCGCGCCCAACTCACAGGGCGTCTTCATCACCATCAATGGCGACGACCTGTGGACATACAACCGCTACTTCGACGACGACAACGATACCACGGCGCCCGAAGACATCGTCTGCCAGGCCATCGGCAAGAAGGTCCCGGTCGAGGTATTGTCTGTACAGCCATGGACGGGCTACCAGGTAGTTGCCGAACGTTACCGGGTGGGTCGGGTGTTTCTGTGTGGTGATTCGGCACACTTGTTCAATCCCACGGGCGGGTTCGGCATGAACACCGCAATTGCGGACGCAGCTGACCTCGGCTGGAAGCTCGCCGCGACGCTGA
The DNA here is from genome assembly GCA_937891425.1 of uncultured Pigmentiphaga sp. Classification (GTDB taxonomy): domain Bacteria; phylum Pseudomonadota; class Gammaproteobacteria; order Burkholderiales; family Burkholderiaceae_B; genus Verticiella. The sequence goes on from CALAGD010000087.1 coordinate 12,889, forward strand.
ACGGCTGGGGCGGTGCATCGCTGCTTGACAGCTATGAAAGCGAGCGCAGGCCCATCGGTGTGCGCAACACCACACAGGCAGCGCGCAATTTCGATGGCGTGGCTGGGATTCTGAGATCGCCGGCTCATATTGAGGAGGAGTCAGAGAGAGGCGAAGCCTTGCGGCGCAGTGTGGCCGAGCACTTGCAGGGCCAGAAGCATACGTGGTCGGCAAGCGGTATGCATCTCGGTTACCGGTACGACGATTCTCCCATCATCGTTCCCGACGGAACTGAACCTCCTCCTGATGACCCCTTGCGCTACCACCCGTCGGCAAGGCCAGGCTCGCGTATACCGCACGTGTGGTTGAAGCCCGGTTTTTCCACACTCGATCTTGTACCCCGAACGGGATTCCGGGTGTTCAGGCTGGCTGGAGCACCCAGCTGCACTGAACTGCTGCAGGCAGCCGCCTTACGCAATGTTCCCATCGACGAGCATGTCATCGAGGGCGAGCGGGCAGCGGAGCTGTACGGCGCCCGTTATGTGCTGGTGCGGCCGGACAGCCATGTTGCCTGGCGAGGAAACGACATCCCGGCAAGCCCGCTGGAGATTATCGATACTGTACGCGGCGCCTGATCCAGCAACACGTACTCGTACTCATTACTAACAGAAGGAGGAGGTCGAATGAACGTACTGCAGAAAATCATGCTGGCCACGACGGTTGCGGTCGCTGCGTCAAGCGGGGGTATTGGCTGCGTGCATGCAACGGAAGCTGCAGGCTTCCCGAGCAAGCCATTGCGGTTTGTCGTGCCATTTCCGGCGGGCGGCGCCACCGACACGCTGGCACGCGCTCTTGCGCAGGAACTTTCCGCATCGTGGAAGCAGCCGGTCATCGTAGAGAACCGCACCGGGGCAAACGGCAATATCGGCGTGGCGGCGGCATTGGAAGCGGAACCGGACGGTTACACCATTTTCATGGCGTCAACGTCCACGCTGGCGACCAATCCGGCGCTTTACAAGAATCTGCCATATGACCCGGCCAAGGATATCGCCCCGATTGCCCTGCTTACCAAGGTTCCAAATGTGCTTGTGGTGAAACCTTCGTTTCCGGCGAACAATGTGACGGAACTGGTGGACCTGGCCAGGGCGAAGTCGGGCGGCTATACATATGCCTCGCCCGGCAGCGGCAATCTTAGCCATCTGTCCGGAGAGCTCTTCAAGAAGGATGCTGGCGTGAACCTGGTGCATGTACCATACAAGGGTGATGCCGCGGCCACGGTCGATCTTATCGGCGGACATGTCGACACCATGTTCCTGATCGGCATCAGCGCGCTTCCCCGTGTGAAGGAAGGCCAGTTGAAGGCGCTGGCAGTTACTTCGAGCAACCGCATCCCGTCGCTCCCCGATGTGCCTACTATGGAGGAGCTCGGCTATCCGGGCTTCAACACCGAGGCGTGGTTCGGCATCGCCACGAGTTCCAAGGTTCCCGCTGACATCGTGAACACGATCAACGAAGCCACAGTACGCATTCTTCAGACCAAGGAGTTCCAGGACCGGCTGAATACGCTGGGCGGAATCACCGAGCTCATGTCGGCTCAGCAGTTCGCGAACTTTGTCGACAAGGAACGCCAGAAGTGGAAGAAGGTGGTCAACGAGACGGGTGCAACCGTCGACTGACTGCCCTGAGCTACCTGTGCCCGAAGGTGTTTCCGTTTGGGCGCGGGTACGGATGCAAGCGTTCTGCGCCCGGCCTGGCCGGGCGTTTTCTTCAGGTATGCGTTGATGTTACGGCTTGCGCACCCTTTGGTCGGCGAACAGTTCTACGAACAGCTCGCGCAGCCATTTGTTGCCCGAGTCCTGCCCCTGACGTTTGTGCCAATACTGGGTGATGGTATGGCCGGGCAGCTCCAGCGGGGGCGGGTAGGCCACCAGGCGTGGATCGGCGCTGGCCATGGCCAGACCCGCACGGCGTGGCAGCATCGTGATGTGTTCGGTGGTGGCCACCAGCTGGGGCAGCAGCAGGAAGTTGGGCAGTCTCACGGCCACGCGGCGCCGGATGCGATGATCCTCCAGTTCGCGCTCGACGGCTACGTGGGTGAAGCTCGAGCTGATCACCACCACGTGACCTTCGCGCAAGAAGTCGTCCAGAGTCAATTGTCCGCGTATGCGCGGGTGGTCGCGCGCCGCGAGACACACGAAGACATCCTTGTAGATGGCTTTCTGGAAGAAGCCTTCGGGCACGTTCGGAACCGGACCTACGGCAAGGTCTACCAGGCCCGCTTCGATGAGCTGGGGCGTGCGGTCGCTGATGTGGGAAAGCTCGATGCCGGCCTTTGGCGCGCGGTTCCAGAACGTCTTGAGCAGCCGTGGGGCCATCACGATCTGGCCAATATCGGTAATGGCCACTCGAAACACGCGCTCGCTGGTTGCAGGGTCAAAGCGAACACGGTAATTGAGCGTGGACTCGAGCGCGGCGATGGATGCTCGCACATGTTCGCGCATGCCTTCCGCCTGGGCCGTGGGTTGCATTTCGTGGCCCACCCTGACGAAGAGAGGGTCTTCGAAATGTGCGCGCAAGCGCGCCAGAATCATGCTGACGGCGGGCTGGGTGAGTCCCATGCGATTGGCAGTGCGTGACAGGCTGCGGGTCTTGTAGATCTCGTCGAGCACTCGCAGCATTTGCAGATCGAGGTTTTTCATTCGGTGCTACCCCGTGGCCCCGCTTGCGCGCAGCCGGACCTATTTATCAATAAACTTGATTCAAAGAATAATTCAAATAGTATTGTCTGATAAATGCTGGCTCTCTAGACTGCAGCGGAATCAGCCGATCTGGCGTTCGTAATCGCTCACGAGTATGCGTAACAACGAGATTCCCGAAGGCATTCTTCCCTCCCACAAAGCGCTCTTCTATGGCGGCGGCTGGCATGCTCCGCTGGAAAACACCTTCCTCGAAACCATCAACCCCGCCTACAACGAAGTGATCACCACAGCGCCCGAGGCGCGTCGGGGCGATGTGGATGCGGCGGTGCAGGCTGCTCACAAAGCGTTTCCCGCCTGGGCTGCCACGCCGCCCCGCGAACGCGCCAGATTCTTGCGCCGAGCGGCCGAAGTGCTGCGCGCCCACTCGCGCGAGCTGGCGCTGCTGGATGCGCTCAACAACGGCAACCCGATTTCGGCTCTCGCCGCCGACGCGGACTTTGCCGCAGACTCGCTCGACTACTTTGCCGGCCTCGCCTCGGAGATCAAGGGCGAGACCATCCCCATGGGCAACGGCAACCTGAACTACACCATCCGCGAACCTCTGGGCGTGGTGGCGCGCATCGTCGCCTACAACCATCCCCTGATGTTTGCTGCCGCTCGCATCGCTGCTCCGTTGGCGGCCGGCAACACGGTGGTGATCAAGGCGCCCGACCAGGCGCCACTGTCCATCCTCCGCCTGGCCGAACTGATTGGCGACATCTTCCCTCCTGGTGTTATCAACCTCCTCACCGGCACGCGCGAATGTGGCGATGCCCTGTGCCGTCATCCTCTGGTGCGCAAGGTGACGCTGATCGGCGGCGTCCCCACCGGCATGGCAGTCATGGCTACGGCGGCTTCCGATCTGAAGCCGGTCTTGCTGGAGCTCGGTGGGAAGAACGCGCTGATCGCCTACCCCGATGCCAGGATCGACAAGCTCGTGAACGGCATCATCAATGGCATGAACTTCACCTGGTCGGGTCAGAGCTGTGGCTCGACCAGCCGGGTATTCCTGCACGAGTCCATCCACGACGAGGTGCTGGAGCGGGTTGTCGAGCTGCTGCCCCAACGCCACCGCCCGGGCATTCCCACTGATCCGGACACCACAATGGGTGCACTGGTCAGCGCCGCCCAGCTGGCCAAGGTCGAACATTACGTGGCTTCCGCCATCGCCAAAGGTGCACGCCTGGTCACCGGGGGCAAGCGGCCCACCCAGCCGCCACTCGACAAGGGGTTCTTCTACGAGCCGACGGTGTTCGCCGACGTGCATCCCGACATGAAGCTGGCCAATGAAGAAGTGTTCGGGCCCGTGATGGCGGTGTTCAGGTGGTCCGATGAAGACGAGCTCTTCAGTGTCGTCAATCGCGTGAAGTACGGACTGACCGGTTCGATCTGGACATCCGACCTGACCACCGCCCATCGGGCAGCCAGTCGGATCGAAACGGGCTATGTCTGGATCAATAACTCCAGCCAGCACTTCCTGGGGGCGCCTTTCGGTGGCGTCAAGCACTCGGGAATCGGGCGCGAAGAATGTTTCGCGGAACTGCTGGAATTCACCTACATCAAGAACGTCAATGTGAAGCTGGACTGAACATCCAGTCTTCAGGGGAATCGATATGCTGACTGCCAAAGAGTACCAGGGTCTGTACGCCATCATTCCGACGCCGGCACGTGCCGGTGCCGACCGCTACGACGCCACTGGTACGGTGGATCTCGATGAAACCGAAAGGGTCATCAACGCCCTGATCCGTGACGGCTCGTCAGGGCTCATCGTTCTTGGCACCACCGGAGAATGCGCCACACTGTCGCAACCCGACTACGATGCATTCGTCGAGTGCGTGCTTGAAACCGTGAACCGGCGCGTTCCGGTGCTGGTGGGGGCTACGGCGCTGGGTGCTCACGAGGCGGTGCGCCGCCTGCGCAAGATTCGCGACCTCGGTGCCGATGGAACACTGCTGGGGTTGCCCATGTGGCAACCCGTAACCACCGGCGAAGCCGTGGGTTTCTACGAGGAGATCTCGCGGCTTTTCCCGGACCTGGCCGTCATGGCGTACGCCAACGCACGGGCATTCCGCTACGACTTTCCGCTGGAGTTCTGGGTGGAGGTTGCCCGCAGGGCCCCCACGGTGACGTCCGCCAAATACTCGCGGGTTCAAGGTCTTGCCCAACTGCTGGCCGCCACGGAGGGCAGAATAAACTTCATGCCCATCGATATGGTGGTACATGAGTATTACGCCATCGCCCCGGAAACAACCACGGCGTGCTGGGCGACGGCCGCCGCCATGGATCCCACCCCCGCGGTTGCCATCATGCGCGCCATCCAGGAGCGCCGACAGGATGCCATCGACGAACTGGCCGCGGCCATTCGTTGGGCCAACGAGCCGGTTCAGTACATTTTCGACAACCCGCCGGAGTTCGCCAAGTACAACATCCAGGTGGAAAAGACCCGGATCAACGCGGCAGGCTATTCCAGCTGCGGCCCGCTGCGTCCCCCATACACCGAGCTGCCTGAAGAGTATGCCGAAGCGTCGCGCGAATGCGGACGCCGCTGGGCACGCATTTCCAAGGCATATCACGGCGATTTCACGTTTTCTGATCGTCCGTGGGCCTGAGCGCCGGCGTCGGGACCTGGCGACGATCATGCAAGACTCATTCATAGGGAGACATCCATGCTGATTCGCAAGTTTCTGGCACCCGCACTGGCGAGTGTGCTGTTGGGCGTGCCTGGTCTGGCCGCGGCAGCGGACGAGTATCCGAGCCGCCCGATCACCGTAGTTGTGCCGTATCCGGCAGGTGGCAATACCGACCTCGTCACCCGCGAGATCATGAAAGAGTTGAGCGAACGGTTGAAGCAGCCGATCGTGATCGACAACCGTTCGGGCGCCAACGGCATGATCGGAACCGGGGCAGTTGCGCGCGCCGCTCCTGATGGATACACGATGCTGATCACCATTGGGGCGTTCACCATCAACCCTTCGCTGTACAAGGACATTCCGTACAAGGTTTCTGATTTCGAGCCGGTCAGCCTGATCGGACGCGTCAACCTCGTCCTGGCAGCGGGCAAGAAAGTGCCCGTCTCAACGTTCTCCGAGCTTGTCGAATATGGCAGGAACGCCAGCAACCAGGTCACGCACGACAGCAGCGGCGTGGGATCGGCGCTGCACCTGGTGGCAGCGCGCATTGCGAAGGACACGGGCATGAAGGTGATGCACGTTCCTTACAAGGGAATCAGCCATTCGCTGCCCGACATCGTTGAGGGCCGCATTACCTTCACCATCAATACGGTGTCCAGCCTGGGCTCGTATTTCAACGACGGCCGGTTGACTCCGCTGGTCGTGCTCAGCGGTGAGCGCGCCGCCACGCTGCCGAATGTGCCAACCATCGGGGAAGCGGGTTATCCCCAGCTGGAATCCTACGCGTGGCAGGGTCTGGTGGTGCCCAAGGGTACGCCGCCCCAAGTGGTGGAGAAACTGGCCACCGAGCTGGCTGCCATCCTGAAAGATCCAAAAATGAAGGCCCGTCTGGCCGACATGGGTCTGGACGCGATCGGCAGCACGCCGGCCGAATTCGCCAGGTTCATCGAAGAAGACATGGCGAACTCGGCCCAGATCATCAAGGATGCCAACATCAAGGTCGAGTAAGCACGCTTGCTGACGTGTGGAGAAGCAATTGAATCTGTTTGCAGTCATTTACACGATGGTGGATGTGGAAAGCAGCAACCGCCATCGCCCGGAGCACGTCGAGTTCCTGCGAGGCCTGCTGCGCGCGGGCCGTATCGAGTGCGGCTGGAAGTTTCCTGACTATGCGCCGGGTGAGATCCAGGGCGTGCTCTTCTGTCGCGCTGAAACGGCTGAAGAGGTGGCGGGCTGGTTTGCTGAAGACCCCGTCATCAAGGCAGGCGCACGTACTTTCACGGTCAAGGCAGCGCAAGGGATGACCGTTACCGCGTGAACGGCCTTGCCCTGAAAGAATTGTGAGCCAGGCAATTTGCGGCGCGTATGATTACGCGCCGTTTTTGTTCACGCACCTTTGCAATCATGTCGTGTGGGCCATGAACCGTATTTGCCAGCTACCCGCGGCGCGGTTGCCGTTGTATGCTTGTATGACACGCAAACCGGCCAACCGTCATGATCTGTAGCGGCTCGACGGGCTTCGTTGGCAGTAGTGCCCGTCAGTGATGCGTCGTGGCGAGGGCGCTTCATCAACGTTTCTGGAAACAATTACACTCAAATGTCCAGATATAAGATCTTCTTCGCCGCCATATTTATCCCTGTATCCGCCGCCGCCAACCCCGGTGTCAGTTTCGAACTGCTGCAAAAGGCCGGAGGCGACGTGGGATTCGCGTTGGGGGCTGCCGAGTACTGCGGCATCGATGCCTCCCGGTTGTCTTCGGCGTTCACGCGCGGCCTCGATGCGTTCGGACTCAGGCCCACGGAGCTTCAGGCCATACTCGCAACCCTCGAGCAGCAGCGCCAGGAGGCCCGCTCGACTGCCGCCAGCAAGCTTGCCGGGGGGGCTTGCGGCGCGGAGCGGACCAACACGGTGCGCGAAGCCATCCATTCCATGGAGACGGCGTGGTACCAGATTGTCCAGGGTGCTACCGGTGTGGACGTGAGGGCTGCCAGCACGCCCAGCACTGCCCAATTTGCCAAGAGCCCGCAAGCCAGAGCGCAAGCCACCAACTCGAACTCCAGTCAGGTGCGGTCGGCTCAGGCGCAGCCATCGGGGGCACACCAACGCGCCGGCCAAGAGAACTCCGTTTGCGACAAGGGGCGCGCGGTCTCCATTCTGAACGTAGGGCAGTGGTTCCCGGGCAAGGTCATCGATGGGCCCGATAATCTCGGCAACTGCAAGGTCTCGTACGATGGATTCGGGCCGAACTGGGACGAATGGGTCAGCGTGCAGCGTCTGCGGCCAGCAGCCAGCACCCAGACGGCACCAGCCGCGCAGGCACAGCCAACCTCGGTGCCTCCGGGGAAGTACGGCTGCTATACCTTTGATGCCGGCCAGACGAATTACACCTATACCGATGTCGTCATCCGCGACGCCCGCCAGTATTCCGTGGGCAACAAGAGCGGCACCTACCACCTCGCAGCCGACGGTCGCATGACGTTCACGGGCACCCTGTCGAACGCGGTCGGAAAGTTTTCCATCAAGAGTACGGGCAAGGCGCAAATCGATCTCATCTTCAACGGAGACCCACGCTCGTCCATGTCGTGCGTACGCTCCTAGCACGATCCCGCAACATTGCCAGGAACCGGTCACATCCGGAACAGGAACAGACGCGAATCAAGATGATGACGCAGACTTCATATGGATTGTCGGTGCGGTCGTGGGTATGCCTGGTGGCGTTGGCTGCGCTTTCCCACGCAAGCGTTTTGGCCCAGGCTTCCAACCCGCTGGGAGTAGAGTGGGTAGGCGGGTCCTCCGCTCCCGCGCCGGTTGCGCCCGCGCCCAGTGGTAGCAATCCCCTGGGGGTGAACTGGGTGGGAGGCACCCCGACATCGGCACCGCCGCCGGCGGCCCCCGCACCCGCGACGAACAACCCGCTGGGAGTAGAGTGGGTGGGCGGGTCCTCCGCTCCCGCGCCGGTTGCACCAGCGCCCACCGGCAGCAATCCGCTCGGAATCGAATGGCGCACAGGCGTAAATGCTGGCGCGTCGGCCTCTCCCGCGCCAAACACACCCCAGCCCGTGCAGCCGCCCACCAGTCCGTCAACGCTCGCCCCAGCGCACCCCGTCACGCCACAACCGGTTGTGCCCCAGCCCGTGGCGCCACAGCCTACCGTACCCGAACCGGTGCGACCGGATCCCGCTCCGACCACACCGCAGCCGGCGCCCTCGCAAACGCCGGTTACTCCGGCGCCAGGTGCAGGGGCCAATACCCAGGTAGCGGCGCTGGTCGACACCTGGAAGTACCTCGCCGTGGCCTTTGCCGATTCGCGTGGCACGATCAGCGAGACACGCGGCGTCAGTGGCTCGCTGGAGTTCAAGCCGAATGGGGAGTACAAACAGGCCCTGTACATCGGCACTGTTCTGAATGCCCTGGAGGGCACTTACCGGGTGAGTGGTGGCAGGCTGGAAATGACCTACCTATGGTGGGGGCAGCCGACCACGGATGTTTTTGAGGTTTATCTCGACCCTGCGGGCAAAAAGCTCACTTTGCGCGGAACAGGATCCCCGCAGTCGTTGTATACCCTCGAGCGAACCGAATAACAGAAGCAAAAAGGAATCATCATGTCAGGTATCGTGCGTAGCATATGCGCTGCGATGTACGTAAGCATTCTTGCAGCGAGTACAGTCTCTGCTGCCTCGTCCATGCCAGAGCGGGAACCAGGGCTGTGGGAAATCACCATCAAGCAGGATAGCGCCATGGCGAAGATGATGGCGGAGGCTTTCGAAGCCCTGAAGAACCTGCCGCCCGAGCAGCGCAAGCAGATGGAGGCGGTGATGGGCAACTCGGGCATTTCAATCGCGCAGCCGAACGTGATCCGCGAGTGCGTGACCCCTGAAAAGGCCAAAGCCGAACTACGTCCCGCCATCGACGATCCCGACATGAAGTGCTCGAAAATGGACTGGAAGGGCTCACGCGAAGGCGGCACCTTCAGCATGACATGCACCAACCCCGAGGGCAAATGGACAGTATCGGGCCGCGTGTGGGACGCCACGCCCAAGAGCTACAAGAGCACCATGACCATGAAGGGCAAGGTCAACGGCGAAGATTTTGTCAATGAAATCTCGCACGAGGCAAAATGGGTGAGCGCCGACTGCAAGGGCGTGGCGACACGCTAGCAGGCCACGCCTGTGCTATGGTCTTGCACCCAGCACCCTGGCAAACCAGTCGGCATCGAGCCTGGTGGGCAGCGTCATCGTGGCGTGTTAGTGCCTACACGGCGCTCCTGCTCCATGTGGGACAAATAATAGGCGAGGTATCGAACGGGTTCGGACGCGGAATGGTGGAAAACCAGCGGCCGGACCCGCCGCGCAGGCGGGATAGCGGACGTTTCGCACTGGTGTGACAGGGGTGGACAGGTTTCTGCCGCCGATGAAATGAATTTGAGTCTCTTGAAAGGAAAACGAATCGTGCATGCCAATGCGGCTTCGGGTGGTGTTCGGGTGTTATTGAGGGTGGAAGGGCTGGTGGTATTGGTGGTGAGCCTGCTTGCCTATTCCAGCTGGGGTAGCGGATGGGGCTTGTTTCTCCTGTGTTTCTTCATCCCCGATCTGTCGCTGCTGGGCTATCTGGCGGGCCCAAGGTCGGGCGCCTTCATTTACAACGCCGCCCACTCATACGTGGGAGCCCTCGCCTGTCTCGCACTTGGCGTGTTCTTGGCCACACCCTGGGCCACGATCGCAGGCATCATCTGGGTGGCTCACATCGGGTTTGATCGGGCGCTGGGGTACGGACTCAAGTACCACGACGGGTTCCGGTACACCCACTTGGGGGAAATAGGCCGTTCGAAAGAGCGCTAGCCGCCGCTTGCGCCGCGGCCCTCAGGCAATGACCGAATGCGCCCCGCGTCGCTTCGGCGCGGGCCAACCTGGCAAACCTTGCAAGGAGCCGCGCAGCATCTGCTGTGTCGCAAACACTGTCGAGCAGGTGCAAGAATCGCTCGCCTCCCTGTAATTGTGAGTACATTTTGATCAAATAGGCGCGCATGGCCGCGGCACTGAACTCGGGATGGAATTGAGCTTGCCCCCGAATGACGGAGTCCTTAGTTCCAGTTAAATTGGAAAGAAGGAGCAAGGAATGTCAGATTCGAGAAGGCGTGCAAGGTACACGCAGCCCCCGCTGTCAGAATAGTTGGAACCTCTACAGATGTTAGAGTTTGAATCTCCAACCTGGGGCAGAGAGAAGGTTCCCATGAAGTATTCCCCCGAGCGGCGCGAAGCCATCTTGGCCAAGCTGGAAGCGCCGTATAACCGTACCGTCAATGATCTGGCTGGCGAGGAAGGTATCTCAGCTGCCACGATATACAACTGGCGAAAGCAAGCCCGTAGCACGGGCCGATTGCTTCCAAACGCCTCCCCCACCACGGAAGGCTGGAGCTCGGCGCAGAAGTTCAATGCGGTGCTGGAAACCGCTGCGTTGACCGAAGAAGAGCTGTCCGAGTACTGCCGTCGCCGTGGTCTATATCCTGAGCAGATTCGTCGCTGGCGCGCCAGTTGTGAACAGGCCAATGACCGGTCTGACCAAGCCGCCGCACGGCAATCAGAAGCGACCAAGGCCGAGCGCAAACGCATACGGGAGCTAGAGCGGGAGTTGCGTCGCAAGGACGCCGCCTTGGCTGAAACGGCAGCATTGCTGGCGCTGCGAAAAAAAGTCCAGGCGATCTGGGGGGACGAGGAAAAAT
>CALAGD010000088.1 GCA_937891425.1 uncultured Pigmentiphaga sp.
TGCATCGCGCCTTCAATCTCTTCACCTTTGCCGCGCATGCCGCACGGCAAGCCGGCGGGCGTACCCTGCCTGCATCTGACGCCCGATCTCAAGTGCGAGCTGTTCGGACGGCCCGAGCGCCCTGCCGTGTGCGACAGCCTGCAGCCTGACCTCGAGATGTGCGGAGCTTCGCGGGAGCATGCGCTGGCCTGGATCGCACGCCTCGAAGCGATGACGAGCCCCCGTCAGGGCGGCGACCGGTCGTAGGGGTGCAATTATTCGCGGGCCGGATGCCAGGAACGATGTGGCCGGAACCGCCCCGACAGTTCCGGCCTGAACCCGGTCCGTCCGGAGTCATTGACTATTCGGGTTTCAGCCCCACCTGGCGCGCCACTTCACCCCAGCGACGTAGTTCGGCCAGAGCGAATCCCCTGAAGTCGTCGCTGCCTTCTCCTCGCGTGACGGCTCCGTAGTCGCGCCACAGTGCCCTGATTCTCTCGGTGGCGAGCGCATCCTGCATGAGCTTGCGCATCTTCTCGGCTATGGCATCGGGCAGGCCGGCGGGGGCGAAGAATCCGTACCATGTCGTGACCGCCATGTCGGGAATGCCCGCTTCCTGCAGTGTGGGGACCTCGGGCAAGGCGGGCGAGCGCTCGGAAGATGTCACGGCCAGTGCTTTCAGCGTGCCCGCACGGATCTGGGCCAGTGCGGCGGGCATCGTCTCGAACATGAGCTGGATCTGGCCGCTGAGCAGGTCGCTCAATGCCGGCGCACTGCCCTTGTAGTGCACCGGAACCATGTCGATTCCGGCTTTTTGTTTGAACATTTCGGTGGACAGGTGGTGCAGCCCGCCCAGTCCGCCAGTGCCGTAGTTCAGGGCACCGGGCTGCTGCCGTGCCGCCTCGATCAGTTCCTGCAGCGTATTGTACGGAGCGTCGGCACGCACGATTACCACGTTCGGCACGATGGCGAACAGTCCGATGGGCAGAAGATCGGTTTCCGTGTTGTAGGGCGTCTTGTACACGGCCGGCAGAATCATGTGGTGCACCGCCCCGAACAGGAACGTATACCCGTCGGGCGCGGCCTTCGCGACCTGGTCTGCGCCGATCATTCCGGCAGCGCCACCCCGGTTTTCCACAATGAACTTGCCCCCGGAGAGTTCGGACATGGCTTGGGCAAGCGGGCGAGCCAGGGTGTCGAGTGACCCCCCGGCCGATGCTGGCACCACCAGACGCACGACACGGTCGCCTGGCCAGTTCTCGGCGGCGGCGCGTGCGGGCGCCGGTTGCATCAGGGGCAACGCCGCTGCTGCAAGCAATGCAAGCGCGTTACGGATCCAGTGTCGCTGTCGCATGGCAAGTCTCCTCTCGTTGTGGTGATGGATGGTGAGCGGTGCATGGGCGGGGCAAGGCGCACACTCCCGTTGCTGGCCCCGTGGTGGATCGGCGCGAACCGGCGGCACTCCCCCGCCTGCTTGGCGCCGGACGTGACGCGGGCGGCGCAGGCGTTTCCTCCCTGGAAGGCGATGGACGATAGCAGGGCGACGGTGGTTCAGCCCTTGCCTTTGCCGCCTGAGCCGGGGTTCCTGGCCAGCTCGCGGATGGCATCGCGGTTGGGTTCGAACCCGAGGCCGGGCGCATTGGGCAGCTTGAGCCAACCGTTCTCGGGCAGGGGAAAGTCCTGGTAGATCTGTCGCATCATTTCCACTGCCACGAGATGCCACTCGACGCGGCCGCCGTTGGCCAGGCCCGCATGCAGGTGCATGTTGTGCAGGGGGAAGGCGCCGCCATTGGCCAGGCCAACGTTGAACGCTTCAGCCATGCCAGCGATCTTGACCGTCTGCGTGAAACCGCCGGTGATGACGACGTTGGGCTGGATGACGTCAACTGCCTGGGCGAGCAGCATGTCACGGAATCGGAACGCAAGCCCTTCATTCTGGCCGGCGGCTACCGCGATGCCAGTGCGCCGGCGCAGATTGGCCATGGCGTGCACATCGTTCTGGGTAACCGGCTCTTCGAAGAAAGCGATGTCGTACTCGGTAACACCGCGCGCGAGCTTCTCTGCGTGGTACGCATCGAGGCTGCAGTTGGCGTCGATGTACAGGTATGTGTCGGGCCCGATGGTATCCCGTACCCGGCGCACGCGCGCGATGTCGGACCGGATGACTTCGGCCAGGGGGCGCGGTTCGTCGCGCCGCTGCAGTGCGCCATGCCCCACCACCATCTTCAGGTGCTGAAAACCGTTCTGGATGCAGGCTGCGGCAGACTCGGCGAGGGCATCCTGGTCGAGAAAACCGAACCCGAACGTGGCATAAAGAGGTACGCGCGGTCGGGCCCCGCCCAGCAGCTTCCAGATCGGCTGGTTGAGCGCCTTGCCCTTGATGTCCCACAAGGCGATGTCGATGGCCGCGATGGCGTGCATGCCGTATCCGGTCTGCCCACGGGGGCAAAGCAGCCAGTAGAGGCGGTCCCATGCGGCTTCATGGGCCAGGGCGTCCATGCCTCGGAGTGCGGGCCCGGCGACCTGGTTGATGATGGAAGCGATGACTTCCTCTTCGGTAATGGCGGTGAAACCATGCCCCACCAGCCCGTCGCTCGTTTCTACCTCGACATAGCACGCCGAGAGACTGGTGTCGCGGGCGATGCTGCCGGCGCGGAACTGAATGGGAATGTTGAGCGGAGTGGCGGTGACGCGAGAAATCTGCACGGTGTGGTCCTTCAATGGTTAAAGCAAGTACGGGTCGGCTGCGTTGGGTGGCCTGAAACACCTGGTATACAAAGTGGGGCGCACGTGCGGCTCTGCCTGACGTTGCTTTTCGCGTGACGTTCACCTCAATTGAACGAAGAACGGCAATAATTGCGCGCATGTAGCTGTGACTTCGACATGCTTGCGGTCTCCCCCCGTTGTTACGCCCCGCTGGGGTAGTTGTTTTGGTATACCAAAAGCCATTCTATAGGACGCTATGGCACACTAACAATGGTTCACCATTAGGGAAATCACGTGGAATTCTCCGATCTTTCCGGTATGCCGGTACTCGCCAGGGCGTCGGGCGAGACCAGCCTGGGCGAACGGCTGCGCCGCGGCATTGAGGAAGACATCCTTCATGGCCGCCTGGTACCGGGTGATCGTCTCGACGAACGGGCGCTGGCAGAGCGCTTCAAGGTCTCGCGTACGCCGGTACGCGAAGCGCTCCGTCAGCTGGCTTCATTGGGGCTGGTGACGCTGCAGTTGCGACAGGGGGCACGCGTGGCGACGGTCGAACTCACCGCGCTGATCGAGATGATCGAGGTCATGGCCGTTATCGAGGCGGAAGCCGCGCGGCTCGCGGCACGCCGCATGACGCAGGCCCAGCGCAGCGAGTTGCAGGCGATTCACGCGGAAGGGGCCGAGGCGGTGGCTCGTGGCGATGCTGCTGCTTTCAATCTCATCAACTGGCGATTGCACCAGCTTGTTTTTACCGGCAGTGGCAATTCCTTCCTGGCCGAAGAGGCACGCAAGCTGCGATTAAGGGTACATTTCTACCGGTACTACCTGATCCGTGTTCGCGACGGCGCATGGCGGGCGCACGAGGAACATGGCCGCATCGTGGATGCCATTTGTACGGGCGACGCCGAAACGGCATTCAATGAAACCCGTCAGCACCTCATGCTGAGCTCGGAGCGCATGGCCGACCTGGTCGCTCTCATGCCCCGCGACCGGCATGACAAGACACCAGCGCACGGGGGTGCGGACGGGTCCGCGACGGTGCCCGCCTGAGAGAGGTGAAGCCGCGCCGGTTTACGCGGCTTGCGCCAATACCTGGGTGAATGCGTGTTTCTCCAGGGCCTGCCGCAGGCGGGCACCTTCTTCGTCGCCCAAAGCAGCCTGGCGCAGCTCGCGCAGGGTGGCTGGCGCCAGGGTGTCGCCGGCGCGGTCGACCACGGCCATCAGGGTCTGGAAGTTACGCAATCCGCGCTCGTGCGTATCGCTGTATCCCTTGATGAGACCCTGGCACCTGGCGATTTCCACTGCCAGCATGGGGTTGCGGCTGGCGGCCGTCTGAATGCGCTGCAGCCAGGCTTCGATGCGCTGCATCTCGGCCTGGTAGCGCAGGGTGGAGCGGCGCCACACGCGCATGCGCGCGATGGTCCACAACAGCAGGTAGCTGGGCAGAGACGAAGTAGTAACGATGCGGCCGTTCCGTGTGAGGCGGCGAATGAGTCGGTGAGCCCAGTTCGGTTTCAGAATGTACCGACCAATGGGTGCAGGCACGGTATCGGCAATTTCCTCGAGTCGCGGGTGCATGAACTCGCTGAACGACAACAGCTGGCCGGGTTCGAGCCGGACTTCATCGCGTACGCGCTGGAAACGCGAGTCACGCGTCTTGAGGTCGGCGACCCGGATGGTGTCGTCGTAGGCCATCCAGAGTGCGAGATGGCGGGCGGTTTCACGCAGCAGCTCGCGATCGGGCGTATCGGGCCATGTACGTACGCGCGCCATGAGGTCGAGATACTGGCGGGCGTAGGCTGGATCCTGGTAGTCGATGAGCCGACGTACGCCCTCGAACAGGAAATAATGGGCTTCGACCGGAAATTCGGCGCGGATCCGCTCGATGAGAGGGGCAACGTATCGATTGCCGGTATGCGGCAGCGTGAAGTTCTGCTGGCTGGCGTTGCCGGCGGCGGTGGCGATGTCGTGCGCCTGGCTGGCGCGCTGGAAGGCTTCATCGAAGGCGCGCAGGCTGGATTTGACCCCGACGCCCCCGCGCTCGATGGTAGCTTCGAACTGTTGGCGGCTGAAGGGCAACAGGCCGGTTGAGCACAATGCGCCGAACATGACCGCGCTGATGACGCTGCCGGTGCGCTCCGCGACTTCCGCCATGTCGAAGGCGATGAACTGCCGCGCCGCGCGTTTGGCGGCCGACAGAAGCCGGCTGCTGTCGACGCGGCCATCGCCCATGGCGGTTTTCTCGCTCATCGAGTAGACGCGGTGCGTGGAAGCGATGAGGGTGGTGCGGTCGGACGTGACCAGCCCCCGCTGGATGGCACGTCCGGCTTCCATGAGCTCGGATGCCAGCACGATGTCGACGTCGCCGGGCAGGGGCATGAGCGCCAGTACGGGCTGCTTGCCGTCTTCCTCGGCCTGACGGCGTGGGTATAGTTCGACGTAGTAGATGGTGGCACCGGTGCGCTGCGCCACTCCCGGCACGGATGTGGTCTGGGCGATGTAGCCGTTGTGTTCGCCGAGGTCGACAATCCAGTCGGCAAGCACGCCGCCGCCTTCGCCCCCCATGGCCAGAATGGCTATTTTTATCGGTTTCGCTGCCATGCCTGTCTCGTGTGGAAGTCGTCAGAATGCGTAACGCGCGCGGCGCCGGCGGTCGATCGCCTGCAGCCACCCGATGATGCGGTTACGCAGCTTCGCCATGCGTTGTTCCCACTTGGTGGGGTTGCTGACAATACGTGCGCGGTAGAACGATGGGCACAGAACGGCTGCGTGCGAGACCTCGCCGCACAGCCCGCAGCCTACGCAACTGTTGAGCACCGTGGCCACCGGATCGGTGCGCAGTGGGTCGGGGTTGGGCCGGATCGACAACGACGGACACCCGGACAGGCGGATACAGGAATGGTCGCCGGTACAGGTGTCGGGGTCGACCCCGAACCGCTCGCGTACGACCCGCTTGCCTTCGGCGACCATCTGCCGCTGGATCGGGCGTTCGCGCCGCTGGCGATTGAGCATGCATTCGCTTTGCGCGATGATGACCTTTGGGCCATGCTCTTTGGTGGTCAGGGCCTCGCGCAGCAGCGCACGCAGCCCGGCCACGTCGTAGGTGCGCTTGACCCGCTTCACCCATTGCACGCCCACGCCGCGTACGGCGTCTTCGATTTCATGGCCGGTGCTGCGGGTGGGGCGGTTGCCCGTTTTCGAAGAGGGAATGTCCTGCCCCCCTGTGGCCGACGTGTAGTTGTTGTCGACCACGATGGTGAGGTGGTCGGACCGGTTGAAGACCGCGTTGGCAATGCCGCTGGTGAGCCCGTTGTGCCAGAAGCCGCCGTCGCCCATGACCGCGATCGCGCGCTTGCCGGCGGGCACGTTGAGGGCCCCGGCTGAAGCGCCGCCCAGGCCGTAGCCCATGGTGGTGGCGCCGATGTTGAACGGCGGCAGGATGGAAAACAGGTGGCAGCCAATGTCGGCGCTGACGTGGTGCGGGCCCAGCTCACGCTCCACCAGCTTCATGGCGGTGAAGAGGGGGCGTTCGGGGCATCCGGTACAGAAGCCGGGTGGCCGTGGATGGACCACGTCGTCGACCACGACAGGCTCGTCGTCGTGCTGCGCTTCTTCGTTGGCCGCGACGGGGGTGATCGGAATGGTCTTGCGCTGTGCCGGGGCGGGTGCGGGCTGGGGCTCGAGAAAACCATAGCGTTCCGCAAACGCGCGCACGCCATTGACCATGACGGCAGCCGTGTACTCGCCGGCCATCGGCAGGACGTCCTTGCCATGCAGGCGGGTAGGGCTGTCGGCCTGGCGCAGGATGGTCGCGATGTTCTGCTCGATGAAGTTGGGCTGCCCCTCCTCCACCATCAGGACCGCACGTTTGTTGGCACAAAAGCGCAGAACCTCTTCGTCGATGACCGGGTAGGTGACGTTCATGACGTACAGCGGGATGCGCGTGTTGCCGTAGACGTCGGACAGCCCCAGGTGTTCGAGTGCGCGGATGAGCGAGTTGTACAGGCCTCCCTGCACGATGATGCCGATGTCGGCGGCATCTTCCGAGAAGAACTCATTCATCTGGTTGTCGACGATGTAGCGCACGGCAGCGGGCCAGCGCTTCTGGATCTTCTCGTGTTCGTGCAGGAAGCTGGCCGGCGGCAGCACGATGCGGTTGACGTCGCGCTTCGGGTTCTCGAGGGCGTCCTTGAGGGTGAACTCGGGCCGCTTGTTGTTCGACGCGATGAACTCGCCATGCACGTGGCACGCCCGGATGCGCAGTTCGAGCATGACGGGGGTATTGCTGGCCTCCGAGAGCTCGAAACCCTGCTTGACCGCCTTGACGATGCTGGGCAAGTTGGGGCGCGGGTCGAGCAGCCAGATCTGGGATTTCATGGCGAAGGCGTGGCTGCGTTCCTGCATGATGGAGGAGCCTTCGCCGTAGTCTTCGCCCACGATGATGAGGGTGCCGCCAGTTACCCCGCCGGACGCGAGGTTGGCCAGGGCGTCGGACGCCACGTTGGTGCCGACGGTGGACTTGAAGGTAGCGGCACCGCGTAGCGGGTAGTGCACCGAGGCGGACAGGGTAGCGGCCGCAGTGGCTTCGCTGGCGCTGTTCTCGAAACGGATGCCGTACTCGGTGAGGATGTCTTCGGCATCGGCAAGGACGTCCATGAGGTGGGAAATGGGTGCGCCCTGGTACCCGGCCACATAGGAAACGCCGGACTCAAGCAGTGCCTTGGTGACTGCCAGGATCCCCTCTCCCCGGAATACCTCGCCTTCCCCCAGCCGCAACTTGGTAACTTCCTTGACGAATGATCTTTCGGCCATGGCTGGCTCCCGCTTTCGCTATGCGCGATGAAATCGTGTGTGCGACGACAGACTGCCTGTTGAACAGGCTAAATTTTATTTAGAGCTAAACCTATTCATAATCATGGTTATTACTTAGGTTACAGCGCGGCATGGTGCGGCGCAAGGTGGTGGTTGCAGCCCCGCCAGCCGGCGGGTACGGCTCCCGGGGCACCTGCGCAGGCGTTATGATCGGGCTCTCGTTACGCTTCGCGATCGAAGGTGGCAATCCGCATGGCAAACCAGGAATCAGGCACGGCCACAGCAAATGAGTCACCCGCCCAGGGCGATGCCGCTGCGGGCGTGCCGTTTGTGGACGACTATCTGCTTGCGCTGCTGGCGCAGGCAAGCCAGATCCTGTCTGCCGAGTTTCATGCCGTCGTCATTCGTCGCGGCCTCTCGGTGACCGACTGGCGGGTACTGTCCTCCCTTGCCGGTGGCGGGCCGGTCAGCATCGGCCGGTTGGCACAAATCTCGGTCACCAAACAGCCAACCGTTACCCGCGCGCTCGAGCGCATGATCCAGCGCGGCCACGTAGAGCGGGTGCGGCACCACGGTGACCGGCGCGTCAATCTGGTACGCATCACGCCGGCCGGCCAGGCCATGGTGGCGGAGCTGATGCGGGAAGCCAAGCAGCACGAGGCAGAGATCATCGCACCGTTCGGCCAGGAGCGTGCCGAGCTGCTCAAGGCCACCTTGCGAGAGCTCATCCGCCAGCATCGTTGCTGAGCATGCATCGGCAGGGGCGCGCCCCTGGGCCAGCCGTGCGCGGGCCGGCGCAGGCTACGGGTAAAGTCCGCGTACCTCGCGTGCCTGCAGGATGCGCGTGCAGGCGACGATGTAAGCGGCCGTGCGCAGCGACACCTTGCGTTCGCTGGCCACCTCCCAGATGCTGTCGAACGCGTCCTGCATCAGGCGTTCAAGACGCTGGTTGATTTCATTCTCTGTCCAGAAATAGCTGACGAAATCCTGCACCCACTCAAAGTAGCTGACAGTTACGCCACCAGCGTTCGCGATTACGTCGGGCACCAGCAGGACATTCTTCTCGGCAAGGATGTCGTCGGCTTCGGGGGTGGTGGGGCCATTTGCTCCTTCCACCACGATGCGGGCCCTGATGCTGCCGGCATTTGCGCGCGTGATCTGCGATTCGAGGGCAGCGGGCACCAGCACGTCGCAGTCCAGTTGCCAGAACCCGGCGTCGGGCAGCGGCTCGGCGCGCGGAAAGCCCGCGACTCCGCCGGTCTCCTCGACGTACTGCGTCAGCTCGAAAATATTGATGCCCGCAGGGTGGTACACCGTACCGGTGTGGTCCTGGACGGCGATGACGTCCGCTTCAGCCTGGTGGAACAGGCGCGCCGCGGTACCTCCGACATTGCCAAAGCCCTGCACGATGATGCGGGCACCCGCCAGCTCGATACCGGCTTTTCGCATGGCAGCACGGGCCATGACGAATACGCCGCGCCCGGTGGCTTCGGTACGCCCCAGGCTGCCGCCAAGCGCCACCGGCTTGCCGGTGACCACGCCGGTGACGGTGTTGCCGACGTTCATGGAGTAGGTGTCCATCATCCATGCCATGATCTGGGCGTTCGTGTTTACGTCGGGCGCGGGGATGTCCTTGTGTGGTCCGATGATGAGACCGATCTCGCTGGTGTAGCGCCGGGTCAGGCGCTCGAGTTCGCCCCGCGAAAGCTGGCGAGGGTCGACCCGAATGCCGCCCTTGGCCCCGCCGAATGGCACATTGACCGCTGCCGTCTTGATGGACATCCAGGCGGCCAGGGCCATGACCTCGGCCAGCGTCACGTCCTGGTGATAGCGCAGCCCGCCCTTGCCCGGACCGCGCGATGTATTGTGCTGCACGCGGTAGCCCTCGAAGTGGGCAATGGTGCCATCATCCAGTTCAATGGGGACGTCGACGATCAGCGTGCGCTTCGGCCGCTTGAGCGTCTCGGCCCAGCGCGACAGTGAGCCGAGGTGGGGAATGACGCGGTCGACCTGCTCGAGGTAGTGGCCCCACGGGCCAAGCTCATTCGGGTTGAGGTAGGACGGCAGGGAATGGGTGGGTACATTCCTGTGCGTTGCTTCAGTCATGACGATTTTCCGACTAGACGACGTGAAGAATGCCACCGCCGTGCGTGCGGGGGCGGCCAGGAAGCCGGAGCGGGCTTGTTCAGAGCGAACCCGTGCGGTCGTAGGCGAAACCAGGCAGAGGCAGGTTTACCTCGCGGCCCACGGCCAGTACCTTGAAAAGTTCACCCATTTCGGCTTCGGAGATGAGCTTTTGCACGGCATTCAGGCTGCGTACGTAGGCAGCAGGGTCGGCCGCCTGAAGCGCCTGCAGTGCGGCCGGCAGGCCGGCGTCAAGCAGGAACCGTGCCTGTGAAGTGTATCCCAGTATGTCCAGGCCGCCAGCGTATGCGGCATCGGCCATGGCGGTGAAATCGACGTGCGCGGTGATGTCTTGCAGCCCGGGCAACTGGAGTGGGTCATCGTGCGCGCGATGGCGGAAGTGACACATGAGCGTGCCCTGGGCCCGCTGCGGATGGTAGTACTCGTGCCGCGGGAAGCCATAGTCGATGAAGAATCCGGCTCCTGCCTGCAGCCATTCGCCCAGCCGCCGCATGAACGCCTCGGCCTGCAGGTTGATCTCGGAGACATAGCCCGGGAAGCATGGCATGCGCGGGCGCACCGCTGCCTCCAGTTCGGTGGAGGCGAGGCGATCCTGCCAGACGAACGCGAAATCGGGCGTGGGCCCGGCTGGTGCGCCTGGCTGCTCGCCGCGGCCGGACGCCGCAGGGCCGAGGGCGACGCCACGTTCGAACAGCGTATCGTCTTCGTCCCAGCGAAACAGTTTCACCGGCATGGCGTCCAGTACCTCGTTGGCGATCACGCAGCCGGCAAATCCGGTGGGCAAGTCGTTCAGCCACTGCACCCGATCGCCGAAGGGAGCAAGTCTTGCCTGCTGGCGCGCACGCAGGTCGGGCGAAACCTCAAGAATGGAGTAACGCACATCGATGCCCTGCTCTTCCAGGGCAGTGATGATCTGGGCGGCAAGCGCCCCGCTGCCGGCGCCAAATTCGAGTACCTCGCGCGCCTGGCAGGCACGCAGTACATGGGCCACCGGTTGCGCCAGCACATGGCCGAACAGAGGCGTCAGTTCGGGGGCAGTGATGAAATCGCCTGCTGTCGCGGCCGGATTGTTTTCGGCCAGTTTCACGCTGCCGGCCGCATAATAGCCCAGCCCGGGGGCGTACAAAACTTCGTGCATGTAGGCATCGAAGGGCAGCCAGCCACCGGCGGCTTCGATGTGCGTTCGCACATGCTCCGCCACACGACAGGCGTGTTCACGGGAGATGGGGTCGAGTTGGGGGGCAAGGCTGAACATGGCGGAATGACCGAAGCAATGACGCCGGAATGAACCGGACCATCAGGATACGGGAACCGGATCGCCGATCCAGTCGATGGGAGGACGCTGCATTCGTGCCAACCAGTCGTTCGCAATTGCGAAATGCCGGCATCCCAGGAATGGCACCGGGGGGCGCTGGGCGGACAGTGGTGACGGATGGTTGGCCATCAGGACGAGGTGTTTCGAACTCGCCGGAATCAGCTGGCGTTTCGACTGGGCATGTGATCCCCAGAGCATGAATACCTTGGGTGCGGATTCTTCGGCGAGATAGGCAATGATGGTGTCGGTGAAGGCTTCCCAGCCGCGGCCAGCGTGCGAACCGGCCTGTCCCTCCTCGACCGTCAGCAGGGTGTTGAGCAGCAGTACGCCCTGCTGCGCCCACCGGGACAGGTCGTTGTTGAACATCTGGGGGCGACCCCCGTAACATGCGGCCACCTCGGTGAAGATGTTTCGCAGGCTGGGCGGCCGTGCCTGCGTGCGTGGCACCGAGAATGCCAGACCCTGGGCCTGTCCGGGGCCATGGTATGGGTCCTGCCCGAGCAGCACGACGCGCACGTCGCCCGGGGTGGTCAGTTCAAGGGCACGGAAGGGTGTGGACGGATACACCGTGGCACCCTTGCGTACGCGTTCGTCGACAAAGGCACAAAGCTGCTGGAAAACTGCAGATTCCAGCACCGGTTGCAGTACGCGCCGCCAGCTGTCGCTGAGGCGGTCGACGTGGGCGGAAATCGGTTCGACCAGCCGGTTGGCAGGGCCGGCACCTCCGGGAACTGTCATGGCCATTTCCTGTTGAGCGGTGGCAGGGCTCAGGCGAACAGCCGCGCAAGGGCATCGCCAGGGTCCGGCGCGCGCATCAGGGTTTCGCCGATGAGGAAGGCATGCACGTCGTGGTGACGCATGCGTTCGACATCCTCGCGCGTGGCGATGCCGCTTTCGGTGACCACGATCTTGCCGGCGGGAACGCGCGGCAGCAGCTGCAGGGTCGTGTCGAGCGTGGTCTCGAAGGTGCGCAGGTTGCGATTGTTGATGCCCAGCAGCGGGGTCTCCAGTTCGAGCGCGACATCGAGCTCGGCTTCGTCGTGAACCTCAACCAGCACGTCCATGCCCAGGTCATGCGCCAGTGCTTCCAGGTCGCGCAATTGCGCGGGTTGCAGGGCAGCTACGATGAGCAGGATGCAGTCGGCTCCCATCGCGCGGGCTTCTACGACCTGGTAGGAGTCGATGATGAAGTCCTTGCGCAGGACGGGCAGCGGGCAGGTGGCACGGGCCTGCCGCAGGTACTGGTGGGATCCCTGGAAGAACTTGACGTCGGTGAGCACCGACAGGCAGGTCGCACCGCCAGCGGCATACGAGCCGGCGATGAATGTCGGGTCGAAATCCTCGCGAATGATCCCCTTCGAGGGAGAGGCCTTCTTGATTTCCGCGATGACCGCCGCGCGGCCTGCAGCGATGCTGCTTTCCAGCGCCGCCGCGAAACCCCTGACGTCCTGGCGTGCCTCGGCTTCGCGCCGCAGTTCGGCCTCGCTGCGCAACTGGCGCGCACGGGCGACTTCTTCGGTCTTGACGGACAGGATGCGTTCGAGAATGTCGTTCATGGATGGTCCTCGTCGATACGCGGGCAACGCGGCCGCTTCAGGCAAAACGGCGAGTGTACGCTGCAAACGATTCGAGCTTGTCGCGTGCGGCCCCGGAGGCGATGAGCTCGAAGGCCAGCTTGATGCCGCGGTCGATGGAGTCAACGGCATTGCCAGCATACAGCGCGAGTCCGCCATTGAGTGCCACGATGTCGCGTGCCGGCCCAGGCTTGTTGCCCAGCGCCTGGAGGATGAGTTCGCGCGATTCCTCGCGGTTGCGTACCTTCATGTTGCGGTTCGACACCATGTCGAGGCCGTAATCCTCGGGATGGATCTCGTATTCGTGAACTTTGCCATCCTTCAGTTCACCCACCATGGTGGCGGCACCCAGCGAAGCTTCGTCCATGCCGTCCTTGCCGTACACCACCAGCACATGGCGCGACCCCAGCCGCTGCAGCACCCGCACCTGGATGCCGACCAGATCGGGGTGGAACACCCCCATGAGCTGGTTGCCGGCGCCTGCCGGGTTGGTCAGCGGCCCCAGGATGTTGAAAATCGTGCGCACCCCCAGTTCCTTGCGGATGGCCGCCACGTTCTTCATTGCGCCATGGTGCGCGGGGGCAAACATGAAGCCGATGCCGGTGGCTTCGATGCATTCGCTGATCTGCTCGGGGGTGAGCGCCATGTTCACGCCCAGGGCTTCCAGGACGTCGGCACTGCCCGATGAGGACGATGCGCTGCGATTGCCGTGCTTGGCGACCGGCACGCCCCCCGCAGCGGCCACGAACATGGCGGCGGTGCTGATGTTGAACGTGTTGCTGCCATCGCCGCCCGTGCCGCACATGTCGAGCAGGTTCTCGGGCGAATGGTATTTCACCGGCGTAGCAAATTCGCGCATGACCTGTGCTGCCGCGGCAATCTCGCCGATGGTTTCTTTCTTCACGCGCAGGCCCATGATGAGGGCCGCGGCGACCGTCTGCGACATCTCTCCGGACATGATCTGCCGCATCAGGTGCAGCATTTCCTCATGGAAGATTTCTCGGTGTTCGATACAGCGCGTGAGCGCTTCGGTGGCTGAGATAGTCATGGCTTTACAGGGCAAGGAAGTTCTTGAGGAGAGCGTGACCGTGTTAGCTGAGGATCGATTCGGGGTGAAACTGCACGCCGTGGATGGGGAGCGTCTTGTGCTGCACGCCCATGATTTCGCCGTCGTCGGATTCTGCGGTGATGTCCAGACAATCCGGCAGGCTGGACCGCTCCAGCACCAGCGAGTGATAGCGGGTTGCGGTGTATGGGGATGGCAGCCCGCGGAAGACACCAGCCCCGGTGTGCCGAACTGCGGAGGTCTTGCCATGCATGACGGTTTTCGCCCGGATCACATTGGCGCCGAAGGCCGCGCCGATGGCCTGGTGGCCGAGGCATACGCCCAGAATGGGAATGTGTTCGCCGAAACGCTGGATGGTGGCGATCGATACGCCGGCTTCGGCAGGGGTGCATGGCCCCGGCGAAATGCAGATGCGGTCCGGTTTCAGCTGCGCAATGTCATCCAGCGTGATCTGGTCATTGCGTGCCACTCTGACGTCTTCACCCAGCTCGCCGAAATACTGGACGAGGTTATAGGTGAATGAATCGTAGTTATCGATCATGAGAAGCATGATGGTCTGCTGCCGCGTGTTGGATGTGTACGCCCGCCTGCCCGCACGACGCCGTGCCTCAAGCAATGGTTGCAACAGTTAGCAGGGGGAGGGAGAA
This sequence comes from uncultured Pigmentiphaga sp., assembly GCA_937891425.1. Lineage (GTDB taxonomy): Bacteria > Pseudomonadota > Gammaproteobacteria > Burkholderiales > Burkholderiaceae_B > Verticiella. The sequence continues at coordinate 14,245 of CALAGD010000088.1, forward strand.
AGGATGCGCGATGGACGCGCAGGGGGGACCGGTCAGTTGGCAGGCTTACGCCAACGCTGACGGGAAGAGATGGAGAAGGCGGAGAAAAAGACTTGCATAGCGACTTTATTATGAACCCATTTCCCCGCCGTTTGCAAGAACGTCGGCATCCCGTGTTGCGTAGCAGGCCCGATGGCGGGCAAGGATGCCGGGCAGGCGCGTAGTTAGGGGTGTGGCCGGCCGGGCTGTCCCGCCTTCGGAGCAGTATCGCCGGGCACGGCGCCGGATGTGCTGTTCCATGACGATGCACGGGCCGGCCTGGCCGGCGCCGCGCTGGTCTGGCGCCGGCGCGTAGCCATGCGCATGACGCGTGCACCCACTACGGTTCCCAGCACCGACAGCACGATGACCATGGTGATGGTGGTGAGCAGCTGCTCCATGCCCATGAGTCCCGCCGCGCCTGCGCCACGCGCCACCACGTACCCGGGGAGCAGCAGCGTAATGACCCAGACTACACCCGACGCGATATTGGCCAGCTGGAACGAGCGCGGGCGCATCCGCATCATGCCTGCGACCAGCGGGATTGTGGAGCGTACGGGGCCCAGGAACCGACCAAGGAAAATCGAGATGAATCCGTAGCGCAGGAAGAACAGGCGACCGTGTGCGACGGCACGGCGGTAGCGGCGCATGAAGGGCTTCTGGAGGAGGCTGGTACCGTAGTAGCGGCCCAGCCAGTACGATACGGCATCGCCCATGATGGCGCCGAGAATGAGCCAGGCCAGGGTGGTACCCAGGGGCAGGACGCCGCCGCCGATCAATGTGCCTACAATGAGGAGCGCCGCGGTGGCCGGGATGAAGAATCCGACGATCACCAGCGACTCACCGAAAGCAAGCAGGGCAAGCACGGGGCCCGCCCAGAACTGGTGCATCTGGATGAAATGCGTCAGCTGTTCGACGTATTGATCCAACTGGTACTCCGTAAGCTTGAGGCACTGTGGGTGGCCGTGAGCGTTTGCGTGAGGGGCCATGGCATGCGCCGCGGGTTGCTCGGGCGTACGGTTGAGAGCACCGACGCGGGGAAAATGTAGCAAATTGCTGACGGAGCGCCCCCAGGATGGCCAACGCGTGAACGGCGCGGGACTGAAATGGTATAGTAACGTAGCGTGCATAGTACCGCGCCGGGGTTCTGCTCCGCATCGAACCAGCCGTTCCAGCTTGTCGCTCAATCCATTTTCCTTTCCGGCTTGTCACACATGCCTGCCACACTGAACATCCACGCTCTCTCCAACGTCCACGCGCAAGCGTCGTGGCGCTGGTGGCGCTGGTGCAACAGGGTGGCAGCGGCTCCGCGTGCCTGAGCGCAAACTCTCGGGCAACTCCTGGCTTCCTCATTCTCTGCCACCCGCTGCGTCAGGTCGTGCGGGTGTGGTGCATGCCTGTACGGCTCTGAAGCCGGGTGGCATCGTTCTCCCAAGGCAGCACCATGACAGAAATCGAATTCAATGCGCTCGTCGCGCAAGGTTATAACCGGATCCCCCTGATTGCCGAGACGTACGCGGATCTCGACACGCCTCTTGCGCTCTACCTGAAGCTCGCGCACGCCGGTCCCCGCGCCGGCCGCATGTCGAGCCTGATGGAATCGGTCGTCAATGGCGAGCGCTTCGGGAGGTACTCCTTCATCGGGTTACCCGCGCGCACCGTCTTGCGTTCATTTGGCACGCGTACGGAAGTGCTGCGTGACGACCAGGTCGTCGAAATGCATGAAGGCAATCCGCTGGATTTCATCGCTGATTACCAGCGCCGGTTCAAGGTCGCCCTGCGTCCGGGCATGCCCCGGTTTGCCGGTGGCCTGGCGGGCTATTTCGGTTACGACGCCGTGCGGCACATCGAGCCGAAGCTGGGGCCGTGCACCAGGCCCGATCCAGCCGGCATGGGCGATCCCACGCCCGACATACTGCTGATGCAGACGGACGAGCTGGCGATCGTCGATAACCTGGCCGGGCGCCTGTACCTGGTCGTTTATGCGGATCCGGCCGAGCCGGAAGCGTATTCCCGGGCGCGGGCCCGCCTGAACGAGTTGCGGGCACAGCTGCGCCGCCCCGTCGAGGCTCCGTACAGCCGTGCCACTCTGGAAACCGGCGAGCGCCGCGATTTCCACAAGGCGGATTACATTGCCGCGGTAAAACGGGCGAAGGAATACATCGCCGCGGGCGATGTCATGCAGGTACAGGTGGGACAGGTGATCACGAAGCCGTTCCGAGACGCTCCCTTGTCGCTGTATCGGGCATTGCGCACGCTCAACCCATCGCCGTACATGTACTTCTGGAACTTCGGTGATTTCCACGTGGTGGGCTCGTCGCCTGAAATTCTGGTGCGCCAGGACAAGGTCATGCACGGAGGCGAACAGCGTTCGCGTATTACGATCCGTCCGCTGGCTGGCACGCGGCGCCGGGGCGCCACTCCTGAAGAGGATGTGGCGCTGGCGGCGGAACTGCAGGCCGATGCCAAGGAGATTGCCGAGCACGTCATGCTGATCGACCTGGCACGCAACGACGTGGGCCGCATCGCGGAAATCGGTACGGTCAAGGTGACCGACCAGATGATCATCGAGCGTTACTCGCACGTGATGCACCTGGTGTCGAACGTGGAAGGCATCCTGCGCCAGGGGCTCGATTCCATGGACGTGCTGCGGGCAACCTTTCCCGCGGGCACGTTGACGGGGGCGCCCAAAGTTCGGGCGATGGAAATCATCGACGAGCTGGAGCCCGTGCGGCGGGGCATTTATGGCGGTGCCGCTGGCTACCTGAGCTATGGCGGTGAAATGGACCTGGCGATCGCAATTCGCACCGGCGTCATCAAGAACGGTACCCTGTTCGTGCAGGCGGCAGCCGGTGTGGTCGCCGATTCCGACCCCGAGAAGGAGTGGCTGGAAACCGAAGCCAAGGCGCGTGCCGTGCTGCGCGCAGCCGAGCAGGTGCAGCGCGGCCTCGACGAACCGAACTGATGGTTTCCCTGCCTCGCCGGTCGGCAACGCGGTCGTCGGCTGCAACGGTGGTCAGTGGCCGATCAGCGCCCGGTGCGCGCGAGTATCCATTCGACTGCGGCCTGGAAGGTGGGGGCGATGGCATCGACGTCCAGTGAATGGATGTCGCGTCCTTCGTTATAGCCGTAAGGCACGACCAGGATCGCGGTGCCGGCGGCACGTGCGGCCAGCGAATCGTTGATCGAGTCGCCTACCAGCACGGCCTGCCCGGGCGCCACGTCCAGCTGCGCGCAGGCATGCAGCACGGGCTGCGGATGCGGCTTCTTGTGCTCGCAGGTGTCGCCGCACACAACGGTGGAGAAGAAACCTCGCAGGCCGGTCTGCTCGAGCAGGGGCAGGGTGAATTCCGTCGGTTTGTTGGTGACGACGCCGAGCCGGATATTCTCGACGCGCAAGGCCTGCAGCCCTTCCAGCACCCCGTCGAAAATGACGGCACGGTCGCCGTTGACGGCATGGTAATTACGCCTGAAGCTGGCCAGGGCGAGGTCGAACGGAGGATAGTCGGGCAGTTCCTCGGGACGTAGCGAGCCGGCCAGGACGCGGCGCACGAGATTGTCCATGCCCTTGCCGAGGAAGCTGGCGATCACGTCTTCGCGCAGCAGCGGCATGCCGAACTCCACGCGCATGGCATTGGCAGCATGCGCGAGATCGGGGGCGGTGTCGAGCAGCGTGCCATCCAGATCGAACAGGGCGGCCTCAAGCACGGAGCGACTCCCCTGCAAGAATCTGTTCGCGCATCTGCCGGATGACGGCAGCATAGTCGTCGGCGCCGAAGATGGCGGAGCCGGCAACGAAGGTGTCGGCGCCTGCTTCCCGGATGGCGGCGATGTTGTCGACCTTGACCCCGCCGTCGACTTCAAGCAGGATCTTTTGCCCCGTCCGGGCTTCCCATGCATCCAGGCGGGCCCGCGCGGCACGCAGCTTGGGCAGCGCCGAGGGCAGGAAGCTTTGTCCGCCGAATCCGGGGTTCACCGACATCAGCAGCACGATGTCGAGCTTGTCCATGACATGGTCCATCCAGTTGAGTGGGGTGGCGGGGTTGAAGACCAGGCCGGCCTTGCAGCCGTGGTCGCGTATGAGGGCCAGCGTGCGGTCGACATGGCGGCTGGCTTCCGGGTGAAAGGTGATGATGTTGGCGCCGGCCTTGGCGAACTGAGGAACCAGAGCGTCCACGGGCTCGACCATCAGGTGAACGTCGATGGGCACGTCGATGTGGGGCCGTATGGCTTCGCACACCATCGGTCCGATTGTAAGATTGGGGACGTAATGGTTGTCCATCACGTCAAAGTGAATCCAGTCGGCACCGGCAGCGACGACTGCACGCACTTCCTCGCCGAGGCGGGCGAAATCCGCGGATAGAATGCTGGGGGCAATTCGGGTCGCCCCCGACCCTGTGATCGACATGGCAGTTTCCTTGGGTTGACTATCTTTCAACAGCTGGCGAAGTCCGTATGAAACCATACGATCTGGCAGTGAGCGTGGTGCCGCGTTACGTGCCCGAACAGTCGGATCCCGGGCGGCAGCGCTACGTGTTCGCCTATACGGTGCGTATTACCAATATTGGTGCCTATCCGGCCCAGATCATTGGTCGGCACTGGATCATCACCGACGGCGAACAGCGTATCGAAGAAGTGCGGGGGCTGGGCGTCGTAGGGCAACAGCCATTGCTGCCGCCAGGTGAAACCTTCGAATATACCAGCGGATGCCCGCTGCCCACGCCCGTGGGCACCATGCGCGGCACCTATCTCTGCGTTGGCGACAACGGGGTACCGTTCGAGGTGGAAATCCCCGAATTCGTTCTTGCTGTACCGCGAACCCTCCATTGAGCGCTTCATGAGATTTTCCCGTCGTTTGTTTCCGCCCTCTGGGAGCGGGCGGCTGCGCCCTGCATTGCTGGTGCCGCTGGCAGCGGTCCTGGTGCTGACAGCTTGCAGCACGCGCCGCGATGAAGGCCCCGACACCGAGCGTGCCCGGGCCATACTGGAACAGGCCGAACCGGCGCCGGCCGTCACACCGCAGCCCGCCGCCCCCGCGGCGCCCGGCGCCGCGGCGCCGCAGCTGCCCATGGTGCCCGGCGAACACGTGCTGCGCGCGGGCAAGTCCTTGCCGCACTTCACGCCAGTCTCGTGGCAGCAGGTACCGCAATGGAGTTCGCGGAACTATCCCGCACTGTGGCAGGCCTTCCTGCGCAATTGCCAGGCCATCCTCGAGCGTGGGCTGTCACTGCCGGGCAACGGCTCTCCGGTAGTGGCCGCCCGCCCCTGGTGGAGGGTCTGCCGCGCGGCGTTCGATCCCGCGCAGGCACCCGATCCGAAACAGCCGCACACGATCCGGGCGTTTCTCCAGCAGCACTTGCAACCCTGGCGGGTCATGAACGGGTCTGCGCCTGCAGTGAACCTGATCACAGGGTATTACGAACCTCTGGTGCGCGCATCGCGCCGGCGCCATGGCGCATACCAGTGGCCACTTTACGCAGTGCCCGATGACATGCTCATCATCGACCTGGGGGCCGTCTACCCTGAGCTCGCCGGAAAACGCATTCGCGGTAAGCTGGACGGGCGGCGCGTGGTGCCCTACGACACGCGTGCGGAGCTCGAACGCTCGCCCGAGAAGCTGAAGGCCATCGTGTGGGTGGATGACCCCATCGATGCGTTCTTTCTCCAGGTGCAGGGGTCCGGGCGGGCCGTGCTGCAGGATGGGCCGGACAAGGGGCGCATCATTCGCCTGGCCTATGCTGACCAGAACGGGCATCCCTATGCCTCGATCGGGCGCTGGCTGATCGACCGCGGCGAACTCACCATGGCAGAAGCATCCATGCAGGGCATCAAGGAATGGGCCCGGCGCAATCCCCACCGGGTGCGTGAGCTGCTCAATGTCAATCCGTCCGTGGTGTTTTTCCGTGAGGAGCCAGTCGAGGCCGCGGGTGAGGGGCCGCGCGGCGCGTTTGCGGTGCCGCTGACGGCGGAGCATTCCATTGCGGTTGATCCGGCGTTCGTGCCGCTGGGTAGCCCGGTGCTGCTGGCCACGACCTATCCGGCCAGCAACGAACCCTTGCAACGCGTGGTCTTTGCCCAGGATACGGGTACCGCCATCAAGGGGGCAGGCCGTGCCGACTTCTACTGGGGATTCGGCGACGAAGCTGGCGCGCTGGCCGGGCGCATGAAGCAGCAGGGGCAGATGTGGGTGCTGTGGCCGCGCGGAGCGGGTGCGCCCGCGGCCGATGTCGGGCGACCGGCACCGTAACGACGCATGGGCAGCGTGGCGTGTGACCCGGGGCGGCGCGCGCACCGGGCCGCAGCGGGCGGACGTGTCATCAGGCCAGCAGGGTACGAACGGCCTGCAGCCCCAGGAACAGCCCCAGCAGGGCAAGCAGCACCGAGGCGGCGACATAGAGCGCGGCCAGGCCCCACTGGCCCTGTTCGATCATTACTGCGGTTTCCAGTGAGAACGCCGAGAAGGTGGTGAAGCCGCCCAGCAGGCCGGTAGTGAAGAAAAGCTGCCAGGCCGGGTCAAGTACGGGCGCGCGTAGCCGGAAGCAGGCGGTCAGCAGACCCATCAGGAAGGATCCGCACACGTTGACCAGCAGGGTGCCCGCCGGAAATCCGGGCCCGAAGCACTGTGCGGCCGTGATGTTGACCAGATACCGCGCCACGCCGCCGAGCCCGGCGCCCAGGAATACTGCCATCAGTGCGTGCATGTGCGTGTCCTTGATGCCAGCCCGCCGCGCAGCGGCACAGGCGCCCGGGGGCAGGCTCGCGCCGGCAGGTGCATGCTGCTAGAACGGCCCACGGAATACGAAGTAGGCCCCCAGGCAGATGAAGCCGAATCCGACCAGGTGATTGAGCGTGAGGCTTTCGCCAAGATACGTTACCGAGAACCCGGCGAATACCGTCAGGGTGATGACCTCCTGGATCGTCTTGAGCTCGGCGGCGCTGTACACCTGGTGACCAATGCGGTTGGCCGGCACGGCCAGGCAGTATTCGATCAGGGCAATCATCCAGCTGGCCAGGATGACGACCACGAGCGGCTTGTCCCCGAATTTCAAATGTCCGTACCAGGCGAAGGTCATGAAGACGTTCGACAGGCCCAGCAGGACGATGGGCAGGATATGCAGCTGCAATGAGCTCATGGACGGGTTCTCGTGCTTGCTGGCGCGCTATGGTAGCAGAGTCGAACGCTGCCCGGGGGTCAAGGTGTGACGACTGCCTCCGGCGAGCCCGTCGCGGCGGGCGCATCGTCGCCGCCCAGCGCCTGGTACAGAAGCACCTGGGCCTGGTAGCGTTGCAGGCGGTTCCTCGCTACCGCCAGTTCTGCCTGCCGGCGCGCTTCCTGGGCGTCAAGCCAGGCGCGCAGCGGTACTGCACCCGCACGGTAGCGCACTTCGTACAGGCGTTCCGCTTCCGTGGCTGCATCCAGCGCCTCCTGGCGCAGCCGTGCCTCGGCGGCCAGGTTCTGACGCAGCGACAGGGCATTCTCCACTTCAGCCAGCGCGTCATAGAGTGCCTGCCGGAATTGCACCACGGCTGCTTCGTAGTCCACCTGCGAGACAGCGATGTTCTGCTGCATCTCGCGCCATTGCAGGAAGGGGAGGGTAATGCCCGCGCCCAGCGCGGCTATGGGGTTCTGCAGCACATGGATGAGCGCAGAACTGGCACTGCTTAACGAACCGGTCAGCGACAGGGTCGGGTAATAGCTGGTGCGCACCACGTCGGTGTGGGCCAGCGAGCTGCGCAGGCGCAGCTCTGCGGCACGCAGGTCGGGGCGTCGCCCGAGCAGCTCCGCCGGCACGCCAGGGCGCACTTCGGGCAGCGGCGTATCGGGCAACAAGGGCGGCACAGGCACGTGATTCGACGGCGGGCCATCGAGCAGGATCGACAGGGCGTTCAAGGTCTCCGCACGTTGTTGGTACAACTGCGTGATCGCGGCCTGCTGGTTGGCCAGATTGCGTTCGGCTTCTGCAAGTTCCAGGCGCGAAACTGCGCCAGCCTCATATTGCGCACGTACCAGTTCGAGGGTGCGGGCGGCGTAATCGATGCTCTTCTCGGCAGTGGCGATCTGCTGGTTGAGGAAGGCCGCTTCCCAATACAGGTTCAGGGTCGTGCCGATGAGGGCGAGCGCGGCGGCGCGGCGGTCTTCCTCGGTTGCCGCGGCTTCCCAGTCGGCTTCGTCGCGCTGGCGCGCCAGCTTGCCCCACAGATCGACCTCATAACCCACACTGAGGGTCGCCGAAAACGAATCCGACCGGTTCTCGCTGTCGCGCAGGTCGCGCTCGCCGCGCGCCGAACTGCTGCCGCTGAGCGTGGGCCGCATGGCGGTGCGCGCCAGACCCGCCTGCAGCTGTGCCCGGCGTACGCGCAGCGCGGCCGCAGCCAGGTCGTTGTTGGTACGAAGCACTTCACTGACCAGCGCGTCCAGCGCCGGATCCTGGAAGTGCTTCCACCAGGCATCGTGCGTGGGGGCGACCGACCGATCGACGGTAGCCCCCTGCCACGCAGCCGGCATCACCACCGCAGGCCGTTCATACTCGGTGCGCTGCAGCGCGCCGCAGCCGGTGAGCGAAACCGCCAGCAGGGCGGGCAGGAAGGCGCGCCGCCATGTGCTGCGCCGACGGGTGCGAACAGACGTTACCGCATGCATGTTGAAAATCCGTTGTTCAGGCTGCAACATGGCATCACTCGCGTGCCAGGGCTTCGACGGGGTCGAGGCGCGCCGCGCTGCGGGCTGGCAGGAAACCGAACACGACACCGATCAGTGTGGAGCTGACGAACGCGGCGACCATCGAAGTAGTGGAATAGACCATGGTGAAATCCTCGCCCCAGAAGCGTTCGATGATTTCACCTACGCCCAGCGCGGCAACAATGCCCAGCGCGCCGCCCAGCAGGCACACCAGCACGGCCTCGATCAGGAACTGGCTCATGATGTCGCTCTGGCGTGCGCCCACGGCCATGCGTACGCCAATTTCGCGGGTACGTTCGGTCACGGACACCAGCATGATGTTCATGACCCCGATGCCGCCTACCACCAGTGAAATCACGGCGATCGCGGAGATGAGCAGGGTCATGGTGGCGGTGGTGCTTTCCACGGTCTGCCGGATGCTGTCACTGTTGATCACGAAGAAGTCCTGGACGCCGTGCCGGCGGGTAAGCAGCTCGATCAGGCTGCGTTCGGCCACGTCGGTGGGCACATGATCGGCGACGCGCACCGTGATGCTGCGCAGGTGCGATTGCCCGAGCATTCGATACATCACCGTGGTGTAGGGTAGCCAGACGTTCAACGTGTCGCTGGGCCCGAAAGCTGCCGGTTGGGGGGCGGTCACACCGATGACGCGGGCCGGCAGCGTGCCGATGAGGATGACTTTGCCGAGGGGGTCGATATCGGGCCCGAACAGCGCATTGCGCGTGTTGGGGTCGATGACCACGTCCTGGCCCTGCCGGCGCACGCTGCCGGCGTCGAAGGGCATGCCCTCGGTCAGCGTGTAGCCGCGCACGCGAAAGAACTGCTCTCCCACGCCATTGACGGTAGCGCTGGCTGACACATTGCCATAACGCAGGGTGGCGCTCGTGGAGACCACCGGCGTGACGCTGTCGACGTAGTTCTCGTGTGCGAGCGCTTCGGCGTCGGCCGGCACCAGCGTCTGGATGCGGGCCGCGCGTTCGTCGCCGAAACCACGGCCCGAACGGATGTCGATGGTGTTGGTGCCCATGGCGCTGATGCGGTCGAGAATCTGGCGGCTGGACCCTTCGCCCAGCGCGACGACCGACACCACTGACGCTATGCCGATGATGATGCCGAGCATGGTCAGAAAGGTGCGCAGGCGATGCGCGTTCATGGCCAGCAAGGCCATGTAAAACGCCTCGCGCAGGCGCTCCCAGCTGGCGGCAAGATGTGCCACCAGGCCTGGGGTGGAGGACGCGTGCCCTGGCGCAGTGGGGAGCTGCAGGTACTCGGGCGGCACGCGGGCACCGTCGGCGTCCGCAGTTGCCGCGCCTGTGGTTTCCGCGGGAACCGGAAACGCGGGCTCCAGGGCGGATGCGGCCGCAGGTGTCGCCGGCTCGCGCAGCCGATCGCCAATGATGACGCCATCGCTGATTTCGATGACCCGCTCGGCGTGGCTCGCCACCTGCATGTCGTGGGTGACAAGAATGATGGTGTGGCCTTCGGCGTGCAGCTCCTTCAGGATCCGCATCACCTCTTCGCCACTCTGGCTGTCCAGGGCGCCAGTGGGCTCGTCGGCAAGAATGACGTCGCCGCCGTTGATGAGCGCACGCGCGATGCTTACCCGCTGCTGCTGGCCGCCCGACAGTTGGGCAGGGCGATGGTAGAGTCGCTCGCCCAGACCCAGGCGCTGCAGCAGCGCGATGGCCCGTTCACGGCGAAGGTTGCGAGGCTTGCCTGCATAGACCGCCGGCACTTCCACATTGCCGACGGCCGTCAGTTCGGGCAGGAGGTGGTAACGCTGGAAGATGAAGCCGAAGTACTCGCGGCGGAGTTCGGCCAGTGCATCCGGCGACAGCTCGCGGGTGGTGCGCCCTGCGACTCTGTAGATGCCTCGCGTCGGACGGTCAAGGCATCCCATGATGTTCATCAGGGTGGATTTCCCCGATCCCGAGGCGCCCACGATCGCCACCATCTCGCCGGCATGGATGGTGAGGTTGATGTCCTTCAGGACGGCAATGGTGGTTTCGCCCGCGGGGAACTCGCGGGTCACGCCGCGCAACTCAAGCAGCGGGGCGCCGGTATTTGAGACTCGCCCGGTCATGGCTAGAACCTCAGCCGCGGCGCGCGTGCAGCGTTCTGCTGGGGTGGCCGTGCAGCGCCCTGGCCGGAGCCTGTGACGACCACGTCGCCGGGAGCCAGCCCTTCCAGTATCTGGGCCTCGACGTTGTTGTTGAGGCCGACTTTCACGAAGCGGACCTCAGGTTCGCCCTGATCGTCGAGCACACGCACGAACGTGCGGCGTCCGCGCGGGTCGGTCTGTACGGCTGATGATGGCACGACGACGGCGTCTTCGGCGCGGTCGAGTACGATGGTGACCTGGGCGGTCATGCCGATGCGCAGCCTGCCGTCGGGGTTGGGGATGTCGAACAGGCCGTTGTAGTACACCGCAGTGCTCGAGCTCGAACTGCTGCTGGCCGCCGACGTGGTTTCCTTCATCAGGGCTTCGGGCGCGGGTTCTATGGTGCGCAGCGTCGCGTGGTACTGCTTGTTCTGGTCGCCGAGGATGGTGAAATACACCGGCATGCCCGGCTTGACCCGTACCACGTCGGCTTCAGAAATCTCCGCTTTTACGGTGATCGTATCGAGCTGTGCCAGCCGGATGATGGTCGGCGCCTGCTGGTTCGCGTTGAGGGTCTGGCCTTCCTGGGCCACCACCGACACCACGGTGCCGCTCATCGGTGCCCTGATCTGGGTGTACCCCAGGTTTACGCGCGCCGTATCGACCGCGATAGCTGCCTGGGAGAGCTCGGCGTCGAGGGCCGCCAGCTGCGCCTGGATGGTCTGCAGGTTGGCCTCGGCCGCCTCGTATTCCTGCCGCGAACTCGCGTTCTGGGCAAGCATGGTTTTCTGGCGCTTGAATTCCAGCTGGGCCTGCTTCAGTGCGGCTTCCTGCGCACGCCGTCGGGCCTCGACGGTGCGCTGCGCGGCTTCGGCATTACGCAAGGCATTCTGCTGGGTCATCGAGTCGATTTCCGCGATCAGTTGCCCCTGTTCGACCTGGTCGCCCAGCTCGACGTACAGTGCCTTGAGCTGCCCTGACACCTGGGCGCCTACGCTGACCAGCCGGTAGGCCTCCATGGTACCCGTGGCGAGCACATTGGCTTCGATGGTCTTGCGCACGGCCTGCGCGGTCGTGAAGCGGGGGGGCGGTTCTGGCGTGAAGTACCGTACCTTGATCCCGAATCCGAGCGCGATGACGATGGCGAGAAGAACGACGTAGCGAAGCCATCGGGACGATAGGAATGTCATGCTGCAGCTTCTTCTTTATTGTGGAATCCAATGCACTTCTGGCGCGTGTGCCCGGCCCTTCGGGGCTGCCACGCCGGGCGCCCGGCCAGGCAACCGGCACGATCCGCGCAGGTAAAGTGTGGAAGTTTACGGGCTCTGCCCCGGTCGCGGACGGCAAGTGCGCCAGCCATGGGACACGGACTGAGCCTGCCGTCCCCGCGTGGCCCGATGGGCCAGGCGGAGTACCGGTTTGCATCGTGCATGGCGGGAAACCGTGCCCCGCAAGCGGGGTACCCGCCGCCCGGGGCGCCGGTGTGGTGCAGCGAGACGGGATGCGGGTCCGATGCCATCCCGCAGCCGTCACGACCGCGTGGCGTTGGGTGCTTGGCGCTTTGTGCGTTTTTCGTGGCGCTCCTGCAGCTTCTGCCGTTGATCGGGCGTCAACACGGCGAGGATGGCATTGCTATCCTTCGCGCGCAGCAGCTGCAGCTCCGCGTAGGCCTGCGCAGCAGCGTTGGCAAGCTCCTGTGCCCGTGCCTCATCGAACTTGTCCGTGCGTGCCAGCTCGCGCAGGTCGCGGCGGGCCTTGCTCAACGCCTTGACGGCTTCACGAACCTTCGGGGCTGACGCGTGGTGGATCGCGAAAATCCTGTCGCGCTGTTCTTCGGTCAGATTGAGGTCCTTGAAGAAACCTCGGACCTGCCGGGCCCCTTCGAAACGTTTGGCATGCTGGTGCTTCATGTCGGCTGCGCCGAAAGCATGCGGGCCGGCACCATGGGGATGGGCGTGCGGAGCGCGTTGTTCGCTGCGCGTGGGGACGGGTTTCTGATCGGCCGGCTGCGCGGTCTGGCTGATGGCAGCGGTGGAAAGACCCAGCGCCAGGGTGGTAGCGACGGCGATTTGGGAAAGACGCATCTTCATGGTGAACCTCCAGTGGGTAGTCTCGTGCTCAACCGGTAGCGGTGCGGTCGGCACCGGGTGGCCGTTGAGCTCCAGTTTTCCTGACGGGGCCGCGGTGCATTACCGTGGCCGGCGAGTACAGAATACGTCGGAGGTTTGTTCAAAATTTGAGGAAATTGGGAAGAAATTGTGAAGGCGCGCTGAGTCGTCCGGGGTGTGAGGCGGCAGGAGGGGCTCGAGACCGCATGTGACCATGATGCGCACGCGCCCGGCGGCATGCACGGGCAAGGACTCAGCCGCCGTTTGGCGACTCCAGCTCCAGCTTGTAACCCACCCCGTAGATGGAACGGATGGGGTCAGCATCCGGGCGGACGGCTCCGAGCTTGCGGCGCAGGTTCTTCACGTGGGTGTCGACGGTGCGGTCGGTCACGACGCGGTGATCGTTGTACAGGTGATTGAGCAGCTCGTCGCGGGTGAAGATCTTGCCGGGGGCGCTGGCCAGCGCTTTCAGCAGCCGAAACTCCACAGGTGTGAGATCCAGCGCCTGCCCGAAGTAGCGCGCCGTATGCGAGGAAGGGTCGACCTGCAACCCGAAGCTCGCCGGATCGTCCTGCGGACGGGCCAGGGTGCGGCGCAGCAACGCCTTCACGCGCGCCACCACCTCGCGCGGGCTGAAAGGTTTGCAGATGTAATCATCAGCGCCCAGTTCGAGGCCGAGCAGTCGGTCGATTTCCTCGACGCGGGCCGTGACCATGATGGCAGGCAGCTGGCTGAAGGTGCGCAGCTCGCGCATGATGTCCAGTCCGTCCCGCCCGGGCAACATGATGTCGAGCAACAGCGCATCCGGCGGGTTCGCGTGTATCGCGGGAATGACCTGGGTGCCATCGGCGATCACGTCGGTGTCGTAGCCGGCGGCCTGGAGGTAATCGCGCAGCAGGGCCGCGAGTTTGGGCTCGTCTTCCACAATCAGGATGCGTGGCATGGCGGATGATCCCTACGATTTCAGCAACGGAAAACTCAGCGCCACACACACGCCCCCCAGGCTGGAGGGCATGGCCTCGATGGTGCCGCGGTGCGCCTGCACGATGCGCAGCGAGATGGCCAGGCCCAGGCCAGAGCCTCCGCTTTCACGGTTACGTGAGGCATCCGCCCGGTACAACCTTTCGAACAGGCGCGGGAACGCTTCTTCCGGGACGCCCGGAGCAGAATCCTGCAACGTGATGTGCACGCGCTGCGCATCACTGTGCAGTGCAACCTGCACCGTGCCCCCGGCATCGGTGTAGCGCAGCGAGTTTTCCAGAAGGTTGTTGAACAGCTGCGTGAGACGCTGCGGGTCGCCTTCGATGAACACGGGTTGCAGGGGCAGGCCGGTTTCCAGGCGCAGCGTCTTCGCCGCGATGCGATCCGCAAAGCCGTGCAGGGCCGCGCGCAGCAGGGCAACGACGTCCACCTGCGTCATGCGGTAATTGAGTGCTCCGGCATCGGCGAGGGACAGCTCGTGCAGATCGTCTATGAGCTGGTTCAGCGTGGCCACCTCCACCCGCAATGACTCCACCGAGGCGGGGGTGAGCGTGCGCACGCCATCCTGGATGGCTTCGAGCTCGCCGCGCAGAATGGCCAGCGGAGTGCGCAGTTCGTGCGAGATGTCGGCCATCATGTCGCGCCGCAGTTGCTCGTTGCGCTCCAGGGTGACGGCCAGGTGGTTGAAATCCTGGGCCAGCTGACCCAGCTCGTCGTTCGACGTAACCGGAACACGGGTGTCGTAGTTGCCGGCGGCGAGCTGGTGGGTGGCGCGGCCGATGCGGCGTACCGGGGCCAGCAGGGTACGCGCCAGCCAACTGCTGACCAGGGCGGCGAGCAGGATCGAGAGGGCGCTGATGATCCAGGTGGCCTTGAGCTGTTCGGCGAGGAAGCGCTCGTCGAGTGAGTCAGGGCGGCGGTCGGTGCGGGGCTGTGTGACCAGCCAGCCCACGGTCACGCCGTTTGCTTCCACCGGGTAGCGGGGCGTCGAGCCGTGGTCACCCGATGCGGCCGGCCCTCCTGCCACGACGTCGCCGTTGGCGTCTATCAGGTAGAACGGCAGGGGTGGCGTGTACCCAGGCTGGCGTTCGGGTCCGGTTCCGGGCACCGGGGCAGAACGCAGAATGCGCCACCAGCGCCGCGGGTTCTCACGCAGGAAGTCCCACCCTTGTCCTTCGCCATACAGCTCGCTGAGGACTTGCGCCAGCGCGGCGGCGCGCTGCGCTTCGCGTTGTTCGACGTACTGCTGGAAGCCGGTCTGGAGGGTGTGGCGTACGGCCACGCCCATCGCGATGGCTACGATGATGCAAGTGGCCAGTATGGCCAGAAACAGTTTGGCAGTGATCCCGAAACGCATAGATCAGAATGACACGTCGCGTGACTGACGGCTCTGCATGACTAGGGTGTTGCCTGGGCCAGCCGTTGCTCGAGTACGGGTCGCGGCAGGGCGCCGCTCATGCGCGTTCCGTCCGCGAAGAAGATGGTTGGGGTGCCGGTGACGCGCAGACGACGCCCTGCCTGCAACAGGGCGTCGAGAGGAGCATCGCACGTGGCCGAGAACGGCCGTTCGTTGCGCAGCATCCAGCCATCCCAGGCGGCAGCCTTGTCGGGCGCACACCACACGGCGCGCGACTTCTCGCGCGAGTCCGGCGACAGAATCGGGTACAGGAAAGTGTAGATAGTGATGTTGTCGACGTCCTGGAGCGTACGGCGGAACTCCTTGCAGTATGGGCAGTTCGGGTCTTCAAAAACCGCGATCCTTCGGCTGCCGTCGCCCTTGACCTGCACGAACGCCAGTTCCAGCGGCAACTGGTCGAAGGGCACGGCGTTCAGCTGTTCCATGCGGGACGCGGTCACGTTCTGCCGCGTCCTGGCGTCGATGAGGGTGCCTTCCAGGACCCAGGATACGTCGGCGTCGGTGTACACCAGTGTATCGTCGATCTGCACTTCGTACAGCCCGTAAGGAGTATCTGCTACCGCCGTCACGGGCACGCCCGGAAAGCGTTCCTGGAAACGCTGTTTCACGTCGTCCGGAGCAGCGGCCCAGGCGGCTGCCGAGACGCTGGCGGCGAGCAGCGCTGCCGTGGTGGCCAGGCAGGTGAGCGCCTGGCGCCACTTCTGTCCGGTACAGCGAGTTACAGGTTGGCGCAGCCGGGGGAAAGCAGGAAGGTTTCGCATGAGTGGGTTGGCGGAGTGTGGTAGTTGGTGCAATGAGTTGTGCAATGGTAGCGGGTGCCCGTCGGGCCGAGGGGGTCAGAAGCTGGACGCACGCTCGATGAGAAAGCGTTTGGCCACGGGCACGCGGTCGATGAGCGACATGCCGGCGTTGCGTAGCCAGGCCACCGGCGAGAGAGGGACGTTGAACAGCTGGTACAGGGCGTCGGTTGCCAGCTGCATGGCCAGCACGGATTCGGCCCGTCCACGCTGGTAGCGTCGCAGCACGCGGACGTCTCCGGGGTGGCGCCAGGCTTCCCGGCTGCCCACGGCCTCGGCCAGGGCCGCCGCGTCTCCCAGGCCGAGGTTGAGACCCTGTCCGGCCAGCGGGTGCACGACATGTGCCGCGTCGCCCACGAGCGCGATGCTGTTCGCTGCCACGGTGCGAGCTGTCTGGAGGACGAGCGGAAATCCGTGCAACCCCGAGCGCGGCACCAGTGGACCAAGCCGCCCCTGGGTGGTTTCCTGCAGCAGGCTGGCGAGGCGGGCGTGCATGTCCTCGGTGGGCATCGCGAGCAGCTCGGTGGCCAGGGCGCGCTGCATCGACCAGACCATTGACACCTGCGGACCGTCCGGCGTGTCGGGCATGGGAAGCAGGGCAAGGATCCCGCGCGGGGTGAACCATTGCATGGCAGTTCCGTCGTGGTGCCGCCCAGCGTTCAGGTGCATGACTAGTGCCGTGGCCGCGTACTCGCGCCGGCGCACATCGATGCCGGCCGCCGTGCGCAGGGGCGACGATGCGCCATCGGCCCCGACAACGAGCCGCGCGGCCAGGCGCTGGTTGGTGTGCGTGAGGAGTTCGACGTCATGGCTGTCGACACGGTGGGTGAGACCGGTGAACTTCGCGTCGATCCAGGGCACGCCGAAGACCTGGAGTGCTGCGCGCAGCGCCCGTTCGATTTCAGTGGATTCGGCGATATGGGCAAGTTCGCGCCGGCCCGCCTGCAGCGCATCAAGGTGTACGGCCGAGCCTTGGTCACCGAACACTTCCATGCGCGTGACCGGCGCCAGGCGTTGGTGCGGGATGGCTCCCCATACGCCCAGCCCGGTCAGGAAATCCACGCTCGCCGGCGACATGGCGTACACGCGCACATCGAAATGATGCGGATCGGCTTCCGCCAGCGGGCGTTTCTGACCGAGCAGGGCCGTGCGCACCCCTCGTCGCGTCAGGGACAGTGCCGTGGCGAGTCCGACGATTCCGGTGCCGATGACGACGGCGTCGTAAGAAGTGGTGGGCGTCATGAATGCTTCCCTGGCCGAGCGGGAGCAGCGCGACGGCGCTGCGCTTACCTACAACTCGTATGAGTTTAACGTTAGCGCAAGGTTCCGCTCCTGGTGTTGCATCAAGAGTGCGGTGGGCCGCGCATGGCGCACTACCCCCCAACGCCCCTGGCGGCGTCAGTCGTGGCCGGCCTGCCACTGCGCCCAGGTTGGACGCTCGAGCTGGAAGCGTTCACCGCCCCGCACGTACCAGCCCGCGCCATGCAGGCGGGCGACGAGATCGAGCGCAGCGTTGTCGATGTGGCGCCGTTTCGCATCAAGGATGCAGGCGTCGTCGATGTGGGCTACCAGTACTTCGCCGATGACGATGGTCTGCCGGGGCCCCGTGACGACGGCCGACAGGTTCCGGCACTCGAAGGCGACCGGGCAGCCCTCGATCAATGGTGGGGCAACTACACTGGCGGGCCGCGTTGCGAGCCCGGCCAGTTCGATCTCGCTTACTTCGGCGGGCGCATCGATGCACGTGATGTTCATGGCCTCGGCCATCTTGCGCGTAACCAGGTGGACCACGAATTCGCCGGTCTCGAGGATATTGGACGCCGTGTCCTTGAAGCCCTTGACCGGGTCTCGCAGCAGGCCCAGGGTGACGGTGGGGGGGTCCGAGCCCATCATGTTGAAGAAGCTGAAGGGGGCGGCGTTGATCACGCCCGAGCGCGAGCGCGAAGTGACCCACGCGATCGGGCGTGGCGTGATCGTTGCCGTCATGATCTTGTAGCGTTCCGGCTCGCTCAATGAGCGCATGTCGAACTGCATGTTCGCCTCAGGATGTGAAGGGAGCCGTTCCCTGGCTGAACCCGATGCCGGCGTTGACCACGGGCGGCTGGGGCGCGGTGTTGACTCGCAGCTGGAATACGTCAGGGCGGGCGTAATGCCCCACCACGTCGAAGTCATACTTCGCGCGGGCGATCTGTTCCAGGTCGATGTCGGCGTACAGGATGGTTTCACCCGTGAAATGCGGCCCTGCGAGCACCTGGCCCAAGGGGTCGATGATGGCGCTGCCGCCGCGCATCAGCACGGTATCGGGCTCGTCACCCAGCGCGCATTCGTAATCCTCGGGGTAGGCACTGCGCAAAATGTACTGACATGCAGTGAGCACGTAGCAGCGTCCTTCGAGCGCGATGTGCCGCATGGTTGGCAGCCAGGTGTCGCGGTCATCGGCGGTAGGGGCGCAATAGATGTTGATGCCCTGGTTGTACATGTGCATGCGCAGCATGGGCATGTAGTTCTCCCAGCAGATGACGGCACCGATGCGGCCCAGCGGAGTAGAAAACACCGGCATGGTCGATCCGTCGCCGAAGCCCCAGATCAGCCGCTCGGCAGCGGTGGGCATGAGCTTGCGATGCTTCCCGGTGTACCCCTGTTTGCCTGCAAAGAACAGGGCGGTGCAGTACAGCGTACCGCCGGAGCGTTCGATGCAGCCGATGACGAAATGCATGTCGGTGTCGCGCGCTGCTTCAGCCAGGCGGTTCACCTGTGGTCCCGGCACGTCGATCGCTGCCTCGTAGTAACGGCGAAACGCGTCGCGCCCCTCGGGCGTGCGCATTCCCACGGCCGTGCCAAAGGCGTTGCCTTTGGGGTAGCCGCCCAGGTAGGCCTCGGGAAACACGATCAGGCGTGCTCCGGCACGCGCTGCCTCGTGTATGGCGTCCACCGCCTTGGTCGTGGCGGCGTCGACATCAAATGGCAGCGAAGCCAGCTGGGCGACCGCCGCCTTGTACGTGCTAGACATGCGAACTCCTTGCAACTTCCAGTCAGGGACGCCTGCAGGGTCAGACGCCGAGATAACGTTGAGTGATTTCCTGCTGGCCTTCCAGCTCCGCCGGGGTCCCCTGCCAGACGACCCGGCCTTTTTCCAGAATGTGATGGCGGTCGACCAGACGCGCCATCTCCTTGAGGTTCTTGTCGATCACCAGAATGGTCTGGCCCTCCTGCTTGAGCTGCGCCAGGCATTTCCAGATCTCCTGGCGGATCAGCGGTGCCAGCCCTTCGGTCGCTTCGTCGAGCACGAGCAGGCGGGGGTTGGTCAGCAGCGCGCGGGCGATCGCCAGCATCTGCTGCTCACCTCCGGACAGGGTACGCGCCGACTGCTGGCGTCGTTCGCGCAGGCGAGGAAAAAGGTCGTAGACGCGGGCGAGGTCCCAGCCGCCCGAACGGGGGCGTGCCGTGGCCACCAGGTTCTCTTCAACAGTGAGCGAACCGAATACGCGCCGACCCTCGGGAACCAGCCCGATGCCGAGCCGGGCAATCTGGTTCGGGCTCATGCCGCGTAGGCTCTTGCCTTCGAACATGATGTCGCCGCTGCGTATGGGCAGCAGCCCCATGATCGACTTGACCGTAGTGCTCTTGCCCATGCCGTTACGGCCGATCAGCGACACGACCTGCCGGGGCTGGATCTCGAAGTTGACGCCGACCAGAACCTTGCTGGTGTCGTATCCGGCCTCTACATTCTGCAGCTTCAGCATCAGTCCTCGTCTCCCAGATAGGCGGAGCGCACCTCGGGGCTGCGGCGCACTTCGTCGGGCGTGCCAGTGAAGATGGTCTCGCCATAGACCAGTACGGTAATGCGGTCGGCCAGGGCAAAGACGGCGTCCATGTCGTGCTCGACCAGCAGGATGGCGTACTTGCCTTTGAGTTCGGAGAGCAGCCGGGTCATGCGCACCGACTCTTCGGTACCCATGCCGGCCATGGGTTCGTCGAGCAGCAGCACGGGTGTTTCCAGGGCCAGCGCCATCGCCAGCTCAAGCTGTCGCTTCTCGCCGTGGGCGAGTTCGCTGACGCGCACATGGGCACGACCGGCAAGGCCCACGCGCTCGAGGTAGCCGAGTGCGGGTTCCTGCAGGGCGGGGTCGCGCCAGGCGTTGCGCCACATGTTGTAGCGGCCGGGCGAGCGCGCGACGATCGCCATGGCGACGTTGGCCACGGCAGGAAACTCAAGGTACAGCTGGCTGATCTGGAATGAGCGGGCCAGCCCTGCCACTGGCCGGCGGAATGCCGGGACGCGGGTGATGTCGCGGCCATCGAGGTAGATCCTGCCGGCATCGGGCATCAGTTCGCCACTGATTTGCGACAGCAGCGTGGTCTTGCCCGCGCCGTTCGGGCCGATGAGGGCGTGCAGCTCGCCCTGGCACACCGTGAGGTTGACGTTACGGGTGGCCTGGACGGCTCCGAAGGCCTTGCGCAGTCCTTCGATCTGCAGTTTCGGCGTACCGTCTGGCCCCGGGGTGATCGCCGCGACGCTTGCCTCGGTCGGGGTGGGGGGTTGCGTGCTCATCGTACTCATGCTTGCATGCAGGTCGGTTGCGTGCGATGCGGTATCGGGTGCGTGTGCGCTAGTCATGCCGGTCTCCGACCAGCAGGCCGTACAGCCCGCGCTTGCCGAACAGGACTACCAGCACCAGCACCGGGCCGAGGATGATCATCCAGTGCTCGGTGAGCCCAGTGAGCGTTTGCTCCAGCCCCAGGAACACCGTAGCACCCAGCACGGGGCCATACAAGGTGCCCATGCCGCCCAGGATGACCATGGCCATGAGCTCGCCCGACTTCTGCCACGAGGTCATGTCGGGGCTGACGAAGAGCGCATAGTTGGCCCATAACACGCCCGCAAGGCCGGTGCCGGCCGCAGAGATCACGAACGCCGTGAGGCGGTATCGCAAGGGCGGGATGCCCAGTGCCACGCTGCGGCGTTCGTTCTGCTTGAGACTGCGCAGGGCGAGCCCGAACCGCGAATTGACGATACGCTGGCAGACATAGAGCCATGCCACCAGGAGGAACACGCACACGTAATAGAAGGTGTTCGTGTTCTGCAGGTCGATGCCGGGCAGCGTGTTGCGCTGGTCGATGGCCAGGCCGTCATCACCGCCGTAGACCATGAGCCCGACCAGGATGAAGTACATCATCTGGCCGAAGGCCAGCGTAATCATGATGAACTGCACCCCCGAGGTGCGTAGTGAAAGATACCCGATTACCAGCCCCAGCAGGGCACAGGCGATCATGGCAAGCGGCCACATCACCAGGGCCTGGTTGCTTCCCGACCATCCCAGCAGTCCGCCATCGTTCGTCATGTGAAAGGCGACGACACCGATGACGTAACCGCCCAGCCCGAAGAACGCAGCATGGCCGAAGCTGACCAAGGCACCGTACCCCAGGATCAGGTCGAGGCTGACTGCGGCAATGGCGTAGATGACCAGGCGAGTGAACAGGTTGACCAGGTAGGGCTCGTTCAGTCCGGCCGCGATGGTGGGGATGAATACGAACAGCAGCAGGCCGATTGTGTTGACAATCGTTTTTCGTGTCATGGGGTTTACGTGCTATGCGTTGGCAGAAGGCCACGAGGCCGGAACAGCAGAACGAGCGCCATCAGGATGTAAATGCTCGCGGATACGAGACCTGAGCTGAGCGAATCGCTGATTTGCGGCGGAAAGACGTGCGCCATCCAGATGGGGATGTAGGCGCGTCCCAGGGCATCAGCCATGCCGATGAGCAGCGCGCCCACGAGCGCCCCCCGTACCGAGCCCAGACCCCCGACCACTATGACCACCAGCGCGGTAATGAGTATGCGTTCACCCATGCCAATTTCCACGGCGAGCAGGGGCGCGGCCATGAAGCTGGCTACGCCGCACAGGACGGCACCGAGGGTGAACACCAGGGTGAACAGGCGTTGAATGTTGATGCCGAGCGCGTCGACCATCTCGCGGTCATCGGCGCCGGCGCGTACCAACATGCCGAGGCGTGTGCGCGAAATAAGCAGCCAGAGAATGATGGCCACCACGGCGCCCACGGCGATGAAGGCGAGCCGCATGACGGGATACTGCAGCCCGGGCAGTATCTGTACCGAACCGGCCAGGAAGGCCGGGATTTCCATGAAGGGCGGGCTGCGTCCGAAGATGATGGTGACCAGCTCATTGGTGAACAGAATGAGCCCGAGCGTGGCCAGAACCTGGTCGAGGTGATCACGTCGGTACAAATGCCGGATTACCAGGAGCTCTACGATCAGGCCATACAGCCCGGCCCCGAGCACGGCCGCCACCGCAGCGGCAAGAAAAGAGCCGGTGCTGACGCTGGCCGTGGCGGCACAGAATGCTCCCACCATGTAAAACGATCCATGCGTGAGATTGATGACATTCATGATGCCGAAGACGAGCGTCAGGCCGGCGGCCAGCAGGAACAGCAGGGCGCTGTACTGCAGGCCGTTGAGTACCTGTTCAAGAAACATCAGCATGATGACGCGATACTCCCGGACGGTGTTCGCCCCACGCGGGGCGCGGACGCACGCACGATTGGGTGAGGTCAGTCAAATGTCGTACTCCTTGCGTTGTGACGGAGCAGGCATGGTCCATCGCACGAAGGTGCTGGACGATACGCAGCGATCAGGCGGCGCGTGCCGCCCGTCGCCGCGTGTCTGGAGCGACGCCTGCGGAGCCGCGTGCCGCGGCCGGACATCTCGCCCACGGGCTGGCAGCCGGGGCTGGGGTGTACCTACTTCAGGGGGCACTCCTCGCCATGCGGATCGGTGTGATCCTTGGCGATGACCTTGATGGTCTTGTAGTCGAGTTCGCCTTTCGCGTTCGGCTCGATGTGCAGCAGGTACCAGTCCTGAACGGGGTGCTGATTGTTGGCAAAGCTGAACTTGCCGCGCACCGACGGGAAGTCAGCCTTGCGCAGCGCCGCCTTGAATTCATCCATGCGGTTCTTGATGTCGCCGTCGACCGCCTTGAGCCCGGACGCGATCAGGCGCGCGGTGTCGTATGACGTGGCGGCGTAGTCGGTGGGCATGCGGTTGTAGGTCTTGACGAACTCTTCCACGAACTGCTTGTTCTCGGGATTGTCGAGGTCAGCGCTCCAGAGGGCCACGGTGTAGTACCCATTGCCAGCATCACCCGAGGCCGCCAGCATGCGGCGGTCCATCGAATAGACCGGAGTGATCATGGGGATGGTCTTCGACAGGCCCGAGTTGGCGTACTGCTTGGCGAGGTTGATGCCCGCGCCACCCGGGTGGAACTGGAAGATGGCATCGGGGCTCAGGGAGCGGATGCGGGCGAGTTCGACCGAGAAGTCGGACTGATCGAGCTTGGTGTAGATCTCGGCCAGGATTTCACCCTGGTAGGTACGCTTGAACCCTGCAAGCGCATCGCGACCCGCCTGGTAGTTGGGGGCCATGATGACCATGCGCTTGTAGCCCAGCTCGTTGGCCGCCAGGCCGGCCGTATCGCTGTAGGAGTCGTTCTGGAAGGCGACGGCAAAGTAATTGGCGTTGCAGTTCTTTCCGGCGTAGTTCGAGGGACCGGCGTTGTTGCTGACGTACACGCCGCCTGCGTTGATGACGGTGGGGGCTACGGCTGTCAGCACATTGGAGAAGTTGATGCCGGTAAACAGACGGATGCCACTTTGTACCATCTTTTCGGCGATCTGCTTGGCGTTGGCCGGCTTGAGGGCGTCATCCTCCACGACAACCTTGACCGGGATGCCACCAAGTTTGCCACCTTCCTGGCGCACGGCAAGCAGGAAGCCATCGCGCTCATCCTCGCCAATGTAGCCCGCGGGCGTGGAAAGCGTGGTGATGAAACCGATCTCGACCGGCTCGGTGGCTGCCTGTGTGCCGGCTGCGAAGATGAGCCCCGCAGCTGCCAGGGAGGAATACAGCAGATGTTTCATGAAAGTCTCCTCGAGGTGTGATCTGAAGTTTCTTGTGTCGTGTGCCGCGTCGGACCTGGGGCGGACCGGCGGCTGATCGGGCTGCAACAGTGAGTCCGTTAATGTAATGCGGGTTGTCACCGATTTTTACTAGCGTTTGCCCCATGGGGCCGCTCCATCGCTACCACCGGTCACGCCCCGTGAATTACCCCCCGCCCGTGCAAGGCACCTGGCCTAGCCGATGACAGGCTGGTGTCCGTCGTTTTCCAGGTAGGCCTCCTCGTGGTAGAGGCTGAGCTTGCGCATCACGGGCAGGTCGTTGAAGGTAAACAGGCAGGCATCCTCGGTGTCGGACAGGTTCGCATGCTCGTGCAAGGCCCAGGAAGGTACCACGAAGATGTCGCGCTCCTTCCAGTCGTAGCGTTTGCCGTTGATGACCGAGTAGCCGCGGCCTTTCGCCACCTGGTAGACGAACGATCCGGTGTGGCGGTGCGCTTTGGTACGTTGCCCGGGACGCAGTAGCTGCATGGTGGCCCCGATGGTGGGCATGACCGAGCCGCCGGTGACGGGGTTGACATATTCCATGATGATGCCGTCGTACGGCGAGCCTTCATGCACGCGTTCGGCCCGCACCAGAGCTTCGTAGGTGGGCTCCCACGGGTACTTCAGCATGGGAGAATAGGGTTTGGTCCAGTTCTCACGCAGGAAGGCAGGCTGGATGAACCCGCCGCCATACGCCGAGTAGGAACTATTGATGGGCGCGGTGACTGGCTGGGCGAGGTCCGGATGCACGGCGTAGAAGTTTGCGTCGAGCGCGTTCACCAGGGGAATGTCGAGGCCGTCCTGCCAGACGCATTGCGTTCCGTCAGGGTCGACCCCGTGCTCGTGCCACGTGCCGACGGGGGTGAGCACGAAGTCGCGCGCACCGAGGGTCATTTTTTCTCCGTCGACGATGGTGTAGGCACCCGAACCCTCCATGATGAAGCGCAGTGCGCTGGCGGCGTGCTTGTGGGCCGACGCACTTTCGCCGGGGTTCATGATCTGCAGGCCGGTGTAAAGCAGCCCCACCGCGGCACTGATGTCGCGCCGGCCGGGGTTGACCAGCATCACCACGCGCCGCCCGGCTTCTTCAGGGCGAACGAGCTCTGCGGCCCGGCCCACCAGTGGGCGCAGTTCGTCGTATCGCCACAGGACCGGCGTCGATACCGGTTGCGGATACCACGGTTCAATGGCGTTGGCTACGGTCCAGAGCGCTCCGGCCTCGAGCCGTTCAAGTTGCTGGTAGTAGGCCAACAGCTCTGGAGTGTCGGCCACGTTAGCGCGGCCAGGTATGTCTTCACGCATGGCAGTCTCCTTCCGGCGCCAGCGGCGCCTTGCCTTCGTCTCGATCCGGTAGTCATTGCAGGCCGCGTGTATATACCCACAAACCCTGCGGAACGGGGTGCAGATGGAACCACTCGGTGAGGGTGGGGCCTGTAACCGGGTCGTGCCCGTGGCCTGCCCGCCGCCGTCCATCGCTTGCGGCGCCGATTGCGCGCCGGCAGCGCGTCTCCTTGCAATAAATCCTTTAGTCGTGAACTATCTACGATACATGAGTATTCATGGAAAATCACTACTGTCGCCGAATGGGGACGTCGGACAGCCAGCTGCAGCAGGGCATCCGGGCACCGGGTGGGGCTTGTGCTGACATTGAAGCGGCCGCAGGCCACCTCAAGCGACGTCAGGCGTCGCCGTTGCGTTCGTAGGTGACGAAATCGAAGGTGAGCCCGTTTTCCTCGGGTTGCGTCGTGCGCGCCGCTTCGCGCCACAACCCGGGCGGTAGCGGGGGAAACCATGTGTCGCCGTCCACATGTGCGTGGATCTCGGTAGCGATGATGCGCCGGGCCCGGGGCAGCGCCAGACGGAAGATCTGTTCACCCCCAATGACACAGGCTTCGGGGGCTTCCTGGCCAGCGCAGATGTGCAGGGCCTCGTCGAGGTCGTGCGCCACGATTGCACCCTCCGCGCGGTAGCCGGGCGAACGCGTGAGGACGATATTGAGACGGCCGGGTAGCGGACGCCCCAGCGATTCCCACGTCTTGCGCCCCATGATGACCGGCTTGCCCATGGTGACGCGCCTGAAGTGTGCCAGGTCGGAGGGCAGCCGCCACGGTAGGGTATTGTTGCGCCCGATGACGCGGTTGGCGGAGTAGGCGACGACGAGGGTGACGGCGGTGTGCATGGCCTAGACCGCCACCTCGGCCTTGATGTGCGGGTGGGCCTGGTAGTTGACGATCTCGAAATCGTCATACTCGTACTCGAACAGGCTCGGCGGGCGCCGCCGGATGTTGAGGCGCGGATACGGGTACGGCGTGCGGGTCAGCTGCAGGTCGGCCTGCTCGAGGTGGTTGAGGTACAGGTGGCAGTCGCCTCCAGTCCAGATGAACTCGCCGGGCAACAGGTCGCATTGCTGTGCCACCATGTGCGTCAGCAGGGCGTAGCTGGCGATGTTGAAGGGCACCCCGAGGAAGATGTCGGCGCTGCGCTGGTACAGCTGGCACGACAGCCGGCCATTCGCCACGTAGAACTGGAACAGGATGTGGCACGGTGGCAGGGCCATCTGGTCGAGCTGCCCCACGTTCCAGGCCGACACGATGAGGCGGCGCGAATCCGGAGTGGTGCGGATCTGCTCGACGACCTGCGACAGCTGGTCGATGGTGCGGCCATCGGGCGTGGGCCAGGCACGCCACTGCACGCCGTAAATCGGTCCCAGACTGCCATCTGCGCGCGCCCATTCGTTCCAGATGCTGACGCCGCGCTCCTGCAGCCAGCGCACGTTGTTTTCACCGCGCAGGAACCACAGCAGTTCGTAAATGATGCTGCGCGTGTGCAACTTCTTGGTGGTGACCAGGGGGAAACCCTGCGCCAGGTCGAATCGCATCTGGTAGCCGAAGACGGAGAGCGTTCCCGTGCCGGTGCGGTCGGATTTGCACACGCCGTTGAGACGAACATGGCGCAGGAGGTCTTCGTACTGTTGCATGGCTGATCAGGGTGCAGATTGAACAATGGGGCGCTGCCGGGAGGCGTCGACAAGGAAGGCTGCGGTGCCGACAGGCAGGGCCGCCGGCACTCGCCACGCGTCGGCAGAGCGTGGAGGCCGGGCTCGGGCAGGCAGAATGACGCGTCCGTGCACTCTATTGTAGTCGCAGCCGGCACCTGCGGCAGCGTTGGACCAGGGGCCGTCATGCGCCCTGTTGCCTTCCCTGGCGCGCTTGCCGGGCGCACCCATTGCGTGGCATCGTTGTCTTCCGCGCGATGCCTGCGCTTGCAAGTCGGTGGCAGCACCATCAATTCCCAGGGTCGTCATTACCTTCGAGGCTCCATGCATACCACACTCATCCAACCTCAAGAGCTTGCGGCACTCCGTTCTGACGATGTCGTGATTTTCGATGTCCGGCACGATCTGGCCGATGCCACGGCCGGAGAAAGCGCCTGGCGGCAGGCGCGCATTCCCGGCGCCCGGTTCCTTCACGTCGACCGACAGTTGTCCGGTCCCCGTACCTCCAGCAGCGGGCGCCATCCGTTGCCCGACCGCACGGCGTTCCACCGGCTCATGGTTGAAGCGGGTGTCGGCGCGAACCAGCAGGTTGTCGTGTACGACGCTGGCGACGGCTCCACGGCAGCGCGCCTGTGGTGGATGCTGCGCTGGCTGGGCCACGAAGCGGTGGCGGTGCTGGATGGTGGCTGGAAGGCGTGGGTGGCGGCCGGGCTGCCCATCGACGACCAACCCCGCGAGAGCGTGCCGGCACTTCCCGGCCCGGCCGCGCAACCCCTGCCGCTGGGCGAACCTCTCAATGGAACGGTCGATGCCGATGCCGTGCTGGCCAACCTCGAGTCGCATGAGTTTGTCGTGCTCGACGCGCGGGCGGCAGCGCGTTATCGCGGCGAGATCGAACCCATTGATCCGGTCGCGGGCCACATTCCCGGGGCACTGAACCGGCCCTTCACCGAGAACCTTGAAGACGGGCGTTTCAAATCCGGCGCGCGGTTGCGTGACGAGTTTCTTGAACTGTTGCAGCAGCGTGCCCCTCACGAGATCGTGCACCAGTGCGGTTCGGGCATCACGGCGTGCCACAACCTGCTTGCGATGGAGCACGCTGGACTGCGTGGTTCGCGTCTGTACCCGGGATCATGGAGCGAGTGGTGCAGCGACCCGCGGCGCCCGGTGGCCTGAGCCAGCGCACCCGCAGCCGTCCCGGCACGGGCCGGTCACGCCCGGACGGCACGGGGCCCCGGCGGCAAGGTCGACATGAGACGCGGAAGTGCGCAAAATGGCGCCTGTTTCGGCTGGCGCAGGGCCGTCAGCCGAGCCGTTCAGCCAACAACAAGACCAAAGGTGGATCAATGAGCAATGATGCAGCCGATCACGCGGAGGAGCCCATGGGAGCGGCACGCGACGGACTGGTGCGCCTTCCCGCGCCGGGCTTGCGCCATTTCATGGACCTGACGGTAGAGGTGGATGCGCCGATCGAGGTCGGCCGCACTCGCCACGGGCAGCGTCGGGTGATCCCGATCATCGGGGGGCACGCGCGCACGCGCGACTGGAACGCGCGGGTGGTGCCCGGCGGGGCCGATTTTCAGCTGATTGCCACGGAGAGCCTGGCCATTCTTGAAGCGAAGTACGTCCTCGAAACGGAGGCCGGCGACCGCATCTACGTCGAGAACCACGCTCTGCGCGGCGGCCCCCCGGAACTCATCGCGCGTCTCGCACGTGGGGAGATGGTCGACCCCGACCTCATTTATTTCCGCTGCGTGCCGCGGTTTGAAGTGGCGTCGCCGGCGCTGGAGTGGATCACTACCCGCCTGTTCCTGGGTACGGGTGCCCGCTATCCGGACCGCGTGGTACTGAGCATCTACGAGGTCGAATAACCCTGCTTTTCCTGGAAGAGCCGGATCATGTGCTGACGCAGCCAGCGATTGGCCGGGTCGGCGTCGGCCCGCGGGCTCCAGTGCAGGGAAACGGTGAACTGCTGCAAGGGCAGGGCGGGTTCAAGGATGACATACCCGCCGTCCGCAGCGATTTCCCGGGCAATGTTGCGCGGCATGATGACCGCAAGGTCGGTCGCGCGCACGATATTGGGGGCCACCAGGAAGTGGGAGGTCGTCATGCGCACGCGGTGTTCGAGCTGAAGCAGTGACAGGATACGCATGGTGTCGGAATGCGAGCGCACCATGATGAATTCCAGCCGTGCCAGGCCTTTTGCCCCCAGCCGCCGGCGCGCTGCCAGCGGGTGGCCTTGGCGCAGCAGCACGATATAGCGGTCTTCAATCAGCGGAACATGGCGCGTCTGCCGGATGGTGGGCAGGAAGCCGATGGCCACGTCGATGCGCCCCTCGTCGAGCGCATCCACGATCTCCGCCGACTCCAGCTGGTAGGTTTCCAGGCGTACGTTGGGGGCGTCCGCGGCCAGGGTCGACACCAGCGGCGGCACGAACGAGCTCTCGCCGATATCGCTCATGTGCAGACGAAAGGTGCGCTGTGACTCGCGCGGGTCGAAGCCCACCGAGTCGCTGAGCGCCGCCTGGATGGACGCCAGCCCCGCGCTGACGGGGCCCGCCAGCTGGCTGGCCTTGGCGGTGGGCTGAACGCCCGCACCGGCGCGCACGAACAGCGGGTCGCGCAGCAGGAGGCGCAACCGGGTCAGGGCATGGCTGACAGCGGGCTGGGTGAGGCCCAGTACTTCGGCCGCGCGGCTGACGCTGCGGGTTCGATAGACCGCATCGAACACGCGCAGCAGGTTGAGGTCGATCTCGTTTATATGCATGGCATGCATATTACATAGTGCCACTATTGTATTGATTGTGCACTTGCAAACGCCCACACTAACTGTTTCAGAATCCAACAAGCGGTGGGAGCGATCATGGAAGTTTCTTTCCGCAAGGAAGTCGAGTTGCTCCGTCTGGGGGAGGGGGAGACGTTCTACGGTGAGGGCATTCTTGCCATCACGAAGGCGTTGCTCCAGTCAGGAGTGGCCTACGTCGGGGGGTACCAGGGTGCACCGGTGTCGCACCTGCTCGACGTCATGGTTCAGGCCAGCGATTATCTCCAGGAGCTCGGCGTTCACGTCGAGGCCTGTTCGAACGAAGCGTCCGCTGCAGCCATGCTGGGTGCCTCCCTCCATTATCCATTGCGTGGCGCGGTTACCTGGAAGTCCATCGTCGGTACCAACGTGGCAGCCGATGCGCTGTCGAATCTGTCGTCGCCGGGCGTCAGGGGCGGGGTGCTCATCGTCGTTGGCGAAGACTACGGCGAAGGCGCCAGCGTCGTCCAGGAGCGCACTCACGCCTATGCCATGAAGTCCACCATGCTGATGCTCGATCCGCGTCCGGACCTGGCCAACATGGTGCGCATGGTGGAAGAAGCCTTCCGGCTTTCCGAAGCCTCCAGCATGCCCGCGCTGTTTGAACTGCGCATACGCGCCTGCCACATGCGCGGCAGCTTCATCTGCAAGAGCAACCTGCCACCGCCGGTCTCTACCCGGCAGCTGCTCGATGCACCGGCCGAGTTCGATTACGACCGCCTCGCCCACCCGCCGGTCACGTTCCGGCACGAGAAGCTGAAACTGGAAGAGCGCATTCCCGCCGCGCGCCGCTACATTGCCGAGCATCGGCTCAACGAGATCTTCGGCAATCCCGACAGCGACGTGGGCATCATCGTGCAGGGCGGGCTCTACAATACTCTGATCCGCGCCCTGCAGCAGTTCGGCGCTGCCGATGCCTTCGGCAACCCGGTTGTGCCTACATTGGTGCTGAACGTTACCTATCCGCTGGTGCCGGAGGAAGTGGTGAACTTCTGTGCCGGCAAGCGCGCCGTGCTGCTGATCGAAGAGGGTCACCCCGAATACATCGAGCTCGAGGTGGCAGCCATGTTGCGGCGCCACGATCTCAACACGGTGTTGCACGGCAAAGACATCCTGCCCCCTGCCGGCGAGGTCACCGCCGAGGCGCTCGGTGGCGGGCTGGCAGATTTCCTCGAGCGCTATGTCAATCATCCGGGCGTCAATGCGGGCCGCGCGTGGCTTGAGGCCAACCGGCAGCGTCGGGCCGAGGTAGGCAGGAAGCTCGAGCGTCCCCTGCCGGCGCGTCCGCCCGGGTTCTGCATCGGCTGCCCCGAGCGCCCCGTGTTCGCTGCGCTGAAGCTGGCCCAGAAAGAGATCGGACCGGTGCATGTGGCGGCCGATATCGGATGTCACGCCCTGGGCACGTTCGAGCCTTTTTCTACCGGGCATTCCATCCTCGGCTACGGCATGAGCCTGGCCAGCCGTGCCGGCGTGTCACCCGTCATGTCCCGGCGCGTGCTGTCCATCATGGGGGACGGCGGGTTCTGGCACAACGGGCTGCTTACCGGCGTGCAGTCGGCGCTGTTCAACGGTGATGATGCCGTGCTGGTGATTTTCAAGAACGGCTACACCTCGGCCACCGGCACGCAGGAAATCATCTCCACGCCCGACGAGGAGATCCGTGCCAATGCACCCAACAAACAGCAGAGCCTGGTACACAAGAACACGACCATCGAGGAAACCCTGCGCGGCATGGGCGTGAAGTGGTTGCGAACGGTGCACACCTACCACGTCGACCAGATGCGCAACACGCTGCTGGAGGCCTTCACCACCGAATTCAATGGCCTGAAGGTCATCGTGGCGGAGGGCGAGTGCCAGCTCGAGCGACAGCGCCGCGTGCGGCCCTGGATGGCCAGCCTCCTCAAGGCGGGCAAACGCGTCGTGCGCGTGAAGTATGGCGTCGACGAAGACGTCTGTACCGGAGATCACGCCTGCATCCGGCTATCGGGCTGCCCCACTCTTACGCTCAAGGACAACCCCGATCCGCTCAAGGTCGATCCGGTGGCCACCGTCATCGATGGTTGTGTCGGATGTGGCCTGTGCGGCGAGAACGCCCATGCGGCTACGCTCTGCCCTTCGTTCTATCGGGCTGAGGTCGTCCAGAACCCGCGGTGGTACGAGCAGCTGTGGCATGGCATGCGCAGCCGCATCGTGCGCGCCCTGCAACCGGCTTGAGGAGTACAACATGCAAGTACCAGATCAGGCATCCCTGCGACCGATCACCCTGCTCGTGTGTGCATTGGGAGGCGAGGGCGGCGGCGTGCTGGCCGAGTGGATCGTGCATACCGCGATCGCGGCGGGCTATCCGGCGCAGAGCACGTCGGTGCCCGGTGTGGCCCAACGTACGGGAGCCACCTCCTACTACATCGAAGTGTTTCCCGTGCCCGAGCGTGAGCTGCAGGGCAGGCGCCCGGTGTTTGGCCTGAACCCGATACCCGGGGCGCTCGATGCAATGGTGTCGTCCGAACTGCTGGAAACGGTGCGTCAGATCAGCAACGGCATGAGCAACCCCGAGCGCACCCTGCTGATTACTTCATCGTCGCGGGCACTCACCACTGCCGAACGCATGCAGCCGGGCGACGGGCGCTACCCGACGGAGCGGCTGCTCGAGATCGTCCGCCAGCAAAGCCGCGAGCACCACATCTTCGACATGGCACGGACCGCACAGGAGGCCGGCACGGTGATCAGCGCAGTGCTGCTGGGAGCCATTGCCGCCAGCGGGCTGTTCCCGTTCACGCGGGAACAGTACGAGGGTACCATCCGGGAAAGCGGGCGCGGTGTGGATGCCAGTTTGCGCGGGTTTGCCAAGGCTTACGAAATTGTCGAGACATCGCGCCGTCAGGGTGCCTTCGTGCAGCAGCTGCTGCCGTTGCCCGAGGCGCGGGCTGCGGTGCCCGCGCCCCTGCCGGCCGACGTGGCGGCACAGTTTCCTGCCGTCGTGCATGACATCCTGCAGCTGGGGTATGCCCGGCTGGTCGATTACCAGAATGAGGCGTATGCACGTCTCTATGTGCAACGCCTCGTGCGCGTGCTCGATGCCGAGCGCAGGGCCGACCCGGACGCCACCCACGGATGCGCCATTACCCGCGAGACGGCACGCTACCTGGCCCTGTGGATGGCCTTCGACGACGTGGTGCGCGTAGCCTGGCTGAAAAGCAGGGCTGGGCGCTACGAGCGTGTCCTGCGCGAAGTGAAGGCGCGGCCAGACGACATCGTGCGAGTGTATGATCATTTCAAGCCGGGCGTGCCCGAGTTCGCAGGCCTGCTGCCCGAGGTCCTGGCGCGTCCGCTGCTGCGCTGGGATGAACGGCGCCGGAACAAGGGCAAGCGCCCCTGGGCCATGCCCATGAAGATCGGTACGCACACCGTGTGGGGCATGCTTCTGTTGCGCATCATGGCTTCCATGAAGCCGCTGCGGCGGGTGGGCAGCCGCTATGCCAGGGAACAGGCCATGATCGAACGCTGGCTGGATGCGGTCATTCGCGGAACCGGGGCCAGCTGGCGCCTGGGCAATGAAATCGCGTTATGCGGGCGGCTGATCAAGGGGTATGGGGAAACCAACGAGCGCGGCAAGGAGAACCTGCTGCACGTGCTCGATCATCTCGTCGACGCTGGTCGCTTCGAGAGCCCGGATGATCGCGCGCAGGCCATCGCCGATGTCCGCAGGACGGCGTTGTCCGACGCGCAGGGCAAGGATCTCGATGCGTCGCTGCAACGCCATGGCGCACCCGCGCGGCCACTCAAGGAAACGCCCATCCGATGGGTGCGCCGCGCGTCCGCCGCACCCCGTTCATGACGGGTGGCGCGTTTCTGACGCGTACGGAACCTGGCCGTGCCTACGGGTAAGTCTTGGTAGTTTGCATGCCTGTTTGCCTATAACATGCCCCAGGCGCCGGTTCCAGTGTCCGGTGGCTGTTGCATGACCACCCAAGAACCACAAACAGTACGGCTGCTTCGGTAGCCGTCCAACCACAGAGGTGCACAAGGAGACCTTCATGCAGAAACGCACATCCATTGGTTCGCGCCGCGGCTTCATGGCGCTGGCCGCAACGGCGGCCGTCGCTCTCACCACCATCGGCGGCCAGCCCGTGCTTGCAGCGGCCGACAATTGGCCCAACAAACCCATCCGCATGATCGTGAACTTTCCGCCTGGTGGCGCCGCCGACGTAATGGCCCGTGTCATCGGGCAGCCGCTCAGCGAGGCACTGGGTCAGCCAGTCGTCGTCGAGAACCGCGCCGGTGCGAATGGCATCATCGGGGCAGAGGCGGTCGTGAACTCGCCCGCTGACGGCTACACCTTCCTGTTCAGTTCAGGCGGCGTGGCGTCGGTCAACCCACATCTGTACAAGATGTCGTTCGACCCCGCGAAAGACCTTACTCCGGTGGCAGCAGCGGCGCGCATCCTGGTGTTTCTCGTAACCCACCCCAAAGTACCCGCGAAGAACGTGCAGGAGTTCATCGCGTACGCCAAGGCGAACCCGGGCAAGCTCAGCTACGCCACGCCGGGCAACGGCAGCTCGCCCCATATTGCCGCCGAAATGTTCAACGGCATGGCGGGAACCGACACCCTGCATGTCCCCTATCGGGGCGCGGCGCTCGGCATGGTCGACCTGCTGGCCGGGCAGCTCGACTTCATGTTCGACCCGGGCATCGGCCTGCAGCACGTGCGTGAGGGCAAGCTGAACCTGCTGGCGGTCGGCAGCATGCAGCGTTCGCCCCTCTTCCCTGACGTCCCAACCCTTGATGAAGTGGGATTGAAAGGGTTCGACGCCGATTCCTGGTTCGGCATCTATGCGCCGGCGGGTGTCGACCCGGCCATCATCAAGCGCATGAACGAAGAAGTGAACAAGGCTCTGGCACGGCCGGAAGTGCGCAAGCGCATCGAGGAGCTGGGTGGCATTCCGTCGCCGATGACGCCCGAGCAGTTCGCCGAGGCTGCCAAGGCCGACTTCGACCGCTATGGCCAGGTCATCCGCGAACGCAAGATTACGGTGCAGTAACCGGTAACCCGGAGGCCGCGGGGTCCGCCCCGCGGCGTCGTCTTCGCGGGGCAGTCCAGAGCAGCTGAATGCTTTCCATGTCCCATCGTCCGGGTACCGGCATTAAATGTCAGTACAGTGAACCATGAAGGCCTGCTAATGCAGGCATTTGCTTTGGTGCATACCCGTGTGGGGCTTCGATTCCATTCGCATGATCGGCTCATTCCCGTTCGCTGTAGCTTGAGGAAACATGGCGCAGGCAGTCCAGCATCGCATCCAGGGTGGTGTTGCGCAGGCTGTCGCGGCGCCAGTACATCGATACCGAGCCGAAGCCGGAAACCCGAATTGGCAGGATGCCCAGCGCCTTCATCTGAGACCACCGCAATGCCGAGCGGTGCGATGCTACGCCGACCATGTTCGTCGTGTTCAGAAGGGTTATATTGATCGTGACCGAGTTGGACTCGATGTGGTTGGGCGGAATGCCGTAGCCGGCCGCGGTCAGCGCGGCTTCCAGCGAGTTCCGTATGGGGGTGCCTTTGGGCCATAGCAGCCACCGGTACGGCATCAGGTCCGCCCACTCCACCTGCTTGCGCTGCATCAGCGGATGACGGGGCCGCGCCACCATGTGTATGGGCTCCATGTAGAGAGCTTCATGCTGTATGGCCGGGTCGTGGTATTCGAATGACGTGCGGCCCACCACGATGTCAAGCTTGCCGTCGACCAGCTGCGACATGAGTACGTCGACGGTGTTTTCCACCAGTCTTACACGCGCCTGAGGGATCCTTTCCAGCAGTTTGAGGACGGCCAGCGGCACCGTGTCGGACGCTGACGCGCCCGACGCGCCGATGGCAATCTGGCCGGTGTTGCCCTCGCGAAGCGCCGCCATGTCCTGGCTGGCCCGCTCCAGCTGGGCGTCGAGGCGTCGGGCGTGCGCGATCAGTACCTCGCCATAGGGTGTTGGGCGCAGCCCGCGCGCATGGCGTTCGAACAGCGGCAGCCCGATGTCGTCTTCAAGATCCTTCAGCCATTTCGACAGGCCGGGCTGGGTGGTGTTGAGGGCTGCGGCTGAATGACTGATGTTGCGGGTCTGTGCCAGACTCAGCAGCATCTTTACATTTCGAAGGCGGAGGCGATGCGTCCAGTCCATATCAGCTATGTCCTGTGGGTTATGGATAATATGATTATTTCATTATTCAATGTATGCCTCCGTGGGCATAATCTCGACACGCTCATTCCAGGAGAGTGCCATGTCAGTTTCTACAACGTCTACCACCCGCGCCGAATACTACGAGCGGATAGGCAAGAAGAATCTTTCTCCCCTGTGGGAGTCGCTCCATTCGCTCGTGCCTGAAAAGCCGGCGACCCCGTGCGTGCCCGCCATCTGGAAGTACGCCGAGATCCGTGACGACATCATGGAGGCGGGCTCCCTCATCAGCACCGAGGAAGCGGTGCGCCGTGTGCTGATCCTGGAGAACCCCGCAATCCGTGGCCAGGCTGCCATCACCCAAACCCTGTACGCGGGGCTGCAACTGATTCTTCCGGGCGAGGTTGCTCCCAGCCATCGTCATAGCCAGTCGGCCCTGCGCTTCATCGTGGAAGGCAGCGGCGCGTATACGGCGGTGGATGGCGAACGTACCACCATGCACCCGGGCGATTTCATCATCACGCCCAGCTGGACCTACCACGATCACGGAAACCCCGAGGTCGTCGACGGGGGCGAACCGGTAGTCTGGCTCGATGGGCTCGACATTCCGCTGGTCCGCATGCTGGATGCCGGGTTCGCTGAAAACTACCCCGAGCCGGTGCAACCGGTCATGCGCCAGGAAGGCGACAGCTTTGCGCGTTACGGCTATAACATGCTGCCGGTCCGGCACAAGCCGCGCAACGCCGTGTCGCCCATCTTCAACTACCCCTACGAGCGCTCGCGCGAGGCGCTGGAACAGCTGTACCGCCACGGCGAGCTCGATCCGTGGGACGGCATCAAGCTGCGCTACGTAAACCCCGCCACCGGTGGCTGGGCCATGCCCACCATCGGCACGTTCATGCAGTTGCTGCCCAAGGGGTTCCAGGGCAAGACGTATCGCACCACCGACGCCACGGTCTTCTGTGTGGTTGAAGGCACCGGTGTTGCCCGTATCGGCAACGAACAGTTCCATTTCAGTCCGCGTGACGTGTTCGTTGCGCCTTCGTGGTATCCGGTCGAGCTGGCTGCCGTCGACGACGTCGTGCTGTTCAGCTTCTCCGACCGTCCAGTTCAAGAGGCCTGCGGCCTGTTGCGTGAAGAACGATCCTGATTACTGCCGATAAAGGATGAACATGAGCTACGTATTCGAACCTGCACCGCCGGTCACCGTGCCCGTCGCTGGTGACGACCGCCAGTTTCCCGTCCGTCGGGTGTACTGCGTAGGCCGCAACTACGCGGCGCACGCGCGTGAAATGGGCTTCGACCCCGACCGCGAACCTCCGTTCTTCTTCTGCAAGCCCAGTGATGCGGTGGTGCCGGTTGCCGAAGGAGAGACCCTGCAACTGCCGTATCCGGCGGAAACCAAGAATTATCACTACGAGATCGAGCTGGTGGCAGCAATCGGGCGTGGAGGCTTCCAGATTCCGGTCGAGCAGGCGCTCGAGCATGTCTGGGGTTACGCCGTCGGGCTCGACATGACTCGCCGCGACCTGCAGATGCAAATGCGTGAAATGGGCCGCCCCTGGGAAATCGGCAAGGCCTTCGACCAAAGCGCGCCCATCGGTCCCCTCTATCCGGCGGAAAAGGTCGGACATCTGACCGATGCCGAAATCTGGCTGAAGGTGAACGGCGAGTACAAGCAGCGCAGTACCACCAAGGCGCTGATCTGGTCGGTCGCCGAAACCGTGGCCTACCTGTCGCGTTTCTTCCGTCTCGAGCCGGGCGATCTCATCTACACGGGCACGCCCGAAGGGGTGGGCCCGGTGGTCGCGGGCGACCTGATGGAAGGTGGAGTCGCCGGCCTGGGAACGCTGTCGGTCAAAGTGGTTTGAACCTCGGGGCAACAAGCTATGAAACTCTATTCATTTTTCAACAGCTCTACGTCGTATCGCGCGCGTATCGCTCTGGCTCTCAAGGGTATCGAGTACGAGTACGTGCCGGTCGACATCCGGAAGAAAGAGCATCGCACCGACGAGTACATCGGCCTGAACCCGTCGGCCAACGTGCCGTTGCTGGTCGATGGCGACGTGCAGCTGGGGCAGTCGCTCGCCATCATCGATTATCTCGATGCGAAGTATCCCGAGCCCCGGCTGATCCCGGCCGATCCGCTGCAACGTGCACGTGTCCTCGAGCTGTCGTATGCCATCGCCTGCGACATCCACCCGGTAAACAACTTGCGCATCCTGCGCTATCTGATGGGTGAGCTGGGCGTGAGCGAAGAGCAGAAAAACGTGTGGTACGCCCACTGGATCGCCGAGGGCCTGGGTGCGGTGGAACGGCTGCTGCAGCGTCATGGAAGCGGCCCCTACTGCTTCGGCGATGCACCCACGCTGGCAGATGTCTGCCTGGTGCCGCAAGTGGCCAACGCCGTGCGCATGAAGTGCGACGTGTCGCCGTATCTGCGCACCATGGCGGTGTACCAGCATTGCACGGCCCAGCCGGCATT
This sequence comes from uncultured Pigmentiphaga sp., assembly GCA_937891425.1. Classification (GTDB taxonomy): domain Bacteria; phylum Pseudomonadota; class Gammaproteobacteria; order Burkholderiales; family Burkholderiaceae_B; genus Verticiella. The sequence goes on from CALAGD010000088.1 coordinate 52,745, forward strand.
CCAGAAGGCCGCCCCGTCGGCCCAGCCGGATTTCAACCCGTGAGGCAAGCCGCGCGCAGTCACGAGCTGTGCGCGCGCATTGGTCAACTCTAGCAAGGGGCGGCCTGTGGGCCGCCTGAAGAAGTGAAGGAGCGATTCATGAGTCAAGCAACTCCATCGCGATCGGTCATCGTCGTGGGTGGCGGCATTGGCGGGCTCGCAGCTGCGCTGGCATTGTCGCGGCTGGGCATTACCGTTCAATTGCTTGAACAAAGTGATACCATCGGTGAAATCGGTGCCGGCATCCAGCTTGGTCCCAACGCCTTTGCTGCCCTGGATGCGCTGGGTGCGGGCGAGCGGGCGCGGAGCCGGGCTGTATTCACGGATCGTCTCATCATGCGCGATGCCATCGATACGTCCGACATCGTTACCGTCGAGACGGGCGATGCATTCCGCAAGCGTTTCGGCAATCCCTATGCGGTCATCCACCGTGCCGACATCCATACTTCCATCCTGGAAGAAGTGCAGGAAAGCGACCGCATCACCTTCAAGACATCCACCCGCATCACCGGCTACGAGTTCGTGGGCGACAAGGTCGAGGTCATTGACGAGCACGGCAATCGTTACCGTGCCGATGCCATCATTGGGGCAGACGGCGTCAAGTCGGCCATCCGCCAGCAGATGATCGGCGACCCCGCGCGCGTCACCGGCCACGTGGTCTACCGGGCGGTGGTCGATGTCGAGCGCATGCCCGAGGAACTGCAGATCAATGCGCCCGTGGTGTGGGCGGGCCCCAACTGCCACCTGGTGCACTATCCGCTGCGCGGCGGCCGGCAGTACAACCTCGTGGTCACCTTCCACAGCCGTGAGAAGGAAGAGTGGGGCGTGCGTGACGGCAGCAAGGAAGAGGTGCTCAGTTACTTCAACGAAGTGCACCCCACGCCGCATCAGATGCTCGACCGTCCCACCTCCTGGCGCCGCTGGTCGACGGCCGACCGCGAGCCTGTGGACAGCTGGAGCGATGGTCCGGTCACGCTGCTGGGCGATGCTGCCCACCCGATGGCGCAATATATGGCGCAAGGCGCGTGCATGGCGCTGGAAGACTCGGTCACGCTGGCTGCGGCCGTGAAAGCGTGCGACTTCGACTTCCCCCGGGCGTTCAAGTTGTACGACTCGGTGCGCATTCCCCGCACGGCCCGCGTGGTGCTGTCCACCCGTGAGATGGGCCGCATCTACCACGCCAAGGGTGTGGAGCGCTTCGTTCGCAACTCGCTGTGGGTCGGACGCACGCAAGAGCAGTTCTACGACGCCCTGCAGTGGGTGTATGGCTGGAAGGCCGAGAACTGCCTGGAAGGCACGCGCCTCCAGCGCAAGGACTGATCAGCCATGAGGTGCCGGCGGTGGGGCCGTGGCGCCCCACCGGCACTCAGGTACTGGCTGCACGGCGCTTGATTTCTTCGTGCCGTCGGCTCATTTCCTCGCGTAACAGCCGGCGTTCCCGCGCCGCTTCGTAGCGCTTGCGCTCTTCGTCGGTGGTTGGCACCAAGGGGGGCACGGGTACCGGCTTGCCTGCATCGTCGAGCGCTACCATCGTGAAATAGCAGCTGTTGGTGTGGCGCACCACCTTCCTGCGGATGTCTTCGGTCACCACCTTGATGCCGATCTCCATGGAAGTGCGACCGGTGTAATTCACCGAGGCGAGGAAGGTGACCAGCTCGCCCACGTGGATGGGTTCGCGAAAGATGACCTGGTCTACCGACAACGTCACCACATAGTGCCCGGCATAGCGGCTGGCGCACGCATATGCAACCTGGTCGAGATACTTGAGAATGTGCCCACCATGCACATTCCCCGAAAAGTTCGCCATGTCGGGTGTCATGAGAATGGTCATCGACAATTGATGATTGCCCGACATGGGTTCGCTTCGCGCATTCCCGGCGGGCCGACTGTTCGTATCCATGGGTTTACCTCGATGCCTGGCGCCAACGCACGGGGCGGCACGCAGGCCTCATGATGCAGGCGGCGGCTCGGTACGCCGTACGGCATGAGGCCGTTCCTGCGGGTCGTAGCCGCGGCTGCGCAGCCAGTCGCGCAGTGCGAGACCGGTGGCGCTGGGCCAGAACTTCACGCGTTCGAACGGAATGTGCCGCCATTCGGCAAGTTCTTCATTCAGCCGGATCCGACCAGCTGCCTTCACATGATAGGCGATGATGAGCTGGTTCATGCGCGCAAACGGGTAATGGCCGATGAAGCCGGGCGGCTCTTCGGCGTCAAGATCCAGTTCTTCCTTCACCTCGCGCACGACTGCCTCGGCCGGGTCTTCGTTTTTCTCCAGGAAGCCGGTAATCAGGGCAAACGAACCGGGCTGCCACAGCACGTTGCGGGCAAGGATGATGCCCTGGTTGTGTTCGACCACCGCAGCAACCACCGGGGTAGGATTGTCCCAATGAATGAAGCCACACCCCGGCGCCGGACACACGCCGCGCTCGACGCCGCCCAGCATTTGACGCTGCAGCGGTTCGCCGCATTGGGGGCAAAACCTGAACATGCTCATGATGGCGCGCCGTCAGAGTCCGCTGGGCAGGGTGGCCGGGGCCACCGGCTCCGCGTCGTTGCCGGAGCCCGATGCGTCGCCCGGCGCGGCAGTTGTGGCCGGCCTGGCCGTAACCGTGTCGGGCGCACTGCCGGCGCCCGTCTGGCCTCGTGCCTGCGGACGGCCACCGCCCCATCCCTTGAGGGCATTGCCGACCGAATCCATGACGCCGCTCAGCACGTCGATGGGCACGGGAAATACGATGGTGGATGAGCGGTCGTTGGCGATGTCGTTCAGGGTGGACAGATAACGCAGCAGCATGGCTTCGGGCACCTCGCTCAGCCGTTGCGCCGCCTGCACCAGGCGCTCGGCGGCCTGGAATTCCCCTTCCGCGTTGATCACGCGCGCACGTCGGTTGCGCTCGGCTTCCGCCTGCTGGGCGATGGCGCGCACCATGCTTTCGTCGATGTCGACGTGCTTGATCTCCACGTTCGACACCTTGATGCCCCAGGCGTCGGTCTGGGCGTCGAGGATGGCGCGCAGGTCGGCGTTCAGCTTGTCGCGCTCGGCCAGCATGTCATCCAGATCGTGCTTGCCCAGCACCGAGCGCAGCGTGGTCTGGGCGAGCTGGCTGGTGGCCTCAAGGTAATTCTCGACCTGAATGACGGCCTTGTCGGGGTCGACCACGCGGAAGTACACCACGGCGTTGACCTTGACCGAAACGTTGTCGCGCGAGATGACGTCCTGGCTGGGCACATCGAGGACGATCATGCGCAGGTCGACGCGCACCAGCTGCTGTACGAACGGGACCAGGATGATCAACCCGGGGCCCTTTACGCCGCTGAACCGACCGAGGGTAAAGACCACGCCGCGCTCGTACTCGCGCAGGACGCGCACCATGGACAGCAGCAGGCCGGCCAGGAGCACCACAACGACTGCATACGGGATGAGGGCCATAGTGCCATTCTCCTTCAGTGAACGGTGCAGGGACGCGTCAGTCCCGGCGGTCGGTTTGAGCGGGTTGTGCTTGGGCCGGCCCTACGTGGAGGGTAAGCCCTTCGCGTCGCAATATGCGCACCACGTCGTCCGGTTGCAACGACCTGTCCGTCTCCGCGCGGGCATCCCAGAGCTCGCCGTGGATCTGCACGACGCCGCTGTTGCCGGCCCAGGACCGGACCCGTGCGAGCTGTCCGATGAGCGTGGCGTTGCCGCTGACCACCTTGCCACGGTGGGCTCGTACGACCGCGGCCAGCACGAACACCAGCAGGGCCAGGCTGATGACGGCGGTTACCACGATGAGGGTGGGGGATATCTCGAAGCCCGGGATGCTTCCGTCGAAAAGGAAGATCGAACCTAGCGCGAACGCTACCACTCCGCCCAGGCCGAGCAGGCCGAACGAGGTCACGAAGGCTTCCGCAACCATCAGGCCGACGCCGAGGAGCAGCAGCCCCACTCCGACGAAGCTGATGGGCAGCATGTTGAGCGCCAGCAAGGCGACCAGCAGGCTGGTAGCCCCGAGCACGCCGGGGAACATGGCACCCGGATTCATCAGTTCGAAGATAATGCCGTAGATGCCGAGCAGCAGCAGGATGTAGGCCAGGTTCGGGTTGGTGATGATGGCCAGAAAGCGAGCACGCCAGTCGGGTTCAACCGGCACCAGCTCGGCATCGCGGGTATCGAGCGTGGCCGTGCTGCTGCCAAGCCTGACGGTGCGGCCGTGAGCCTGCTGCAGCAGGTGGTCGAGGTCATGCGCGATGAGTTCGACGACGTTCTGCTTCAGCGCCTCCTGGGCCGGCAGGCTCTCGGCGTGCCGTACGGCGCGCTCGGCCCAGTCGGCATTGCGTCCATGGATGTCGGCCAGGCTGCGGATATAGGCGACCGAATCGTTGATGGCCTTGCTGGTCATGGCGTCGGCACTCTGGCGCTGGCTCTCGCGGGTGCGGGTCTTGTCGGCGGCGCCGTCCTCGTCCGTAGCGTCGTCGGCTCCGTCGCCGGGCAGCGGCGTCGGCGCACCCCCCATCTGCACGGGCGTGGCGGCGCCAAGGTTGGTTCCCGGGGCCATGGCAGCAAGGTGGCTGGCGTACATCAGGTAGGTGCCCGCGCTGGCGGCCTGGGCGCCGCTGGGGGCGACGTACATGATGACGGGTATGGGCGAGGCCAGGATGGCCTGATTGATCTCGCGCATGGACGACACCAGACCACCGGGCGTGTCGATGCGAATCACGACAAAACCCATGCCTGCCGCGGCGGCCCTGGCCAGTTCCCGTACCAGGTACTCGGCGCTGGCCGGGCCGATCGCGCCGGTAATGGTGAGCAGCACGCCGCGCGGGCGGCCGGAGGGTGCAGCGCGCGGCGGGTCGGATCGTGCATTTCCGGAGGAGGCCGCTGGCGCACTGGCTGCTGCGGGCGTGGTGGACGTCGTCCAGGCGGGTGTGGTGTCGAGGACGGCAATGCCCTCGGCACGGGACAGGTTACCGGCCGCGTGGGCAGTGGCAAGCATCAGGCAGGCCAGCAGGCACAGCAACCACGTGACAGACGCGCAGGGACGATTCAAGGCGAACTCCATGTGGCCCCCTCTGGGGGCCTCCTTCAATGGGCAAAGTACAGCCTCGCGATGTCGCGCGCAAGAGCGGTCAGGCGTTCGGGTGCGCGGGCATAGGCTGCCTCGAGCGCGATCGGCCCAGGGGCCAGGCTGAAGGCCGCGGTCAGACCTTCGTCGTACAGAGCTTCGTAACCTTCTCCGAGGGCACCACAGAGCACGACCGCGGGTACGCCCGCGGCGCGGGCGAGCCGGATCACGCCGGCGGGGGCCTTGCCGGACGAGGTTTGCGCATCGAAACGGCCCTCGGCCGTAAAGACCAGACTGGCCTGGCGGATGTGCTGCTCGAGCCGGGTGAGGTCGGCGATGAGATCGAAACCGCGCCGCAGTCGGCCGCCCAGGAAGGTCACCGCCGCGAAGCCGGTGCCACCGGCCGCGCCCACGCCGGGCTGGTCGCGCAGGTCGTGCTTCAGCGTGTCGCGTGCCACGTCGGCAAAGTGGGCGAGGGCGGCGTCGAGCTGCCTCACGTCGGCCGTCGACGCGCCCTTCTGCGGGCCAAAAATGGCTGAGGCCCCGTTGGGCCCGCACAGGGGGTTGTTGACATCTGCAGCGACCTCGATGTTGACCTCACGCGCGCGCGGGTGAAGACCCGACGTGTCGATGCGGGCAAGTCGTGCGAGTGCAGCACCGCCCGGATCCAGGTCGGTGCCCCCGGCATCGAGCAGGCGTACGCCCAGAGCCTGGAGCATGCCTGCGCCACCGTCGTTGGTCGCGCTCCCTCCCAGGGCAAGCACGATGCGTCGGGCTCCGGCATCAAGGGCGTGAACCATCAGTTCGCCGACACCGTAGGTGGTGGTCTGCAAGGGGTTGCGGCACGCAGCTGGCAGTTGTTCCAGCCCGGCGGCGCTGGCCAGCTCGATGATGGCCGTCCCGTCGTCCAGGATGGCCCACTCGGCTTCGGTCGGCACACCGTCGGCGCGCCGCACGCGGGCCCGATGGCGCCGTCCCGGGGTTGCCTGCAGTATGGCGTCGATGGTGCCTTCGCCGCCATCGGCGATGGGAATGCAGGTGTAGACGGCGTCAGGGCGCGCCAGCCGGATGCCGGCCGCGATGGCCTGGGCTGCGTCGTGGGCAGAGCAGCTTTCCTTCAGCGAATCGGGTGCGATGACGATGCGGGGCGGGATGGAATCGGGCATGGACATTGATATCAAGTGTGTGCAAGCGGCTTGACTGACGTCAAGAGCATACTTCGGCAGTTGTTTACAATGTGCAAGCTATGGTTGTTGGGGAGAAACAGTGCTGCGGTCGATCGGTGCAAGCAATCCATCACTCGGTCAGGGCAGCATGTCGTGCTGGCATTGTTTCAAACCCGGGTCGCTGCATCAATGGCAGTCCCCCACCGGATGTCCCGTCTCCCCACGCCGTTCAACTCCTCCACTCTCACAAGGAAATCCTATGAAACGTTTACTTACCGTCATCGCAGGCGGCCTGCTGAGCGCGCTCACGCTGGCTACCGCGGGTGCTGCCGAATATCCGTCGCGCACCATCGAGTGGGTGATCCCGTATCCTCCGGGCGGGGGCACGGATATCGTCGGGCGCGTTCTGTCCGATGAAATGGGCAAGGCACTGGGCCGTACCATCGTGGTTGCGAACAAGCCGGGTGCGGCCACGGCCATCGGTGCCAGCTATACCGCTCGCGCCAAGCCCGACGGGTACACGGTCATGTCGGCCGATACGGCGACCCTGGCGGCCAACCCGTACCTGTACAAGAAGCTCACCTACAACCCCGAAACCGACTTCGACTCGGTAGGCCTGACGGTCCGGTTTCCGCTCATTCTGGTGGTGAACCCCTCGGTCCCGGCCAACAACTATGCCGAGTTCATCGAGTGGGTGAAGCAGCAGGGCAATGGTGTCGACTATGGCACTCCTGGGCCGGGTAGTCCCCACCACCTCGCCACCGAGCTGTTCCGCATCCGTACCGGCACGAACCTGGTACACGTCCCGTACAAGGGCGCGGCGCCGGCGGTGCAGGACGTTCTCGGCGGTCAGATCCCCATGATGTTCGTCGACTCGGCCACCGGCCAGCAGCACATTGCCGCCGGCACCTTGCGTCCCATCGCGGTCGCCAGCAATGCGCGCCTGGAAAGCTTCCCCGACGTACCCACGCTGCAGGAGCTGGGTCTGGACGGGTTCGAAGCCTACGCATGGCAAGGGGTGGTCGTACCCAAGGGCACGCCCAAGGAAATCATCGAACGCCTCAATGTGGAACTGGTGAAGGCGCTCAATAACCCCGAAGTGGTCGAGCGATTCAAGTCCATGGGTCTGGAAATCACGCCCAGCACGCCCGAGGAAATGGATCAATACGCCGATGCCCAGCGCAAGCTCTGGAGCGAGGTGATCCGCACCAGCAACATCTCCCTCGACTGATGCTGCAAGGCTGAGCATCATCATCAGAATGGCCGGATGTTCCGGCCATTCTTGTTTCTGGGGCAGCGCCGTGCACGCCCCTACAGACCGCGTTCAACCATGTCGAGCGCGTGCGCCTGCATCTGCTGCCACTGTTCTGTCGGCACCCGGCCCAACGGGCCCTGCAGTCTCAACATCGCAAGTCCGTGTACGGTCGACCACGCCAGATATTCGGCACCGGGGCGGCGCTCGGCAGGCAGCACGCCGGCATCTACCATGGCGTCCAGCGCCGCACCCAGCAGCTGGAACGGGTTGAGGCCGCTCTTGCCTGCCTTGGCAGGATCGGTCACGCCTTCCACGACCTCGATCGGCACGAAGGCAGTACGAAACAGCCCCGGTTCCTGTTCGGCGAACCGGAGATAGCTGCGGCCCACCGCGCGCAGCATCTGTCGGGCCCGGTCTGCCGGAGCCAGAGCAGGAGGAATCGTCTCGATTTCCGCTTCCATCGACCGTGCGAGCTGCGAGAGGGCGGCAGAACGCACGGCATCGAGCAGGTCGTCCCGACTGGCAAAGTGACGGTAGGCAGCATTGGGCACGACGCCCACGCGCCGCGTCACTTCGCGCAGGACGACCGCATCAGGACCACCCTGGCGGGCCAGCTCCAGGCCCGCGGCGATGAGTGCCTGGCGCAGGTCGCCGTGGCGGTAGGTGCGGCGACGGGGTTTGTCTTCGATGGGGCTGGCTGAGGTACTGGTCATGCGTGCTGCAACAAAGGGTGGGCGGGGGCCCGTGGACAGGGCGAATTATCTCTGATAAGGTCACAATGCATGTGGACGGCGTCCACATCAAGCCCTTCCCGGCCTTTCCGGCCCGTGAACGAGGCGTTCCGACGCATCCTCATCCAGCAGTACCTCCCTGTCATCCGGTCCAGTTCTCTTCCAGGAGAGTGCCATGCACGTACTGCCTTATCTGAACTTCGAAGGACGCTGCGAGGAAGCTCTTGACTTCTATCGCGAGGCCGTCGGCGCGCGGGTCAACGGCATGTTGCGCTACAGCGACCATCCGGGCGGACCGGCAGCCTGCGAAGGCGCGGTGCCCCCTGCTGGCGACAAGATCATGCATGCCAGCTTCATGGTGGGGGAAACGCTGCTGCTGGCAACCGATGGCATGGCACAAGGCGACCCTCGCTTCGAGGGCATGGCCCTGACCCTGGCGGTCCGCTCCGATGATGAAGCCCGCCGGCGGTTCGATGCCCTTGCCGCGGGTGGTGTGGTCAGGTCGCCGCTTGAACCGACTTTCTTCGCATCGCAGTTCGGGGTCGTGACCGACCGGTTCGGCGTGACCTGGATGGTGGTCCATCTCAGCCCGCCTGCCGGTCTGTAGTGGCCTACCCGAGACAGTGCCGGGCCGCCACAAAGTGACGGGGCGCGTGGGTCGGCCTTGGGGCGGGAAATGAGTTACGATGCGCGCAGTTGCAATTTGCCGTCACTTTCCCCAAGGAGGCCGCTATCCGAACCCTGGCAATACTCGCAGCGCTTCCCGAAGAAATCGGTGAGATTCTTGAGCAGATGGAAGGCCACGCCGTTACGCACACCATCGGCATGCGCGATTATCACGTCGGCACGCTGATGGGGCATCGGTGCGTGGTGACGCTGGCCCGGATCGGCAAGGTGGCAGCTGCGGCCACCACGGTCGTGCTCATTCGCGAATTCGGTGTCACCGAAGTGGTGTTCACCGGGCTGGCCGGGGGCATACACCCCTCGGTCAACGTCGGCGATGTGGTAGTCGGTACCGAACTCAAGCAGTACGATCTCGATGCCCGGCCACTGTTTCCCCAGTACGAGGTGCCCCTGCTGGGCATCAGCCGTTTCGAGGCCAGCGCCGAATTGTCCTCGGCGCTCGAAGCTGCCGCGCGGAATTTTCTGGCCGACGGCCTCGCCCGCGCCGTCGATCCCACGACCTGGGCTGAGCTGAAGCTCGGTGAGCCCCAGCTGCATACGGGCCTCATCGTCACGGGTGACCGTTTCGTGAATGAGCCGCGCGCCGGCCAGATGCTGCGCCAGTCGATACCCGACGCACTGTGCGTGGAGATGGAGGGCGCTGCCGTGGCCCAGGTGTGCCATGAATTCGGCGTGCCCTTTGCAGTATTGCGCACCGTTTCAGACCGTGCCGACCACGCCGCCACCGTCGATTTCACCACCTTCCTGAACCGCGTGGCGCGGGTCTATTCCGCGGGCATCCTGCGCCGTTTCCTGGAAACGCGCAGCGCGCGCTGACTCCGCCGACCGGGCTGGACTCCGGGCGGCCTCGGGGCGGCGCTGCGCGCAGAGCTCACAACGGCGTGGGAATGGGCGGCTCGTCGAACGGCGAAGCATCGCCCTGCAGCCATTTCTCGCCACGGCGATACAGCGCTTCCACCACCGGTCCAGTAAGTTGCGGCATGTCACGCTTGATCGTGAAGCCCAGCTTCGTCTGCAGATAGGCGAGGTGCTGGTACCCTTTGGGGAATTGATCCAACAAATTCCGGTCGAGGGTCAGGCTTGCCGCGGGGTCGACGAGGTCCATGCGGTCTTTCTCGTAAATGGGCTGGCGTCGCACGATACGCCATTCTTCCTTGCCGGCTATGGGGCGCCGTTCGAAAAAGTCGTAGAAGCGTCCGGTGCACACCACGTCAACCAGCGTGCCGTCGATCTCGCCACGCTGGTTGATGGTCATCTTGGTCTGCGCGATCGCGCGGTTGCCATTGACCTCGATGCTGACGCCGCCCAGGAAGTGCAGGATGGAAACGCCCCGCTCGAAGCCGGCCTTGCTGACTTCGATGAACCGGGTGGCAGGGCCCTGAAACCACGTTGCGGACATCCAGCCGTCATCGTGCCAGACGGACTGGAAGCGATCCCAGAAGCCGGCATCGCGCCAGATGGCCCAGTTCTGTACGACTTCACTGATTTCAAGTTTGTCGTTGGTGATGCTCATATCGTCTCCGAAAGAATCATGATGACCGGCGCGGTGTGCCAGGCGTGGCCGGCCCACGTCTTCTGAGCGCATGTTCCACCATAGCCGGACGTCATAAGGAAATAAGAAGTCTGACTAACAGACCTAGGGTTTTCCCGGTACTATGAACCCTGTTTTCGAGGTTCATGATTCCGTGATCAATTCGTTACAACAGATGCAGACAATTCGGCGGTTCATCCCCCCGCTGGCAGTTGTCGTCTTGTGGCAGTTTTCCGTACAGCGATTCGGCGTTGGCGACGGGTTCATCCCCACGCCTGCCGAAGTCCTTCAGGCATTGTACGAGTGGATCTTCGGGAGTGGCGGCCGATACTCAGGTACCTGGTTCGCTTCGTTGCGCGACAGCGCCCTGCGTGTGGCCGCCGGCTTCTTTTCCGCCCTTCTGATCGGTGCCCCCATGGGCATCATGATCGGACGTTCGAAGCTCGCTGCCGATCTGGTTGATCCCATACTGCAGGTGCTGCGTCCCATCCCGACGGCTTCCTGGATTCCTTTCTGCCTCATCTTTTTTGGCATCGGCTCCTCGGCCGCAATCGCGCTCGTGGCGGTCGGAGCGTTTTTTCCCATTGTGCTCAACGCGACGGCGGGGGCGCGCCAGGTGTCGACACTGCATCTGCGCAGCGCGCGCATGCTCGACGCGACGCCCTGGCAGACACTGCGCTGGGTGGTGTTGCCCGCTGCGCTCCCCTCGCTGCTCGTAGGAGCGCGCATCGCGCTTGGCCTGGCCTGGATGCTGGTGGTGATCTCCGAGATGGTGGCCGTGAAGTCCGGTCTGGGCTATGAGCTCTGGGATGCGTATTACTACAACCGCATGGATGTCGTAGTCGCTGCCATGGTCACGGTGGGCGTGTTTGGCTATCTGTCCGACTACCTCATCCGGCTCATCGTGCGCCGCTATCTCTTCTGGCATGGCGACGCGCGCAAATGATGCGTCGTGCCGCAAGGAGAACCTGAATGTTCGTTGAAACCAGCCACATTGCCGCAGGCATTGAAGTGAAGGGCTTGCGCAAGGTCTATCGTTCGGCCAACGGCGACGTCGTGGCCATCGATGGCCTCGACCTGCAGGTGCAGCCGGGCGAGTTCCTGTGCATTCTGGGCCCTTCGGGCTGTGGCAAGAGTTCCTTGCTCAACATTCTGGCGGGTTTCGAAGCGCCTACCTCGGGGGTCGCGCTCCTGAACGGGCAACCGATTGACGGACCGTCGCGCCTGCAAGGCGTGGTGTTTCAGGATACGGCAGCGCTTTTCCCCTGGCTGAGCATCTACGACAACGTGGGATTCGGCTTGCGCAACTCCGGCCTGTCCGCGGCAGAGCGCGACGAGAAGATCCGCTCCGCACTGGCATTGGTGGGGTTGGAAGAGTTTGCCAACAAATGGCCACATCAGTTGTCGGGCGGGATGCGCCAGCTGGCCTCGATCGCCCGGGTGCTGGTTACCGACAGCCGCGTGCTGCTCATGGACGAGCCATTCGCTGCGCTCGATGCCATGACCCGGCAGCGTATGCAGCACAAGCTGCTCGAGATCTGGGAGGCGACGAGTCTTACCGTCGTGCTCATTACGCACAGCGTCGATGAGGCGATCTACCTGGCCAACAGGGTCGTGGTGTTCACCTCGCGCCCGGCCCGTATTGCCACCGAGATTCGGGTAGACCTGCCGTATCCGCGTTCGGTTACCGACGCCCAGTTCAACGAGCTGAAGTCGATCGCCCTGAGCGAGCTGGGCTTCTGAGCAGCACCCGGTGCGCGCAGCGGGCGCGCACCCGAACCGACCCGACAAGTTGCACGATGGCGGCCATCGTCATGCCGCCCGGGCGTCTTTCACCCCATGTTTTCGATTTCCCAGATGAACAGGATTTCACAAATGACTCGTCTCCGCGCTTTCATCGTTTCCGTTGCCATCACTTCGGCTTTGGCTTCCGGAGCTGCCATCGCCCAGGACAAGCCGCTGGTTCGCGTCGGCTATTTTTCGCAGCTGCATGATGCGGCCGTACTGGATCTGCAGAACCGGCTTGCTGACCAGTACCGCTTCGAGTATGTGCGTTTCCAGCGCTATGCCGATGCGGCAATTGCGCTGAGCCGCGGCGATATCGACATCTCTTCGCTGGGCTACGCCAACCTCATCACCGAGGCCTCGAAGAACACGGAGCCCAAGTTCCAGTTCGTGGCCGGACTGGCGCGAGGCGCCATCAACCTGGTGTGCAACAACAAGGTTGAAGTCAAGGACTGGAGTGATCTGAAAGGCAAGACCATCGGTATCGTGTCAGGCTTTCCAGAAGTGTTCCTCGATGACGCGCTCGAGAAAAACGGGCAGAGCCCACGCGACATCCGCAAGGTCAACTTCGCCGTGGCCGGCCCTCCCGTGCTGCAGGCGCTGCAGGATGGCACGACCGATTGCTCGGCCGTGTTCGAGCCGTTCGGTGCGACGGCCGTAAGTGGCGGCTACGCCTATTACCCGCCCACCAATATTGCTGACAATTCCTTCAAGGGCCTGAACAACGCCCTTGCAGTCAGCACCGGGTTTGCACAGAAGAACGCGGACGTGGTGAAGGATATCGCCGGAGCCATTCAGGCGTCGACTGCGCACTTCCAGGCACAGCCCCAGGAATGGATCGAATTCATGACCCGGTCGCAGGACTTTCCGAAGGAGATCGTGCAGATTGGTGTGGAGCGTGTCGAGCTCGACTCCACACTCTACCCGCAGGAAGCGGCGCTGCTCGCGCAAAAAATGCAAAAGCTGGGGCTCATCCGCAAGACGCCGGAGAGCGTACAGCTGAACGCGTTTTTTGCCGCGCAGTAAGGTAAGCCGACGGGAAGCGCCGTCAGGATTCGATCGTCCGCAGCCGCACCTGTTCCGGGCCCGGCCGATTGCGCGGCGGTATGGGTCCGGATCAGGACATGCGGCCATCATGGAATTCAGGGAGGTTTGTCATGACTCAAATCGCAGCACCCGCACAAGGTCTGGCCAGCGCCGAGTGGCTCGCGCAACAGCTTGGGCGCAGTGACGTTGTCGTGCTCGACAGTACCACCAACATCGTGGCCGATGCCGATGGCCATGAGCGCGTGGTAGCCGAGCGCGCGGCTTTTGAAAGGGAACACATTCCTGGCGCGCAGTTCGTGGATCTGCAAGGTGAACTTTCCGACGGAGCAAGTCCGTACAATTTCACTCTGCCTTCATCCGAGCATTTCGAGGCCGCGTTGCAGCGGCTCGGCATCAATACGAACGATACGGTCATCGTGTACAGCTCGGGCAATCCATGGTGGGCCACACGGATCTGGTGGATGTTCCATCATTTCGGACTAGACAATGCCTACGTACTCGACGGTGGCCTGAAGTACTGGAAGCGCCTGGGGTTGCCGCTCGAGTCCGGGCCCGGCAAGGTCAGGCCGTTGGGCGACATCCGTATCACCCGGCCGCGCCGGCTGGTCATCGATGGTGACACCCTGAAGGCACGTCTGGGCGAGGCGGGGCTGAAGCTGGTGAATGCGCTGCCGCCCGACAAGTTCTCAGGGAAGAGCCCGGTCCATGGCGGACGGCCTGGCCATATCCCGGGTAGCGTCAACGTCCCTGCCGGGTCGTTGCTCGATCCGGAGACGGGCCGCCTGAAACCTGCCGAAACCATCCGCAAGACGCTCGAGGATGCGGGCCTGTTGCAACCGGAAGCGGAGGTCGTCGCCTATTGCGGTGGCGGAGTTTCGGCAACGCAGGTCCTGTTTGCGTTGTACCGCGCCGGTCATCCCGGGTTGAGGCTTTACGACGCCTCGCTCTCGGAGTGGGCGCACCGCGACGGTTTTCCTCTCGTCGTGACCCATGTGCAGGAACAAGCGTAATTCAGGGGCAAGCAAGTGGACGATAGATACGATGTCATCATCGCGGGCACCGGTCCGACCGGCCTGACACTCGCGAACATTCTGGGCCGGCATGGGGTGCGCACGCTGGTACTCGAACGCGACCCTGGCCTGTCGACATTTCCAAAGGCTCTCAACCTCGACGACGAATTCTTTCGTCTGCTGCATGCTCTCGGGCTGGGCGAGGCCATCAAGGCGCATGCCAAGTACCCCATCTCGTACGATTACGTCTCGCCGCTTGGGCTGCGGCTGGCCTACGTCGAGGGGCGCTACACCGAACACAACTTTCCCAACCGGGCAGCCATTTTCCAGCCCGAGTTCGAGCGTATCCTCGCCGAACATGCGCTGGCGACGGGCCAGGTGAACATCGAATTCGACCGCGAGCTGGTGCAGTTCACCGATACGGGAACGGGCGTGGCGGTAGTGGCGCGCAACGCCGCTGGCGAGCAGTTCGGGTACTCGGCGCAATACCTGGTCGGCGCCGACGGCGCACATAGCGCATGCCGCAAACTGCTGGGCCTGCGTCTCGACGAAGTTGACAAGTTCGATGTGCGTCACGTGGTGATCGACGTGCTCGACGATATCGACCCCAGCCCCATGGCGCTTACGAAAATGGGCTGGCGGCGCAATTTCTTCAGCATGCCGGCGCCCAACGGCCGCCGCTTCGAGTTCTCGTTGCAGCCCCACGAGACGGCCGAACAACTGCTTGACGATGACACCTTGCGCCGCCTGTTCAAGCCCTGGCGCAACTACGACGAGCTCAAGGTCATCCGCAAGGTCGTGCATACATTTCGTTCGCGTATTGCCCCCCGTTTTCAGCAGGGGCGTGTTTTCTTAGCGGGTGATGCCGCACACCTGATGCCCATTTTCGGGTCGCAGGGCATGAACAGTGGCGCCCGCGACGCCAACAACCTCGGCTGGAAACTCGTCAGTGTCATCAGGTACGGGGCTTCTCCCGACATTCTGGCGACCTACAACGAGGAGCGCTGGGGCGCCGTGCTGGAAACCATACGCATGGCCACCACCAACGGCAAGCTGCAGCGAGTGAAGTCCATCCCGATGTCGCTGCTGCGTGACCTGGTTTTTGGCATGCTGCGCCTGGTGCCGCCGGCGAACCGCTACTTCCGCGAGATGCGCTACATACCAAAGCCCTTCCTGCGTTCGCCCCTCATTGTTCCGGGCGCTGAACGGGGGCGCAAGGAGGAAGTGGTTGGCCGGCTGCTGCCCAACCCTTCCGTCGTGGCCAGCGGGCAGAAGGTACTGCTCGACGACCTGCTGGGATATGGCTTCGCTGTGGTCGGGCTGGGCGTGTCCGCACAGGAAGCCGTGGCGCTGCGCCCGCTGGCGGAACGCCTGCGCGCCAACGTCGTGGTGCTGTCGTCGGGGCCGCACGTGCCTGCGGAGGACGGCAGCGGGGTGGCGCAGACCGCTGCCCCAGACGGGCACATAACGGCAGTGCAGCCAGCCGTTCTGGCCGACGACCGGCTGGCGGCAGTATGGCAGCAGTACCGTGGCCAGTGGCTGCTCCTGCGGCCCGACCGCGTGGTAGCCGCCGCCGGTAGGCTGGATGCGCTGAAGCGGGCTGCCTCAGCATTGCAGGAAGTGCTGCAGGCAGGGCCGGGCACCGGGCGGGTCAACGGCACCGCACGGGATGGCGAGCGCGCCCGTACCGCAGCCTAGCGCGCATGCCGGGGCCGTACATCCGGCATGCGATACCTGTTACGATCAGCGCTGTTCCGGCCAGGGATCAGGGCCGCGTTCTTGCGCCAACTTTGCCGTAAGCAGGAGTTCAGATGAGTCGGATACATGTCGTTCACGATGAGATCCAGTTCAAGCATTGCGATCCCGCGGGCATCGTCTTTTTCCCGCGCTTCGTCGAAATGGTGAACGACACGGTTGAACATTGGTTCCAGCACGGGTTGGGAGTCAGCTTCGCCGAGCTGCACATGGTGCGTCGCATGGGCATTCCGTGTGCCGCGCTCAACTGCGAGTTCAAGTCGCCGGGCCGCCTCGGCGAGCGCATCATCCGTGAGTTGCGCGTGCAGAAGGTGGGCCGCAGCTCGCTTGGCATGCGCATCGAGATCAAGAGTGCGGAAACACCGCACGAGCTGAAAATGGCGGCCGACATGACGGTGGTGTTCGTCGACCTGGACGGCATCCGGTCGGTGGAGATTCCGGCGGATATCCGCGCACGGCTGGAAGTTGAGTAGAAGCGCGTACCCCCGGGTTACTGTTGTTTCAACGGTCCCAATGCATGCACGGGGCCCATGCGTGCACCCAGTACCTGTCGTCGTACCGCCGCGATGGCGGCGGGCGGGGCTTCACGTCGCTGCTGCACTGATTACTCTACCGTCACGCTCTTGGCCAGGTTGCGCGGTTTGTCTACGTCCGTGCCGCGTGCGCAGGCCGTGTGATAGGCCAGCAGCTGCAACGGTATTGTATGAACAATAGGCGAGAGCAACCCATAGTGCTCGGGTAGCTGGATCACGTGGATGTGCGGCTCAGTGCGGATGCGCGTACCTGTGTCGGTAAACACGTACAGTTCGCCACCGCGCGCGCGCACTTCCTGCAGGTTGGATTTCAGCTTTTCCAGCAGGGCGTCGTTGGGTGCCACGGCGACCACGGGCATCTCGTCGGTAACCAACGCGAGCGGGCCGTGCTTCAGCTCCCCCGCGGGATAGGCTTCAGCGTGGATGTAGCTGATTTCCTTCAGTTTCAGTGCACCTTCAAGAGCGATCGGATAGTGCATGCCCCGGCCGAGGAACAGGGCGTGCTCGCGGCGTGCGAAGTTATCCGCCCAGGCAATGATGTGGGGCTCGAGCGCGAGCGCCGCCTGGATTGCGGCAGACAAATGGCGCAGCGCCTTCAGGTGCTCGGCTTCTTCCTCGTCAGTCAGTCGGTTGCGCACCTGGGCCAGGGCCAGCGCCAGCAGAAACAGCGCCGCCAGCTGGGTGGTGAAGGCCTTGGTCGAGGCCACGCCGATCTCTACGCCCGCGCGCGTGATGAACTGCAGTACGCATTCGCGCACCATGGCGCTGGTAGGTACATTGCAGATGGTCATGGTATTGGTCATGCCCAGCGCGCGTGCATGGCGCAGGGCCGCCAGGGTGTCGGCCGTTTCACCGGACTGCGAAATGGTGACTACGAGGGTGCGGGGGTTGGGTACGCTGGTGCGATAGCGGTATTCGCTGGCGATCTCGACGTTCACCGGAATGCCCGCCAGCGCCTCGATCCAGTACCTGGCGGTCAGGCCGGCATAGTAGCTGGTGCCGCAGGCGAGGATGAGCAGGCTGTCGGTTTCCTTGAAGATCCGCCAGGCGTCCTGGCCGAAGATCTCGGGGCTGATCGCGTCGATGTCCTGCAGTGTGTCGCCAATAGCGCGCGGCTGCTCGAAGATTTCCTTCTGCATGAAGTGGCGGTAGGGCCCCAGCTCGGCGGCCGCCGTGTAGGCGGGGAGCGTGTGCACCGTGCGCTCCACCGGCCGACCATCGCGATCGACGATCCACACCCGGCCCAGCTGCAGGTCCGCGATGTCACCGTCTTCCAGGTAGATGATCTGGTCGGTGGTGCCGGCCAGCGCCAACGCATCGGAGGCAAGGTAGTTGGCCTGGTCGCCCAACCCGACCACCAGTGGTGAACCGCTGCGTGCACCGATCACCCGGTGAGGTTCGTCGCGGCAGAATGCGGCGATGGCATAGGTTCCTTCGAGCCGCTGCATGACCTGTTGCATGGCCTCGCACAAGTCGTGGGCGTACAGGTGGTTCAGCAGGTGGGCGATGACTTCCGTGTCGGTCTGGCTTTCGAAAACGTACCCGGCGGCTTGCAGCTCCGCGCGCAGCTCTTCATGATTCTCGATGATGCCGTTGTGCACGACCGCTACACGGGGACGGCCGTTGCGGTCCAGCGAGAAATGCGGATGAGCGTTGTGGCTGGCAGGAGCACCGTGGGTGGCCCAGCGCGTGTGGGCAATGCCGGTAGAGCCGGCAAGTCCCTCGCGCCGGATCTGGGCTTCCAGGTCGGCTACCCGCGCCGTGCTGCGTGTACGGTGGGGCGTCCCGTCGATGTAGAGGGCGATGCCGCACGAGTCATAGCCCCGGTATTCCAGGCGCCGGAGCCCTTCGAGAAGTACAGGAGTGACGTCGGTATCGGCCGAAACTGCTCCGATGATGCCGCACATGATCGCCTCATTCGGTGAGTGGAGATGAGAGGGATTGTGCCGATTCTTCAAAGAAATTTGTTTTCATAACAATAAAATTCATGATTTAAACTTGCACTACGATCGTTCTATGAAATTCTGTTGCATCTGCATACTAGCCAAGGAGGATAATTTCATGACAGTCACGTTTGCTTGAATACGTCATCGCATTTCAGAGTTGAATCATGTCGACCAGTGCCAACAACGCAGCAGTCGGTGTCACGGCGCGGCCTCCGCTGGAGCTCGACGCCCTCGATCTGCGCATTCTCGAGGTTCTGCAGGCAGATGCCTCACTCACCAACCAGGAACTGGCAGCCCGGGTGAATGCGTCGGCGCCCACCTGCTTGCGGCGCGTGCGCCGGCTGCGTGAGCTGGGCGTGATCGACCGCATCGTCGCAATCCTGGCGCCCGAGAAAGTGGGCAAGCCGCTGACCGCGATCGTGGAGATCACCCTCGATGTGCAGACCTCCGAGGCGATGGAGGCGTTTGAGGAGGTGGTGCGCGGCGAGCCTGCCATCGCACAGTGCTACCGGGTTTCGAGTGGCCCTGATTTCATCGTCATAGCCGTCGTGCGCGACATGGCTGCCTACCACGAGCTGGTCCGACGTACGTTCACTCGGCATGCAAATGTCCGCAACGTGCGAACTTTTTTTGCGATACATCAAAGCAAGTTCGACACACGAGTGCTGTAATATTGGCATGCGAAACGTCGGTTTCAACTAACGATACGGTCGAGGGGTAATACGGCGGCGTGGGCGAACCAGCGCCGCGCCGGACCGGAGGTTTTAGGAGATAGGTCATGAGCCTGTATGGGGTTCAGAAGTTCTTGTATGAGGTGAACCGGAACCCGGATGATCAGCGCCGCTATCACGAGGGCGGTGCCGTGCGTGACGAGTTGCTGGCCCGGTACGACCTCAACGAGGAAGAGCTTGAAGCCATTCACAGCGGAGACATCGGAAAGCTGTACGTGCTCGGCGTGAACGGGCAGTTGCTGATGCATTTCGCCGGTCTGCTGGGCGTACCCTGGGCGGACTATATCCAGGCGATGCGCGATGGCGTTAAAAAATACGGCCCGGTTCGTGCAGGTCTGTATGCGATGACCACGCAGTACGACGAAAAAGTGGCGGGAGTTTGATATGAGTCTTGTGTTTGCAGGCGTGTGCAGTCACGCACCGGGTATTACGGGGCGGGCCCAGATGGCCGACCCAAAAGTGCGGGATGCCTTCTACGAGCAGTTCTATCGCATGGGCGAACTGATGCGGGCCACCCAGCCCGATGCCGTCATGGTGGTGGCTGCCGAGCACTTCGCCAACTTCTTCATGAACAACATGCCGGCCTATGCTGTCGGTATGGCCGATTACTACGAAGGCCCCATCGAAGACCCTGAGTGGCTGGCCATCGAGCGGCGCCGCGTTCCCGGCAACGCCGACCTCTCCGAGCGCCTGATCAAGGAGATCATGCAGACGGTGGACGTGGCCTATGCGCAGGAATGGAAGTTCGACCACGGCATCATGGTGCCGCTGCACTTTCTGACGCCGAAATACGACCTCGATGTCATACCGGTCAACATCAACTGCCAGGGGCCCCCGCTGACGCCGCTGCACCGGGCCTGGGCCTTCGGCGAAGCCATCCGGCGCGCCTGCGACAAGGTACCAGAGCGCATAGCCCTGATCGGCACCGGCGGCATCTCCCACTGGCCCTGCACGCCCGACTCGGGCAAGGTCAACATCGAGTGGGACAGAACCTTCATGGACCGTTGGGCAGCCAACGACCGCGAGGCCATGCTGTCGTACACCGACATGGAAACGTATCGCGATGGCGGCCAGGGCGGGTTCGAGATCCGCACGTTCATTTCGGTGGCAGCGGCCGCGCGCGGCAAGGGCAACATCCTGTTCTGCGAACCCATTCCCATTTTTGCGGTCACCTGCACGGCGGCCACGATGGCAGTCGAGTAAGGAGAAAGGCCGCACACTCCTGCCGTCCGGCGCCACGCAGATGCCGGGCGGCCAGGGCGCTGAAACGGTTACGTAGTGCTGCTCAAAGTCCGCCGTTGTGGGCGGAAACCTGGTTGACGCTGCATGTTCATGCAGCGTTTTTTTATGCCTCCGAGGTGGACGCCGGCGGGGCGGCAGCAAGAGGTTCCGGTCCGAGCAGAGTGCGCTCCATGTACTGGCGGCGCTCGGTCTTGTCGTGTTCGCTGCCCTGGTTGGGCATCAGCGACTCCGCAATCTCGTACGAATAAAGGGCAAACGCCCGTACCCGGGCTTCGGACGGGCTGAAGCCAAGCGCTGCAAAGCACCGGGAGATGTAATTCAGGCGCGTGGCATCGACCTCATCGACGAAGCGCCTGGCCATGGGGTCGCGGCGCGCCCATGCGCGGATCGCGAGTTCGATTGCTGCCACACGCCGCGCACTGCGACCGCGGAAGGGCAGTCCCAGCAGCTCGCGGATCTGCTGGCGCGGCTCGATGCGGCGCCTTTCGAAACGGTCGATGACCTGCTGGGTCGCAGCATCGCGCCACGCGTTCAGCACGCTTTCCAGCAGCTCGGCCCGATGACTGAAATGCCAGTAGAAACTACCCCGGGTGACGTCGAGCTGGCGTGCCAGCGTATCGACGCGCACGGCGTCGATGCCGTTTTCGACCAGGGTAGCGGTTGCCGCCCTGATCCAGTCGTCTCGGGTGAGCTGGGCGCGGGAAGGCTTGGGCGTGACACGGTCGGATTGAGTCATGGGCAGGTGCCGGTCGATGACATGGCCATGGGCAGATTGTAGCCGGAGCCTCTCCAGTGCATGCGGTGCCAGGGCATGGGAAATCCCGGAGTGTGACACCGCGGATTTGGTACTAGTATCCATACATCACTGTATGTACCCGACGCAGCGGGCTCCGCATTCCAACTTCCGATACCCTGGCGCTGCCGCGCTGCTTCGCGCAATCCGGCTGCCTGCGGCCTGCCGTCGTTACCCGAAGTGCGAGGAGATCATGAGTTCCACCGTGTTTCACGCGCCTGAAGCGCAGTCATCGAAGCAGCCCGCCCTGGCGCTGGCCACGCCCCGCATCGTGCGGGAAGACCGCCCCGACGGCTCGTTCGTGTTGCGCTCCGAAGAGCCCCTGAAGCCTTACGACCGTTGCGTTGGCGACTGGCTGGTGCGCTGGGCAGGGCGCACGCCCGATCGCATCTTCCTGGCCGAACGGGCGCCGGAAGAGGGGGTGCGGTGGCGTACGCTGACATATGGGCAGACCTACGACCAGGTGCGGCGCCTGGCGCAAGGTCTGCTCGATCTCGATCTGCCGCCCGACCGGCCCATCGTGTCAGTGTCGGACAACAGCGTGAACCTCGCTCTGCTTGGGCTTGCCGCGATGTACATCGGACGCACCATTGCCATGGTGTCGCCGTCGTACATCCGCATGACGCGCAACTACGACAAGGCACATGGCATCCTGCGCACGCTGAAGCCCGCCTTGCTGTATGCCGAAGACGGCGACGTGTACCGTGCCGCCCTGGACACTTCGGGCCAGACGTGTCCGCTGGTCTACACCCGCAACGTGCCCGACACCGGCATGCCGTTCGATGCCCTGCTCGCGGTAGCGCCAGACAGCGAAGTCGATCGTTTGTTCGAGTTGGTGCAGCCCGATCACCCGGCCAAGCTGTTGCTCACCTCGGGCTCAACGGGCCGGCCCAAGATCGTGGTAAACACGCACCGCATGCTGTGCGCGAACCAGCAAATGGTGGTACAGACATGGCCGTTCGTCGACGAAGCCGCGCCCCGCATCGTCGACTGGCTTCCCTGGAGCCATACTTTCGGGTCCAACCACAATTTCAACATGATGTTGCGCAACGGCGGCAGTCTGTATATCGACGATGGCCGCCCCGTGCCTGGGTTGATCGAACGCAGTGTCGAGAACATCCATTCGGTGCGGCCCACCCTGTACTTCAACGTGCCGCGCGGATTCGACGCGCTGCTCGGCTTCCTTGAGAAAGATCCGGACTTCGCGCGTGACTTTTTTGCCGAGCTCGATCTGCTGTTTTATGCGGGTGCTGCCCTGCCGTTATCCATCTGGCAGAAGTACGAAGCGCTTGCCAAACCCTGGCGTTCGAAACCACTGTTCTTCACCACCTCGTGGGGGGCCACTGAGACCTCTCCGCTCATAACGACGGCGCACTTCGTCACCAGCCACCCGGCAAACATTGGAGTTCCCGTGCCTGGGGCCGAGGTGAAGTTCGTGCCCAACCAGGGGCGCTACGAGCTGCGGGCGCGTGGTCTGAACGTATTCAAGGAGTACCTCGACGATCCCGAGCGTACGCGGGAAGCGTTCGACGAGGAAGGCTTTTATCGCCTGGGCGATGCAGGCAAGCTGGCTGACCCGAATAATCCTTCTGCAGGTATTATCTTCGATGGACGCGTTGCAGAAGACTTCAAGCTCACGACGGGTACCTGGGTGGCCGCGGGCAACATGCGGCTCAAGGCACTGTCCGCGCTGACACCTCTGGCGCAGGATGTCGTGGTGGCCGGCCACAACCGGGAAGAAGTGGGGCTCATGCTGTTCCCCACGCCGGCGCTTCGAGCCCTCGCTGGCGACACCGAGGGCAAGCTCGACGGTATGGAGCTTGGCAAACACCCCGCGGTTCGCGAACGCATCCGGCAGTTGCTCGAGCCCATTTACGAGGGGGCGGGCTCGTCGCAACGTGCGCGTCGGGTCGTCATTCTCTCTTCACCGCCCAGCCTGGACGATGGCGAAATTACCGACAAAGGATACGTCAACCAGCGGGCAGTACTCGAGCGGCGCGCAGCCGATGTGGAGCGACTCTACTCGGATGATGCCTCGGTCATCCGGCTTTCCTGAATCTCTGTTGGCCCGCGATGCGAGTGGGCTGCTCGCATCGCACATCGCAAGCTTGCCAATCCGTACGCCGGCCCCGGCATCACGCAGAATACCTCCTGACTTCGCTAAACACTGGTTTCTGGTTTCTTGTCGGCTTCCGGATGATCTATCTGGTCACGCGTCATCCCGGCGCAGTCGAATGGTTGAGGCGCCGGCTGGAAGGGCCTGCAGTACACGTGGAGCACCTGGACAACATTGCCTCGCTTGGCCCAGGAGACATCGTGGCGGGAACATTGCCCATGCATCTCGCTGCACAGGTGTGTGCCCGCGGTGCGCGGTACCTGCATCTGGAGGTTGAGCTGCCGCGCGAGCTGCGCGGGCTGGAACTTGCTGCGGAGCAGCTCGACGCTCTCAACGCAAGACTGGTTGAATATAGGGTCGTTCGACAGGGCCGCCCCTGGTCGTGTGCCAGGACTGCTGACCCGAGCCTATGACGATGCGCCAACTGTATCTCGTCGCCTACGACGTACGCGATCCCGCACGCCTTCGCCGCACCCACGAGGTGTTGAAAGACTACGCAAGCGGTGGTCAAAAATCGGCCTTCGAGTGCTATCTCAGCAACTCAGAGCGTAACGAACTGGTGAAACGCGTGCAGACCTGCATGGATCCGCAAGAGGACGCGCTCCTCGTCATCCGGCTGACCAGCCGGGATGGTGTGTCCACACTCGGGATTGCAGTACCGCCCAAAGACGAACTGTATACCTATTTGGGCTGAACGCACCCCCCTCATGGCCGGGGCGTGTTGGGTGAAAGCCAACGAGCGTTGCACGTGGCTGGAGAGGTCTATTCGGTGAAATCGCTGTACATTGATCGTCGCGAGTCGATGCTTGAAGCGGAAGGTGGACGCCTGATCGTGCGGCTTCCCGGGCAGGAGAAGCCGTTCTCAGCTCCGCTCAGCGTGCTCGAAATGATCATTGTGAGCGCACCGGTGGAGCTGTCGTCGACATTGCTGCTGCGCTTGAGCAAAGCGGGCATCTCGGTCATTTTTCTGCATCCCCGAGACCATGAGTCGAGCTGTATTGCATATGGCCCGATGCATAACAGCGCAGAACGCAGGTTGCTGCAGTATCGGGCGATTGCGGACGAGGCCTCCAGATTGCGGTACTCGATCATGCTGGTGCGCCAGAAGCTTCGCGGGCAGCTTGCAACACTCAACCGGCTGATGGGGCACCGGCAGGACCAGCGCCTCCCTCTTTTCAAAGGGACGCAACGTCTTGCCAGCCTCTTGCGTGGGATCCAGGACGTCGGGAATATCGGCACGCTGCGCGGCATCGAGGGATCCGGCGCGGCAGCGTACTTCGAGGCTTATCAGTCGGTATTTGCTCCTCGTCTTCAGTTCGAGGGACGAAACCGCAGGCCACCTCGCGACCCGGTGAACGTCATTCTGTCACTCACCTATACGCTCTTGCACGCGGAATCGACGCGCGCTCTTCTGAGCGTTGGCTTTGATCCACAACTGGGGGTTTATCATCAACCCGACTTTGGTCGTGAGTCGCTGGCATGCGATCTGACAGAGATCTTTCGCCCCCTGGCCGATTTCTGGATCTGGCAGCTGTTCTCGGAAGAATTGCTAAGACCTGACCATTTCGCAATGACAGGGGATAAGGAACGACCTTGCATGCTGGGCAAGGCGGGCCGCGCGATATATTACGAGAACTACGATGGCCAGGCGCAGCGCTGGAGGAGGATGATGCGCAAGACAGCCTATCGCTGGCTCAGGCTATTGCAGACGGACGTGCAGGATCCTCAACGGGAATCTGTCTAGCACACCCGGGTTACCCTTGTTGTTCCGGGGTCTCGGTAACCCTGGGGGTCGAATCGTATTGCGTTCAGGTATCGATTTCTCATGGAGAACCCCGCGCCTACCTCGCTCGTGATTGACGCGCGCAAGCTGGTCAGCATGAAAATTGACGGACCCGCGCTCAAGATCGTGATGCAAGACCGGAGCCCTGTACTTTTCCCTTTGCGACGCCTGCGCAGAATTCACATCCTTGGCGTACCGCGTGACGGGTTGGAGGCTTTACTGGTGTGCGCAGAGAACCACATTCCGATCGCATTCTTTGATGGGAGAGGGCGGTTTCGTTGTCGTCTCCACCACGGCGAAACCGGACAGCCAGCGTTGCTGGACCACTGGTTCGAATACGTCGAGTTCGATCCAGAAGTCAAGCGCGGTTACGAAGAATGGCTCACGAATCAAATCATGCATGCCATCTCCGTGCTCGGGGTGAGCATTGGTGCGAACGGTGCGAAGCAGCAGCTGCTTGTTGACATGCTGCGTCGGTACTGTCGCGAGCGACTGGGACGAGAACAGTTCACGAATGCCCTGGAATGGCTTGAAGGACTGCTTCGATTCCATCTCGAACAGGTGATCGAGGAGTGCGGCTTCCGGCAGCATCGCGCTCGAACGAAGCTCATCAACGACCTGAAGCGTATAACTGACTTATGGGTGCTTCATGCGTTGACCAGCCACCTCGAACAAAGCTCGGGGGAGAGGGTGACAGCCAACGGAATGATCGCCCTCTACCAGAGGCGCGCTCCGGAATTCGAGTATGCGTTGCGCCGCATGCTCATGCAGCTGGTAAACAGGCTGGAGTCATTAGTGTAGATGGCGCATTACCTGATCTGCTACGATATTGCCGATCGGCGGCGGCTGGGAAGAGTGCACCGCTGCATCGTACGGCACGCCGTATTCGTGCAGCTTTCCGTATACTATCTCCGAGGCGACCGCAGGGCACTTGATGCCTTGCTGGACGAACTCCGTGGCCTGATCGATGAGAAGACCGACGACGTCCGAGTGTATGCTGTGGAGCCGCTCCAGAACGCACTTCAGCTTGGGCAGTCCTGGCTGCCCGAGGGAATTCTTCTGCCCAAGACCCCCTAACTTTTGGCTTCGCCAAAATTTCTCGAAGGGTATCTGCAAGCTATTGATATATAATGCGTTTTTCGGGCGAGCAGTTGGAAACAGTGCCCCGTTGAAAGGGGATTGAGACTCAATGTTCCATTCTCTTGGATCGAAGCATTCCGTTGGAAACAGTGCCCCGTTGAAAGGGGATTGAGACGGTCGATGCGGCCGATAAGTTCAAAGCGGCCGTGGGTTGGAAACAGTGCCCCGTTGAAAGGGGATTGAGACCTAATGAGTTTGCAATTGTCTTTGGCGATCACGGTTGGAAACAGTGCCCCGTTGAAAGGGGATTGAGACATTTGTTCCCCGCACTATTGCTAGCGGTCAATTTGTTGGAAACAGTGCCCCGTTGAAAGGGGATTGAGACCTCCACCCGAGTCTTGACGTAGGCGTTCATCAAGGTTGGAAACAGTGCCCCGTTGAAAGGGGATTGAGACAGACAACGGGATTGGCAATGCGGGAAATTTGGGGTTGGAAACAGTGCCCCGTTGAAAGGGGATTGAGACACACGGCGCACGTACATGGTTGTTACCTTCACGCTGTTGGAAACAGTGCCCCGTTGAAAGGGGATTGAGACCACAAAAGGGCTTGATGTCCTTTTCGCTTAACGTTGGAAACAGTGCCCCGTTGAAAGGGGATTGAGACGAGCGCGACCAGCTGTATGTCCCGCGAGAACGCCGTTGGAAACAGTGCCCCGTTGAAAGGGGATTGAGACATAAGTTTGATGATGAATCACCAATGAATGTAGTGTTGGAAACAGTGCCCCGTTGAAAGGGGATTGAGACCACATACTTGGCCAGTGTGGACAGTTTTTTGAAGTTGGAAACAGTGCCCCGTTGAAAGGGGATTGAGACGGACGGTAAACCGTCAGGTGAAAATGTGATGTGTTGGAAACAGTGCCCCGTTGAAAGGGGATTGAGACATCCATACCGCGTAAGTACGCGATACGCGCTAGCGTTGGAAACAGTGCCCCGTTGAAAGGGGATTGAGACATTTTGACTCCTTTTGTTAAAAATCCTCGATTAAGTTGGAAACAGTGCCCCGTTGAAAGGGGATTGAGACAGGGATCCTGGTCCAGTAACACCTCTCTCATT
>CALAGD010000089.1 GCA_937891425.1 uncultured Pigmentiphaga sp.
CGCCCAGGCGGTGGTGCATGCGGGCGCGCCTGTAACGCTCGTGGCACAATACCGGCATGACTTCTCCAAATTTGCGCGACGAAATAGCCCATGCGGCTGCCCGCCTCATCGCCGAGGATGGCATGGATTACAGCACGGCCAAGCGCAAGGCAGTGCGTCAGCTGCTTGGCAGCGGACCCTTGCCCCGGGGGGACTACATTCCCGACAATACCCAGGTCGAAAGTGCTGTACGGGAGTACCAGCAGCTGTTCATGGGCGACACTCAGCCGCAGCGGTTGCGCGAGTTGCGCGAGCGCGCGGTCGAGCTCATGCGCTGGTTGGCCGATTTCGATCCATACCTCACCGGTGCCGTGTGGAACGGTACGGCGGGCGAGCACAGCGAGATCGTGCTGCAGTGCTTCACCGATTCCGCCAAGGATGTCGGCATTTTTCTGCTGAACCACGGAATCGCCCATGAGGTCGGGGAGCGGCCCGACTTCCGCGGGCGCGGCATGGTCGAGGCAATCTATTTCACTTGGCGCGGAGAAAGCGTGGTGCTGAGTATCTACGACCATCGTGCCCTGCGAGGAGCATTGCGTCCCTCCGCCGATGGCAGTCCCGACCGGGGCGATCTGCGCGCGGTCGAGCGTTTGCTGGCTGCTCCGGACGTATGAGTAGACGACGAGGCAGGACGGTGAGGGTGCGGCCACGCGGCGCGCAACGGCTTTTCGCCGTCAAACCCATGGAATTCAACGGTTTTTCATCGGCGAACTCAGGCATATGAGACGGCGTCGCTTTCTTGGTCTGTCGATGGCAGCCCTTCCGGCCTTTCTGATCGGTTGCAGGCCGACCGACGATGCTGCGGCCTCGGGGCCTGCCAAGGTCCTGTTCAGCCAGCGGCTGCCCGACCTCACCGGGCAGGTGCACGCGTTCGACCAGTGGCGAGGCGAGCCGCTGGTGGTGAATTTCTGGGCTACCTGGTGCGCCCCATGCGTGCGGGAAATGCCCGACCTGGATGCGCTGCAGAACGAGTTCCCGTCGGTACGCATCATCGGCGTCGGGGTCGATCGCCCCGAGAAGATCGCCGAGTTCCTGCAAAAAGTGCCCGTTTCCTACCTCATTCTCGAGGCCCGCGCTTCGGGGCTCGATCTCATGCAGCAGCTGGGCAACACGGCAGGCGGCCTGCCGTTCACGCTGGTCATCACCCCGCAACAACGCATCGCGCGCAGCATCGAGGGTCAGATCAACTTCGATGAACTGCGCTCGCTGCTGAAAACCATTGTTGCATGATGCGGTTCCAGGGCTCCAACGCAGCGATTCCTGCGCGCATGTCTGCGAGGCGGGTACAATGCTGCGCATCTGGTAGACAAAAGAGCCGTTCTCGCGTGAGAATCGCGAAGTTTCATCCCTGAACACGACAACATGGCTCGTAACATCCTGGTGGTGCACGGTCCCAATCTCAATCTGCTCGGCACACGCGAACCGCAGATTTACGGGTCCCTGACGCTCACCGACATCAACCAACGGCTGGAATCGCTGGCACGCACGCAAGGCGTTCGGGTGGACTTTTTCCAGAGCAATCACGAAGGAGAGCTGGTCGAGCGCGTCCAGGCCGCGAGACTTGATGGAACTGAATTCATCGTCATCAACCCGGCTGCCTACACGCATACCAGCGTGGCCTTGCGCGACGCCTTTGCTGCCGTCAATCTGCCATTCATCGAAGTGCATTTGTCCAACGTGCATGGCCGCGAACCGTTCCGGCGGCACTCCTACCTGTCGGATCTCGCTGTGGGCGTCATTGCCGGGCTGGGCGTGAGCGGGTATGAAGCTGCGCTGCGTTATGCCATCGACTACATTCCCGCTACCTGACGCCAAGCTACTATTGCGACTTGCCCGGTAACCGGGTGCAGCTGCTGTCCGCAGGCAGGTCGCCGTGTGCGGGCTGCCTGTTACCGGAAAGGAATCACTCCATGGATCTCCGAAAACTCAAGACACTTATCGACCTGGTCGCCGAATCAGGTATCGCCGAACTCGAAATCACGGAAGGTGAAGGAAAGGTGCGCATCGTCAAGACGCCGCCCGCACCCCCGCCTTCGCCCATCAATGTCGTTCCGGCCGGATGGCAACAGACCGTCTCCGCTCCCATGCCCGCAGGTGCGTCCGCCGGGGTGTCCCCAGCGGCCCAGGCGGCCGAAACACAACCGGCCAAGCCTCAGGAAGAAACCGGCCATGTCGTGAAGGCGCCGATGGTGGGTACCTTCTATCGTGCGCCTAGCCCCGGTGCGACGCCGTTCGTGGAAGTCGGGCAGGAAGTGAAAGAGGGCCAGACCCTCTGCATCATCGAGGCCATGAAATTGCTCAACGAAATCGAAGCGGATCGCGCCGGCGTCATCAAGGCCATCCTGGTCGAAAACGGGCAGCCGGTGGAATACGGTGAGCCGCTGTTCATCATCGGTTGATACCCATGTTTGAAAAAGTACTGATCGCGAACCGCGGCGAGATCGCGATGCGCATCCAGCGGGCTTGCCGTGAACTGGGTATCAAGACAGTCGTCGTCCATTCCGAGGCCGACCGCGATGCCAAGTACGTACGGCTGGCCGACGAGTCCGTGTGCATTGGTCCGGCGCCTGCGCAGGAAAGCTATCTCAACATGCCGGCCATCATTTCGGCGGCCGAGGTCACTGACGCGGAAGCCATTCACCCGGGTTATGGGTTCCTGGCCGAAAACGCCGATTTCGCCGAACGCGTCGAGAAGAGCGGATTCGTTTTCATCGGCCCCCGGCCGGAAACCATCCGGCTGATGGGCGACAAAGTCAGCGCCAAGCGTGCCATGGTGGAAGCGGGCCTGCCCGTGGTGCCGGGATCCGAGGGCGCACTGCCTGAAGATTCCGCGAAGATCCTCGAAATTGCACGCAGGATCGGGTATCCGGTCATCATCAAGGCAGCGGGCGGTGGTGGTGGGCGCGGCATGCGCGTGGTGCACACTGAAGGTGCGCTGCTGAACGCGGTGGCCATGACCCGCAGCGAGGCCGGTTCCGCCTTTGGCAATTCCGAGGTCTATCTCGAAAAGTACCTCGAGAATCCGCGTCACATCGAGATCCAGGTGCTCGCCGACGGTGGCCGCAACGCCATCTGGCTGGGTGAGCGCGACTGCTCCATGCAGCGGCGTCACCAGAAGCTGATCGAGGAAGCGCCCGCACCGCACATCCCGCGGCGCCTTATCGAGCGCATCGGCGATCGTTGCGTGGAGGCATGCCGCAAGATCGGCTATCGGGGGGCGGGCACGTTCGAATTCCTGTACGAGAATGGCGAGTTCTATTTCATCGAGATGAACACGCGGATTCAGGTCGAACACCCGGTTACCGAAATGATCACCGGCATCGATCTCATCCAGCAGCAGCTGCGTATCGCTGCCGGCGAGAAACTCAACCTGCGCCAGCGCGACATCAACCTGCGTGGCCATGCCATCGAGTGCCGGATCAACGCCGAAGACCCCTTCCGCTTCACGCCATCACCCGGACGCATCGAGAACTGGCATGCGCCTGGCGGCCTTGGGGTGCGCGTCGATTCGCATATCTACAATGGCTACGTGGTGCCGCCGTACTACGACTCGATGATCGCCAAGATCATCGCTTACGGCGATACGCGCGATCAGGCATTGGCGCGCATGCGCGTGGCCCTGTCCGAGATGGTCATCGAGGGCATTACCACCAATGTTCAGCTGCATCGCGAGCTCTTGCAGGATGCCCGTTTCATCGAGGGGGGCACGCCCATCCATTACCTCGAAGAAAAACTGGCCCAGCGGCCCAGCTGATCAGGGGGCTCCACATGCGTGAGTTGGTCTTCGACTGTTTGCGCGAGCAGGCGGAGCTCTGGTCCGATGCCCTGCTCGACGCGGGTGCGCTGGCGGTCACGGTGGGCGACGCCGACCTGGGCAAGCCGGAAGAGCAGCCCCTGTATGGCGAGCCCGGCCTCGAGCCGGAAGTGCCGGCCTGGAACCGGAACCGTGTCGTGGCCTTGCTGGCCGACGACACCGACCCGGGCGCGCTCATCCAGGATGCCTGTACAGCGCTGTCGCTCGCGGTCGCGCCAGCGTGGAGTCTGCGCGAAGTGCCCGACGAAGACTGGGTGCGGCTTACCCAGTCGCAGTTCGATCCCATTCACGTTTCCGGTATCTGGATCGTGCCGTCCTGGCACCAGGTCCCCGCTGAAGCAGGCTCCGAGGACGTCATCATCCGGCTCGATCCCGGCCTGGCTTTCGGCACCGGCAGTCACCCTACGACGCACCTGTGCCTCGACTGGCTTGCGCAGAACCTCCCGCCTCAGGCCAGGGTGCTTGATTACGGCTGCGGCTCGGGCATCCTGGCCATCGCCGCGCGCAAGCTGGGGTCCGGACCGACCATCGGAGTCGACATCGATCCACAGGCGGTGCGTTCCACCATCGAGAATGCCGAGGCCAACGACGCCCTGGTTCAGGCCTGCCTGCCCAACGAACTGCCGCCCGGCACGTATCAGGTCGTGGTGGCGAACATCCTGTCCAATCCCCTCAAGGTTCTCGCACCCATGCTGGCCGAGCGTGTGGCGCCCGGAGGTCACCTGGTACTGTCAGGTGTGCTGGAACGGCAGGCTGATGAAGTCGCGGCTGCTTACGCCCCGTATCTCAAGCTCGAGGTGTGGAAAGCGCACGAGGGGTGGGTGTGCTTGCACGGGCAAAAGGCCGCATGACCACACTGGTACTCCGTTGCCCTGCTTGCACCACCGCGTTCCGCGTTGCGGATGAGCAGCTTCGGCTGCGCCAGGGTCTCGTCCGTTGCGGTGTCTGCCAGACGGTTTTCAATGGATGGGAGCATCTCGAGGACGAGGCGGTTGCCGCCTCCACCGATCGATCCCATTCGCCGCGCCAGCCTGCTGCGCCCGGCAACGTGGCGCGCCCTGGACGGGTAGAGCCCGCGGTCGGATCTGGCCGCGTGCATGCCGTGGAAGATGACGATCCCGTGGTGCGGGCTGACCCGCGCATCGGGCAGGTGGGCGCGCGCGAGCCCGTGGTCCGATTGGGCGGTTACGAGGCCCACGAACCGGCACTGCGTTCCATCGATATCGAGGACGAACCATCGTGGCAGGAAGCTGACGAAGATCGAATCGCTCCAGAGCGCGACCACGATGCAGTCCTGTCGGCCACCCGTACAGGCGACGATGGACCGCCGCACCGGGTGGGGGATACCGTGCCCGATGCAGAGCCGTCGCGCGAACGTCGGCGGCGCACGCGTCATCGGTACGAACACGAGCCGTATGCGGAAGCGCGGTACACCGATCCGCGCTATCGCGACAAGCGTTATGCCTACGGTATTCAGGAAGACGCCGATGCCGGCGGGCGTTCCCGTTCGGGGCGTTCGGCGCGCCATCGTTCCGGTCGGCGCCGCTCGCGCTTCATGACGCTGGTATGGCGTGCCGGCATCATGCTGGGCCTGGTGCTTCTGCTGGTGCAGCTGGTGGTGTGGTGGCGCACTCCCATCGCCACGTACGCCCCGGCGTTCCGACCAGCGCTGGTGGCCATGTGCGAGGCTCTGGGCTGTGTCGTGGGTCATGTCCGATCAATCGATTATCTCAGCATCGAGGGGTCGTCACTGCAACCGGCGGTGGATGGACCGCGCGGGCGGGGCGAACGCTATGTGCTCGAGGCGGTATTGCGAAACCGTGCGCCTCATCCGCAACCATGGCCCGTGCTGGAGGTGAACCTGACGGATCATTCCGACGTGGTGGTGGTCCGCAAGGCGCTGAGGCCGGAGGAGTACCTGACGGGCGCGGCGCTGGAGGGTCCGTTCCCCGCCAACAGCGAGCAATCCATCGCGGTGGAACTTGAAAAACTCAACAACATTCCCGTCACCGGGTATCGTCTGGAGCTGTACTTCCCCTGAGACGGTCCTCCGTGGGGCCGGACTTCCGGCCTGCGCGGCGGGCAGGACCCGGCAGCGGTGTGTCCAACTTCAACCTCACCGGATAGTCGCATCATGTCTTCCGTAATTGTCTGTGGTTCGATGGCCTTTGACACCATCATGATCTTCAATGGCTATTTCAAGGACCACATCCTGCCCGAGCGGGTGCATACCCTCAGCGTATCCTTCCTCGTGCCTGGCATGCGCAAGGAATATGGCGGTTGTGCGGGCAATATCTCGTACAACCTCAGGCTACTGGGTGGCAATCCGATTCCTGTCGCCACGGTGGGTGAGGACGCAGACGATTACGTGGCGCGATTTCGCGCAATGGGGATCGACACACGCTGGATTCGCGTGGTGCCGGGTTCCTACACCGCCCAGTGCTTCATTACCAACGACCTGGCCGACAACCAGATCACGGCCTTTCACCCGGGCGCCATGGAAATGTCGGCCGAAAACGATCTCGACGATGCGCCCGGGGTATGGGGCATCGTCGCTCCCGACTCGAAGGAGGGCATGTTCCGGCATGCCGAACGGCTCAACCGGCGCAAGATACCGTTCATCTTCGACCTGGGTCAGGCGATGCCGCTGTTCGATGGCAACGACCTGATGCGCATGATCAATCTCGCTGACGTACTGACCGTGAACGACTACGAAGCGCGCGTGGTCGAGCAGCGCACCGGCCTGCGCATGGCCGACATCGCCCGCGAAAAGCAGGCGGTCATCGTGACGCATGGCGGCGAGGGCTCGGTGCTGTATCACGGTGGTGAGGAGATCACCATTCCTGCGACTCCCGCAGCGGACGTGGTGGACCCCACAGGGTGCGGTGACGCCTACCGTGCGGGCCTGCTCTATGGCCTGACATCCGGCTGGAGCTGGGTTGACTGCTGCCGCCTGGCCAGCGTGATGGGCGCCATCAAGATTGCACACCTGGGGCCGCAGAACCATGCACCCTCGCGCGATCAGATCGGGCGCATGCTGTACGATACGTACGGAGTAACCCTCGCCTGAGGGTACCGGGCAGGGTAGTGTCCGCGCCCGTCGTCGCAGATCGGGCCGGCACCTGGCGCACGATGCGCTGCCGGTGCCGGTCGCGCGATGCTAAATACCAAACAAATTGAAGCTTGCGCGCGTCACGATCATGAGCGCGATCTGCGTGAGGATGATCAGTGCCAGCGGTGAGAAATCCAGCCCGCCAAAGGTGGGCAGCACGCGCCGGAATGGCGCGAGGAAAGGACTGGTGAGGCTTTGCAGAACGCCCATCAGGGGGGCGTAGGGGCTTACCCAGGACATGATGGCCTGGATCAGAACAATCCAGAACAAGAGGTTCAGCGCCCACTTCAGTACCATGAAAAATCCGGCACCGATCGCGGGCAGGATGATGGCACCCACATTGAAACCGGCAATGAGACTGACCAGCACCAGGTAGACGACGGCGGTGATCCAGGCGCCCACGAGGCTGGCCCAGTCGATGCCTGCGAACCCGGGGATGATGCGACGCAATGGATGCACCAGCCAGTTGGTAACCTGGGCGATGCCTTGCACCAGCGGATGGTAGGGATGGACCCGGGCGTACTGAAACCAGCAGCGCAGGATGAGGGCCGCAGCAAACAGGGTAAAAAGGATGTTGAGGAGAAACTGAATGATTTCGCCGATCATGCAAGTGTCTGAATGAGGAAACCCGGACGGCCGAGTGGGTTCAGGGCCGGTGGTCACTGGCAGCGCGATTATTGTCTCATGAGCGCGCCGTGTGCCGGATGTGCGATCCCGCGGGCGGAACCATAAGCAGGGCGGGCAGCAGGCGGCACAACGGTCAGGGTGAAGCGCATGACACGCTCTCCCTGGCCGTTATGTTCGAGCCACTTGCTTGACCTGACGTGCCGCGTCAGGAACGCTCGCCGGTAGGAAAGGGCCAGGACGCGATCGGATTCGGAGTGGTCTTTGCCGGCGCAGCGGTCGCTGCCACCGCGGGCTCCTTGCGTACAGCCTTCTTGGCCACGGCGGTACGCGTTGCCGTCTTTGCGACAGTCTTGGCGGCGGTCCTGGCGACAGCCTTCTTTGCAGCG
>CALAGD010000090.1 GCA_937891425.1 uncultured Pigmentiphaga sp.
TGCCGGGGTGGGCGCAGTAGGAATCCCCCAACTTTAGGCGGGGGAGGATGTCAAGGGCGCACCGGTACATGCAACGCACAGGCAGGCCATCGCGCACGCCATCAAAAGACGGGAAACGGTGTTCATGAAAGCAACCTCGATCAAAGGGGTGCTTTTACCATGATTACGTCATTTCACGTTGCGTGCTGTTGCGAATTATTTCATTCCCCCGACAAACATGGGTAGCTGGGCAAGACAGCCCATGAGATCCCCCGTCCAGGCTGCCGGAGCGGCCTTGTCAGGCGCCTGCTTAAACTCCATACTGATAACCAGGAAATCGCATTTCCAACGTTGTCCTGCAGTTTCCGGAGTTTCCGGAATGGCCCTGCGCCCGGGCTGCCCGGCGCAAGGCCCGCTCAGAGGTATACCCACGTTTGGAGGACACGTATGATTCGACACTACGACCGGCGAGGCGATGCTGCACGTCTGCGGTATCTGGAGGAAGATTTCGAGTACGCGGGCTTCGCTTCGATGTCCAACAGTGGACGCGGCCTGGGTCGCATCGGGCAAAGCCGGGGGGCTGCGCTGCGCCTGGGCGATGAACGCTACCGCCGCATGCAGCCGTACTACGACGTGCGCGATTACGACAGCGACGACACATCCGCTGATACACCATGGCAAGGCCATACCGCTGAAGGCGAACGCCACTACCGCGAGCGGGCGGAGCGTGCGGCGGCCGAGCACGCGGCTTACGTTGAGGGCCTGCGGGCGTCCGAGGCGGCTGGTGCTGCCCAGGCTAGTGCCATGCACCCCGCATCCAGCAGGGCGGGCCGGCGCCCACGACGCGAACGGATATACCCGAAGGGTTATGTGCGCTCCGACGAGCGCATACGCGAAGATCTCTGTGAAGCTCTGGGCGATTCCGGGCTCGACGTCAGCAACGTGACCGTCATGGTGAAAGACGGCGTGGTCACGCTCGACGGTACGGTAACGCAGCGCGGCGTCAAGCATGCCATCGAAGACTATGCCGACGACTGTGGCGGCGTAAAGGAAATCATCAACAACATCCGGGTCGTCGCGTCTCACTAGGCCGAGACGCGGTGAATGTTGGGCAAGCTGTCATATTCCACGTAAGGCAGAACCGAAATGTTTCGTGAAGCAGGGCGTTTCCGGATGCCCTGCTTTTTCATTTGCTAAGTGAGACTACTTACTCATGTACCTACAATGAATTTTGCGAATGGCGCAGTGAAGTATTCTCTGGTGGGTACCCGACAAGAATATGCTCGCCTCACGCACGAGCCTTGATATGTCGGCATGCGCCGGCGAGGCATGCGTCATGAGGCGGTCGCCATTAGCCCTGGGCCACGATTCTTGTTTGCGCGAGAGGAAAAATCCCGGTTGGCAATTGTGACGGCAATCACATGCAGAAAGGGTGACAAGTGCTTACCATGGTTTGCTCATATGCATGGGTAAGCAATTCACTTTTGGAGTTGATGCAGTGATTTTGCCGTTGGAACAGATCCAGAAAGATGTTGCTTCTATTTTCATCGGTTATTTCGGTCGTGCGCCGGAATTCCAGGCGATGAGCCACTACTCGGCGCTGTATATCGATCTGCTCGGGCAGGCTGGCGAGTCAGCCACCGCCCATCCTGATGCATTCAGGATTTTGTCAGAACAAATATACCGTGATGGTACCAGCCATGGCGAGGTGCCCGCAGGGCCCACGGTTACCGATACATGGTATGTCACCCACCTGTACCGCAATGTGCTTGGGCGTGAACCCGACGATGAGGGGCTGGCGTACTGGACGGCCCAGCTTGGTTCGGGCATTGTTGAGCGTCCACAGCTGGTGGCGCTCATGGTCGCTGCGGCGATGAACGACGAACGCGACGCAGCCTATGTTGCCAATCGCACGGCGCTCGCCATTGAGTTCTCCGACTGGGATAATTCGCGTCCTGCCATTCTCGACAACCTGAACTACGATGCCGCACAGGTGCTAGCGGGTGTCGACGAAACAGCGGAATCGCTGGAAGCCGCACGTGCGAAGCTCTACAGCCATGTTCCCCAAAGCGGCGACACTTCTGATGACGGTGAAGCACCTGCCGTGGGGAATACGCTCAATCTGACCGCGCAGTTGGATTACGCGACCACCAGCATGGCATTCATTGGGGGGGAGGTTTCCATGTTCCGGTTTACCGGCGGCAATGAAACCATCGTTGCCGCGCCGGGTACGCTGCAGCGCAGTGACCTTCTCATCGATGATTCGGCAGAAGACAGTGACAGGCTGGTGGCCTACTTCGGCGCTGGAGACCAGATCGACGAAGCCACCGGAATAGAGCTGGAGAACATCGAGCATCTCGAATTTCATTTCCTGAATGCGGCCGGCGATGGCAGTTTCTCGCTGGCCAATGTCAAGGGTGTGCAGACGCTCATGCTTAGCGGGCGTATTTCCGGCGCAATTGCGCTGACCGATTACACGCACTCCGGAGTACGCATCATCGATGCTTCGGCGTTGCATGGCGCAATCGAGATGGGGGCCAACCGTATCGAGCACGCACTGGTCATCAGGGGTGGTGCGGGCGATGACATCCTGGTCGGAGGTGCCGGCGATGATGTAATCGAGGCAGGTGAAGGCAACAACATCATCGATGCAGGCGATGGCGACAACCGCGTTTCCGCCGGTGACGGCAACAATAGCGTGGTGGTCGGCCGAGGCGACAATGTCATCGAGCTGGGTGACGGTGGAGCAAACGTGCGGACCGGCCACGGCAACAACCATATCGTTGCCGGCAAGGGCAACAATCACGTGAGGGTAGGCCATGGCAACAATGTCATCGAGCTGGGCCATGGTGAAAGCACGGTCATGGCGGGCGATGGCGACAACGTCGTACGCGCGGCCGGCGATCTCCTGATCATCGTGGGTGACGGGAACAACGACATCGCGGCGTCCGGCCGCATGGTGCTGCAGGCCGGTGCAGGCAACAATCAGGTTCGGGCGGGCGATGGCAATCATGTCATCGCTATCGAAGGCGACGGAGCGAACATCATTGCCCTCGGTGCCAGCCTGGGCACCTCCACCGTGTCCATCAAGGGTGATGGGAACAACCTGGTCGACGCCGGCAATGGTGCCTTTACGGTCAACATTGAAGGCGACGGTGCCAACAGCGTCAGCCTGGGCAATGGTGCGCACAATATCCGCATCGATGGTGCCGGCGGCCATGCCATCGTGCTTGGCAATGCGGGCGATGTATCCAGCAAAGTAGTGCTTCTCAATGGCAGGGAGTCATCGAACGCCGTTGAAGCCGGCGATGGTGATTTCGAGGTATATATCGAGAGTGATGGCAGCAATCATGTGCGCCTCGGAACGGCAGTAAGTACGAACCACGTGGAGCTGGCGGGCAATGGCCACAACCGGGTTGAGACGGGCGACGGTACGGACGTCGTCGTCATCACGGGGAGTGGCCGCAACCTGATCGCGACGGGCGCCGGCAGCGACATCATCAGCATCGAGGGCAGCGGCAGCAACACGATCGTGGCCGGTGCGGGTGCGGATGTCATTCACCTGCGCGTGGGCGGGGTGGGCGCGCAGGGCGCCAACAGTCTCGTGTTCGCCCAGGGTGATAGCGGGGTTGATGCTGGCTCACACGACGTCATCACCGGATTCATGGCCGGGCACGATGTGCTTGATTTTGGTCTGGTGGCCGGAAGCCTCAGGAATACGGCGATCCTGACCGGCAATGCCGACGAGCCGGTCTCCGGTTTCGAAGCGGCGCTCGCCTGGGCGAACGAGGCGTTTACCAGCAACGTTGGCCTGTATTACGTCATTGTGAACGACGACGCATCCAGTCCCGAGACCAGCTGGGTATATGTCGACTACGATGGTGACGGGTCGGCCGATCTCGGCATCGAGATCATCCTTCTGGCCGGTTCCGGCGGTCTTGACTTCGGCGACATCGCCTGAGGACGGTCCGCTGTACGCCGCCGACGTGCGCCCTGCCTGAGTCCGTGGGCGGCGACCTGCCCGCCGTCGTGCGAGAATAGTGCCCGCTTTTTCGAATGTGGTGCTGTTCTACGCGACGGCGGGTTTTGTTGTGTCTATGGATTTACGTATGGCGGCATTGTCCGCCCTGATGCTGCAGTCATGGTCCGACAAGCTGGCTGCAGTGCAAGCGATGGGGAACGACAATCCCATTGATCCGGACGCCGTGTTGTCTCCCTCGGGGGACATTCCCGGGCGCCCGGAGCGTCCTGAACTGGTACTGCCCAGACTGCTAAAGCAGCGCGCGGTGGGCACGGTAGAAGGGCGTGCCGCACTGCTGCATGCGCTTGCACATATCGAGTTCAATGCCATCAACCTCGCGCTCGACATCATCTGGCGATTTCCCGGCATGCCGGAGACGTTCTATCGGGGATGGTTTCAGGTGGCGCGCGAAGAGGCCTACCACTTTCATCTGCTCAACCGGCATCTTGGCACCCTGGGCTATGCGTATGGCGATTTTCCCGCCCACGATGGTCTGTGGGAAATGGCGCGCAAGACCGCGGGCGATCTGCTGGCCCGCCTGGCCCTGGTTCCACGAACGCTGGAAGCGCGCGGGCTGGATGCTTCGCCGCAGGTACGCAACAAGCTTGTTTCTGTGGGCGATGCAGAGGGAGCGGCCATCATCGACATCATCCTGCGCGACGAGGTGACGCATGTCGCTCTGGGCAACTATTGGTTCCGCTGGCTGTGCAAACAACGCCAGCTCGATCCGCTGGTTACGTATGCCGAGCTCGCGGAGCGCTACCGGGCGCCACGGCTCAAGGGACCATTCAACCTGGATGCCCGCCGCGCGGCAGGCTTCAGCGAAGCCGAACTGGCTGCGCTGGGCGCCGAGGTACCACGCGGCCTTTCGTAAGTGCCGCGTGGAGGCCTGTGGGGCGATCAGGGGTACCGCCGACCGGACCGAACGGATTCTGACGCGCCGATTCCCGCTGGGGCGGCCGGTTCCGCTTTGGGTGCGTAGCGCGCTCCCGTCATTGCCCCGATTTCTTCCGCGAGGTGGCTTCCCGTGCATCATGACGGGCAGATGCGGCGTTGCGACTGCCGCTTTCCTGTTTGCGGTTGATGTGGCTGCGGGCGCCGGCTGCGCGCGCTTCTTCCGGGGTGAACTGGTGGGCATTGCCGCTCGCATGGGCTGCGCGTCCCCCCTGGCTGGCAATGACGCGCTGGCGCTCGGGATCCATCGAGGCAAAGCCTCGGCCCGAACGTCGATTGTCTGTCTGGTTGACCATGCTGGAACTCCTGTTGAAAGGGCTGAGCCGAACTGGCCAACGGTTCGCAACCGATGTGCCTGTGCCCTGTGGCGGCAGACTGAAACAGGCGGGGATGTGTGGGCCCATGCCTGCGTGCAACGACGCACGCGGTTACTCATCCATAGGCCTGGAACGCGTTCTGATGCGGGCCGCGCCATCTTCGAATTCATTCACTGGGAAACGCTGCGGCTTTCTCCGGCCAGAAAATGCCCGTAAAATGCGCCTCCGTTTGCTCGCTGCTTTAGCGCCGGAAGCCAACATGGCAGAGATCGTCGTATTTGTTCGTAGCCGCCCGTTCTTCGGGGCGCAGCTGGTCATGTTCCCGGCGTTGTACCAGCTGAAACAGTGGTGGCCGCACAAACGGCTACGCGTCGTGGCCCGCGACGACCTGCGCAAGCTGTTCGAGTCCTTGCCTTGGGTGGACGAGTTCGTGCATGCGCCGACGGCGCTCACCGAACTTGCGGCGCTCGACAGGCAATGTGAAGTTTTCGTTGACCTGCATCCCAGCAGTGAATGGCATGCGCTGGCCGCGCTGCTGAAACACCCCCCATGCCGCATCGGCTACCGTAACGGCCGGGTGGGTGACCTGGTATGGACGCATGCCTTGCCATTCGATGCACGCGAATACCGTGCACTTCATTTCCTGCACCTGTTGCAGGCATACCGTCCCTTCGATGCCTTGCGGGCGGCGCATGGGTGCGTGGAGTCGCTGGCAGCGGCGCTGCCCGCGCATGCCGGCACTGCGTCGGGGACGAGCAGGGTTGACGGGGCTCAGGGCACGCGACCGATGGCAGCGCTGGAAACCGGCCCGGTGGGTGGCCGCCTGCCG
This sequence comes from uncultured Pigmentiphaga sp., assembly GCA_937891425.1. Lineage (GTDB taxonomy): Bacteria > Pseudomonadota > Gammaproteobacteria > Burkholderiales > Burkholderiaceae_B > Verticiella. The sequence continues at coordinate 6,101 of CALAGD010000090.1, forward strand.
CACCCGCGGGTCGTGACCTTCATGCCCGGGGGCGGCGCGGGCGAATTCAAGAAGTGGGGAATGCAGCGTTTCGTCGCGCTGGCGGACGGACTGGCCGAAGATGCCGAGACGGCGTTCAACGTGATTCTGGGCCCAGCCGAGCAGGAGGAGGCGCGCATGCTGCGTGACATGCATCGGCCCGATTTCCGGGTGGTGATGAGCCCGAGTCTGAGCGAGTTGGCACGCATCATTGTTGCGTCGGACCTGGTGGTAGCCAACGATTGTGGTCCGTCGCACCTTGCGCAATGCGCTGCGGTGCCGTTCGTGGGTCTGTTCGATGAAGACAAGCCGGAGTGGTTCTGGCCCCGCCGCGATGCCTGCTGCCTGGTTCCCGAGCCCGGGTGCGGCCTCCAAAGCCTTCCTGTGCCGCGGGTGGTGGAAACGTGCAGGGTCCTGCTGCGAACCGCCACGCGGGTGTCAGAAACCGGGCAGGCAGAAACCTTCCGGGGCGCGGCCGAGGGCAGCCCAGTACAGTAACAGGCCTCCCCCCAGTGCGGTAACGGCGCCGGCAATGCGGATGGCCGTCGCTTCGCGCCCGGCTCGCAGCAATGCAAGCAGTCCCCGCTGGCCCAGCCACAATTGCGCGCCCGAGACTATGCCGAACACGGCCATGGCCGCGGTGCCGGTAATGACTTCGCCGCTCATCCAGGCCAGCATGACGACCGAATACAGCAGGCCACACGGCAGCAGCGCCCAGGCCATGCCAGTGAGAAAACTTTGCAGGCGGCGTCGCCCGGCGCTTTGTCTGCGGGGGATGCGTCCGGGCAGATGGACCTCAATGGAGGCGGAACCCGTTCCGGTGGCAGTGCCCGCGGGGGTGAGGGCGCGCGCCTCGAGGGTGCTGGAGCCTGCGGCGTTGCCGGCTGCGAGCAGACCGGGGACGGTGGGGGCGGACATGCCGAACCAGGCGGAGATTCGCTGGGCCAGGGCGCGCGTGGTGTCGAGCAGGGTCTGTTGCAGCCATAGCGGGTGGCGGCCAGCAACCAGCATCCACACTCCCATCAGCACGATGGCCACATGCAGCATGATCCACACCGGGCGTAGCCAGGCGGCAGCTGTGGCGATATTGCTGAAGCCTGCCGCACCCAGGGCTGCGATGGCGCCCAGCAGCGAGTAGCCGGCAACGCGGCCAGCCTGGAAAGGCAGCGTGCCGTTGATGCGGGTAGCCAGCGCGGCAGGTGATGCACACATGGCCACGCAGTGGACACCCCCGGCCAGGCCGATGGCCGCAGCAGTGGTAACAAGGGACAGGTTCATGGCCGTGGCGGATTACTACAGAATGCGTGAACGGTTGGTAAAGGCCTGCCGCTGCCGCTCGTAGCGGTCGAAAACCTGCGCGACGTAGCTCAGGCACAGGTAGCCTGCATCGGTGACGGCGAACCCGTCGGGTTCGAACCGGATGAGCCCTTCGTGTTCCAGTTTGAGCAGGTCGTCGATTTCGTGGCGGAAGTAACGGTTGAAATTCACAAAATGGGCCTCTTCGACCGCCGGGAAGCTGACGTACCCCCGACACATGATGGACATGATGATCGCGTGCCGGAGAATGTCGTCGGCAGACAGACCGTGCCCGCGCTCGATGGCCAGCCGACCGCTTTCTATGGCTTCGTAATACTGGCTTAATGTGCGAACATTTTGGGCATATGTGATGCCGATGCGGCTGATTGCCGACATGCCCAGAGCAATGAGGTCGCTTTCCTGTACCGTAGTATAGCCCTGGAAGTTGCGGTGCAACCGGCCTTCGCGCTGCGCGGTGGCAAGCGGGTGGTCGGGCCGCACGAAGTGGTGCATGCCGAGGTGGATCCATCCGGCCTGGACCAGTGTATTGAGGGCGTTGCGCATCATGGAGTGCGTGGCCCTGAAAGGTGGAAGGACGGCGCTGTCGAGCAGACGATGCGCGCGATGGCGGTCGGGCAGGTGGTGATACGGATAGATGTTGATGGAGTCGGGCTCCAGCCGGATGACCGTCTCCAGTGTGAGGGCAAAACTGGCGGTGGATTGCTGGGGCAGGCCGCAGAGCAGGTCGACGGTGACCGACTTGAAGCCCATGCCGCGGGAGGCCTGGACGAGCTCAATGACCGCCTGGGGCGGCTGCGGGCGGTTGACGTTGGCGAGCACGTCCGTGTTGAGGTCCTGGGCACCGACTTCAAGGTGGTCGAATCCCAGTGCGCGCAGGGTTTCCAGCCGCTCCGGCGGGGTGGTGCGGGGATCGACCTCGATGAACCGGCTTGCGCGCTCGTCAAACTTGAACGTCGATTCGAGTATGTCCTTCAGGCTTTGAAGCTGGACGTCTTCGAGAAACGTCGGCGTACCGCCGCCGATGTAGAGGCGCGAAATGGGGGTGATCGCCGAAAGCTCGCGACGTACCAGGCGGGCTTCCTTCCGGATGGCCTGCAGGTAGCGGTTGGCGCGACGGCGGTCCTGGGTGACGACGGTATGACACGAACAATAGTGGCACGTCGAGGTGCAGAACGGCAGGTGCACATAGATGGCCAAGGGTCGCAGAGGGCCCGAGAGCGCGCGTCCGGCAAGCGCGCTGCGGTGGTGCGTGGCGTCGTAGGCTTCGGTAAAGTGCTCGGGTGCAGGGTATGATGTGTATCGCGCCCCGGCCAGATACGCCACGAAGGCGGAGTCTGCAGGTGCCAGCCCGGCTGGAACAACGCCCGGGATGTTGTTCATTACGATGGTCATGCCTCTACTCTGACGAAACTCCAGCCTGTTCGTGTTGACTCAGGTCAAGCGGGTGGAGTGTGTTCTAATAATAGGGCGAGATTACACATCACCATAGGCAGGTGCTCAATGACAGTAGCCAATACGGTTACTTCTAGACCCTGTGCGGACAGCGAAAAGCGCTTGCTTTCCGAAGTCAGGGTAGCCTGTTCCCAATGCAACGTGCGGGAGCTGTGCCTTCCCGTGGGTCTTACCCAGGAAGAACTGCAGCAGGTAGACCAGCTCGTCACGACGCGCCGCACGGTACGCAAGGGTGAGCCGTTGTTTCTGAACGGTGATCCGTTTACTTCCATCTACGCCATCCGCACCGGCGTCTTCAAAACCCGTCTCACCACGCTTGATGGGCGCGACCAGGTCACGGGGTTCCAGATCGCGGGCGAACTCGTCGGGCTCGACGGCCTCAGTTCCAACCGGCACGCCTGTGACGCCATCGCTCTCGAAGATGCCGAGGTCTGCGTCATTCCGTATCCGCGACTGGCCGAACTTGCCCTGAAGATTCCCGGGCTTCAGCGCCATTTCCATCGCTTGATGAGCCGCGAAATCGTGCGCGAGCATGGGGTCATGTTGCTGCTGGCCAACATGCGCGCGGAAGAGCGTATCGCGGCTTTCCTGCTGAATCTGGTGCGGCGCATGCAGGCCCGCGGTTACTCCGACCGCGAGGTGGTGCTGCGCATGACCCGCGAAGAAATCGGCAGCTATCTGGGCCTCAAGCTTGAAACCGTCAGCCGTACGCTGTCGCGCATGGCCGAAGAGGGTCTCATCAGCGTGAAGCAACGGCGCGTGCGTATCGAAGACCCTGAGCGTTTGCGTGCGCTGGTAGAGAACAGCACGCGCTAGGTTTTTCCCCGCAGGGTGCCGGCTGGTTGCACGACACCCCTTCCTGGCCGTTGTGGCCGAACCCGAATGCATGAGCATGGCGGGTCTGTTGTGCGTAGAGGGCGTAATTGTGCGCAAGGCAGATGCCGATCAGGGGTGCGGTTCGCCCTGTGATTGCACCGGAATGATCTCCGCCTTCACGGCCTGACGCAGGTGTACCGGCTCGGCGCCCGGATTGGTGGCAATCGGGGGATCGGGAACCTGCAGTGCCAGCACCGTTGTGGTGATGGCGGCGATTACCGTCACGGCAGGGATGCCAACCACCAGCCACATCCAGCCCACCCGCCACCAGGGGACGGCTGCTGCCGTACTATCGAACGATGAAGGACGAGTCGGCCTTGATTGTTGCGCCGCCATCGTTGACCTCGCTAATGATGAAGTGAATGGGATGCGTGCCACGGGCAACCTCGTGGCCATATGGAAGGCGAACATGCAGCACCACGAGCCGCGCGCTCTGCCCGTCAACCGTGAACTCGCGCTCGTTTTCGGGGAGGCTGACGTCGGGCAGTCCGGTGACATCGATCTTCACCGTGATCGGCCGTGACGTGGTGTTGATGAGGTGAGCCTGGTACAGGTTTTCGGCTTCCCCGTCTTCCGTGGTACGCATGATCACAGCGCGGTCGCGCAGCACTTCTGCGCGGATCGGGCTGTGCGACCAGATGCTTCCTGCAAAAATCGCGATGAGTGCCCACAGCAAGAAGGTGTAGACAACCACCCGGGGGCGCAGCAGGCGACGCAGGACCGCGCCTGCGGAGTCCTTCAGCGAGAGCCCGCTCTCGGTGCCGTAGCGGATCAGGCCGCGGTCGTAGCCCATGCGATCCATGACGTCGTTGCAGGCGTCAATGCAGGCGCCGCAATCGATGCATTCGTACTGGAGACCGTCGCGGATGTCGATGCCCACGGGACAGACCTGCACGCACAGCTTGCAGTCGATGCAGTCGCCTAGACCCAGCTCGCGCGGGTTGGCGGAGCGGGGGCGCGAGCCGCGTGGCTCGCCACGCCGGGAGTCGTACGAGACGGTGAGGGTGTCGCGGTCGAACATGACGCCCTGAAAGCGGGCGTACGGGCACATGTACTTGCAGACCTTCTCGCGCAGCCAGCCCGCATTGCCATAGGTGGCAAAGCTGTAGAACAGCGTCCAGAACGTGGCCCAGGGGCCGACGTCAAGGTGCAGGATGTCGAGGCCGAGCTGGCGGATGGGCGTGAAGTATCCCACAAACGTGAACCCCGTCCAGAGCGCGACGAAGATCCACAGGGCATGCTTGACGAACTTGTGGCTGTAGTAGTCGAAGTTGCGCGGGCCGCGGTCGCGGCGCATGCGCTCGTTGCGATCCCCTTCCACACGGCGCTCGATCCAGGCGAAGATTTCGCTGTAAACCGTTTGCGGGCAGGTATAGCCGCACCACAGGCGTCCGGCGACGGCGGTAAACAGGAACAGCGAGAACGCCGAGATGGCCAGCAGCAGGGTAAGAAGGATGAGGTCGTGCGGCGTAAACGTGAGACCAAAGATATGGAAACGCCGCACGCTGAGATCGAACAGGACAGCCTGGCGATCATCCCACGTGAGCCAGGGCAGCCCGTAGTACAGCAATTGTGTGAACCATACCATCACCCATCGCCACGTATTGAACCACCCCTTGACCGAGCGGACATAGATGGTTTGTTCAGCGGGCTCAGGGGTGATGGGTATGATCTTGCGAGACATTTCAGTTCTTCGGTACTGATCCGGAGCGGTTCAACAGGTAAGCCACGAGCAGTTCGATCTGCTCCGGGGTGAGACGGCCTTCGTGGGCGGGCATGACACCTTGGCGACCATTCGTGATAGTCTCGATGATGTCGGCTTCCGATCCGCCATACAGCCAGGTGCGGTCGGTGAGGTTGGGGGCACCCAGCGCCTGGTTGCCCTTGCCGTCGACACCGTGGCAGGCCGCGCACACCGATTCGAAAATGGGCTTGCCGCGGGCTGCTGCGACCGCGTCGGTGCGTGCACCCGACAGCGACAGTACATAAGCAGCCACGTTGCGAATGTTGGTGGCGTCGCCTACCGCGGCTGCCTGCGGCGGCATGATGCCGTGGCGGCCCTTGGTGATGCTGGTGCGTATCGCTTCAGGCGTTCCGCCGTACAGCCAGTCCTGGTCGGTCAGGCGGGGAAAGCCGCGCGAGCCGCCAGCATCGGAACCGTGGCACTGTGCGCAGTTGTTCAGGAACAGGCTGTGCGCAATGCTCATGGCCCGTTCGTTATGGGCCAGTTGCTCGACCGACATGCCCTTGAACTCGGCGTAGACCTTCTCGACGCGCTCGTCAAGCTCGAGTGTCTGTTCGTCGTACTGCTTGACCGAGGTCCATCCAAGCAGGCCCGGGTAATTGCCCAGGCCCGGGTACAGGGCCAGGTAGATGAGCGCGAAGACCACGGCAATGAAGAACATGCCGAGGAACCAGCGCGGCAGCGGGTTATTCAGCTCGTAAAGGTCACCGTCCCAGACATGTACGCCTTCCGCAATGGCTTCCTGGGGCGTTTCGGGGTTGGGTTCGCCCTGTCCTGTCTTGCGATAGTGCCAGGCCAGCCAGCCGCAGCCCAGGATGCCGGCCAGCGATACGACCGTGATGAGGACGGGAACTACGCTGTTGGTGAACTCGTTCATGCCGAGCCCTCCTTGGTCCGGGAAACATCGAGTTCATCCTCGTGCAACGGCAGCGAGGCAGCTTCCTCGAAACGCGTGCGATTGCGACTGCTCCAGGCCCAGAGGACGATGCCTATGAAGCAGGTGAAGGCCAGCACGGTAGTAATACCGCGCAAGAAGTTGAGATCCGTCAGCATATGGGTAACCGTTGTCGTTCTTTACCGCCGGTTGACGCCCAGGCCCTGGAGGTAGGCGATAAGCGCATCCATTTCCGTCTTGCCGCGCACTTTGTCGGCGGCCTGTTCGATCTGTTCATCGGTGTACGGCACCCCGATCGACTGCAGGGCGCGCATGCGCCGCACCATGGCTTCGGGATCGATCCGGTTGCTGGCGAGCCACGGATAGGCAGGCATGTTGGATTGCGGAACGACCGCACGGGGATTCATGAGGTGCACGCGGTGCCAGTCGTCGCTGTAGCGGCCGCCTACGCGGGCCAGGTCGGGACCGGTGCGCTTGCTGCCCCACTGGAAAGGGTGGTCGTACACGAATTCGCCGGCTACCGAGTATGGGCCATAGCGCAGGGTCTCGGAGCGCAGAGTACGGATCATTTGCGAATGGCAGGTATAGCAGCCTTCGCGAATGTAGACGTCGCGTCCGGCAAGGCGAACGACATCGTAGGGTTCGATGCCGGGCGCCGGCTGGGTGGTCGTTCTTTGAAAGAACAGCGGCACGATTTCGATCAACCCGCCGATCGAGATGACGATCAACACCAGGATGATCATCAACCAGCTACGGGTTTCGATTTTGTGATGAGATAACGCCATTGCAGCTTCCTTGGTGCTTCGGAAAGGCAGCGCGCGATCTGCGCGCCGCCTCGGAACGGTTTAGGTGTTCGGGGCCGGTTGCAGCACCGGAACCACGGGCGGATGGTTCACCGCGCGCGGATCGGTGTCGGCAAAGCGAACCGTCATGATCGTGTTCCAGGCCATCAGCACCATACCCGTGAGGTACATGGCACCGCCAACGAAGCGGACGACGTAGTACGGGAAGGTGGCAGCCAGGGCCTCGACAAAGCTGTAGGCGAGCATGCCGTCGGCGTCGATCGAGCGCCACATCAGACCTTGCATGACGCCTGCCATCCACATGGAAGCGATATAGAAGACGATACCGATGGTGGCGATCCAGAAGTGCAGTTCAATGGCGCGATGCGAGTACATGCGCGTCTTGCCGAACAGGCGCGGGATGATCCAGTAGAGCGAGCCGATGGTGATGAAACCGACCCAGCCCAACGCGCCCGAGTGTACGTGGCCCACCGTCCAGTCGGTGTAGTGCGACAGGGCGTTGACCGTCTTGATCGACATCATCGAGCCTTCGAAAGTGGCCATGCCATAGAACGACACGGCGACGATGAGGAAGCGCAGGACGGGGTCAGTGATGAGCTTGTGCCACTGTCCGGAGATGGTCATGATGCCGTTGATCATGCCGCCCCAGGAGGGTGCCAGCAGGATGATCGAGAAAACCATGCCGATCGACTGGACCCAGTCAGGCAGCGCGGTGTAGTGCAGGTGGTGCGGACCGGCCCACATATACGTGAAGATGAGCGCCCAGAAGTGGACGATGGACAGCCGGTACGACCAGATGGGCCGTTCGACCTGCTTGGGGATGAAGTAGTACATCATGCCCAGGAAGGCCGTGGTGAGCACGAAACCGACCGCGTTGTGGCCGTACCACCATTGGAGCATGGCATCCTGCACGCCGGCGAACAGCGAATACGACTTCCACAGGCTGGCGGGGACAGCGAGGTTGTTGAAGATATGCAGCAGGGCCACGGCAATGATGAAGGCGCCGTAGAACCAGTTGGCCACGTAGATGTGCCGCACGCGCCGCTTCGCGATGGTGCCAAAGAACACGATGGCGTACGCCACCCACACCACGGCGATGAGGATGTCGAGCGGCCACTCGAGCTCGGCGTATTCCTTGCTTTGCGTGATACCCAAGGGCAGCGTGATCACCGCACCGATCATGGCGAGTTGCCAGCCCCAGAAAGTGAAGGCGGCAAGACGGGGAGCAAACAGGGTGGTGTGGCAGGTGCGCTGAACCACCCAGTACGAGGTACCGATGAGCGCGGACACTCCGAAAGCAAAAATGACCCCATTGGTGTGCAGCGGACGTATGCGTCCGTAAGCAAGCCATGGTATGCCGTTGGTCAGTTCGGGCCACGCAAGCTGGGCGGCGACGAGAACGCCGACGCCCATGCCTACGACGCCCCAAAAGACCGCCATGATGGTGAACTGCCGAACGACCTTGTCGTTATAGACTTCGGTAGCTGGCAGGGCAGCTTGGGTACTCATTGAAACGGACTCCGTGCATCAAGAGACATGTGAGCGCAAAGTGCGACATTTAAAACTATGCCGTAGAGTCGTTTACCTTGCGTTGACGCAAGTCAACCCGGGTGACGGCGACCGCGGGAGGCGGGTCGGCGTCACCCAGTGACAACGACTCTTGTTGTTCGGCCTGTTTGCGGGCGGCCTCGGCACGCAGCTTGTCGGCGCGCTCCGCGAGTTCTTCTTCCTCGAAGATCAGTTCGCCCTGATGTTCGAGGTCGTCGAATTGCTCAGTATGAAGTGCCCACGCCAGCATGGCGACGATGATCATCACCAGAATGACCGACAGCGGTATGAGCAGGAAGAGAATGTCCATACAAATGAATCGACCTGCTTCAGGTTGCCACTGCCGACCGGACAGGTGTGCGCGCGGGCAAGACTTGCGGGTAAGGTTCTCTGACCAGACGGAGGCTGTTGCCGATGACCAGCATGGAACTGAGCGCCATCCCCAGGCCGGCCGCCCAGGGCGGCATGTAGCCGACCATGGCCAGCGGGATGCTGACGATATTATAGGCGAGTGCCCAGCCAAGGTTCTGGCGCATGGTGAGAACGGCCCGTAGGGCCATGTTGCGCGTAGTGGAAAGGTCGGCGAGATGTCCGGATGCAAGAATGACGTCCGCGTGGGCACGGGCCAGCGGGGTAGCGTCTCCAAGCGACACGGAAATGTCGGCACCAGCAAGAGCAGGGCCGTCATTGATGCCGTCGCCGACCATCATGACGGTTTCGCCTGCTGCCTGCCACTTCTTGACTGCATCGAGTTTCTGCTGGGGCGACAGCCCGCCGTGCGCATCTTCGAGACCGGCCTGGCGGGCAATGCGCTGTACCACGGGCGGGGCATCGCCCGAAAGCAGCGCAACCCTGATGCCGGCTGCGTGCAGGGACTGAATGGTGTTGACCGCATCGGCGCGCAGCGGGTCGTCGAACGCCAGGCGTGCCACCGGACCCTCGGAGTCGGCGAGCCAGGTGGCAGGGCAGTCGTCGTGCAGCTGCATCAGGGCGTCGATGGGGTACTGCGCACGGTGTTGCGGGTCGATGCCCTCGTGCACGAAGTCGAGGCTGCCCAGGCGCCAGTGCCTGCCGCGGATTTCACCCTGCAGACCACACCCCGGGATTTCCTCGACGTGGTCGGCCGGCAGCGGGGGTGTGATCTGGGCCGCCAATGCACGGGATAGCGGGTGGCGCGACCAGGCGGCCAGCGCGGCGGCGAGGTTCAGTACTTCGCTGGCTTCGAGCCCGGGCCGAAGTATTTCCACGCCAACCAGGGTGGGGCTGCCACGCGTGAGGGTGCCGGTCTTGTCGATGGCCAGGCGGTTGACGTGAGCGAGCCGTTCGAGTGCGCCCGGGGTACGCAGCCAGATGCCGCGGCGCGCCAGCGCGGCGGTGGCGGCGAGCATGGCGGATGGCGTGGCCAGTGAGAGTGCGCACGGGCAGGTGACGATGAGAATGGCGATGGCCACGCCCAGGGCTCGGCTGGGGTCGATGAAATGCCATGTCAGCCAGGCGAGCGCGGCGCCCGCGAGCACAGCACCGAGGAAAACCGAGGCCCAGCGGTCGGCCGTGTGCATCCAGTCAGGGCGGGTGGCCGCCGCGGCGTCGATCAGGTGGCGGATTTGCCCCAGCGTTGACTCGGCGGCGCTGCGCTCGACCCGTATGTCGACTTCGTTGACGAGGTTGCGGCTGCCGGCACGTACTTCAGCACCCAGTGATCGGGTGACCGGCATGCTTTCCCCGGTGAGCACGGCCTCGTCGACTTGCGTGTGGCCGCGCACGAGGGTGCCGTCGGCCGGGAATACCTCGCCCGCGGGAATGCGGACGACGTCACCCGGCACCAGCTGGCTGGGCGATACGAGTTCGGGTGCGGTCGGCGCTGCCTGGCCTGCGCGTTGCAGGCGGGTGATGCCGGTGGGCATCTGTCGTTGCAAGGATTCGAGCTGCAGCAAGGCGCGGTCGCGTGCCCGGGCTTCCAGCCATCGGGCCAGAAGCAGGAAGAACACGAACATCGTGACGGAATCGAACCACACGTACCCCTTGCCTTCGAACGTGGCAATGCTGCTGGCCACGAAGGCGAGGACAAGACCAATGGCAGCAGGAAGATCCATGGCCATGCGGCGGGCCACGACGGCACGTACCGCGTTGGCAAGGATGGGCCATGCGGAGAAGAGCATGGCTGGAATGGTGATCATCCATTGCGCCCAGCGTAGCAGCTGGACGACGTCGGGAGAGATCTCGTCTCCCGTCATGATGTACTCGGGAAAGGCGTAGCTCATGACCTGCATCATGGCGCAGGCTGCCACGAGCAGGCGCCACAGCAGCATGCGCGAGGCGCGCTTGCGGGCGATTTCGAATTCTGCCGAATCTGCGGGAAATGCCTGATACCCTGCTTGCCGGATCGCCCTGAAAATATCGGATATGCGCGTGCCCGCGGCTTCTTGCCACGTAACATGGGCACGCTTGGTCATCAGCGACACGCGTGCGCGATCGACGCCCGGAAGCGCGTTGACGGCAGACTCAATAGCCTGGCTGCAGGCGGCGCAAACCATGCCTTCGACGGCAATCCATGCTTCGCGGCGCCCGTCAGGGTGCGAAACGATAAATCCGTGGTCGGCAGCAGCGACGTCTAGCGCGGCATATGGGTCGGAGACGGTAGCAGCGGCTGGAGGAGAGGCCGCACGAGTACTCATGGGGCTAATCATAAACCACTTGGCAACCCGGGTCTTGACGCAGGTCAATAAGTGCAGTCGGAGACCGCCGGCAACGGCCTGGTGCAGCCGGGCCGGGCACGGGGCTGCGCCGGGCGGCATGCTCATGGCGCGGGGCACATGACGGCATGCCCGCGACGGGGGGCCATGTTTCTGGCGCCCGGTCAGGGGTAGACCGCATCCGGTGCACGCGCGGCACCGGATGCGCTGGAACGACCGTGCAGGAAGTTCAGTCGGCGAGCTTCACCGTACCTTTCATGATGGCCCAGTGGCCAGGGAACGAACAGAAGAACGTATACGGTTCCCCCGGGGTGAGGTTGGCCACGTCGAACGTCACCGAGGCTTCTTCGCCGCCGCCGATCATTTTGGTGGCGGCAATCACGCGCTGGTCGTTGGGCGGCAGGTAGTTCTTGTCGAGGCCTGCCTGGATGCCCGCCGTGGCCACGGACTGCATGTCGGCTTCTTTGGTGAGCACCCAGTTATGGCCCATGGCGCTGACAGGCATCTTGCCCACGTGTCTGAGCGTGACGGTGAACTGCTGGCACGACTTCGGCACGACGATCTCGCTCTTGCTGAACTTCATGGCGTCGTCGGCCTCGATGGTGGTCGCACAGTTGTCGGCTGCGGCCGCCAGGCCGGGGGCGAGCATGAGCGAGAGCAGGCTGGAGACGAGAAACTTGCGCATGTTGGATACTCCTGAAGAAAAGTCTGCATGGGTTCTGGAGGCTGGTGGGGGCTCGCACGTCGGCAGGCAGCGCAAAAGCAGACGGGTAGCGCCGGCTGCCACCGGAGAGGAAGCGAAACCCTTGCCACCCCGGGCAGCTGTGTGCGGGGTGGCTTGGTGTACGTGCGGGCAGCGGGTCAGGAGGAAGCTGCGCGGCGCACGCGATGTTCAGACTGCCGGGTGGTGGGGCCGGCCAGTTCTTCGAACCAGCCCAGCCGCCGGCAGACAGCCTTTTCGATTTCCAGAATAAGCCAGAGGATGATCCCTGCGCCAATGGCCACCAGACCGTCGAGAATGGGCACCGGACGAGAATTGAAGATGAAGTTCATCCAGGGCACGTAGGTGAAGGCCAGTTGCGCCAGGACGACCAAGGCTACCGCCAGTATAACCGCTGGCGTACCCTTGATGGCTTGCAGGCTGAACGATGGCACGCGCAGGAAGCGCACGCTGAAGAGATAGAACACCTCGAACACGCACATGGTATTGACAACCATGGTGCGCGCGCTTTCGAGGTCATGGCCGCGGGCAAGGGTCCAGGCGAAGATCGCCAGATTGCCGATAACGAACAGGATCGACACGAAAATGATGCGCCACACCATGAACGGCGTGAGCAGTGACTCGTTGGGGCGCCGCGGGGGCCGGCGCATGATGCCGGGCTCGGGCGGTTCGAAGGCCAGCGACAGGCCGAGCGTGACCGTGAGGATGAGGTTGATCCAGAGAATCTGCGCGGGCGTCATGGGCAGCGTGATGCCCAGCAGCAGGGCAAAGATGATGGTGAGCGCTTCTCCGCCATTGGTGGGGATGGTCCAGGCGATGACCTTCCGGATGTTGTCGTAAACGGTGCGCCCGGCATGGACGGCTGCATCGATCGAGGCAAAGTTGTCGTCGGTCAGGACGATTTCGGCGGCTTCCTTGGCGGCTTCGGTGCCTTTCTTGCCCATGGCGATGCCTACGTCCGCCTGTTTCAGTGACGGGGTGTCGTTTACCCCGTCACCGGTCATGGCCACGATAGCACCGCGTGATTGCAGTGCGCGTACCACGCGCAGCTTGTGTTCGGGGCTGGTACGGGCGAATACGTGCGCCTCGAAGGCAACGTCGACCAGTTCCTCGTCGGCCAGCGCATCGATATCGCCCCCGGTGACCACGCGCGGGTTGTCGGCCAGGCCGAGTTGCTTGGCGATTGCGGCGGCGGTGGTGGCGTGGTCGCCGGTGATCATCTTCACCTTGATTCCCGCGGCCAGGCAGTCGGCCACCGCGGCAATGGCTTCAGGACGCGGCGGGTCGATGAAGCCTACGATGCCGGCGAAGTTGAGTTCGGCCAGATGTTCGTGCTCCAGTTCGTCAGGCGGGTTCGACAACAGCCGCCAGGCAAAGCCAAGCACACGCTCGCCGGCCGCCCCGGCGTGGGCGATCTCGGCATCCCAGAAGTCGTGGTCGAGCGGCTGCTTGCCCCGGGCTGTTACCTGTGAAGTGCACATGGCGAGTACCCGTTCCGGTGCGCCTTTCACCAGAAGCAGCGCCCCCCCTTCGGGGTTGCGGTGCAGGGTCGCCATGTAGCGGTACTCGGGATCGAACGGAATCTCGTCGAGACGCGGGCAGCGCTCGAGCATGGCTTGCGGATCGAGGCCGCTCCGTTGGGCCAGCGCGATCAGTGCGCCTTCCATGGGGTCGCCTTCCACCGTCCAGTGCCCGTTGTGTACGGCAAGGCGGGAGTCGTTGCACAACAGGCCGGTCAGCAGCAGCATGCGCGCGCTGCCCGAAGGCGCGGTAGGTTCGCCTTCCGGGGTGAGCAGGTGGCCTTCGGGCGCATAGCCGTCGCCGACCACGGCATAGTCCTGGTCAGCGGTGATGATGCGCCGCGCCGACATTTCGTTGCGGGTGAGCGTGCCGGTCTTGTCGGAGCAGATGATGGACGTGGCTCCTAGTGTTTCCACGGCAGGCAGGCGGCGCACGATGGCATGACGCGCGGCCATGCGCCGCACCCCGAGGGCCAGCGTGATGGTAATGACCGCGGGCAGGCTCTCGGGCACGACGCCGACGGCCAGCGCTACCACCAGCATGAAGGCTTCGAGCAAGTCGTATTGCCGCTGGTACAGGGCGAACAGGAACAGGAGTGCTGCCGCGATGATGGCAAACGCCGTGAATCGGCGACCGAACCGGTTGATCTGGCGTAGCAGAGGGGTGGTCAGTGTCTCGACGCCGGAAAGAAGGGTGCTGATGTGTCCGATCTGCGTGCGCAGCCCGGTGGCGGTGACGACGCCGTAACCGCGTCCTGCGGAGACGAACGTGCCCGACCACGCCATGGAATGGCGGTCGCCCAGCGACGCATCTTCGGGAGCCGCCTCGACCCGTTTTTGGGCCGGCACGGATTCTCCCGTGAGCACCGCCTCGTCGATGAGCAGACCGCGGGAATGCAGCAGGCGCATGTCGGCCGGCACGCGGTCGCCGGCTTCGAGCTCGACGATATCGCCCGGGACGAGCTCGGCGACAGGAATGGACTGGGTGTGGCCGTCGCGACGCACGCGCGCGAGTGGCGCGAGCATGGCACGCAGGCTGGCCAGTGCCTGTTCGGCACGGCCCTCCTGGATGTAGCCCACCACGGCGTTGACAAGCACGACCAGCACGATGACCGCGGCATCCACCCAGTTGCCGATCACGGCGGCGAGGACTGCAGCAACGAGCAGAAAGTAGATGAGCGCGCTGTTGAATTGGGCAAGAAATCGCAGCAGAGGGGAGCGCCGTCGGGGGGGCGGCAGCTCGTTGCGGCCGTGCACGGTCAGCCTGCGGGCCGCTTCCTGTGCGCTGAGGCCGCGGTGCGAGCTGTCGAGCTGCTGGATCACGTGCTCGGCCGGTTGTGCGTGCCAGGTGGCCTCATGAGAGCTGGTTACCTTGACCTGTTTCTGCATGATCGGGTGTGTATGGGGATGCGCGCGGAGTGATTTCGGGATAATCCATCCATAATAACGTTGTCCCTCAGTACAAGGATGTTCCCATGGCGAATTCACCGTCTCCTGCATTGGCATTTACCGAAACCGAGCTCGCGCTGCTGGCGCGTACGGCCGATGCACTGACTGCCTACACCGGCAAGCCCGTGCTTGCGGAAACCGGGGTGACGGACGGCGTTCCATGGGTGGTATTCGGGGTGCCGGTGCCGCCAAACCGGGGCGAGGATGATGACGCCGACGATGGCGTGGTGATCTGGAAAATGGGCGAAGCACCGGGAGTGCGCTGGGTAGGCAACGCTGGCGGGCTTGCTCCGCGCCCCGACGAAATCTACGATTGCTACTTGCTCTGGGCAATTCAGCTGACCGCAGCCGAGGGCGAGCGTTTCGTGAAACTCAACGAGCGCGGCGAGGTGGTCGCGTGGGCCGAAGAGCTTGCCGATCTGTTGCCGTTCGTCATCGATGGCGATTTCGAACCGGACTTCCACGTCTTTGACGATGAAGACGATGAAAACGACGAGCCGGAGGAGGACGAACGACAACGACCGTAAGAGCCACTGCGGCAGTTGCCCCGCGGTCTCGTGAGGAGGTGTGAAGTGCGTAACAACAAGGGAGGGGAGTAGTGACCGCTCAGAAATATCCGCTGTTCTCGGAAGAGAGCTCGGTCGAAGCCGTCAATGCGCGCATGGGGCAGGATATCGATCCGCGCCTGCGCCAGGTCATGAGTGCACTGGTCAGGCATGTGCACGAATTCGTGAAAGAAGTCGAGCTCACGCCCGAGGAGTGGGCCGCGGGCATCAGGTTTCTTACCGAAACGGGTCAGATATGTTCGGAGTGGCGGCAGGAGTACATCCTGCTCTCTGACGTGCTCGGGGTGTCGATGCTGGTGGATGCGGTCAACCATCGCCGGCCCTCGGGAGCTACCGAGAACACCGTGCTGGGGCCCTTCTACGTGCCTGAGGCGCCTCGCTACGAGAACGGAGCGAACATCTGCCTCGATGGCATGGGTGAGCCGCTGCTCGTGGTCGGTACGGTGCGTGATGTCGACGGGCGGCCGATTCCGGGTGCTACCGTCGATGTCTGGCAAACCAACGATGACGGTTTTTACGATGTACAGCAAAAGGGCGTGCAGCCCGACTGGAACCTGCGTGGCCTGTTCACCACCGACGCTTCCGGCCGGTACTCCTTCCAGTCGGTGAAGCCGCGCTACTACCCGATTCCCGATGATGGACCGGTGGGCAAGCTGCTGACAACGCTGGGGCGGCATCCCAACCGGGCGGCGCACATTCATTTCATCGTGAAGGCCGACGGGTACGAAACGGTGACTACTCACATCTTTGAACCGAATTGCCCGTACCTCGACCAGGATGCGGTGTTCGGCGTGAAGCCGAGCCTGATCGCCGACTTCCGCTGGGTCGATGCTGCTGACGAAGAGCACGGCGTGAAAACGCCGCACTGGCGGGTCGACTGGGACTTTGTCCTCACCAAAGAGAGGTCGTGATGCAGTCATTCGTTTATACGGGCCTGCCGACTCGGGTGGTATTCGGTGACGGCACGCTCGTTCAGGTGGCACAGGAAGCTGCTCGCCTGGGCATCACGCGTGCGCTGGTGCTGTCGACCCCGCAACAGGAGGACATGGCCCGGCAGGTGGCCGGCCTGCTGGGCGATGCGGCGGTTGGGGTGTTTGCCGAAGCGGCCATGCACACGCCGGTGGAAGTGACCCAACGCGCCATGCGGGTGGTGCAGGAAACACGCGCAAACGGGGTTGTCGCCATCGGAGGGGGTTCCACCACGGGGCTGGGGAAAGCCATCGCGCTGCGTACCGACTTGCCTCAGCTGGTGCTTCCCACTACCTATGCGGGCTCGGAGATGACACCCATTCTCGGGCAGACGGAAGGGCGCCAGAAAACCACATTGCGCGACCTGAAGGTATTGCCCGAGACCGTGATCTATGACGTCTCGCTGACGCTGGGGCTACCCGTGCCCCTGTCGGTCACCAGCGGGTTGAACGCCATGGCGCATGCAGTGGAGGCGCTGTATGCGGTCGATCGCAATCACATCATGGACCTCATGGCCGAGGAAGGCATTCGCGCAATGGCGGCGGCGCTGCCGCGCATCGTCGATGCGCCACACGATCGAGATGCGCGTGCCGATGCCTTGTATGGTGCGTGGCTGTGCGGAATCTGTCTGGGCTCGGTAGGCATGGCGTTGCATCACAAGCTGTGTCATACGCTGGGCGGCATGTTCGATCTGCCGCATGCCGAGACGCATGCCGTGCTCATTCCTTACGCTCTGCGCTATAACGCCGACGCCGCGCCCCAGGCGGTGGAACGTATCACGCGCGCGCTTGGGGCCGAGCATGCCGCCGCGGGGCTGCAGGCGCTAGCGCGCCGCTGTGGTGCACCGCGATCCCTTGCCGAGATAGGCATGCCTGAGGCGGGCATTGCAGAGGCCGTGCAAGCGGCTGTCGCCAATCCGTACGCCAACCCCGCTCCGGTGACGGCCGAAGGCATCGAGCGTCTGCTGCGTGATGCCTGGCACGGTGCCGACATTCATTGACCTCATTGCACCCGGCAAGCTACGCGGCGCACGGCTCCCCGGCGCCGCGTATTCTCTTCGTGACTGATGGCTGCGGCCGGGCCCCTGAAACCCGGCTGCGCTTCTCAACGTGCCTGAGGCGTGCCATTGTCAGGGGCGGCTGCGTGGCTGTTTGACGCAGGCTGCACATTGGCAGGTGGCACCGGGTTGCCGCCCGTCCCGATGGCGGGGTCGGACGCCCAGCTGCTGCTGGAAGATTCCGGGTCGATCTCCATGATGATCTCGACGCGCCGGTTGGCGGCCCGGCCTTCTGCAGTGTCGTTCGAAGCGATCGGACGCGTGTCGGCATAGCCCACGGCGCGCAGCCGTTGCGGCGCGACACCGTGCCGCTCAAGATAGCGCAGCACGCTGGTGGCCCGGTTGGTCGACAGTTCCCAATTGGAAGGAAAGCGGTTGTTGAAGATGGGCCTGTTGTCGGTGTGGCCTTCCACCGTCAGACGGTGCGGGTTGTTGGCCAGCACACTGGCCAGACGCTCGAGTACGGCCAGTCCTGCTTCGGTGAGGTCGGCCTGTGCTGACTCGAACAGGATCTCGTTGCTGATGCGGAAGTTCACGGTGCGCTGGGTGATGATGACATCAATGCCATCGCCCAGGTCGGCCAGGCCAAGTTCTTCCAGGGTCGGCAGCGGACGACCCTGGCCGCTGTCTTCAGGAAGGGCAGGCGTTTTCGGAGCCACCAGGTTGGCGTCGTCACGGAACGTGAACATCACTTCAGTGTCCTCTGCTGCAGGCTCGGGCGCCATCACGACCACGGTTGTCTGCGGTGTGGGAACCTGCATACGTTTCATGATTTGCATGAGTGGATGCTGCAACGAGGTCCGCTTGCCGGTGGCAGCGGCGACCTGCGTGACGGGTGCGTCATCGGTTGGCAGCGGATGCTCCCAGACCTTCTGAACGCCCAGTTCCTGGAGGGTGGGGAGCTCGCGGCGCGGACGCAGCCAAGCCCAGGGCGTGCCAGCCGATTCGTAGACCATCAGGGGTACTTCGTCCCATTGCAGGTCGGGATCGTGCGCCGCCAGTCCGCTGGTGTCGCGCACGTGTTCGTTGATCCAGCCGCGCCCGGGCGCGAGGCCGAGCAGGGTCACCGGGCCCTGTGAGGCGGGCGTGGGAGTGGTAACCAGGATGGCGCCCAGGGGAGACGTGGAGCGTACCGACTCGCTGAAGGTAGCCAGTTTGCCCGGGCCAGCCAACGACAACATGGC
Organism: uncultured Pigmentiphaga sp.; assembly: GCA_937891425.1. GTDB lineage: Bacteria > Pseudomonadota > Gammaproteobacteria > Burkholderiales > Burkholderiaceae_B > Verticiella. The sequence continues at coordinate 24,913 of CALAGD010000090.1, forward strand.
CACGAGCAGCACGAGCAGCAGCGTAACAAGGTCGAGATAGGTGATGAGCCAGTCGTCGGACTCAGGGCGCGGCGGTGGGGGAATGTGCCACCGCTCGTAGCGACGGGTGCGTTCGCGCTTTTCAAGCTCATCCAGCCGGAACAGCTTCTCACGCAATTCCGGCCTGAGTGCTTCCAGGGAACGGAGATCAACGGCTCGCATCGGGTGCGCTGGCGGAACTGGATTCGAACCCCTTGCCGTGATTCTTCTGTTTGCTGGGGAGATCGATTTCGTCGTTGTCGTGCGGCATGAAGGACAGCAGCGTCTCGCGCACCATGGCGGGGCTGCGTTTCTCGCTCATCATCGAGATGCCTTGCATCACCATGTTCATGAACACGACGCGCTGTTCGGTACGGCGTTCGAGCTTGACGGCGACCGGCTTGCACACCAGGTTGGCCAGCAGCACGCCGTAGAACGTGGTCATGAGTGCGATGGCCATCTGCTCGCCAATGACGGTGATGCTGGCGTCGCCCAGCACGCTGAGCAGGTTGATGAGGCCAACCAGGGTGCCCAGCATGCCGAAAGCGGGCGCATACGAGGCCATGGTACGAAACAGCTGTGCCTCGGCGTACTCTTTCTCGCGCAGTCGCGCGACGCGCCATTGCAGATATTCCGCGATCTGTTCTTCCGGAGTGTGGTCGATGACCAGCTGCACGCCGGCGCGCAGGAATGAGTTCGAAACGTTCTGCAGGGCGGCCTCGACCTTGCGGATATCGTTGCTCATCCACAGTCGCGCCAGATTGACCAGCTCGTCGATGTCGGCTTGCGAGTAGACACGTTCGTTGCGAAATACCGCACCCAGCAGCCGGAATATGCGCACGACCTCGCGCATGGGGTAGCTGATGAAGGTCGCGGCCAGCGTTCCGCCGATGACGATGGCCAGACCCGGCAGGTTGACGTACATCCAGGGGTCGGCGGCGGCGAAGAACAGAATGACGGCGAGCAGCGCCAGGCTTGCCAGCACGCCGATGATGGTGGACGGGTTGAAACGGTTGGTGCTCACGCGCGTGTGCCGCAGAAGGGCCGGGAACTCGGGTTGGGAGGGGTGGATGACGGAATTTTAGGCGGAACGCGCGTGATTCAATCGGCAGGATAGCCGGGCATTCCCGCTTCAGAGCGGGGGTTCGGCCCTCAGAGCTCGTAATGCCTTGGCTGGTCCTCGTCCTTGAGCACCGAGAGGTCGAGCGGGCGCGACCGGCCCATCCACATGGGGAAATCTCGGTGATCGCGCAGGTCGTTGCCCGTGAGGGGGTGCACCAGTACGGTCAGTCCGTTGCGGTTCAGCATCAGCCAGGGAATCAGGTCTTTGAATATCTCGGGACGGAACGCAAGCTGGCAACTCCAGTCGGGATGGGGTCCCACTGGTTTTTCATGCACGCGCCCCATGCGCAGGGGGAAGCGTCGCGCGGCTTCTTCGCACAGGGCGCGCGCCTGGGCGACCGTGTTGGCGTCGAAGTAGACGTGGGCGTGATAGCCGAAGATGGAAGCAACAGAAATGTCAGGCATCCGGTGTCACCGTGGGCAGAGAGACTGGTTGGCGCTTGAAGCGGCTGCGCTGGGGCGTACCGTAGGGTTCGATATGGACGGTGAGGATGATCCCCTGCTGCTGCACCGTGTTTTCGATGTCGTCGGCCAGATCATGTGCCTGGCGTACGCTCCAGTCGCCCGGAACCAGCATGTGGACGTTCGCGAAGCGCAGCGTGCCGGCTGCGCGCGTGCGCAACTGCGCAAACCGTGCGCCGCGGCTTTCAAAGCCGTTGAGGGCACTCTTGAGGTGCCCGATCTCCTCGTCGGTCAGCCGGCGGTCCATGAGGCCATCGGTTGAGCGCCGCAACAGATGCCAGCCTTCGCGCAATATGTTGACGGCGACGGCAATGGCCACGACGGGATCCAGCCAGTACAAGGCCGTCCAGTGTGCGAGGGCCACGCCCACGATGACTCCTACCGTGGTCCAGACGTCGGTCATCAGGTGGCGGGCGTCGGCCTCGAGCGCAATGGAGTGGTTTCTGCGTCCTACCTTCAGGAGGATGCGTGCAACCAGCAGGTTGATGACGCTAGCCATGGCCGACAGGAGCGACCCCCAGCCCAGCGCTTCGAGCGGGCGCGGGTGGATCAGGCGTTCGACCGCGGCCACGATGATGGCCAGCGCCGCCACGAAGATGAGGAAACCCTCGAAGGCCGATGAGAAATATTCCGCCTTGCTGTGGCCGAACGGGTGGTCGGTGTCGGGTGGCTGGGCGGCATAGGTTACCAGCGCCATGGCCACCGCCGCGCTTGCCACGTTGACGATGGATTCGAGGGCGTCCGACAAATAACCCACGGAACCCGTCAGCAGCCACGCAGCGGTTTTCAGGGCGATGGTAGCCAGCGCGGCCAGCAGCGAGAGCAGCAGCGCCTGGCGCGGTGTCAGGTTCATCACGACAGTTCACTACCTCGACGACACGGTCGTCTGACCGGAACTCAGGCCGTATCGTACCGCAGATGATTCGCGGGCCCCACCAGGGGTGGCAGAGGGCAGTCCAGCGAATCGGCGATAGCGCGCAGCAGTTCGGCTTCTGCCGCCGTGACCTGTCCGTCGTGCTCCACGACACGTGCCAGTGCATTCAGCAGAGCTGGCTTGTGTGAGGGGCGCAGGTGGCTCAACCGAATGATTGCCGCCTCCAGCGCGGGTGCGGTGACGGCGTTTTCGGGCAGCATTTGCAACTGCTCGAAAGGAAGTTCACGCGCAGCGCTGGCGAATGCCGTGCGGGCCTGTGCCGTGTTGACGGATTCACCGCGCGCCTGACCAGCCGGGTCGGCCCCGGCGCGGGCCATGGCGGTGAGGAGCAGTTCACATTCAGGCTTGTGGTGTGTGATGTCGGCGGTGTGGCGCGACGGGGTCTTGCCTTCCAGGTGGTGGATGACAAGACGGTACAGGGCCCACTCCATGAGGCTGATGTGATTGTCGGCCGTGATGAGCCGAATCAGGCACTGCTTGAAGCGCGTGTAATGGTCCGGCGACTGCTGGCGCAGGACCGGCAGCGCCAGTTCGAGCAGGGGAAGGCGATGACCGGGGTCGAGGTGGTTGAAGTCTGTGCGCAGGTCAAGTAGCGCGCGGTAGACGTCGGGGTCGGCCAGCGATTCCAGATCGGCCAGCTGTACTGTCTGGACGGCAGGATCGGGGCTGAGAAGCAGGCCGTAGACGAGTGCACGCGCAGTGTAGGCGTCCTGGGCAGCCTGGCGCAGCCTGGCAGGCAGATCGGCCAGCGTACGCCGTGCCCAGTCGATGTGTCGGGCCTGAGGCTGGCCGATGGATTCGATGGCATCGTGCGCTGCAACGGAAGGCAGGGCCGCCGCGGCGGCAGCCGACGTGGGTCCGCTGAACGTACCGGCAGATTCTGCGTGCGGCAACCCGGGTGCGATGGCGGCCGGTCGCGAGACACGGCCCCAGTGCTGGGCCTCAACGGGTGCCCGTGCGCTACCGTCATCAGCCAACTGGTGCTCCGGTGCGATGAACACGCCATCCCAGTCGGGCTCGAGCCGCCGGATGCGCTCTGCGAGCGGAGGATGGGTGGCCATGAGGCCGCCAAGGCTGGCCTTCACGGCCTGACCGAAGAACATGTGACTGAATTCGTTGGCATTTGCTGTTTGCAGGCGTGACCCGTGGGAGGCGCCGCCGATTTTCTTCAGGGCATTGGCGATGCCGCGGGGGTTGCGCGTGAACTGCACGGCCGAAGCGTCTGCGAGAAACTCGCGTTGCCGGCTGACGGCGGCCTTGATGAGATTGCCGCAAAAAGTGCCTGCCGAACCGACGATCACGAGAACGATGCCGATGGTGAGAATGATGATCACGGCTTTGTCGCGATCGCGACCTCGCCGCAGCGTGGTGCTGCGTACCAGGAAGTAGCCGATCAGACCGATGAGCAGGATGCCGTGCAAGGTGGCGACCAGGCGCAGGTTGAGCCGCATGTCACCGTGGAAGATATGGCTGAATTCATGGGCAACTACGCCTTGGAGCTCTTCGCGGGTGAGCAACGAGATGCAGCCGCGCGTGACGCCGATGACTGCGTCCTGCGGCGAGTGACCCGCGGCGAATGCGTTGATGGAATCGTCTTCAATGACATATACGGGCGGCACCGGGGTGCCCGCCGCGATGGCCATTTCTTGCACGACATTGAGGATGCGGCGCTCGTCGGGGTCGGTCGTGGTGGGCTGAATGAGCCGCCCGTCGAGTGCTTCGGCTACGGCCTTGCCACCACTGCGCAGCTGTGCGTGCTTGTAGAGGGCACCCAGCAGCACCACGCTAATGACGACGACGCTGATCGCCCCTACCAACGGCCAGTCGAGCAGCTGCAGGGCATGTTCGAGCCAGCCTTGGGCGGCGTCGGTGTAGTAGGAACCGTCCGGTTCCGAGAATACTGCCAGGATCAGCACCACCGCGATCGAAGTGAAGGCAATGAGACCGAGCACGGCCAGACACATCAGCACCAGCAGATAAGCGGTATGGCGTCGGGCGCGATCCTGTTGCTCGAAGAAATTCATGGTCACTGCCTAGAAGACGACGCGCGGAGCCTGCTGGATCTCTTTCGAGTCTTCAAAGATGAGAAGCGAAGCATCCTGCCGATGTCCCAGCAAAGGCGCCAGGATGACGGGAGGGAAGCTCTGCTTGTAGGTGTTGTATTCCATGACCGCATCGTTGAAGGCCTGGCGCGCGAAGGCAACCTTGTTTTCGGTGCTGGTCAGTTCCTCCGACAGCTGCCGCATGTTCTGTGAGGCCTTGAGGTCAGGGTAGGCCTCCATCACTACATTCAGGCGCGACAGAGCAGCGCCCAGGGCACCTTCCGCACCAGCCAGCTGGCCCATGGCCATCGGGTTGCCGGGGTTGCTGGCAGCCGCCTGGAGGCCGGCCAGCGCAGTGTTCCGGGCCTGTACCACGGCTTCAAGCGTCTGGCGCTCATGCGCAAGGTAAGCCTTGGCGGTTTCGACGAGGTTGGGAATGAGGTCGTAACGCCGCTTCAGCTGCACCTCGATCTGCGCGAACGCATTCTGGAAGCGGTTCTTGAGCGCGACCAGCCGGTTGTAGACGGCAATGACGTACACGGCCAGGAGGACGGCGATGATGAGGATGACGATGGCAGTGGTACTCATGAGTGTTGATCCTTCATGCAAATGCGCGCAAGTGACAGGCGGACAGGTTGCTGAGAGTACCCGTCCGCCCGGCAGGCGTAAAGCCGTGCGCCTCCGGTGGCGGCAGGGTCATGCACCCTGATCGGTCCATGGTGCGGTCGGGCCGTTCAGTCAGGCGTGCCAAGGCCCAGTTCACGCAGCGTGGGCAGCGCGGCTTCCGCTGCGCTGCGCCCGGCTTCGATGGCCTCGTCGGCCCGGTGGAAGTCGAGCAGGCCGAGATGGGCCAGCCGCGGTGCCAGCACGATTTCGGGCGGGTCGCCAGCCATGCGGCTGCGGGTAATGCGGGCCTGCATGATGTTGAGGCTGGACGCAACGACGTCGAGCATGGACGGCAGCGGGGGCTCGTTGTCGGAGGCTGTCGGCAGCAGCTCGCTGAGGTTGTCCTGCAGGCGGCGCAGCCAGTCGCCAGCGGGAGACTCGACCTCAACCTCACGCGAGGCGGGCCGGGATCGCAGGTGGCGGCCGACGATGTCGGCGTTGAGGTCGACCGCGATCACGATATCGGCGTCCATGGCGCGCGCCAGCGAGACCGGGACCGGGTTGACCAGACCGCCGTCCACCAGCATGCGCCCGTCACGCCATACCGGGCTGAACAGGCCAGGCAGGGCAATCGACGCACGCACGGCGTCGATGATGGGCCCGGTACGCAACCAGACTTCGCGCCCGGTATGCAGCTCCGTGGCAACGGCCGAGAACGGCTGGTCAAGATCTTCGATGTGCAGATCGTGCAGCTGGTCGCGGAACAGGTTCATCAGCCGCGCGCCCTTGATCATGCCTCCGTTCAGCCGGAAGTCGAGGAACGAAACCACCGTGGACAGGGTGAGGCTGCGCACCCATTTGTCGAGCTGGGCCAGGCGGTTGCTGACGTAGGCGGCGCCAATCAGTGCGCCGATCGAGGTTCCGGCGACGATGTGTGGACGAATGCCGTGCTGCTCGAGGGTTTGCAGTACACCGATGTGCGCAAGGCCGCGGGCAGCGCCGCTGCCCAGGGCCACGCCGACACGGGGAGTATAGGCAGGAGTCATGTTGGACGCCTCGATGGTCGATGCGAATAGTGTAAGCGCTGTGCGTGATCAGGCACGTGCTATGCCGGGTGCTTGCGCGCGAGGCGAATGAGGGTAATTTCGGCGGGCGCGCCAAGGCGCAGCGGCGGGCCCCAGTACCCGCAGCCGCGACTGATGTAAATATGCAGCCGGCCCAGCTGGTGCAGGCCGGCGACGAACGGCTGCTGGAGGCGCACGAAATGATTCCATGGCCAGAACTGACCGCCGTGGGTATGTCCCGACAATTGCAGGTCGAATCCGCTGGCCTCCACCGCGGTGGCGCTACGCGGCTGATGGGCCAGCATGATCCGCAGGGCCGCGTGGGAGGGCGCACCATGCAGCGCTTCCTGCGGGTTGCTGGCATGGTGGTGATCGAATGCGCCCGCGCTGTAATCGTTGATGCCGGCCAGAAGAATGTCGGCGCCGTTGTGATGGATTACAACGTGTTCGTTGCAGAGCACGCGCATGCCGAGCCGGCGCCATTCGGCGATCCAGGGCAGGGCGCCGGAGTAGTACTCGTGATTGCCGGTGACTGCATACACACCGTACGCAGCGCGCAAGCGGGAAAGCGGTTCGACGTGCGGGCGCAACTCGTTGACGGTGCCGTCGACCAGGTCGCCCGTGAGGGCGACGATGTGTGCATCAAGCCGGTTGGCTGCGGCGACCATGCGTTCGACTCTGCCGCGCCGGATGGTGGGTCCGACATGCATGTCGGTGAGCTGGACGATGCGGAAATCCTCGAGCGCTGCAGGCAACTGCGGCAGGCGGATCTCGACGTCCTTCACCGGGGGCGTGCGACGTGCAAAATGGAAGCCGACCACCGTGGCAACCAAGGCAAGCGCTGGAACAAGGATCGCGGAAAATGACCGAAACTCCCCGAGCCAGGGCAGCCCCTCATGGATGACGAGCGCAGTCAGCTCTGCCAGGCTGGCCTCGGTGGCAACCAGCCGGTACACCCCCGTCACCACGGTGCCGGCCAGCAGCAGGGCATCACGTATGGCGCTCAGGACGAACAGCCAGGAGAACATTCCAAGGCACAGGAAGCCTGCCCATGCCACAACGTTGCCAAACGTCTGACCCGTGGCACGTCGTTTGAAAAACCCGGCCAGTATCAGTGCGTAGCTCAGCGTCAGGCCGGCCAGCACCCCGGCTCGTGCCGTTGGGGCATCCATGCCGGCTGCCAGCCTCCCCGCCACGTAAACATGGGCGATCAGCATGATGACCGGCAAGCGCAGAAGAAAGGAAAAACGTGTGCTCATGTGCAGCGTCCGTGGCGTGCATGCGCGCACCAAGCATAACCCGCGACAGCTGCAGGCAAAAGAAAAGCCCGGCACGCCGGGCCATGAAGACATGGGCGGAAAAGCGTTTGGCGTGGCCTACTTCTCGACGATGCTGCGAAAGCCGCCCCAGAACATGCGCTTGCCATCGAACGGCAGCCGGCTCTGGTCGAGCTGCTTGAACCGTTCATCATTCATGACTTTGGCGTTGATGGCGTCGCGCTGATCCTTCGACTCGTACACGATCCAGGCAAAGACCACGACTTCGTCATCCTTGAGCTGGACGCTGCGGGGGAACGATGTCAATTCGCCGACCGGGACGTCGTCGCCGACGCATTCCCAGTAACTGAGGGCCCCGTACTCCTTCCAGATGGACCCCGCCATCTCGGCGAGAGCCTGGTAGTCGTGCAGGCGATCGCGTGGTACTGGCACGACGAAACCGTCTACATAATGAGCCATCTTCGTCCTCCTTGGTAGTTGGTCAGACGACAATGTGTACGCTGTCCACATAGCATAGGCCTGCTGTGGGACGAAGTCCAGCATTTTTCGAGCGCGATCAGAAAATTTTGAAATAGGATTTCTATTTATTGACGTCGGGCCCGGCAGAATGCAGTATTAGGGGCCTCGGAATAGCAACGAATGCCGGACTAACAAGAATTCGCTCAACAACCCCTGAGAGGAAGAGGAGACGTCCCATGAAACTTGTGTTCCGTTTTCTGGCGCTGCTGGTTGCGCCGATGCTGGCCTTCGCCGCATTCGCAAGTTCAGCGGTGGATTATCCGAAGCGCATGGTTCGTATCGTTGTGCCCTTTCCCCCGGGTGGCGCGACCGACACGCTCACCCGACTGATCGCGGAGAAGCTGTCCGAGCGCTGGAAGCAGCCGGTCATCGTGGAAAACCGCCCAGGTGGCAACACCATGGTCGGCACGGACGTGGTGGCAAAGTCCGACCCTGATGGTCATGTGCTTGGCGTGGTCACTGGCTCCCACATCATCAATCCGTTGCTTACCAGCAAGATTCCGTACGACACGTACAAGGATCTGGCGCCGGTCATGCTGATCACCCGTTTTCACATGGCCATTTACGCAAACCGCGATTTTCCGGCGAACAATCCGAAAGAGTTGATCGAACTCGCCAGGAAGGCCGATCCGAAGCTGGCTTACGCCTCGGCCACCACGCAGTCGTATCTGGGCATGGAGCTGCTGAACCGCATGGCGGGCATCGAGATGGAATATGTCCCCTACAAGGGCAGCGCCCAGGCACTGAGCGACCTCATCGGTGGGCATGTGAAGCTCATGATCGACCCGGTACTTCTGAGTACGTTGCAGCACGTCGAACAGGGCAAGGTCAAGCTCATCGGTACCCTGGGCGCGCAGCCCGCAGAGCTCACGCCGAATGCACCCCGGTTTTCCGAAGCGGTGCCCGGGTATGACTTCTCTGCGGCCTTCGGACTGATCACGCGGGGCGGCACGCCACCGGAAGTAATCCGCAAGATCCGCGACGATTTCGCGGCGGTCATGGAATTGCCCGAGGTGGCGCAGCGGGTCAAGGATATCGGGCAGGAGAAGGTGGCCTCCACGCCGGAAGAGTATGCCGCCTACATCGAGGCGGAAACTGCCAAGTGGAAGCCGATCGTCGAAGCCACCGGCGCACGTCTTGACTGAACTACAGCAATTCCGCCCGAAGCTGCTCTGGCGTTTTCGGCGAGAGCATCACAGGTGGAATGTCAAGCACGGTGACCGCGCCATGTTGACCCTGCCGGTTCAAACGGTAGACAGCACGCGCATAGGCGACCAGCACGCTGGCGGTGAATTCAGGGTTGCTTTGCAGCCTTAGCGTGTACTCGATAACCTGCGAATGCGTCGCACTGGTGTTGCCGCTACGAATGACGACACCGCCATGGGGCATGGCTCCGTGTTCGCGGCGCAATTCGTCTTCACTGATGAAGTGCACCGTGGTGTCGTACTCGTCGAAGTAGTGCGGCATGGTCACGATGCGTTGCCGTACGTCGTCGGGATCGGCACCCTCCTCAAGAACCACGTAGCACTCCCGGGTGTGCTTGTCGCGGGTACCCAATTGCGGGCGGCCACCGCTGCGCACCTGGTTCAGTGCATCTTCCGACGGTATCGTGTACTGCACCCCGGCTTTCACGCCGGGAACCCGCCGCACGGCGTCCGAATGCCCCTGGCTCAGGCCGCGGCCCCAAAAGGTGTATGTTGCACCGTCAGGAACCAGCACCTCTCCAAACAGGCGATTGATGGAGAACAGGCCCGGATCCCATCCGCAGGAGATCAGTGCGGTCTTGCCGCCGGTGCGAGCGGGCCCGTCGACGGACGCAAAGTACTCGGGAATGCGGGCGTGGGTATCGAAACTGTCGACCGTGTTGAAGCGTGCAGCCAGGGCCGGCGTTTGCGCGGGGAGGTCTTCCTTGGAACCACCGCAAAGGATGAGCACGTCAATTGCGTCGGCAAAGCGGTCAAGCTCCTCAATGCCGTACACCGGTGTAGGGGCTCCCTCGGGCCGGACACTCGCAGGCGCGCGCCGGGTGAAGATGCCGACGAGGGTCATGTCAGGGTTTCGGGCCACGGCCAGTTCGGCGCCGCGTCCCAGATTGCCATAACCGACAATGCCGATGCGAATGGGGTGAGTCATTGCTCCAGTTGCTCCTTTGTCAGAAAGGCCCGATCAATACCGGGTGGTTGAAAAGGAACAGGCCGCGCCTGCGCGCGGCCTGTTGCCGAACTGCTACCAGCGGGTGGCTTACCAGTCGAGACGGGTGAACTTCGTACCTTCGATCGATAGCCCTGCCATCAGCCCTTGATTGGTCAGCGCAAAGGCGATGATGGGTTCGCGAATGGTGTTCGTGTCGAGGGAGCCGTCTGCGCCGACCCGGGCCAGTGCGACAGTCGCATTGATACCCGCCGTGAACCCTGAACTGGAGCGGAACTGGCGCAGCGCTTCGTCCGTCATGAAGTACATGACCAGCGCGCGCGATTGTGCCCCCAGTTGCCAGCCGAACGACGCACCGCTGATGGAGTAGTAATCGACAGGCCGACCGCCGATGCGGAGCACCCCGGTGCCGTGCTGCCCGCCCGCGATGAGCGCAGCACTGAGAATGTTGGGGAATACCAGCACACCCGCGGCCTTGCGCGACAGTTCGCGGGCGCCGGGGGCAATCTGATAGAGACGGTCAAGCGTGGCAACAGCCCCTGCATCGATTTCCTGCTTGCGGGCCTCGGTGCCCGCAGGAGTCGGTGGGGTCGTGGTGCAGCCTGCGGCAAGCGTTGCGGCGAGCACAGCAGCGCCCAGAACGAATCGGCGACGTTGCATGGTTAGCTCCTTCTGGTGTTTTTATTGCTGGGGTTGACTGAAAGCCCTGACAAATGCCGGAGTGGCCTTCGCGGGGCCAGATGATGCAAGATGCGAACTGGCTGCCGGTTAGAACAGCGAACTGGCGATGCTCTGCGATTCTTCTTGCTTGCTTGTTCTCATAGTACGCCAAAGTTGCACATCGTGTGTCAATCGTCAAAGATTGTCGTGAATTGAGCAATGTTTGTCGAACTGGTCATTCGGCTGATCATTGCCGAGT
>CALAGD010000091.1 GCA_937891425.1 uncultured Pigmentiphaga sp.
GCTGAGGCGCCCCCGGCCGACATGCGCGGGATGACTACACGCTGGAACTTGCCGCTGACGTAGGACTCATCTCCACCGTAGACACTGCGGGGCTTCCAGCTGACCTCGCCGACGGCCTCGTCCGAGACCACGGCGAACACAAGCTCGCGCTCCGCGTCGCCTTTCACCTGCAGCTGGGCATGATGCAGCGTGCTGCCGAACAGGTCCAGCCGGTCGACCCGGAGATCCGCTTCGATCTGCGCCGGCAGCACAGGTTTGCTGGCCGCGCCCGATGTGACTGACTTCTTCGTCTTGCCTGCTCCCGGCGCAGGGGGGACGAACTCTTCAAGACTCGCGTACCAGGCGTCGAGATCCAGACTGGGCGTGACCACGTGTACACGCAACCCCTGGGTGGGCAGCGTGACAGGCGCTCCTAGCCCGAGCGCAGCGCGCGCGATGCCTACCGGGTCATCATGTCTTGCGCGCGGCAGGAACTGCACCTGCAGGCGATTGACCTGGGCGAGCGTGACTTCAAGCGATGCACCGGCACGCCCCGCCCCCACACCCGGATCGCGGAACACGACCTTCAATGGCCATGCGCTGTCGGTACTCTTCTCGAGCGGGGCCGGAAGATCGGCAGCCAACCCCTGCAAGGACGACTCGAACTCGACGACAAGCGGTCCCTTGACCGGGACATCGAGACGGGCCTGGTAATCAACTCTGCCCCTAAACCTGTTCAGGCCTGGCAGCGTCAGCAACGCGGGCCAGCTTTCAGCGCGCATCGAGCCTTGCAATGCAAGCTCCCCGCCACCTTCGGGACGGGTGCGGCCGCGCAGCGTGACTGGCCCCCCCAGCAGCTGGCCGCGCAGGCCTTCCGTAGTCACTCCACTGCTCGTGCTGAAGCCGACTGAGCCTGCCAGTCGGGAGAGTTCCGGCGCATCGGGCTCCAGTCGCAGGTTCCCACCCTGGAAGACAATCTCACCCTCGACGCTCAGGGCGTCGAGATCGGACAAGGGTGCGACCACTTTCAGCGGCATGGTCCATTCGCCGCTGGCGGAGGCCTGGGCAAGAAGATTCTCCGTGTATGCCGCTACGGGCGATTCCCTGACGTATTGCAGGAAGGCCTGTGCCGCCCCCCGGAACTGGGCTTCGACGGTCACGACGGAATCATCGTGCATGTTGGCGATATGCACGCGCGCCGGACCGGTATCGAGCGTGATGCCTGAACCCAGGCGCACCTTGCCACCGGCCACATCTGCCGAGAGGGAGACGTTGTCGATGACGACGCGAGCCGCAAGCTGTTCAAAGGGTGGCCAGCCCGGCTTGAGATCGGGCACCAGGTCGAGGGAGAGGTCCCGTACGTCGCCCTCGACATGAAACTGGCCCTGCTTCGGGTCGCCAGCATGAAAAGGAAAGTCATCCAGCGTGCCGGCCAAACGCCAGCTGCCGTTCGACACCTGACCCGAGTGCAGTGCATCGCGCAACCATGCGCGGGCATCTTCGTCGACCTCGAGCGGCATGAAGCGCGCGACAGCGCCCGCGTCGGCGTACTCGATGCTGCCATGGAGATCTGCCCTGCCCCAGGGCTTGTCCTGACTGACCCAGCGACCGGCCGCCGTCACTCGGGCACGCGTACCGGGTTCACCAGCATCGACCACGAGCCGCTGAATCTGGAGACGCGGCCGCCCGCCGGCCATCCCCTGCAGGCTGCCTTCGGCCTCGAATTCGTGCACGGGGATGCTGGCTTGCTCGAACACCTGCTGGAGCGTGATCTGCCCGTGGCGCACCTTCGCCTTGCCTCCGACGCTGCCAGCCTCCACATCCCCCTGCAACGAGAGTTCAAGCGTACGCGCAGCGAACGGCGGCACCCGGGTGGTACCAGCATGCTCGAGATCCCGGCCAGCGAAGTCTCCATTCCAGGCCGTGGGGCGATTCTTCTCCAGCGTCATCCACACGCGGCCCGCAGCCCGGCCTCGCATGGCCCCCAGGAACGCCCAGGCTGATTCCGGCCATGCCGCCAGGTCGAGGCCCTGGACTTCCGCGTACAACCTGCCGTCAAAGCGCTGGCCGAGCCGCCCGGGCAGATCCAGGCTGGGCCGCACTTCGCCCCTGACTTCCATGCTCGCCAACAGCGGGGGGACACCAGAGGCGTTCAGGGCGAACCGTGTGCCTCCGAACAGATGATGCTCGGTGACGAAATCGACGCCCTGCGCTTGCAGGCTCGGCGTGGCGCCCGTGTCGTCGGTCCAGGACACGGCCGCGTTGCGCACTTCGATGAAGCGCTGGCGCAGCAACCAGCGCAGCAATGGTGCCTGCTCGAACCCCTCCGGATTCCGGCTGGCCGCCTTCAGGGCGATGCCAGACAGCCAGTAATGGCCGCGCGCATCGCGCCGCAGCTTCACTTCCGGCGAATCAATGCTCAGGTAGAGCAGCTCGGGCGTCCACGTCCAGAGGCTGCGCCATGCGATGACGAGGTCGGCCCGTGGCAGGACGATTGCGTCCTGCCCTTCCGGATCGAGCACACGTGCCTGACGCAGGCTCAGACGCGGGTGCATGCCCGTCCAGCTGGCGTCGACCTCGCCCAGCTGCACGTGCGCTCCGATGGCGCGCGTCACCGCCGCCTCGATATGCGCCCGGTAATCGTTGATATGGGGCAGGACGACGTAGCGCGTGGCGAGAATGGCAAATGCGAAGAAGAAGAACGCAACCGTCAGCAGCGTCGCCAGTATGCGCAGTAGAAAGATTACAGGGGAGGCGAGGCTCACGGGCGCGGTCAAGAAGGCGTGGGTTGGGTTAATCTTGGTATAGCAATTGTCTTTTCATTCAGATTTATACCCCGAAACCTCTTCGGGCATCGTCGGGCCCCTCTCATGCGACATCCCGCTCCCCCCCTGGAACCCGCCCTGGCGTGGTCCAACTACCTGCGCGTGCGTCTGAACGCCCAGCCCGCCTGGGGCGACTGGCTGCAGGATGCGGCGCGCGAGCCGCTTGCGCCGGCACGTATCGACGCCTGGCTGCAGGAACTGCAGTCCGCGGCAGGCGGAGCTGAAGACGCGGACGATCCGGCACAGGCCCGGGCCCGCTGCGCAAGCGTGCTGCGCCAGTTGCGCCAGAGGGTCTTCTGCACACTCATGGTGCGCGACCTGGCGGGGCTGGCACCGCTGGATGAGGTCATGGAGGGCATGACGGCCCTCGCCGACCGCGCCATCACCGAAGCCTATCGCGTCAGCGCCCGGGAGCTGGCTGCCGTGCACGGCACGCCCATGGAGAGCGAGAGCGGCCTGCCACAGGAGATGTTGATCATCGGCATGGGCAAGCTGGGAGGGCGTGAACTCAACGTGTCCTCTGACATCGACGTGATCACGCTGTATGGCGACGAAGGAGAAACAACGGGCCGCCGTCCGTTGTCGTACCACGAGTTCTACGGTCGCCTTACCCGCCGCATGCTTGCGCTGTTGTCGGAAGTGACCGACCAGGGTTACGTCTTCCGCACCGACCTGCGTCTGCGCCCCGATGGTGATTCCGGCCCCGTTTCCTGGAGTCTGGATGCGCTCGAGAACTACCTGGTCAGCCAGGGCAGAGAATGGGAGCGTTATGCATGGCTGAAGGCGCGTTGCATTGATGCACGGGCATTTCCCGGAAGTTGCACCCGCCGCCAGATCGAACAGCTCGAGTCGTTGCGTCGCCCGTTCGTCTACCGCAAGTATTTTGACTTCGACGCTCTGCTGGCCCTGCGGTCGCTGCGGGAACAGATCCGCGACGACTGGAACCGCCGGTCGCTGCGCCCGGGCAGCTACGCCCCGGTGCTGCGCGATAACGTCAAGCTCGGCGAGGGCGGTATCCGTGAGGTGGAATTCATCGTCCAGCTGTTCCAGCTGGTGCGCGGCGGGCGCATGCCTGCCCTGCAGACGCCCAGTCTGGCCCAGGCCCTGCGCGTGGAAGCCGAAGCCGGTCTGATCGACCCCGACGATGCCCGGCGACTGTATGAAGCGTACGGTTTCCTTCGCCGCGTCGAACACGCCCTGCAGTACCGCGACGATCAGCAGACCCACATCCTGCCACATGCCCCGCACGACTGGGATGCGCTGGCCGCGGCCCTGAAATTCGACAGCGGCGCGGCTCTGCGCGCCGCCCTGGACGCTCACCGAAAGTTCGTGCATACACTGTTTTGCGACGTCTTTCATCTGGCAGGGCTGCCACCGGCCCGGCCCACCCGCAATGGCAACGGGCCATTGGGTCAGGGCGAACCCGTTCCGGCCAATGGCTCGCTGGTGCCGACGCTGGATGCGGAAACCCGCTTCATGCAATGCATCCAGGAGCGTCTGCCCGATCTGGCTGAACAGCTCGTGCCGCGGGCAAGCCGCATTTTTGACAGCCCACGCATCCGCGCCCTGTCACAGACCAGCCGGCAGCGACTCGCGCAAGTCCTGCCCGGCGTTGTCGATGCGGCGGCAAGCACCCGTGCCCCGGCGGATGCCCTGATGCGCCTGCTCGACATCATCGAGGAAATCGCGCAGCGGCGCGTCTACCTTACGCTGTTTGCCGAGTACCCCCAGACCCTGGCGCGCGTGGCCCGCATGGTAGCCGCCAGCGAGTGGGTTGCACACTACCTGAAACGCAACCCCATACTGCTCGACAGCCTCATCGACTGGTCGTCGCTCATGGAACCGCTCGATTTCGCGCAGATCGCCCGCCAGATGCGAGCCGACCTCGACCAGTGCGTGCTTCCTGACGGCCGGCCCGACATCGAACGCCAGATGAACCTGATGCGTGACATCCAGCGGCAGGTCAGTTTCCATATCCTCGCCCAGGACCTGGAAGGTGCGTTGTCGGTTGAAACCGTG
>CALAGD010000092.1 GCA_937891425.1 uncultured Pigmentiphaga sp.
CTTGGTGGCGGCTTTGGTGGCTTTCTTGGCAGCGGCGGTCTTGGTTGCTTTCTTTGAGGTAGCCATGGATGTTTGTGAACTACTGAAAGTGGATATGGCGCAATTGTGGCCACGGCGCAAGTGGTTTGACAAGCAAAACAGGCTTGATTTCGCGGTTTTCACGCGAAGCGTTGTATCGGAAGCACAACGGTGCTCACTTTGATGCGTGGCTGACCAAAAACGCTGCAATGGGTGCACGAATTGGGTGCCCCTGCATGCCAGTGGCCCGGGTTTGTTGGCCTTTTGCGCGGGGCGGGTATTTCGGTGGCGCGCGCACGCACACAGCGGAACTGCGCATCATGTTGGTGCATGGTTTGATGACGCCAATTCAGTACGCAGATATTCCACAAGGCATTGCACGGCTTTGGGTACCTGGGGCGACCATGGGCGTACTGCATATACCTGTTCGCCGAAGAAACCGATGGGTTGCCACTCGGGCAGTATCAGGCGCAGCCGCCCCTGTTCGATTTCATGCGTTATGGAAAAGTCGGATATGAGCGCGATGCCCAGGTGGGCCAGTGCGGCTTCGCGCAGTATTTCGCTGTTGTTCACGCACAAGGGTCCCGCTACGGTAACGCTTGCACGTTCGGGGCTTTTGCGTCGCCCCTTGCGTTCGAACTCCCAGCGCACGGTATTCGATTCGCGCAGGTAGGTCAGGCATGCGTGCTGCTGCAGGTCGAGCGGATGTTGTGGGGTACCGTGGCGCTTCAGGTACTCTTCGCTGGCCACCAACAGGGGTTTGACGGGGCAAATGGGCCAGGCCACATAATTCTCCGGGGGCGCTGTTACGTGCCGCACGGCCAGGTCGAAGCCATCGCGTGGCAAGTTCACCAGTCGATCGTTCAGGTCGAGTTCAAGCCGCACCTTGGGGTAGCGTTGCAAGAAGCGCGGCAAAATGGGTGCAAGCTTCTGGCGTCCGAACGCTACCGGGCTGGTCAGACGAATCAGGCCGCGGGGTTCTTCAATCAGCCCCTGTATGTCGGCAATGCCGGTTTCTATCTGGGCAAACCCGGCGCTGATGGCGGCCACCAGGTGGGCGCCGGCGTCGGTAAGCGCGACAGAGCGCGTGGTGCGGTGTACCAGGGGCACTCCCAGGTCACGTTCCAGTTCGCCAATGCGGGTGCTTACGGTGGCTTTCGAGAGGCGCAGGCGTTGGGCGGTTTTGGTGAAGCTGCGGGTTTCCGCCAGTACCTTCAGCAGGTACAGGTTGGAAAAGGCGGCCAGCTGCGGCTGGCCCGGGGTGTCTCGCATTGTTCGACTTTCCAAACAATGTGGTCGGCAAACTGCGATTCTAACTTCGATACCGTAGTACTACACTGGCAGCACGAAAAATTTCCGGGGTGCAATCCATCATGTCCAACACATCATACGTAAGCGAACGCATCGAACATTGGGTACAGGGTGCACGTTTTGCCGGTTTCAGCACGCAAACGGCCGAGGTGTTCAACCCCGCCACGGGGCAGGTGACGCGCAGGGTGCTGCTGGGGGGCTCCAGGGAGGTGGATGCAGCCGTGCGCAGTGCGCAGGCCGCGTTTCCGGCGTGGGCCAATACCCCGCCCATCCGGCGGGCGCGGGTGCTGTTCCGTTTCCTGGAGCTGATGAACGCGCATCGCGATGAGCTGGCAGCACTGATTACTGCCGAGCACGGCAAGATCTTTTCCGACGCGCAGGGCGAGGTGGCACGTGGCGTGGAAGTGCTCGAGTTCGCCTGCGGCGTGCCGCAGCTGCTGAAGGGCGACTACACCGACCAGGTGTCCACGGGTATTGACAACTGGACGTTCCGGCAGCCGCTGGGCGTAGTGGCGGGCATTACGCCGTTCAACTTCCCGCTGATGGTGCCGATGTGGATGTTCCCGGTGGCGCTGGCCACGGGTAACACCTTCGTGCTGAAGCCCAGCCCCACCGACCCCAGCCCTTCGCTTTACCTGGCGCAGCTGCTGAAAGAGGCGGGGCTGCCTGATGGGGTGTTCAACGTGGTGCAGGGCGGGCAGGAAGCCGCGGAAGCAATCCTGCATCATCCCGACATTCGTGCCGTGTCGTTCGTGGGTTCCACGCCGGTGGCCCGTTCCATTTACGAGCAGGGTGCGCGCAACGGCAAACGCGTGCAGGCCCTGGGCGGCGCGAAGAACCACATGGTCATCATGCCCGACGCCGATCTGGACCAGGCTGTGGATGCACTGATTGGCGCGGCCTATGGTTCCGCCGGGGAACGCTGCATGGCCATCTCGGTGGGCGTGCTGGTGGGCGGTGTGGGTGATCGCATCATGCCGCGGCTCATCGAGCGGGCGCAAACCCT
Source organism: uncultured Pigmentiphaga sp. (assembly GCA_937891425.1). Lineage (GTDB taxonomy): Bacteria > Pseudomonadota > Gammaproteobacteria > Burkholderiales > Burkholderiaceae_B > Verticiella. The sequence continues at coordinate 2,336 of CALAGD010000092.1, forward strand.
GCGCGTGCGCGACGGCATGGATGACACCGCGGAGATGGGGCCCATCGTTTCCCGAGCGGCGCGCGACCGCATCGCGGCTGCCATCGAGCGTGGCGTGCAGGAAGGGGCGGTGCTGCACGTGGATGGCCGCAAGTTCTCTCCGCGCTCGGCGGGCGAACACTGCGCTGAAGGTTTCTGGCTGGGGGCTACGCTGTTCGACCACGTGAAGCCCGACATGAGCGTCTACCGCGACGAAATTTTCGGACCGGTGCTGAGCTGCGTGCGCGTGGCCAGTTTCAAGGAGGCGCTTGATCTCATCAATTCACACCAGTACGGAAATGGGGTCAGCTGCTTTACCCGCGATGGCCATATTGCACGCGAGTTCGGACGGGCCGTTGATGTGGGCATGGTGGGCATCAACGTACCCATTCCGGTGCCCATGGCCTGGCACGGCTTTGGGGGCTGGCGCCAGTCGCTGTTCGGCGACATGCACGTATACGGTGAAGAGGGAGTGCGCTTCTATACGAAGCAGAAGAGCATCATGCAGCGCTGGCCCGAGTCGCAGCAGGGCGGGTCGCATTTCGTGATGCCCACGGCGGGCAGCTGACCACAAGGTGTATCGGTGTATCGCGCTTCGGTCTGTCCCACCAGGCGGACCGAAGTACGATTTTGATTGCGCGGGTTGAAATTAACATGATAAGAAATGCACGAGGCGGGTTGCCGTCGGTGCAGTCAACCTCGCCGCCGTGAATTTGCGCGAGGGCCGGTAAGGCAGCGTCAGGCGTCGCGGTCCCAGCACAACCATTACGACAACATCAACCAGGTAGAGGAGACACCCATGTCAGCACGGTTGACGCGTTGGGCCACGGCGGCCCTGGCGGTAGCGTGCATGGCGCCGTTGGCGCATGCGCAGTCCAGCAGCAATTACCCCGATCGCACCATTCGCATCATGGTGGGTTACGCGCCCGGTGGGGGCATCGACACTATGGCGCGCATCCTGGCGGAGAGTCTTTCCAAGGAAGTCGGCCAGTCGGTCATCGTCGAGAACCGGGCAGGTGCCGCCGGCATGCTGGCAGCCGACGCGGTGGCGAAGGCGGCACCCGATGGCTATACGCTGCTGATGGGCGACACGTCGCTGCTGATTGCGCCGCACATCCAGCAGAAGGCAGTCATGCAGCCGCTGAAGGAGCTGAAACCGGTGGCCGGCGTGTTTGAGTCGCAGCTGCTGGTGGTGGCGAACAACAACTTCCCGGCGTCGAACCCGAAGGAACTGATCGACCTGATCAAGGCGAACCCCGACAAGTTCAGCTACGCCACCTCAGGCATCGGGTCCATCCATCACATGGGCTTTGAAATGCTGAAAGAGCGGGCAGGCCTGTCGATACTGCACGTACCGTATCGGGGCGCTGCGCAGCTCATTCCAGACATCGTCAGCAACCAGGTGCCGCTAGGGGTGGTCAGTTATGCAGCCGGGCGCGAACTGGCGCAGGGCGGCAAGCTGAAGGCCGTGGCGCTGCTGACCGCGCCGCGTGAGGGGCGTGTGTCGATGGCAGCGCCCGTGGCTGATGTCATTCCAGGCTTCAGTGTGGGGCCGCAGCAGATACTGTTTGCGCCGCTGGCGACGCCGGATGCCATCGTGCAGCGTATTGCCCAGGCCGTGGAAAAGGTGCTGGCCACGCCCGAAGTGAAGGAAGCGGCCGCGCGCAACGGCGTGCTGCCCGCCTACGTACCCCCTGCCCAGCTCGCGAAAGATCTTGCCGCGGAATCCGAGCAATGGGCCAGGCTGGTTGAATCGCGTGGCATCAGGATCGAACAATGATGACCAAACCCACCATCGGACTCATCGTGCCGCCCGCGCACGGCAAGGTTCCCACCGACGCCGCCAGCCTGTATGGCGATCGCTACAACTTCATCGCACGTGGCGTGGGCATTCATGCCATTTCTCCGGCCGGCTTCGAGCCAGTGGTCGACCGCATCGTGGAACTGGCGGAAGAGGTGCGCGCGGCCGGTGCCGAGGCCATCTCGGTCATGGGTACCTCGCTGACCTTCTACCGTGGGCCCGCGGTAGCCGAGAACCTGCGCCAGACCATGGAAGACGTGACAGGGGTGCCCTGCACCACCATGAGCCATGGCATGGTGAACGCGCTGCGCGCCATGGGCGTGCGGCGGGTGGCAGTGGCCACGTCGTACATCGACGACCTGAACCAGCGCCTGCAGGCTTTTCTGGTTCATCACGGCTTCACGGTGACGGCCATCCAGGGGCTGTCGATTGACGGCGTAACGAAGGCCGGTGAGGTTACCACCGAAACGCTGGTGGACCTGGCCTCGACGGTGATCGAGCGCGACCCGTCGGCCGAGGGCGTTTTCATTTCATGCGGAGGACTGCTGACGCTGGATGCCATACGCATTCTGGAAGACAGGTACGACCTTCCGGTCACGGCCAGTTCCCCCGCAGCGTTCTGGGATGTGGTGCGCACGGGCGGGTGGGATCCTTCCAGCGCCCAGGGTGGCCGGCTGTTCCAGAGTGTGCATGTCTAGCGTCAACACATAATGAAAATTGCCAACATAAAAGCCACCGCGCTGACGTTTCCGCTGTCCATTGATGTTCCGGGGGCGGGGCGCCATCATGAAACCATGGGCGCGTGCGTTGTACAGGTGGAAACCGATCAGGGCATCGTCGGCCACGGGCTGACCGCCATCACCCAGGAAAAGGTGATCGAGGCCATCGTGAACGAGGTGCTGGCGCCGGCGCTGAAGGGTACCGATCCGCTCGCCCATGAAGCCCGCTGGGAGCAGATGTACTGGATGCTGTCGTCGCGCGGGCAGACTGGCCATGCGCACCACGCCATCGCCGCCGTAGACATTGCACTTTGGGACATCAAGGGCAAGTTCCTGCAGCAGCCGATATGGCGTCTGCTGGGCGCCGCTCGGCAGGAGGTGGCCGTCTATGCCACGTTCGGGTTCGATTTCCTGGATATCGACGGGCTGCGCAGCGCGGCCCGGGCGCTGCGCGCCGAGGGGCTGTCGCACCTGAAGATGGTCGTGGGGCACCGTGCGTTGCAGCGGCGCGAAACCGGGCGCAGCGTGTTGTCAGTCGTCCAGGAAGACGAGCGGCGGGTGCGGGCGGTGCGCGAGGCCATTGGCCCCGAGGTATCGCTGTATATCGACGCCAACTGCAGCCTGGACGCCTATCACGCCAGCCTGCTCATCGACGCCGTGAAAGACTGCCGCATCAGTTTCTTTGAAGAGCCGGTTACGCAGAACGACGTGCGCGCCATGGCCGACCTGCGTGCGCGCACCGGCATGCGCTTGGCCTGTGGGCAGAACGAGGGCCTGGCTTATCGTTTCCGTGACTGGATGATCGAGAAGTGTGTCGACTACGTGCAGCCCAATGTGTGCATCAGCGGCGGCTACACGCAGTGCGCGCGCATCGCGGCGCTGGCTTCGGCCTTCAACCTGTCGGTTACAAACGGGGGGGCCTACCCGCTGCACAACATGCATCTGCAGGCAGGGGTGCACAATGGCACCATGGTCGAGTGGCACCTGCCGGCGGTGGCCATGATGCACGAGCTGTACACCGGTTTTCCGCAGCCGAAGAACGGAATACTGCGCATGCCGGAGCACCCGGGTCTGGGCTTCGAGCTGCGGCCGGAAGCCTTGCGTGAGTATGCTGCGCGCCGTGCATGATCGTGGTGCCGCAGGGTCGGGCACCGATGGGTTTCATTCAAGTCTCGCTGTGGTCGTTTCATGATTCTGACGCTGGATGACTTTGAGGAGAAGGCACGCCGGCGCCTGCCGCGGTGCCTGTACGGCTTTGCCAGCAACGGCGCCGAACGAGGGGCCAGCAAGGTGGCCAACGCGAAATCGTTCGAAAAGTGGGCCTTCGTGCCGCGCACCCTGATCGACGTGTCGAACGTGTCGCAGGAAACCTCCCTGTTTGGCATCAATTACAACTCACCCTTTGGCATTGCGCCCATGGGGGCGTGCGCATTGTTCACCTACAAGGCCGACCTGGACCTGGCTGAGGCAGCACATCGGCAGGGCGTGGCGCATGTACTGAGTGCCGCGTCGACGGTGCCGGTGGAGGAAGTGCTCGAGCGTTCGCCGCGCAGCTGGTATCAGGGGTACATTCCTGCCGACGAGCAGATCATTACCCGCCTGGTGCAGCGGTTGCAGGCGGCGAAGGTACCGGTGATGGTCATCACCGTCGACGTGCCGGTGTCATCGAACCGCGATGCGGACCGTCGGGCAGGATTCTCGATACCGGTCATTCCGCGCCCTTCGCTCATGCTTGACGGGCTGATGCATCCGCGCTGGCTGGTAGGCACGTTCTTCAAGACGGTGCTGCGCGACGGTATTCCACGGACGCCCAACTTCACGGATGACAAGGTTGGCAAGCCCATCATTACCACCCCGTCCAGGCTCAGCCGTACAGGGCGTGCGAAGTTCAGCTGGGAACACGTGAAGCTGATTCGCCGGCTGTGGTCGGGCCCGCTGGTGCTGAAAGGGGTGCTCAGCGTGGACGACTGCCTGTTGGCCAGGCAGGTGGGTGCGGATGGGGTGATACTGTCCAACCACGGGGGGCGGCAGCTGGATGGTGCCGTGGCGCCGCTGGAGGTACTGCCCAGGGTAGTAGACGCGGTGGGCGACCTGCCCGTGTGCCTGGATGGCGGGATCCGGCGCGGCACCGATGCGCTCAAGGCGATCGCACTCGGTGCTCGCATGGTATTTCTTGGCCGCCCCATGCTGTTTGCGGCCAGCGTGGGCGGGCGTGCGGGTGTGGAACATGCCATCCAGATCATGCGCGACGAGATCGCCTGCAGCCTTGCACTGCTGGGCTGTACCGACGTGAACCGGCTCAACACCAGCTACCTGATGCCCCAGCAGCTCTAGACGGGATATCGCCAGCAACCTGGTGTTCCAACTCCTTCCCGCAGTGCGGTATCGGCAGGCGTCCGATGGGTGAACGCTCGATTTCTTTTGGCAATCGTGAACACCGTTGACGCGTTGACCGGATCGTGCGCTTCTCATGAAGATAATCGACTGCACTGCGGCGGAAACTGCTGGAACCAGCCGGCAGGAGCATGCAGTCGTCCGATCGAACAGAACGTACAGGGGAGACACAACATGTTGATGCGATTCATGCGTTCATGCCTGGTCGCGACCGTTGCACTGGGTTGCATGGCCGCCGCCGTGGCGCTGGAGCGTGCATTGCCTTCCACCGTGAGGCTGGTGGTGCCGTACCCGCCGGGCGGAAGTGTGGATACCGTGGCGCGCCTTCTGGCCCAGCCGCTCGCGCAAGAGCTGGGCGTGAACATCGTCGTAGAAAACCGGCCGGGCGCGGGCGGGCGCGTGGCTGCCGGGTCGCTGAAGACAGGGCCTTCGGATGGCAGCGTCATCATGATCGCGCCGAATGCCCTGACCACGGTGCAGTCGCTGGTGTATGCCGATCGACTGCCCTACGACATCCGTACCGACTTTGTGCCCATCTCGCGGCTGGTCAGCTATCCGTTCGCGCTGTCGGTCAGCAGCGCTTCCGACATCAAGACGCCCGGGGAACTGAACGCGGCCATCAGGGCCAACCCCGGAAAGGCCAACTTCGGGTCGTCCGGGGCCGGCGGCATGACCCACTTTTCGGGTCTCCTGTACTCCAGGGCGGCCGACGTGAAATGGGAGCACATTGCCTTCAACGGGGGCGCGCCCATGTTGACGGCGCTCATTGGCGGGCACGTGCTGGCCGGCATCGACACGCTGAGCGATCACATCGAACACAGCCGCGCGGGCAAGATCCGCATCCTGGGGATTTTCAGCCCGGAACGTTCTTCGCTGGCGCCGGATATTCCCACGCTGCGTGAGGGCGGCATCGAGGGGCTGGATGTCAGCGGCTGGTTCGGCCTGTATGGTCCCGCCGGCATGCCGCAGGAAGCCGTGAAGCAGCTGGATGCGGCCGTGCGCAAGGCGCTGCAGGATCCCGCCCTGGTAGAACGCCTGCAGAAGCTGGTTCTGGAGCCCGCCTATGTGTCGAGCGAAGAGTTTGCCAGCCTGCAGGGCAAGGAGCTCGAGGTCTGGGGCGAGATCGTGCGGGAGTCGGGCTTCAAGCCGGAATGAGTGGCGGTCCGGCATGACGGTGTCGCAGCAGGCTGCCGGCGGCTGCGGAGGCGCGTCAACAAGGGCACCAGGGCTCTGTTGACGCCCGCACGGCTGGTGCCAGGATCCCGCTCCGGGCGCAGCACTCGGGCGGAGCATCCGCTAGCGAGCCAGCTCCTTCTTCAGCGCGGCAAGCAGCTGTTGGTTCGTTTCGGGCAACCCCACTGAAATGCGCAACCAGCCCGGCAGCCCATACGAATTCACCGGGCGCACGAGCAGGCCGTACGTTTCCAGCCGTTTTGCCACATCGGCGCCGTTGCCTACCTCCACCAGCATGAAGTTGGCCCTGGATGGTACATACCGCAAGCCCAGGGTGTCGAAGCCCGCTGCCAGCTGGGCCAGGCCTTCCGCGTTCACGCGTACCGTTTCGCGCAGGAAGTCGTGGTCGTGCAGGGCGGCGACGGCTGCAACCTGGGCAAGCTGCGTGATGCCGTACATGGGGCGCACCCGTTGCAGCATCTCGGTGATGTGGGGCTGGGCCACGCCATACCCTACGCGCAGGCCGGCCAGACCGTATGCTTTGGAAAACGTGCGCGTGACCAGCAGATTGGGGTAGCGCCGCACCCAGGCGAGCGAGTCGCCTGCCTCCTCCGGCGTCAGGTATTCGCGGTAGGCTTCATCCAGTATGATCAATACCGATCTGGGGACCGCTTCGACCAGAGCGAGCACCTGACCGGGCGTCAGGCAGGTGCCCGTGGGGTTGCCCGGGTTGGCCACGTAAACGATGCGCGTGGCAGGAGTAATGGCCGCCACCAGCGCCTGCGGGTTGACGTGGAAGTCGGGCGAGGGCACCACCACACACTGCCCGCCCACGCGATGCACCGCGGCTGCAAATGCCTGGAACGAGTATTGGGCAAACACGGCCGTGCGTTGAGGGTCGAGCAGGGTTGCGGCGGCGATGGACAGGACATTTTCCGAGCCGGCACCGGGAATGATCCAGTCGCGCGGAACATTCAGGGCGGAACTGAGCGCACTGAGCAGAGCGTGGCAGTCGTTGTCGGGATAAAGGGCCAGATTGATGGGCGTGTCGCGCAGGGCCTGCAAGGCACGCGGGCTGGGCCCCAGTGGATTCTCGTTCGATGCCAGCTGGGCAAGTTCGTGTTCCTGCTTGCCGATGGCGCCGGCCACGTCGGCAAGGGGGGTGCCGGGTGCATAGGGTCGCAGGCGCTGGATGTGGTGAGGGAAATCGAGCAGTTCCGGATGACTCATTGACGATTAAAACAATAGAAAATCGTTGTTCAGGGAAGCATCACGACAGCGGGCGCAGCAGGAGCGCATATGGCAGGCCCGGCAGTTGCCGGTATGTTCGGCGGGTGGGGCAGTGCCGTCAACCCGCGGGCTCCGCATCATGATTACCCCAGGGAATCGGCGCGTTGAACATGACCCTCCAACAGTTGAAGGATTTTCTGGCCATCGTCGAGTTTGGTGGATTCCGCGCGGCGGCACGCACGCTGAAGGTGTCGCAGGGCGGGTTGACAAAAAGCATTGCCAGGCTTGAGGACGACTATGGCGTTGCCCTGCTTGAGCGCAGC
>CALAGD010000093.1 GCA_937891425.1 uncultured Pigmentiphaga sp.
CCGGCCTGCCGGAAATCGCGTTGTTGAATCTCGCTGCATATGGTGACGATACTGTTCGACGGCATCGCCTATGGCATGCTGCTGTTTGTTCTCGCCGCGGGCCTGGCGGTCACGCTGGGCCTCATGAACTTCGTCAATCTGGCGCACGGCGCCTTTGCCATGGCGGGCGGATACCTCACGGCGGTGCTCAGCAGCCGCATGGGCGTGCCGTTCCTGGCTACCCTGCCGATGGCCTTCCTGTTCGCGGCCCTGCTGGGAGCCATCCTCGAGCCCACCCTGTATCGTCCCATGTATCGCCGTCCCCATCTCGACCAGGTCCTGTTCTCGATCGGCCTGGTTTTCATGGCCATGGCGGCGGTCAACTACATGTTCGGTGCATCGCAGCAGTTCGTGCGGTTGCCGGCCTGGCTCAACGGACGCATCGAGGTGGCAGGTGTGGGCATCGGTGTCTATCGCCTGTTCATCATCGTGGTGTGCGGAATACTGGCGGTGGGCCTGCAGCTCATCCTCAGCCGCACCCGGTTCGGCAGCCAGTTGCGCGCGTCGGTCGACGACCGTCCTGTGGCCAGCGGGCTTGGTATCAATGTCAATCGCATCTTTCTGGCAACTTTTGCCTTCGGGTCTGGCCTCGCGGGTCTCGCGGGTGCCTTGGGCGCCGAACTGCTGGGGCTCGATCCTGGTTTTCCCCTGAAGTTCATGATCTATTTCCTGGTAGTCGTCGCGGTCGGTGGTACGTCCACCATCTCGGGGCCACTGCTGGCCGCCCTGCTGCTTGGCATCGCCGACGTGGCCGGCAAGTATTACATCCCTGAAATCGGTGCGTTCATCATCTACGTCGTAATGATCATCGTATTGCTGTGGCGGCCCCACGGTCTGTTTTCCAGGGGCGGAGCGCGATGAAGGCGGAATATGTCACCCGGGCAAGGCTGAAACCTGCCGAAATCGTCGTGTGGGTGGTCATCGTGGCCGTGTTGGCGCTGGTGCCGCAATATGCCGCGCTCTGGACCGAAATCCTTATCCTCGCGCTGTTCGCCATCTCACTCGACCTCATTCTGGGCTATGGCGGAATCGTTTCTCTCGGGCACGCGGCATTCTTCGGTTTTGGGGCGTATGCCGCCGGGCTGTATGCCATTCACGTGTCACCCGAGCCACTGACGGGCCTGGTCGTTGCCACTGCGGGTGCTGCACTGCTGGGAGCCTTGACCAGCTTCATCGTACTGCGCGGCTCCGACCTGACGCGTCTCATGGTTACCCTGGCGGTGGCATCCATACTTTATGAGCTGGCCAACCGCTTCAGCGGGCTTACCGGGGGCGCCGATGGCCTGCCAGGCATCTTCATCGACCCGCTTTTCGGGCGCTTCGAGTTCGACCTGGAGGGCGTCACAGGAAGCTGGTACACGTTTGTGGTGTTCTTCCTGCTGTTCATGCTCGCCCGCCGCATCGTGCATTCGCCATTCGGCGTGGGGCTCGAGGCCATACGCGATAACCGGTTGCGGGCGCAGTCCATCGGCATCGCAGTCAACGCGCGGCTGGCAGCCGTGTACACCCTGGCAGCCGCCTATGCGGGGGCGGCCGGCGCGCTATTGGTCCAGACTACCGGCTTCGCCTCGCTGGACGTGCTGTCGTTCCACCGCTCGGCCGACGTGCTGCTCGCCCTGGTTCTGGGCGGAACCGGCTATCTCTACGGCGGCATCCTGGGAGCCATCGTGTTCAAGATCATGCATGACTTCCTTTCGTCGCTGACGCCGCACTACTGGCAGTTCTGGATGGGTTTTGCCCTGGTGGCCATCATGCTGATCGGCCGTGACCGCATCTACGATACGGTACGGGATCTCCTCGCGCGGATGCGGCCCGGTCAGGGTAAAGGAGGGCAGGCATGACCACGCCAGCCCTGGAAACACGTGCTCTGGTCAAGCGTTTTGGCGGGCTCACGGCCACCAGCAACGTCAACCTGATGGTGCAGCCCGGTGCCCGTCATGCACTGATCGGACCAAACGGTGCCGGCAAGACCACCCTGGTAAACCTGCTCACCGGGGTGCTTGCGCCCTCGTCGGGACAGGTGTTCCTCGAGGGCGAGGACATCACTCATCTGCCAGCGCACAAACGCGCGCGCAAGGGGCTGATGCGCACATTTCAGATCAACCAGCTGTTTGCCAGCCTCACGCCCATGGAGACCGTCATGCTGGTGATGAGCCAGCGCGATGGCGACGGGGCCCGCTGGTGGCGTGCCCTCGGCTCCACACCCGAGCGCCGGGATGAGGCCGCAGACTTGCTGCAACGCATGCACCTGGGCGATGTGCTGCACACGAAAACCTCGCTGCTGCCTTACGGCAAGCGCCGGCTGCTGGAAATTGCCGTGGCGCTGGCCGGCAAGCCCAGGGTGCTGTTGCTTGACGAGCCGGTGGCAGGTGTGCCGGCGGGTGAGTCGAAGGAAATTCTGGAAACCATTGCCGCCTTGCCTGCCGATGTCACGGTACTGCTGATCGAGCACGACATGGATCTGGTCTTCCGCTTTGCCACCAGCATGTCGGTCCTGGTGAACGGGGCACTGTTTGCCGAGGGTGCGCCAGTCGACATCGCCCGGGACGAAAGAGTTCGCCAGGTTTACTTGGGGCAGCAGCATGACTGAGTTGTTGCGCGTAGAAGGGCTTTCGGCCGGCTACGGCGAGGCCATCGTCATCGACAACGTGTCGTTCGAGTTGAAGGTAGGGCAGTCGCTGGCCCTGCTGGGCCGTAACGGCATGGGAAAAACGACCTTGCTCAACTCCCTGGTGGGTGTCACGCGGCGGCGTGCCGGGCGCATTTTCCTGAACGGGCGCGACATCACTCCCATGCCGCCACATCTGCGCGCGGCTGCTGGCATAGGCTGGGTACCGCAGGAACGTAATATCTTCAGGTCGCTTACGGTAGAAGAAAACCTCACCGCTGTGGCGCGGCCCGGGCATTGGACGCCCCAGCGGGTATTCGAGCAGTTTCCGAGGCTTGCCGAACGACGGCGCAATCTGGGTGACCAGCTATCGGGGGGCGAGCAGCAGATGCTGGCCGTGGGCCGGGCGCTGGTATTGAACCCGTCGTTGCTGCTGCTCGACGAGCCCCTGGAAGGGCTGGCGCCCATCATCGTAGAAGAACTGCTCGAGGCGCTGCGTCGCATAGTGATCGAACACGGAACTTCGTCGATCATCGTCGAGCAGAAAGCCTTCAAGGTGCTCGGCATGACCGACACCGCGGCCGTACTGGAGCGTGGCCGCGTCGTGCTCACCGACACCAGCGCCAACCTCATGCAACACCCGGAACAGCTCGACCGGTATCTGTCGGTGTCGAAAGAGTAGTTCGTGCAGACGGCGTGGCGCGGGCCCCGAGCTGCCATGGGAGGTCTCTTCATCGTGGCTTGCAGACCGGGCACTGGCCAGCGGATTCCAAGCCGGGCTTCCTGGTTTTCCTCGGTGGCGAGCAGGGCAAGTCGCCCTTGGTGACTGGCCTCGGTCTCGGGGGTCATTCCGCGCACTCCTCAGCCCGATGTTGTGTCCAGGCCTGCATGGACATACCATGCAGTATTGAGCACCATGAGCATGGCCATGAACGCGCACAATTACCATATCCGCCCCATGCAAAAACACGAGCTCGAGATCGTCATCGGATGGGCGGCAGAAGAGGGCTGGAATCCGGGGCTGCACGACGCGCAGTCGTTTCATGCGGCCGACCCCGACGGGTACCTGGTGGGCCTGCTCGACGGACAACCGGTCGCATCGATATCCGTGGTTCGCTACGGTAGCGATTACAGCTTTCTTGGCCTGTACATCGTCCGCCCGGAGCATCGCGGGTGTGGTTATGGCCTGCAGATCTGGAACGCCGGCCTGGCCCGCCTGGGTGCGCGAGCCATTGGGCTGGACGGTGTGGTAGCGCAACAAGAAAACTACCGCAAATCGGGCTTCGAGCTGGCACATCGGAATATCCGCTTCCAGGGGGTGGCCAGCACAGGCGAAGGTATGTCGTGCGCGGGTATCGTCAGGTTGTCACAGCTTACGTTCGACACGGTCACCCGGTACGATCGGGCATTTTTCCCGGCCGGGCGCGATGCCTTCATGCGAGCCTGGTTACACCAGCCCGATGCACCGGCACTGGGGTTGGTGCAGGACGGTACCCTGACGGGCTACGGAGTAATCCGTCCCTGCCAGGTGGGCTACAAGATCGGGCCGCTCTTTGCCGATCGACCGGAGCACGCCCGGGCGCTCCTGATGGCCTTGATGCGAGAGCTTCCTGAAGGTAGCCCGGTGTTCCTGGACGTGCCCGAGACGAACCGGGCAGCACTGGCTCTGGCGCAAGGATTGGGCATGACGCCCATGTTCGAAACTGCCCGCATGTACAAGGGCGCCCCCGCATTGCCCGACCTGAACCGTACCTACGGCATCACTACGTTCGAGCTGGGTTGATACGTCAATTGATATGACAATTGCAGATGATGCCGGCGGTCATGTCGCTGGCATCATCGTATGGAGCAGACGGGAGAAGGGACCCGGGTGAACCTAATCGGCCACGTACCCCGACTCTTCGATGACCGGCTTCCAGAAACCGATGGACTCCTGAACGCGTGCCTTCAGTTCTTCAGGCGTGCCGCCAACCGGAATCAGCCCAAGCGAGGCAAAGCGCTCGCGCACGGCGTCGGTCTTCACTACTTTGCTCAGCGCGTCAGCCCATTCCCTGACGATGTTGTCAGGGGTCCCCGGAGGCGCGTACAGCGCATGAAAACTCATCGCCGTGATGTTCGGATACCCCAGTTCCTTAAAGGTTGGAACATCCGGAAGTTGCGGGTCGCGTTCGGGTGAAGTTACCGCAAGAATCTTGACGTTTCCTGCCTGATGCAGGGGTACGACGCTGGACGTGGAACTCATGCCAGAGCTGATGTGCCCCCCCATCAGCGCGGTGACGACCGGTGCAGCTCCCTGGAACGGTACGATCTGAACGGGAACGTCAATGGCCTTGCCCAGCATCAGTCCGAAGAAGTGAAGCGGTGATCCCATGGCCGATACACCGTAGCTGGCGCTATCGGGATTTGCCTTGGCCCACTTCACGAATTCCTCAAAGTTGTTGACCTTGGGGTTCGCTCCCGACATGAGGCTGAAGCTGAATTCGGCAATTGTGCTGACCGGTACCAGGTCACGCTGAGGATCGTAGTTCAGCGACTTGTAGATGAAGGGGTACATGGCTTGCAATGCATCCGGTCCCAACATCATCACGCTACCGTCCGGAGCGCCTTGCCGCAGATGGTCGACGGCAACACGGCTGCCGGCACCCGGGCGGTTCTCGACCACGATCGTGCGGTTGAGCTCTTTCGACAGTGCATCGGCAATGACGCGTGCCACGGCGTCAAACCCGCCGCCGGGCGAGAAGCCCACAATGATCTTGGCCGGCTTCTGTTCCGCCGCGAATGTGGTGGGTATGGCCAGGGGCGCCATCGCACAGGCAGCGAGGGCCCCCAGAAAGTATCGCCGGGCGTTGGTTTTCATATGTGTCTCCTCAATCATGAAACCTGTCAAACATGCAAGAGCTGTGACGACCAAGGGGCATCCGCCGACAAGTTCATCAGACTCTTGTGAATCGTGAGCGCATTCTCCGCCCCCGCCACGGGCGTCATCAGGGCGAGAAACTTTGCATCAATCTTTGCCTGTTGGCGGTCGAGATCCGCAAGCGGAACTCCGCTGTCGAAGCGAGACTCGAAGGTAAGCCCGTTGCGCATGGTGACCCGCATGAACGCTTGCGTTGGCTCCGAGCCGGTGGCCTGGTCAAGGGTAACCAGCTGTCGCAGGCGCATGGCGTGTTCGTCGTTGAGCCGCTCGCCGAAGGTGTCGATGGCGCCGGTATCGTACCCGAGCAGGGCGAGCGCAATGCAATGAGGTATGGAGAACTTGGCTTCCAGAGCACTCGTGGGGTGCTTGATGCGGCACGCCTCGACAGCGAAAGAATGGACCTGGACTTCTATTGCGGTGATGTCGTCTGGCGTCGGTGAATGGTGAGCAATGAATTCGCGGATCAGCTCAAGCGGCGCATGCGTGAAGTAGCACGATGCGTGATACTTGAAAAGATTGCGAACTATCACGGACTCGTCGAGGGAGATCTGACCGGGCAGGCTGGTGCCATAGGCCGATGCGAAGCCGAACTTGCATTCCAGGCCGTCTTCGCGCGCCCGCAGCCCATGATGAATCAGGCGAACCGCTCGCAGCCCGGCAGCCGCCGCCAGCCCGGCATGAACGGGCTTGGTTGTGGAACCGAACATCGATTTCAGGCCCGCTGCCTGAGTAGCCGCCAGACTAAGTGCATGGGCAGTGTCGGTACCGTTCATGCCATACAGTTTGGCAACGGCAGCCGCGGCCCCAATGGCGCCGATCACCGCAGTTGGGTGAAACCCTTGATGGTACAGCTGGTCGCCCATCACGTTGCCCAGATCGGCAGCGGCAACATAGCCCGCCACATAGGCTTCAATGAGCCCGCCGAAACGAACCGAGCCCAACGCGTCTGCAGCGGCCAAAATGGCAGGCCAAAGTACCGTTGAAGGATGGCCATGCATCTCTATGCTGACGTCGTCGTAATCGAGCGCATGGCCAGCGGTGCCATTGACCAGAGCCGCACTGGTGGCGGGCAGGAGCCTGCCTCGGCCCACTACCCAGGCCTGGGGTGTCCCTCCTTCCTCCTCCCTTTCCGCCACAACCGCGCAGGTAGCATCCTCTGAAGCGGCGGCGAACATGACGCCCAATGTGTCAAGAAGGGTTTGCCTGGTGACACGCACTACGTCAGGGTCGAGGCGATCAACATTCAAGGCGACGCAGTACTCGCTGAGCGAACGCGTATAACCCGCGCTTGCTGTTTGTTGGGCCGCTGACACGTTCCCGCTTCCCTCGTTGCTATGTGACGAGGCGAGTATACGGAGCGCTCTGGGCAGTGTCAATGAATCGTTTTCTTACAAGGGTTAACCCTTGGAAAGCGTCATTCTGGCTGAATGGCGGATTAAAAATGGCATCGTCATAGAGTAGCGGCATTGGTGCACGATTCGGCAGCGGACCCGATTGACGCGTGATTCCAAGCTCTAGTACGATTTTATGGAAACGTTTCAACGAGGACCACATGAACGAATCAGAAAACGGAACACTTGTACCCCTGGGCCGCGATTATCCTGAGCTGCGCGACGGCGTGAAGCGAATCTGCCAGGACTTCCCTCTCGAATACTGGGCCAGGCTGGACCGCGAGCGAGCCTATCCCACGGAATTCGTGAAGGCACTGACCGAAGCCGGCTACCTGGCCGCTCTCATTCCCGAGGAGTACGGCGGCGCCGGGCTGCCTCTGCGTGCAGCTGCGGTCATCCTTGAAGAAATCAACCGCAATGGTGGGAACGCTACCCAGGCCCATGCACAGATGTATGTCATGGGTACCGTGCTGCGTCACGGCAGTGAAGAACAGAAGCGGCGCATCCTGCCTCGGGTTGCCAGCGGCGAGTTGAGGCTGCAGGCGTTCGGCGTGACCGAACCCACCAGCGGCTCGGACACCACCCGCATCCGCACGACCGCGGTGCGTCAGGGCGACGAGTATGTGATCAACGGTCAAAAAGTCTGGACATCCCGGGCGTTGCATTCGGATCTCATGCTGTTGCTCGCCCGCACAACGCCGCTGGATCAGGTCCAGAAGCGTACCCACGGTCTTTCCGTGTTCATTGTTGATCTCAAGGAAAATCTCGGCAAGACCGTCGAGATCCGGCCCATCGATGCCATGATCAACCACAACACGACGGAGGTGTTCTTCGAGAACCTGCGCGTGCCCGTGGAAAACCGCATTGGCGAAGAAGGCCAGGGTTTCAAGTACATCCTCTCGGGCATGAATGCGGAACGCATCCTCGTGGCGACCGAGCTGGTTGGAGACACGCACTGGTTCATTGAGACGGCAACCCGCTACGCCAATGAGCGCGTTGTTTTCGGACGGCCCATCGGCCAGAACCAGGGCATTCAGTTCCCCATTGCCCGCTGCTATGCAGAGCTGGAGAGCGCAGACATTCTCGCGCGCCGAGCAGCTGCGCTGTTCCAGGATGGCAAGGATTGCGGCACGGCAGCCAATGTGGCCAAGTTGATTGCGTCCGAGGCTTCCTGGCACGCCGCAGAGGCCTGCATGCAGACGTTTGGCGGCTTCGGCTACGCAGCTGAATACCACGTGGAGCGCCGCTGGCGCGAAGCACGGCTGGCCCAGATTGCTCCCGTGTCCACCAACATGGTGCTTTCGTATATTGCTCAGCACGTGCTGGGGTTGCCGCGGTCCTATTGAAGCGAACGGAGCAAAGCATGCATAACCTTCCGAGCGATGTCCATATCATGGAAGTGGGGATGCGGGACGGTCTGCAGAGTGAAGCGACGCTGTTGTCCGTCGAACAGAAACTCGCCATCCTTGAAAGCATCCTGGATTCAGGCATAAAGGAAGTTGAGGTCGGTTCATTCGTCAACCCGAAGGCGGTACCCCAGATGGCGAACACGGCGGACGTGTTTCGCGAGATCCGGAAACGGCCGGGTGTGAAATATCGGGCTCTCTGGCTGAACATGCGCGGATACGAGCAGGCCAGGGAAACCGGGAAGGTAGATCTGGACGCCAAACTCGCCATTACCGCCAGCGAGACCTTCAGTCTGCGCAATACGAAACGAACCATCCAGGATGCGTTGCAAGAAACGCGGGAATGGATGGTGCGCTACCGGGAGGACGGCGTGGGCGACTGGTCGCTTACGGTGATGTCGGCGTTCGGCTGCAACTTCGAAGGCCGCATCGAACCGTCGGAGGTAGTTGGCCTGATTCGCCAGGTGATGGACATCGCTCGTGAAGAAGGTGTCGACATTCCGGAGATCAATCTGGCCGACACCATGGGCTGGGCAAATCCCGTTTCCATCAGTACGCTGGTTTCCCAAGTGAAACAGAACTGGCCCCAAGTTGAGGTCAAGCTGCACCTGCACGACACGCGGGGCCTTGCGGTGGCAAACGCAATGGCAGGGCTGCAGGCAGGCGTACGCCGCTTCGATGCATCGCTGGGCGGAATCGGCGGCTGCCCGTTCGCCGGTAACCGTGGTGCGGCGGGCAATATTTGTACCGAAGATCTTGTATTCCTGTGTGAAGAACAGGGAATTGCAACCGGAATCGATCTCGATCGGGCCATAGGCACCGCCACGCTGGTGCAGGATTACCTGCAGCATTCCTTGCCTGGCAAGCTGCTTACTGGGGGATCCCGTTCCAAGTTTGGCATCCAGTAAAGAAGAATCATGGGAACTAGCGAAATTTTCAATAATCGGTACGAGACACTACTTGTCGAGCAACCTGTTCCCCACGTGATGCGGGTAACGTTGAACCGTCCGGAAGTAGCCAACGCGGCCAACACCCGCATGACGCTGGAGCTCATCTCCATTTTCCGGCAGCTTGATGAAGAAGATCACGACATTCGGTGTGTCATCTTCACCGGGGCGGGAGACCGGGCGTTCTGCGCCGGCGGCGACTTGAAGGAACGCTCGACCATGAGCGAGAACGACTGGAGCCGCCAGCATCGCATCATCGAACGCATGGTCCGCACGTTCCTCGATTGCCCCATTCCCACCATTGGCGCGGTCAATGGCGCTGCCTATGGTGGCGGGCTTGAGCTAGCGCTGTGTTGTGACATGCTGTACGCCGCCGACCACGCCAGGTTCGCGCTTACCGAAACCTCCATTGGCATCATGCCGGGAGCGGGCGGCACGCAGAACCTGACGCGGCGCGTGGGGGAAGCGCGTGCCAAAGAGATCATACTCAC
Source organism: uncultured Pigmentiphaga sp. (assembly GCA_937891425.1). Classification (GTDB taxonomy): domain Bacteria; phylum Pseudomonadota; class Gammaproteobacteria; order Burkholderiales; family Burkholderiaceae_B; genus Verticiella. The sequence continues at coordinate 9,800 of CALAGD010000093.1, forward strand.
GGCGGCGCCCTTTACCGCGCAACAGGCGCTGGCATGGGGCGTTGTTCTCGATGTCGTTCCTGGCGCCGACCTGCAGTCGCATGTGCTGCAAAAGGCCGAACGCATTGCCTCGAATGCACCCCTGGCAACCCGCCAGGCGAAACACGCCATTCATTATGGCGCCGAAATGGATCTGAAGAGCGCCTTGATGTTCGAGATCGAGGCCTACAACAAGCTGGTCGTTTCCGAAGACCGCCAGGAAGGCGTTCGGGCCTTCATGGAGAAGCGCAAGCCCGTATTCCGTGGCCGCTGACAGGAACAGGTCAATGCAATTCCATCGACAGAATCTGGAGCGTGCATGTCTAGCAAGCCACTGAAGGGAATCTGTGTTCTCGAGCTGGGGCACAGCCTTGCAGCGCCGTATGCGGGGCTGATTTTCGCCGAGCTCGGTGCCGAAGTGATCAAAGTGGAGTTGCCTCCCAAGGGCGATCACGCACGTGGGTGGGGGCCCCCGTTTACCGAAGATGCCGCAACCGCTTTCCAGGTGATGAACCGGGGCAAGTACGGCATCACCTGCGACCTGTCCGACGAACGGCAGTTCGCCCACCTGATGAAACTGGTGCGCGAACAGGCCGACGTCCTCGTCCATAACCTGAAGCCAGGCGCGGAAGAGAAGCTGGGGCTTACGGGCGAACGGCTGCTGAAAGAAAATCCGCGCCTCGTGGTCTGCAACATTGCCGCGTTCGGCGCGAAGGGACCGCTGCGTTACCAGCCTGGCTACGATCCGCTCATGCAGGCGTTCAGTGGTTTAATGAGTTTGTGCGGTCACCCCGACAGCCCACCCTCGCGGGTGCCCGTCTCGCTGGTCGACCTGGGCTCCGGAATGTGGGCTGCGATCGGCATTCTCGCGGCGCTGCGTGAACGCGACATCACCGGCAAGGGTGCAGTCGTGAACACCTCCCTGCTGGAAACGGCGCTGAACTGGCTGACGCTGGCCATTTCCGGTTACCTGGCCAATGGCGAGGTGCCGCAACGGCAGGGCTCTGGCCTGGCCGAAATCGTGCCATACCAGGTCTTCGCGGCACAGGATGGTGAAATGATGGTGGCCGCCGGAAATGACGGGCTGTTCAAGAAGCTCTGCGAAGTGATGGGTCTGAACCATCTCGTGGAAGACCCGCGGTTCTCTACCAATCCCCAGCGGGTGCGCAACAAACCAGCGCTGATTCCCATTCTGCAGGCGGAGTTCCTCAAGAAGCCGCGCGCGGAATGGCTGGACTCGCTGACCAGGGTGGGCGTACCGGTCGGGCCGCTGCAAACCGTGGACGAAGTGGTACGCCACCCGCAAGTGGAAGCGCTCGAAATACTTCAGAAACACCATCGCGGCGGTTTTCAGACGGTGGGTTTGCCGTTGTCGTTTGACGGAGCCCGCCCCTCATTCTCCGACATTGGCCCCAGGCTGGGGGAACACAATTCCCTCTTCGGCGAGAACACCACGGGGTCCGCGCCCGACGAGAAAAAGTGAACAACTAACAGGAGAAACACATGAGACTCAAGTTGGCCGCGCTGCTGACCTTTGCACTTGTGGGAAGCGCAGGGGCAGCAACCGATTATCCGTCTCGCCCGATCAACTTCATCGTGCCGTTCGCACCGGGTGGGCTGACCGACATCGTCGCCCGTCTCGTCGGCGACGCCATGTCGGAAGAGCTGAAGACTCCGGTTGTGGTGCAGAACAAGCCCGGTGCCGGAGCCACCATTGGTACTGCACAGGTGGCACGTGCTGCCCCCGATGGTTATACGGTACTGATCGTCAGTGGTGCTGGCCACGCGACTGCTCCCGTCCTGTACGACAATCTTCCCTATGATGTCATCGACTCGTTTGACGCCGTCGGTATGCTGGGGCGATCCAATTTCGTACTGACGGTGAACAAGAACCAGGTTCCCGTGAAGAACCTGAAGGAGTTCCTCGAGCTCGTGCGCAAGAATCCGGGCAAATACACCTACAGTCATTCTGGCAAGGGTTCGTCCCAGCACGTGGTAGGAGCGCTCTTTGCCAAGGCTGCCGGAGTTGACGTGCAGGACATTCCGTATCGCGGCTCGGGCCTGGCATTGACCGCCCTCATGAGCGGGGAAGTGGGTTTCGGCTTTGACGGCACACCGGCCATCAAGGGCATGGAACAGCTGGTTCCGCTGGCACAGACCGGAGAAACGCGTGACAACCCGTTGTGGCCCGATGTTCCTACCATGAAGGAAGCAGGGTTGCCTGAATTCGGAACGGCATATACCTGGCAGGGCGCTTTCGTGCCGAAAGGTACGCCGCCGGAAGTCATCGCAAAACTGCACGATGCAATCAAGAAGGCCCTCGAGAGGCCCGATGTGCGGCAGAAACTGCTGGACAAGAGCGTAGTGCCGACGCCGGAGTTTACTCCCGAGGCAACGGCACAATTCCTGAAGGATGAGGTGAAGCGTTACAGCGCGCTCGCCGACACGCTGAAGCGCGAGTAAACAACCCGTTCGTCCATACGGTACCGGGTCGGTTGCGAACATGCAGCGACCGGTATCGTTGGTCGAGCACTATCGCTTCCTGTTTCCCGCGGATTTCAGGGGCTGGCACGACTCGCGCAGGATCAGCTCGCTCGACACGAGATGAACTCGACCATTCAGGTCGTTGCCGGCCCGGTTCGCCATATGTGCCAATAATATCTGCGCTGCCAGCTTGCCGCTCTCGACGGGGTGGGTGCGAATGGCGGTAATGGCCGGAGTAACCAGCTGCGCGAGGTCGGAGTCGGATTCTGCAATAACGGAAATATCGTGCGGAATTCTCAGTTTGCGCGCCCGTATTGCCCGCAGTACATCGGGCAGGAGGTTGAAGCCGCCGGCGATCAGGGCCGTAGGCGGAGGGGCGAGATCGAGAGCATCGAGAGTGAGATCGTAACCACCTGCCCCCAGGCTGGGCCGCTGCTTGATGAGTTCGGGTTGTACCGGTAAACCGTACTTTTCGAATGCCTCGGTGTACCCGGCAATACGTTCACGAAAAGGCCACATTTCCTTCCCGGTGATCAATGCGATTCTGCGATGGCCGATGCTTAGCAGATATTCGGTGGCCGAGCGGGTGGAAGTGCGGTGATCGACCAGTACGGCACCTGCTGCACCATCAACGACCCGGTCGAAATAGACGATGGGAATGCCAAGGCTTTGGCGAATGCCCCGTAGCTGAGGATCCGTTTCAGAGCAGGTCGTCATGAGCAGCCCGTCTACCCGTTGCTTGGCGAATTTGTCGAGTAGCGCGACTTCGCGTTCGTATTCATCGTAAGAACAGGCGATGACCACCGTATAACCCGCTGGCTCGAGGACTTCCTGAGCGCTTTGCACCAGCTCGGCCAGCGTGGTAACCGATATGTCTCGAACAATGATGCCGATCGTGCGCGTTTCACCCCGCCTGACTGCCTGAGCGCTGGTGTTGGGCTTGTATCCCAACTGCTCCATTGCGTCGAGCACGGCTTGCCGAGTCGCGGGCCGCACCGACGGCACCTGATTGATTACGCGCGACACGGTGCCAATTGAAACACCGGCGAGCTTCGCCACTTCCTTGATGGTAGGCGCTGACTTCATTTCAACTCGTGCAACATACAGGTTCGAGAACACTTCGATTATACTGGGGTTGCGCAAAGTGAAACGTTTCCAAGCGCGGGCCCAGCGGAGTGCCAGAGTGACGGCTTCAGTGCTCGATCGCTGGCTGCGACGTTGGACACAGATTCGTGTTCGGTACCCATGGGTAGCGATGCGAACCGGAGGAGCACAAGCTCAGAATAACCGATTGAAAGCTGAATTTGCCAACAAATTTGATTCTGTGCGAGTTTCATTTCCAGCCGGGGTGTAGTGCAGTTTTCACCCGCGGGCCTGGTTCATTTGTCAGATACAGCAGGTAAACATGAAACTACTTCGTTATGGTCTTCCCGGCCAGGAGCGTCCCGGTGTGCTGGACGCCGACGGCAACATCCGTGCCCTGGGCGCATTGATTCGCGATATCGACGCCAGTACGCTGACTGCGGATACGTTGGCCGCGTTGCGTGCGCTCGACCTGAATGCGCTGCCCATTGTGGATCAGCCGGTGCGCCTGGGCGTTCCCTGGACGGGCATGCGCAAGTTCATTGCCATTGGTCTGAACTACCGCGCCCATGCCGAAGAGGGCGGTGTACCCGTGCCCGAGCAGCCGGTGCTGTTTCCCAAGTGGACCAGCTGTCTAAGTGGTCCGAACGATCCCATCGTCATTCCGCACGACAAATGTCAGCTCGATTGGGAAGCAGAGCTCGGGGTGGTCATCGGCCGCACGGCACGTAATGTCTCCGAGGCCGAGGCCCTGGAATACGTGGCCGGCTACTGCGTGGCAAACGACGTGTCCGACCGCTACTACCAGTTCAACGGGGGGGCAGGGCAGTGGGGCAAAGGCAAGGGCTTCGATACCTTCGGCCCCGTCGGCCCATGGCTGGTCACTCGCGATGAAGTGCCCGATCCGCAAGCGCTGGAAATCTGGCTGACGGTGAATGGCGAAGAAATGCAGCGCTCGAACACCGCCGACATGATTTTCAGCTGCGCGCACCTGGTCAGCCACTGCAGCCAGTTCATGACGCTGGAGCCCGGCGACCTCATCATCACGGGCACACCCTCCGGCGTTGGCCTGGGCCGCAAGCCGCCTCGCTATCTGAAACCCGGCGATGTCGTCACGCTGGGCATTACGGGGCTGGGCGTACAGTCGCAGCAGGTGATGGAGAAGTCTGCTGGAAGGTAGGAGAAGCTGAATCATTCAGCATTCCGCGGAGGCGGAGCTTCGCGGAATGCTTGTGTGATTCTCATCGGTTGTCTTGCTTTCTCGCTTTTGGCAGTCTCCATGCCGGCGGTGGTTGCTGACCCGGCGCGAACAGGTGCCCGAAGGGTCGGCAACTGCCAGGGCAGTCGATTACAGCCTCAAGCGCTGGCAGGCACTGACGCGCTATCTGGATGACGGCGATGTGCCGATCGGAATTCATTAGATCAATTGAATGCCAAGATGCCGCAGATAGTTGAAGATTGGGTCGTAGAATGCTGGATCGCGCGTCGGATCTTCCGGGTCGCCTTTTGGGACGACGATCACCATGCCTTGGCGTGCGCGGGTTAACAATACACGATAGGCGTTTTTCAAATAGGTTTGCCTTTCGGTCTTACGGATACTTTGCCATCGGCTGCCGACAAACTGATGGTAGTGCCAGCCATTGGGCCCGATACGCAAGTCAGCGTCCCACACCACGCAAGCCCAATCCAGTTCAAGCCCCTGTACATGGAATTCCGTGGCGACGCTTTCCAGGTAGTAAGACGAGCGTACGTCGTCCTTCCCATCGAGAAACCAGTGCACCGGGTCCATGGGCGATTTCACGTCAATGGCATGGGGCTTGAGCCGCTCGGCCTGAGACGATACCACAATGCCATATCGTTCTGAGCCGCGCGCTTGGGACTTCAGCCATTGCTTGGCCGTGTTCAGATCACGTGCTAGTACGATGGGGTATCTCTGCTCGATCGCTCGCAGAGCATGGCGCGCCTGTTGCACATCTTGGTCCAGCATGTACTTCACAAAAGCGGACACGTGTTCAGCACGAAATGAACGCATGGACACCGACAAGTGCAAGTCCTCATTGAACACGACATTGGCGGTTCTCTGGAGGGAGGTGATGGCGTCAGTGGCGGCGTATTCGCTGTCGGCGAGATGGGGCGAAATATGAACCTCCCACCAGGGAAAGTGCTGTTCGATGGCCCGTAGCCATTCGCTGATCCCAGCCTCTCCGGTATTGATCTCCTGACCACCGCCGACCAAGCATACCACTACCGCCCAGTCAGGATGCCGGTCCATGCAGGAGATCAGAAACTCAGGCTCGGATCGATTGAAATTGGGGCGCCCTTTCTTCTGAGCCATGAATTT
>CALAGD010000094.1 GCA_937891425.1 uncultured Pigmentiphaga sp.
TCCTCAATGAGAAAATTCTACTTCTGAACGCACCGCTTTTGCGGGGGGATTACCCCGTGTGTGGGGCACGGTTACATGCTAGAGGCCCTGCAGGCCGCGCGTATTGACGGGCATCAACAAACACCAATGTAGGGTCACACAGTGAGTGTCGTCTCCACAGGGGATAGTACAACCGAACACGTATCGGCAGCAGCTTCGGCGTTACTGCAATTGGCTGGTCATTCGCGCGAAGGCGCCGTGCATGCATCGGACGTGCAGCCGCTTTGGTGCGGATTTCTGGAAGTAGACCCGAGAAAAGAAAACGCCGCCAGAGAAGCTGACGGCGCATGGGGTTGTATTGGTTATTGTTTACGGAGCGGCTCAGGCATTATCCGCGAACCATGCGGTGGCTTGCATGGTGAGGTAACCTTCATGGTCGTTGGCCCAGAGTCTGACTTCATTGTTGGCCCCGGGATTGCCACGTACATAAAGCGGGTTGCCATCGAAGGTGGGGCGCACGGCACGAAACTCGAAGCGCGCAATGCGCCTTTCGGGGGCGTTACGGTTGAGAAGATCCAGCAGCAGCGTGGCAATCAGCGGGCCGTGCACCACCAGGCCGGGGTAGCCTTCCACCTCGGTGACGTACCGGCGGTCGTAGTGGATGCGATGGCCGTTGAAGGTGAGGGCCGAGTAGCGGAACAGCAGGACGTCGTCGGGAACGAGCGAGCGTTCCCAAGTGGCGTCGGTGGGGGCTACCGTGGGTGTGGGCACGGGGTCGCCCGGCCGCGGCTCCTCGCGGTACACGATGTCATGCTCTTCCGTCAGGCAAAGACCGTCCTGGTTCGAGATTTCATGGCGCACGGTCACGAACATCAGATCGCCCGAGCGGCCGCGCTTGTGTTGCACGGAGGTAATGGTGGAGCGCCGCGTGGCCTGGTCGCCCACGCGCAGCGGCTTCATCCATTCGAAGCGACCGCCAGCCCACATGCGCCGGGGCAGGGGCACCGGCGGAAGAAAGCCGCCGCGTCGAGGGTGGCCGTCTTCGCCCAGTTCCGATTGCCGAACCTGGGGCAGGAAATACAGCCAGTGCCAGAGTGGGGGAAGGGGATCGCCTGCCTGCGGCTGCACCACGTCGCGGTCAAGCGTTGCCAGCAGGCCGCGCACCGGTGCGGGTGCGATGTAGTCGTGTACAGTTTCCGAGCGCCCCTGCCAGCTCTGAATGTGGCGCACGGTGGACTCGTCGAGGGAAGTGGTCGATGTGGTGTTCATGGAAACCGCTGTGAAGTTGATGGGCAGATTCTGATTCGACCGTGCCCGCCGCACAAGTGAGATTTTGGAAAAGGTCGTTTTGGCGTTGGCAAATGGACGTTGCTGGACGGAGGTCCGCAAGCTTGGCTATGATGCGTCTGGCCCGCACCCTGCGGGCATTGCCGTTCTGCTTCCCGGCCCTTCACGCTGTCTCACGCTGCCTGGCGCATTGTGCGTCCGTCGCCCATGCATTACGACCTGACCGACTTACGCATTTTCCTCGCGGTGGTGGACGAGGGCAACATCTCTCGGGGTGCAGCACGTTGCCACCTGGCTCCGTCATCGGTCAGCCTGCGCATCAAGCATCTTGAAGAGGTTTTCGGCACCAGCCTGTTCGTGCGGCAAAGCCGCGGCGTGGTGCCAACGGCGGCAGGGCGCGTGCTTGCCGAGCACGCGCGGCGGTGCCTTGCCCAGCTCGAGCAGATGCACGCCGACATGCTGCCCTATGCGCAGGGTGTGACGGGGCACGTGACCCTGTTCGCCAATAACAATGCCATCAGTTCCTTCCTTCCGGACGACCTCACCGGGTTCTTCAAGGCATATCCCTCAGTCAGGATCACTCTGGAAGAGCGCATGAGCCATGAAATCGTCGCCGCAGTCGCCGAAGGACGGGCAGACGTAGGTGTGGTGGCGTTCGACGGCGAGCACCCTGCGTTGCAATTCATACCGTATCGGCAGGATGAACTCATCCTGCTCGCACCGCGAGACTGGCAGCTGGACAATGATGCAGGTGCGGTCGCCTTCGCCAGCTGCCTGGCGTATCCGTTCCTGTGCTTGCAGCAGGGAGCCGCGATGCACACTTTCCTCATGAACCAGGCAGCCGCGCTGGGCGGCAAGCTGGACATCCGCGTGCAGGTCAGCGGCTATCGGGCCATTGCCCGGCTGGTGGCGTCGGGCGCCGGTCTGGGCATCATTCCGCGCTCGGCTCTGGTGGACGGCGACGAGCACGACATGCGTGTCTATCGGCTGTCTGATCCCTGGTCCATTCGCAACCTGCGTATATGCTTCCGCCGCCAGCCCCCTCTGTCACAATAGATGTCCGCTCGGTTGATTTGGAAATTTGAGGGGGCGG
>CALAGD010000095.1 GCA_937891425.1 uncultured Pigmentiphaga sp.
GATAACGGCTATACGCCGTATATCGCCGTGGCCGTCGACTCGCGTACGGTCGTTCCGCGCGAATACGTTCGCGACGGGCAGATCACGCTCAACATCGGTACTCTGGCCACGCACAAACTCGTGCTCGGCAACGAGTTCATCGAGTTCCAGGCGCGGTTTGGTGGGGTCAGTCGCAATATTTCCATTCCGGTGGAAGCGGTCATGGCCATCTATGCCCGCGAAACCGGGCAGGGTATGGCGTTCGAGGTGGTGCCTTCCGCTGAATCGGGCGCTGAGTCTGGCGAGTCTTCAGGTGGGTTTGCTGAAGGCGGTGACGAACCTTCGGATCATCGTCCGTCGCTCAGCGCCGTGCCAGGGTCGCCTGACGCCGATCGTGATCGGCCCGACGATGAACCGCCGCCTTCGTCTCCCGAACCTTCCAGCAGACCTCGCCTGAAAGTTATAAAATAAGACGTTTACACGAAGGCGCATGCGGAAGCCGGCAGGCAAGCTGGTGTGTGCCTTTGTCTTGGTGCACGTCGTGCCGGTGTAGCTCAGTTGGTAGAGCAGCTCACTTGTAATGAGAAGGTCGAGGGTTCAAGTCCTTTCACCGGCACCATGAATGAAAAAAGCCAACCGCAATGGTTGGCTTTTTTGCTTTTGGCGGCGGGCCAGCTCATTCCGGCTGGATTCCCGCTCGTCTGGTTACGTCGCGCCAGACTTCCAGCTCTTTGGCGATGCGCGTACGCAGGGCGTCGGGCCCTTCAAAGAAGGGGTTGAAACCAGCGGCCTTCATCTCATTCTGGAGCTCGGGCGTAGCGAGTGCGCTCTCAAGTGCTTTGGCAACTTTCTCGATGCGCGCGGGATCGGTCCCGTTGGGCACTACTAATCCGTGCCAGGTCGCGTTGCTGAAGCCGGGAACGGTATCGGCGACGGGAGGCAGGTTGGGCATGTCCGGGTCTGGCGTTGCATCCATGGTTGCCAGCCCGATCAGCTGGCCGGCCTTGACCTGGCTGGCGACGCTGGCCGGAGTCGCGATCAGGAAATCAACCTGACCGCCCAGCGTGTCGGTGAGTGCGCCGCTGGCGCCCTTGTAGGGAATATGGGTGAACTTCACATCGGCCATGGACTGCAGCAGTTCCATGCCCATGTGGTGCGGCGTGCCGATGCCTGGCGTGGCATAAGTAAGGACGCCCGGCCTGGCCTTGGCCTGGACGAGCAGATCCTTCAGGCTGGTGATGCCGAGCTGGGGCCGCGCCACGATCCAGATCGGCATCTGCAGGTGGGCTGCCACCGGATCAAAATCTTTCTGGATGTCGAAACCCACTTCCTTGTACAGATAGGGGTTCATCACTACACCGTTCGAAATGTATCCGATGGTATAGCCATCGGGTTTCGAGTGGGCCACGGAACGCAGGCCGACATTGCCTCCCGCGCCGGGGCGATTCTCAACGACGATCGACGCACCGAGCAGTGGAGCAAGGTGTTTGGCGAGCAGGCGTCCGGCGATGTCGTTACCGCCGCCGGGAGAGAACGGTACGACCAGCCGGATCGGCTGCTCGGGATAATCGGCCCTGACGGTGCCGGCGGCGAACGTTGTGGCAGCAAGCACGACGCCGAGTTGGAATATGTTTGCAAGACGCATGGCTGTGTGTCTCCAGGTAGGTAATCGATGTACTGGTTCAGGGTCGGGCGTGCGTGCGGAGCCATCGCCGGCTCTTGGGCATATCAGGCCGTCTGCCGGCGGAAACGCGGGAACAGCGTCTCGGCGCTGCCGCGAGCGATACGATGCAGGTTGTCCGCGGCATCGCCGCGCTGCAGCAGGGTCGCGCGCAGACTGTCGACCGCAGAGGTCATCGGCTGCGGAGGGCCAAACGGATAGTCTGTTCCGAAGAGAACGTTGTTGAGGCCGGCGATCTCGGCCATGGCGGCGAAGGTAACCGCGTTTGCCGACAGGGCCGTATCGAAATAGACCTTCGCAAGCTCCGCGCTGATGCCGTTCGGTATGAAGGTCTGCAGGCGCGGGTTGTTTCGCGTCAGTACTCCGATACGCTCCGCGATGTATGGGAACGCACCGCCCATGTGCGAGAAGATGAACCGGATGCCCGGGAAACGGTGCAGGCAGCCGGAGAAGATAAGTGAGGCCAGGGCGCGCGCAGTATCGAACGTGAACTCCATTGACGAGGCCGAGAGCCCCTCGATATCGACCCTGTGCTGGGCAGACGTGGGGTGCACGAACACCACCGCATTGCGGCGGTCGAGTTCTTCGTATAACGGCCAGTAATGCGGGTCACCCAGGTACTTGCCGTTGAAATTGCTCAACAGGCAGATACCATCGGCCCGGGCCTGTTCATAGCCGTAACGCACCTCGACCAGGGCGCTGTCGATATCGGTCAACGGAACAGTGGTAAACATGCCGAACCGTCCTGAATGACGTACCGTCAGCTCCGCCGCGAAATCATTGCACGCGCGGGCCAGGGGCACGGCGACCGTGGCGTCCTGCACCAGCAGGCCCGGTGAACTGATGGAGGTGATTGCGGTGGCGATGCCCGAGGTGTCCATCTGCCGGAGTGCGTCTTCCACACTCCAGCGGGGCAGCCGACCTGAAGAGCCCTGCTTGCCGATCGCCTCCGCACTTACGGCTTCGACGTACACGTCGGGCAGGATGTGCTGATGAACGTCGATGAATTGCGCCATGCTTGTCCCTGAGGAAAACTCCATCATGGCACAGTACTTATATAATGAGAAATTGATATTCATTAACTATTAATAAGTTACACATATGAAAATCCGCCTGCGCCAGATCGAGGGGTTTCTGGCTCTCTTCGAAACCCTGTCATTCTCGCGGGCCGCAGAGCGTCTCGGCATGACCCAGGCTGCGTTCTCACAGCTCATCAAGGAGCTGGAAACTGCGCTTGACCTCACGCTGTTTCACCGAACTACGCGCAGCGTGCAGCTGCTGCCGGCGGCAGAGGCATTGCGTGAACAGCTGGAGAAAGGGATGCTGCACATCGAGGCTGCATGTCGCATGGCGCAGGCCATGGCACGCCTTGAGCACGGGCAACTGGCCATTGCGGCCCTGCCGTCGTTGGCGTGTGGGCTGGTGTTGTCGGCACTCTCGAGGTTTCGCCAGCGCTATCCACGTATCCAGTTGAAACTGTACGAAGACCACAACCGGCAGATTTTGCAGCGGCTTGAGAAGGGCGACGTTGAGATCGCCATCGGGTCGCGGGCTCCTGGTACCGAAAGGTTCGATTTCGAGCTACTGTTGCGGGACGAACTGGTATGCGTGCTGCCCGTCGGTCATCACCTGGCCCGGTGCGAACGCATCGACTGGGCCGAGCTCATCGACGAATCGCTCATCCTGGTGGCCGCCACGTCGCAAACCTATGTGACCGTACGCGAATCGCTTGCCCGGGTGACCGACAGGGAGCCTCAGTTCGAAACCCTGAACAGCGTGACCGCGGTCAGCATGGTGCGGGCAGGCCTTGGCGTCACACTGGTGCCTGAGATCAACCTGCCCGAGCTGAACACTGAAGGCCTCACCTACAGGCCCATGGGTAGCCCGGTACCGGCGCGTGAAGTGGGTATTTTTCAGAGGCGTGTGCCAGGCCTGTCACCGGCTGCCCGTGCGTTTCGCGAAATCCTGCTTGAGGAGACCGAGATATATCGTGCTCAATAAAAGCCTGCCCCGGGAACGGTGTGTCCGCGCGGGCAGGTCATGCTGATCGTTGCATGTTAGCGCCTTATTGCCCCGGACGGCGGGTGTGCGTGTTGCCGGGGCCAGGGCCATTGGCTTATTGGCGCTTGCCGGGATCTTTGGTGAAGCGCAGGTAGGGCAGCTTCACGTCGATCTCGCCGAATTTTTCGCGAGCCTGTTCGTCGTTCAGGCTAAGCGCGACGATGACGTCCTGACCCGGAGTCCAGTCGGCCGGAGTGGCGATGGGCACGCCGTCGGTAGCCTGTACGGCGTCGAGCGCACGCAGGATCTCGGCGAAGTTGCGGCCGACGGACATCGGGTAAATCAGCATCAGGCGAATCTTCTTGTCGGGCCCGATGATGTACACGTTGCGTACGGTAGCACTGTGGGCGGGAGTTCGGCCTTCAGGCAGGTAGGCGTCGGCGGGTAGCATGTTGTAGAGCTTCGAGACCTGCAGCGAGGTGTCGTCGATGATGGGGAACTCGACCTTCGATCCGCCAAAGGCCTCGATGTCGCGGATCCACTTCTGGTGATCTTCGGCGCTGTCGACCGATACGCCGATCACCTTCGTATTGCGCTTCTTGAATTCCGGGACCAAGCGCGCCACCGCTGCAAATTCGGTAGTGCACACCGGCGTGAAATCTTTCGGGTGTGAGAAGAGGATGGCATAGCTGTCGCCAATCCAGTCGTGGAACTTGATGGTGCCGGCAGACGATTCCGCGGTGAAATCGGGCGCAACGTCGTTGATTCGGAGTGACATGGGTGTACCTCTTCAAAGGTTGGTTGACCGTACTGCGGGACCATTATAGTTATGGGTCGACACGTGTTACCAAATATGACCACGTGCGGGTCAATGCAGCAGACCAGCAGGTGTCATGCTAATCACATGCAGCCCGGATAACAAGGGGTGAGATCCATCCGTCAGTCATGAACTCATTCTTGTTTCTCATACCAGACTCATAGTAGAGTGTTTCACGGCAATCGGGCTGCATTTCGCTGATGGTGGCGCGGCCCATTGCCCATTGTTGCGGGCCTGAATCATGAATTACGAGAAAAGAAGCAGGCCATCATCGCGGCAGGTCTGGTGTGGCCCGGCATTGCAGTACGCCAGGAAAAAGGTTCATGCTACGGAGGAGACACCGAATGCTCAGCATCAGGAAACTGGCATCTGTTTGTATCGTCGCGTTAATCGGTCTGGGCGGGCCTGCATTGGCGGCTTACCCGGAACGGGCAGTCACCCTCATCGTTCCCTTCGCACCGGGAGGGCCGACTGATGCCCTGGCCCGTATCGTTGCAAAATCACTTGAAAGTCAGACGGGCAAACCCTTTATCGTAGAAAATGTGGCGGGTGCGGGCTCCACCTTGGGAACGGCACGGGTAGCAGCGGCTTCGCCGGATGGCTACACCCTGTTGTGGGGAAGCTCCAGTGCCATGGTGATCGCGCCCCATCTGTACTCCAACCTGCGGTACGACCCCAAGAAATCGTTTACCCCCATCGCCGGGGTGGGCAGCCTGCCTTACGTGCTGATGGTCAACGCGAACTCGCCGTTCAAGACGTACGAGGACCTGGTCGAATATGGCAGGAAGAATCCGGGCAAGCTGAATTACGCTACCCCGGGGGCAGGTACCTCGTTGCATTTGACGCTTGAGCTCATGGGGGATGCAAGCGGGTTCAAGGCGGTACATGTGCCATTCAAGGGCAGTGCGCCCGCCATGCAGGCTCTGCTGTCGGGCGACGTCGACTATCTCATCGATGGTCCCGGCATCGCGGCGCCTGTCATTCAGGCGGGGCGCGTACGTCCACTGGCAGTGACAAGCCGGACACGCCTGCCTGAACTTCCGGATGTTCCCACGCTGCACGAACTGGGACTGAAAGACTTCGAATCACACGCCTGGTTCGCGGTATTTGGTCCCGCCGGTCTTCCGCCGGAAATTGCGAAAGACCTTGAAACCAGAATTGCCAATGCGCTGAAAGACCCGGAAGTGATGCAAACGCTGCGCAACACGGGCTTCCTGGCCGATGATCCGCGTTCCGAGGTACTGGTCAGGCGGCTCGAAACCGAGTCCGACCGCTGGAAGAAAGTCATCGAGGCGAAGAATATTTCGATCCAGTAACAGGTTGCGGTCGTTCAGTCTGGCCGCAATTCTGCGCATGGTCACGATACGGCCTGCCCGGGTATGTCAGGCATGTCGCACTGCGCTTCCTGATTGTTCAAACAATTCATGAATCAGTATCCTGTCCGGCGCTGCCGTTCGTACGCGCGCATGATCGGAGCATGGTGCCGGATTTTCATATGCCGCAGAGAAATGGCGACCGTGTATCGGGCCAACAGAGGCCTCCCGTGCCACGCCGGGTGGCCGGGAAAGCTCGCCGCTGCCAGCGGCTTTCATCGACGAAGAGGTTGAATACGTGTCTTGGGAAAGCATTCAACGAATCATGAACCCCCGCTCGGTGCTCATCGCCGGCATGTCGAGCAGGCCAGGGTCGCCATCACATGTCGTCCTGCAGAACCTGCTGGTCAATGGCTACTCGGGTGCCATCCACCTGTACGGCAGAACTCCTGCCGAGGTGGACGGGTATCGCATCGAGACCGATGCGGGACGCATCCCCGATGACATCGACCTTGCCATCCTGGTGGTACCGGCTTCCGCGGTTGAGGAAACCGTACGGCTGTGCGTAAGCAAGCGCGTCGGCGGTGCGGTGGTATTTGCCGGCGGATTTGCCGAGGCTGGTGAAGAGGGTCGACAGCTGCAGGACCGCGTCCTCGCAGCAGCACGAACCGGCGACTTGCGTGTCATCGGGCCCAACTGCCTCGGGTTCACGAATTTCACGACGGGGTTCATGGCGGGTTTCGTGAAGCTCATGAACATTTCGCGGCTTGACCCGTCGATCGACAGCGCGGTGGCAATCGTCGGGCAGAGTGGCGGAATGCAGGCACATTTGCAGCAGTCGCTGGAGGCGCGTGGCGTGTCGGTTTCCTATTCCATTTCGACGGGTAACGAAATGGATCTGGGCATGGGAGACTTCATCAATTTCCTGATCGAGGATGCCGCTACCAGGGTCATCGCCATTTACGCAGAGCATATCGCTGATCCCGAGGCGTTCATCGCGGCTGCACGCAAGGCGGCGAGCAAGGGCAAGCCCATCGTCTTGCTGCATCCAGGCAAGAGCGCGCGAGCGCAGGATGCAGCCAGGTCGCACACCGGCTCGATGGTCGGCAACCATGCGGTCATGACTACGCGGCTGCGGCGTGAGGGCATCGTGCTGGTCGACACCGTGGACGAGTGGCTCGATGTGGCCGAACTGCTGTCGCGCTACCCGCATCCGCAGCCTGGTGGCCTGGGCGTGCTCAGCCTTTCGGGCGCCTTCAGTGGTGTCGCACTCGACCTGTGCAGCGAGCTGGGCATCGAGGTTCCCGAGCTTTCGCCAGAAGGGATTGAGGCCCTGGCGCCCAAGGTGCCTGCCTTCATACCGCCCCGGAACCCGCTGGATCTGGGAACACAGCCGGCGTTCCAGCCAGAGCTGATCGGCATTGGCCTTGAGGCTTTGCTTGCTGAACGCAACATCGGTGCGGTCGTGTGCGTCATTCCCATGGGCCCGCCTGCGACCAGTGTGGCGTACCTGCAGGGAGCCATTGCGGCAATGCAGAAGAGTCCGAAGCCGGTCGCTTACAACGTCCTCAACGATCGCCAGCCGCTGCCGGACGAAATGCTGGAATGCCTGCGCACGAACCGGGTGGTGTGGTCGCGCGCGCCCGATCGCATGATACGGGCAATGAGCAAGTTGATCAGACGTGGCAACCTGCCCGTGCGGGCGACCACGAGCAGTTCCACGGAACGCCCGATTGAAATCCCCGAACTGAGGCACGGTGTGCAGCCCGAGTGGTACGGCAAGCAGATACTGCAGGCGGCCGGAATTGCGGTGCCGAAGGGCCGCCTTGCCACCAGCCAGGACGAGGCGGTACGGATCGCGGACGAGATCGGGTACCCTGTAGTGCTGAAAGGGCAATCAGCGGCGCTTGCTCACAAGACCGAAGCGGGTGCCGTGCGGCTCAATCTGAAGGATGCTGATGACGTGCGCCGTGCCTGGCGGGAAATGACGGCGTCGATCCAGGCGCATCACCCGGGTCTGGTACTGGATGGCATGCTGGTCGAGTCGATGTCTCTGCCCGGGCTGGAGATGGTGGTGGGCGCCACCCGTGACCCGGTCTGGGGGCCCATGGTCATGGTGGGGCTGGGCGGCATCTACGTCGAACTGCTGAAGGATGTACGCCTGATCGTGCCCGATGCCGGGATCGAGGAAATCCTGGCTGAGCTGGATCAGCTGAAGACCGCCCGGTTGCTGCATGGTTTCAGGAATCAGCCGCCGGTTGACCGGCGGGCGGTGGCCGAGGTCGTGTCACGGGTGGGCGCACTCATGCGGCAGCATCCCTCCATCCAGGAAATCGACATCAACCCCCTGATGGTGCATGGCGAGCAGCAGGGAGCAACCGCACTGGACGCTCTCATCGTGGCCGGCTGAAGCGGCGGTTCAGAGCTCGACGACGTGCAGTTGCCGGGAATCCACGTGGCGGGCAGCAACATCCAGCAGATGCCTGTGATGCGTGAATACGATGACCTGGCCGTTGCACGCAAAGCGGGCCAGCGCCTCGAGCATCAGGCCGGCACGCCGGTCGTCCGAGGTCATCAGCACGTCGTCGAGCACCACGGGCAGTTCCACGCCCGCCTCACGGCGCACGTCCAGTGCCGCCAGCCGCAGCGCGAGAAAGAGCTGGTCGCGCGTGCCTTCACTCATGGCTTCCACGTCAATGCTCTCGCCGTTACGGCGTTGAGCGAGCAGCACAGGCTGGTCAACGCTGTCGTCGGGATACAGCCGCACGAATTCGCCGCCGGTCATGTGTTCGAAGTATCGTTCGGCGGCGCGCAGCATCGGTGCCTGTGCACGCTCCCTGAACCTGAGCCTGGCTTCGTTGAGCAGAGCATGGGCGAGGCGCAGGCGCATCCACGGCCGCACGTGCGCTTCGATCTGTGCCGCAGCCTGGGCCATGGCTTCGTGCGCGCGCGCAGCGATGTCGGAGCTGTCAACGTTGCGCAGGGCGAGGGCGGTGTCCTGTTCATGCTTGCGGGCCTGCTCCAGCTCTTGTTGCAGATGCTCGAGCTCTTCCATGCAGCGTGCCTCTTCCGCCTCGAAGTCGGTGGGCGCATGCGCGCCCAGGCGTTCACGTAGCTCGCCCAGCGAGCGCGAGGTGACCTGCACCAGTTGGCTGCGTGCCTGGTCGAGCGCAAGCTGGGCACGTTGCCGCCGTGCGGATTGTTCCTCCGCGGCAGGCAGCTCGTCGGGATGGCGCACTCCCGCCGCAGCACACAGTCGCTGCAGCGTCTGCTGGTGGGCGCGTGCAACTTCCTGGTAGCGACGCCTGCTGGCTGCGGCGCTTTCCATGGCCTGCCGATGCTGGCGGCGTTCGTCATCAAGCTGCCTGGCCATCGCCAGGGCCGCTGCCAGATGGTCGATGTACAACCGTACGTCGCAGGGCAGGTCGTGTCCCAGCTGGCGTGCGACGTCAAAGGTGCCCTGTTCGAACAGACGCAGAATCTGGCGCGATTTGTCCCTACGTTCCCGCGCGTTGCAGGTGCGTTCCCAGGCTGCGTCAAGAGCCGCGAACTCTTCCAGCCGTGCGCGAATGGCTGGTACGTCTGCTGATGCAGGCAACTTCAGTTGAGCGAGGAAGGGCGCGAGGGCCTGGCGTGCCTGGTCGATGCGTCGCAAGGCATCGGCGCAGTCGAGTTCCAGTTCGGAGCGCTGGCGCTTCAGTTGTGCCTGTCGCCCTTCCGCTACGCTGGCTTCGTGGGCGAGGCGTTGCAACGTTGCCTGGCGGGTACGTGCGGTGGCGACCAGAGTGTCGAGCGAGGCATCCGAGTCGAGGTCATCCACGCCGGTGGCACGCAGTGCGTGCAGCAACTGTTCCCGTAATTGGGTGGCGGTGGCGTGGGCCTGGGCGGCCTGCGTCCGGACCTCCTGCATGCGTTCGAAAGTTGCACGCAGCTCCTGCAGCTGTGCCTGCCACTCGCGCAGCTCTGCCGGCGCAAGCGCGGGCAGGCCAGCATCGGTCAGGGTCTCATCCCATTGACACTCGTACTGTGCGAGTTCGTCGGCCAGGGTCGCCAGTTCTGTGGTGAGTTGTTTTTGCACCGCAGCTAGCCGGTCGATTTCCTGCAGGCAGGCCTGCAGGCGCGCGGCGCGTTCGGACTCCCGGGCCAGTGCATCGACGACGTGGTCGGCGGCGGCGAGCGCCGACTCGAACCGCACTGCATCGACCGCGGCCGCCGGTGCGGGTGGCGTCGACGCGGAGGGGCGTACGAGATGCTCGCGCACCGACCTCCAAAGCTCATCGCGCACGCGCCGGAGTGCGTGAACATCTGCCCAGGTGGGGACTTCCCCTGCTGCCAGTAGTTCGTCGCGCCGGGAGCCAGCCTCGGCAATGTCACGTTCGATACCGGCAAGACGGGTTTCGCGCTCGGCAATGCGGGTCATGACGCGGTCGCGTCGGGCGGTCTCGGCATCGATGCGCGCTGGCAGCAGCGGTCTAACCGCCAGCAGGGCCTGGGTATCGGCGAGGCCGAGACGATGCAGCCCGTGAGCGAGCTCGTGTTCGCAGCGTGTGAGTTCCGCAGGCAACGCGTGCAACTGCTGCAGCACATGCTGGTTGCGGTCGCAGGCTTTCAGGGCAGTATCGAGCCCGGCAAGTACCTCGGCGGGCGGTAGCGCAGGCGCTTGCTGGCTCGGAATCGTGCTCTCCAGTCGGTGAAGGCTGGAGCGCGCATGGTCGAGAGCACCCTGTGCCTGCTCCAGCGCACGCAGGTGGTGTTCGACGACGGCACGTGCAGCGGTTGGAGGGATGGCTCCCACCATTTCGTCCAGGGTAGCCTGGGGGTCGATGTCGTGCGCCAGGCGCATGCACTGTTGCTGCTGCCGGGTCAGTTCGGTTTCTGTCTGGATCAGGTCCAGCTGAGTCTGGGAATACTGCTCGGCCTGCGCCACGAGACGGCTTATGGCGGGTGCGAGCGCCAGTACCGTCTCGTCGGGCTGGCACTGTTGCAGACGGGCGTGTGCGGCCTCGTGTTCCTGCTCGGCCAGGGCAATGCTCTTGCGTGCTTCGGCCAGACCCGCCAGGGCTGCTACCCGGTCGGCGACGGCACTTTCTGACAGAACGGGCACTGAACGCAAGGCGTTCAGTGTGGCACTGGCGTCATCGATGACCGCGATCAGGGGCGCAACGGCGCGCAACTCGCGCACCTCGGCAATGCGCTGGTTGATGCCAGCGACGCGTCGGTTCAGATCGGCTACGCGGGCTTGTGCCTCCTCGTGCTGGATGGACAGCCGGCTCCACTCGGCAGGGCGAACCAGGGCGGCGTGCAGGCGCTGCTGTTCTTCGTTGTAAGCAGCGATGGCCAGGTTCAGTTTGGCATTGCGCGCACGCGGGGCGTACAGATCGCGTGCCGCATCCTCGAGCTTCTGCAGGACTTCGCCGACGCTGCGTATGCCTGCGCTGACCTGGAACAGCGTGGCGCCGATCTCTCCCTTGCCCTGGAGCAGGGCCATACCACCCTCGCGCAGGCGCTGGTGGTCGAGGCCATACATTTCTTCATATTCTGCGCGGTTCAGTCCGCCGGTCAGAAGGTGGTCAAGTGCGGGCGTGGCGATGCGCTCTGCCGCAAGCTCGGCGTTGGGATCGTCAACTTCGTACAGGGTGGGGTTGCGTCCCTTGCGGCGCACCAGCAGGTGGGTGCTTCCGTCGGGAGCCTGTGCCAGCGCACCGACGCGCAGTTCGTTCGGGCGGTGAATGAACGTATCGCGACTTTGCTGCGGTATGCCGAAGCGCCAGTCGGTAATGGCGCGCAGCGCCGATGATTTGCCCGTTTCATTGGGACCATAGACGACGGTGAGCGACTGCCCGCCGGGGCTGAGCACCACTTCGCGGTTGGTGAACGGACCAAATGCCGGCAGAAAAAGACGCAGTATCTTCATTTGTGACTTGCCAGGAGCGTCGTTGCAGGTGGGTGGAAGCGTTCGCCCTTCAGTGCATGTAACCTCATGCGTCTTGCGGGATTACCGGCTGGGGTCGCCGCCCATCTGCAGCAGATGTGCCAGCACGGTAGCTTCCGCCTCGGCGAGCAGGGTCTGCAACTCGTCGTCCGGCAGCTGTGCCAGGTGCTGAAGCGCGGGCGGCAGGCGTAGTGTGCCGGCCTTCTCGGCGAACCACTTCCGCAGCTCTTCGGGATCAGTAGAGAGCTCGTTGGCCACCCGGGCCACCTCGCCGGCAGCATCCATGCGCTGCAGCAATTCAACACGCGCGAGGGGGGCGCGCAGCTGCACGTGTACCTGTTCGATCCAGATCTCGAAGCCATCGGCCTCCTGCGACGCCGATTGCAGGCTCGCAGCGAGCGTCCCGGGTTGCCGCGACTCGGTCCGATACAGGTCGGACTCGCCGTGGAGATGGACGCGAATAGCGTGCAGGATCTCGGGCTGACGGGCGGTCAATGGCCGGGCCTGCATCAGGAACCGATGGGCGAGTTCGTCGATGTCGGCAATGCCAGTGGCATCAAATGTCAGGACATGCCAGCGTACGACATCGAGCGGCACGAACTCGCTGGCTACGATGCGGCCACCCTCGACCGTAACCAGTTCACAGCCCTTGGGGCCAGTCTCGCGCGCATGGCGGCCCTGCAGGTTACCCGGGTAGACGATGCGCGGATGTGCCTCACGTACCACTTCACGCGCATGGACATGGCCGAGCGCGAAATAGTCGTAGCCCCTGCTGCAGAGCATGTCGATTGTGGTGGGGGCATAGTTGTCGTGCCCCTCGCGGCCGTTGAGGCTGGTGTGCAGCATGCCGATGTTGAATAGGCCCGGAATGGCAGCCGGATACGTGGGAACCAGATCTTCCGTGACGGCACGATTCGGGAAGCTGCGCCCGTGGATGGCAACGCCCAGCTCTTTCAGGATGACGGTCTCTGGCGTGTGCTCGCTGAATGTATGGACTCCCTCCACCCTGGGCAGCCGGCGGGTAATCTGGCTGGCCGCATCGTGGTTGCCGTGCACGATGAAAGTGCGGATTCCGGCCCGTTGCAGCCGTAGCAGTTGCTCGCGGAAGAACAGACCCGTGCGGAAATCGAGCCAGTCACCGTCGTAGATGTCGCCGGCCAGCAGAACGAAATCCACGTGCTCGCGCAGCGCCAGATCGATGAGTGCAGCGAATGCCTGGCGGGTGGCTCCGCGCAGACGTTCTACCGGGGCGCCGGGGTAGTGGTCGAGCCCGCGCAACGGGCTGTCGATATGCAGATCGGCACTATGGATGAATCTCATGGGACACAGCATACCGGATGAATCCGGCTTGAAGATCGATGTGTCTGTGGGAGCCGACGCGGCTGGACACAGCAGTCCATGCCGGATCGGGAACGGGGCTTACAATCGACGCGTGGCATGCAAGAACGAATTGAGGTTGCGCGGGCCGTCAATCCGATGCGCAAGGCGGTGTGTGGTGGGCCCGCGCGTGGCAAGGCGACCCGCCACGGACAAGGAGAGCAAGATCATGTCAGGAGTGGACGTTCATGTCTGCGAAGTAGGATTGCGCGACGGCCTGCAGCTCGTGCCGCAGTTTTTCTCGACGGAAGAGAAGATCGCCTGGATCAGGGCCGAGGCGGCTGCCGGCATACGCGAGATCGAGGTGACGTCGCTGGTGCCTCCGAAGGTGGTGCCCCAGTTCGTCGATGCGGCCGAAGTGGTCGATGCGGCGCTTGCCATCCCGGGGCTCACCGTCACGGTGCTCGTTCCAAACCTGAAGGGGGCAGAGCGCGCCATCGAGCTCGGTGCCCATCGCATCAATTTCGTGATGTCGGTCAGCCGCACCCATAACCTGAAGAACGTGCGGCGCGAGCGCGAGGAGTCGGTGGCCGATTTCCGGCGCATCGTCGAGCTCGTTCATGCGCAGCCGGCAGGGCAACGTCCGCGCATCGCAGGAGTGTTGGCTACGGCGTTCGGGTGCTCGTACGAAGGCCCGGTGGCGGTGGCCGACGTCTGCCGGTTCGCGCGCGAGCTTGCGGACGCGGGGGCAGACGACTTGCAGATCGCCGATACGGTCGGGTTCGCCAACCCGCGTCAGGTCAGTGAAATGTTCGAAGCCGTGCAGAAGGTAGTACCCGACATGGACATCGGGGCGCATTTCCACGATACGCGCGGGCTCGGCCTGGCAAACGTGGTGGCAGCGCTGCAAAGTGGCATACGGCGTTTCGACGCTTCGCTCGCCGGTTTGGGGGGCTGTCCGTTTGCCCCGGGGGCTACCGGCAATATCGTGATGGAAGACTTGTGTTTCCTGCTCGATGGCATGGGATACCGCACAGGCGTCGATCTCGAGCGGTTGTGCGAAGTGCGCCAGATCGTGGCGCGCAACCTGCCCGATACACCACTGTACGGAGGCGTAGGCAAGGCAGGGTTGCCGAAGGGGTATGTCACGCTGCAACAGCGCCAGGCGGCGATGGCCTGAGCGACAAGCAGGTCGACCCGCACGCGGCCCTGGCCGGAGGCAGCCCGGACAGAGCGTGCGCGGGAAGTCGGGTCGGTGATGGATCGTCGGGGAATCAGTCGTCGAACGGCAGCCCGACGTAGTTTTCGGCCAGCGACGTCAGTGCTGCTTCCGACGAGGCCAGATACTCCAGTTCAGTATGCTGGATCTTGCGATCGAACTCCGTCGCGTTCGGGATCTTGTGCAGCAGGTGGGTCATCCACCACGAGAAGCGCTCTGCCTTCCAGATACGGGCCAGGCAGCGTGCGGAGTAGTGTTCCAGCGCCACCTTGCTGCCGCCGTAGTAGTCGGTGATGGCCTGCCACAGGTAGCGAACATCGGACGCGGCCAGATTCAGGCCCTTGGCACCCGTGGGTGGTACGATGTGCCCGGCATCGCCCGCCAGCATGAGCGTCCCGAAACGCAGCGGTTCGGCAACGAAGCTGCGCAACGGGGCGATGCTTTTCTCGAGTGAGGGGCCGGTGACCAGCTTGCTGGCGGTCTCCTCATCGAGCCGGCTCTTGAGCTCCTGCCAGAAGCGTTCGTCCGACCATTCCTCGACCTTGTCGTCGAGCGAGCACTGCACGTAGTACCGGCTGCGCGTCAGCGAGCGCTGGCTGCACAGGGCAAAGCCCTTCGCGTGGTTCACATAGATGAGTTCGGGCGAAACCGGGGGTGTGTCGGACAGCAGGCCCAGCCAGCCGAACGGATAGACGCGCTCATACTCGCGAATGGCGTTGCGGGGCACGCTGGCCCGGGTGACACCGTGGAAGCCATCGCAACCGGCGATGAAGTCGCACTGGATTTCATGCTCGACCCCATTGTGCTTGTAGCGCACACGGGGTTTGTCGGTATCGAAATCGTGTACGCTGACGTCCAGCGCCTCATAAACCGTGGGAAGGCCGGCGGTCTCGCGTGCATCCATCAGGTCGTGCGTGACTTCGGTCTGGCCATAGACCATGACGGTCTTGCCCACCAGCTTCTTGAAATCGACGCGGAACCGCCCTCCCTTGAATGCCAGTTCGACGCCTTCATGGACGAGTCCTTCGCGGTGCATGCGCGCGCCCACGCCTGCCTCGTCAAGCAGTTCGACGGTGCCCCACTCGAGCACGCCGGCGCGAATGCGGCTGAGGACATATTCCTTGCTGCGGCGCTCGAGAATGATGTTGCTGATGCCGGACTTGTGCAGGAGCTGTCCCAGCAGCAGCCCCGAAGGGCCCGACCCGATGATCGCAACCTGTACTCGCATAGTTGTCTCCGCTGTTCAGTGAAGGCTTACAGTCTAAGGCGCGCGGCAGTTCGGGCCAATGGACAGATTGCACATGAAGTAGGACAATTCGAACATTCTCGGGTACGGCGGATGACGTATGCGGACTATCCCTACCTATGCGCTTTATGGCGAACGGACCACGCGGCTGCCGCTGGACGTCCTGCATTGCGAGTCCATTCCATCGCGCAGCCGACTACACGGATGGGAAATAGGCCCCCACCGACATAAATTTTTCTTGCAGATTCTGTACATTCGCAGTGGGGGCGGCGAGGCCTGGCTGAATGAGCAGCGGGTTGCACTGCCGAGCCCCACCGTCCTTGTAGTGCCGGCCCGGCACCCACATGGTTTTCATTTCCAGCCCGACATCGATGGCTACGTCGTTACCACCCACCAGGACACTCTGCCCGCGGCGATCGTGGCAGCATTTCCCATGCCGAGCTGGGTGACACTCACGCCAGGGTCGGATCTGCATCACCACGTTGAAGGAACGGTCGATACGCTGGTACGCACTTTTGGCGGCAGCGAGCCGTGGCGGGAGCCTGCGTTGAAGTCAGTGCTGATCCTGCTGCTGACGCACGTGGCCCGGGCCAGAATGCAGGTTGCACATCCGTCGCGCATCGAGACGCGGGCAGAGCGCCATTTCCGGCGCTTTCGCCAGCTGCTGGATGACCATTATCGGCAGCAGCGCAGCATCGAGTTCTATGCGGCCAGCCTGGGGATGACGCCGACGCAGCTGAACCGCATCTGTCGGCGCGAGCTGGGGGAGTCGGCGCTGGCGGTCATCCACCGACGCCTGATTGCCGAGGCCGAGCGTGATCTCGCCTACACCACGCTCAGCGTAAAGGCCATCGCGTATTCCTTGGGGTTTTCCGATGCGGCGTACTTCAGCCGGTTTTTCCGGCGCCGGGTCGGACTCACTCCAAGCGAGTTCAGGGCGGCGATGCACCAGCGGTTTGCCGAAGCGCGGCCCGCGGCTGCGGGTGAGGGGGTCGAGGAACTGAAACTGCCTGCGAGGGAGGAGAGCCCGCCTCTGCTCTGACCGCTGGGCGCGGCATGAGCGTCAGGGTGGCAACGGACGCCCGAGAGAGGCGAGCGGGTGAACAGTGCTGCAGGTTTGGTGGTGGGCTGTCGAACCTTGCGTCGGCCCGACAGCCCTTGCCTTTCTTGTATCACGCTGGCGAGCGTGACTTCCATGTGAGGTGTCTTGCGTCGTCAGACGTCGAAGAACACCGTTTCTTTGGCACCCTGCATGTGGATGTCAAACCGATAAATGATGCGGTTGCCGTTCTGCTCGCGCTTGGCGATCAGCGTGTCGCGGCGCTCGGCAGGGACGCTGTTCAGCACCGGATCCTGGGCGTTGGCAGCGGCTTCGTCTTCGAAGTAGATGCGGGTAAACGCATGCGAAAGCATGCCACGCATGGTTACGATGACGTTGATGTAAGGCGCTTCGCCAGCGGCGCAGGCACCCGGCTTGATGGTGTAGAAACAGAACCGGTTCTGCGGATCGGTGCCGGTGCCGCAACGTCCGAACCCGGTGAAGCCCGTTTTCTCCACCTCCTCGACTGAGGTGACGAATTTCCCGTTCGCGTCGGCGTGGGCGATTTCGATCATCGCATCATCGACGGGCTTGCCTTCGCCGTCGAGCACCTGGCCGATGATTTCGATGAAGGTGCCCGGAGTGTCGGGCCGCACCATGACCGGCGGGAAGATGCTGCGATAGTCGTAGTTGTATTGCTGGGGTGTGAGCCCGTAAGCGAAATATGGACCAACGGTCTGGGAAGGAGTTTGTCCGAGTTTCATATGTTATTTCTCCATCGGGGTCTGGTCACGACCGCGCAGCACAATGTTGAACTCGTAGCCGAGCGCGATATCCGGACGCGTGATCTCGAGCGAGAACCTGGATACCAGACGGTGCCGTGCCTCTTCGGGCACGCTCTTGAAGATGGGATCGTGCTCAAGCAGGGGGTCGCCCGGGAAGTACATTTGCGTGACGAGCCGGGTGGCGAAATACTCGCCGAACAGGGAGAAGTGGATGTGGTTCGGACGCCAGGCGTTGGGGTGGTTCTTCCACGGATACGCACCGGGCTTGATGGAGATGAAGGTGTATCGCCCGTCGTTGTCGGTCATGCAGCGACCGGCACCCAGGAAGTTGGGATCGAGCGGGGCGTCGTGCTGGTCGTTCTTGTGAACGTAGCGACCGGCAGCGTTCGCCTGCCAGATCTCGACCAGCGTGTTGCGCACCGGCCGGCCGTCTTCGTCGGTGACGCGGCCCGTGACGATGATGCGTTCACCCAGGGGTTCGCCGTTCTTGCGTGCATTGCGGGTGAGGTCGTTGTCGAGCTCGCCGACAGCCGTGTGGCCATAGACCGGGGCACGCAGGTTTTCCAGCGACGTCTTCAGCGGAATGAGGGGCTGGGTGGGACCGCGCAGCACCGTGGACGTGTATGCGGGATACACATACGGGGGGTGAACTGACCAATCGCGCGGACTGATAGTTGCGTTATCACTCATGTGGGCCTCCTGACTGGCTATGGGCGCTACTTTACAAATTACTCGCGGTTAATGAAATTGAAGTTTCATCATGGTTTCATTAACCTCAGGTTATCATCGCGAAGCGCGCCATCCGTTTTGCCGGTGCGCTGGTCGGGTGTGCGCGCACGGGTTCCGCGGCTTCGCCGTGTTGCCTGTTTTCCTGGTTCCTGCCTGATGACTACACTTCATTCTGCACAAGCCCAGCCTGAAGATAAAGCGGAAGCTTCCAATGTTTCGCCACCTCTCATCGGGCCGGGTACCCGGCTGCGCCTGCGTCATCTGCAGTGCTTCCTCGCCGTGGCGCGCCTGGGCCGCCTGCGGGCGGCAGCCGACGCGCTTGCCGTGACGCAGCCGGCCATCACCAAGACGTTGAATGAGCTTGAAGACATCCTGGGCGTGATCCTGTTCGAGCGAAGCCGCAAGGGCGTTACGTTGACGCCCGCCGCGCAGGCGTTCCTGCGCCACGCCGCGGCCGCGGCCCAGGCGCTCGAACAGGCCGTCGACAGTGTCCGCCATGAATCCGGCCGCGCTCCGCTGCGCGTGGCTTCACTGCCAACGGTGACCGCCGGGCTGCTGGCGCCTGCCATTACGCGCTTTCACACGCAGCACGCCGAAGTGCGGGTCTGCGTATTCACCGGGAACAATCTCGACCTGATCCGGATGCTGCGGGCGAATGAAGTGGACGTAGCCGTTGCCCGGCTGTCCGATCCGCGCGAGATCGTGGGGTTGAGTTTCGAGTTTCTTTATGCCGAGCCGCTTGCAGTAGTGGTTCGTCCCGGGCATCCGCTGGCGCGCAGCCGGCGCCTTGCGGCGTCGGCGCTGGCGCGCTATCGCATGGTGCTGCCGCCTGCCGGCACCCTGATCCGGCACAGTGCCGACAGCTACCTGTCGACCGCCGGGGCGGGGCGCCCCGAGGTGCTGGCTGAAACCATCTCGGTCACGCTTGCCCGCAGCCTGGTGCTAAGTACTGACGCAGTCTGGTTTACCGCCCCCAGCGCCGTAGCACCCGACCTCCTTGCGGGCCAGCTGGTGCGGCTGAAACTGGACACCACGGGCACGGAAGAGCCGGTGGGCCTGCTGCTGCGCACCGACACTACGCCCGCGCCTCTGCTGGCATCGTTCCTGGCGGCGTTGCGAGAGTGCGCGGTGGCGCGTTCAACTCCCGGCTGATGCCGGGGGCTCGCGCGATTTCAATACGGGTCAGCTCCGCTGCCGCGTGATCAGCGCCTCCAGTTCACGCGTGTCGGCGGCGAAGCGTCGGATCCCCTCGGCCAGCTTCTCGGTGGCCATGGCGTCTTCGTTGAGCATGAAGCGGAAGGTGGGCTCGTCGGGAACGAAATGGTCGGCCACCGGCTCGGCCCCAGCCGCGGTGGCGTCCAGCACGCGCTCGACCATGCCTTCGCGCGACTCGAGCTCAGCCAGCAGTTCAGGACTGATGGTAAGCAGGTCGCATCCGGCCAGCGCGAGGATCTGCCCGATGTTGCGGAAGCTGGCCCCCATGATTTCCGTTGCCACGCCGTGCTTCCGATAGTAATGGTAGATCGTGGTGACCGAGCGGACGCCGGGGTCGTTGAGCCCTGAGTTGGCTTCTTCCGACCAGCTGGGCCCCTGCTGTTTCTTGTGCCAGTCGTAGATGCGGCCAACGAAAGGCGAAATGAGCTGCACCCCGGCGTCGGCGCAGGCCGCTGCCTGTACCAGGGAGAACATGAGCGTCATGTTGCAGCGGATGCCTTCCGCCTGCAGGATGCGTGCGGCGGCAATGCCTTCCCAAGTGCTGGCGATCTTGATGAGTACCCGCTCGCGTTCGATGCCACGCGCCTGGTACAGGGCGATCAGCCGGCGCGCGCGCTCGACCGTGGCGCGTACGTCGAACGAATGGCGGGCGTCAACCTCGGTGGAAACGCGACCGGGGACGATGGACAGGATTTCGCAGCCGAACGCCACCAGCAGGCGGTCGAGGATTTCGTCCATGGTGGCGCTGGGGTGGTCGCGCAATACCTTTTGCAGGAGGGGAGCACCTGCAGGGCTTTGCGCGGCCTTCAGGATGAGGGTGGGATTGGTCGTGGCGTCGGTGGGGCGGTAGGCGCGGATGGCTTCGAGCTCGCCCGTATCGGCAACGACCGTGGAATGTTCGCGTAAAGACTCTAGCAGGTTGGACATGGCAACAGCCCCGATGAGTGAAGCACAAGGATTGCGCGTTCAATCATAACGCCAGCCCGTGCGGCCGCTGTCTGTCCGGTCAACCGTGGCTGACGAGGGCGGTGCCCCCGGCGCTACCCGTTATAATGGGAAAGTTTTGCATCTGATAATTCTCTTCCCTGGGGTATCGATCTTGTTGCCATCCATTTTTCCCGAAGGCGCCCTGTTTTCAACCCCGGCAGTCCTGGCTCTGGCAGATGGTACCGTTTTTCGCGGTTTCTCGGTAGGTGCTTCCGGCAGCGCTGTTGCCGAAGTGGTCTTCAATACGTCGATGACGGGTTATCAGGAGATCATCACCGACCCCAGCTACAGCGGGCAGATCATCACCTTCACCTATCCGCACATCGGTAACACGGGCGTCAACGACGAAGACATGGAAGCCCGGCAGGTGTTTGCCGCCGGCATCATCGTGCGCGACGTTCCGCCGCTGGCCTCGAACTACCGGGCAACCAGCACACTTCCCGAGTATCTGCGCAAGGAAGGCGTCGTTGCCATCGCGGGCATCGATACCCGCAAGCTTACACGCCTGCTGCGCGAGAAAGGCGCGCTGGGCGGTTGCATTCTCACCAGCGACGACGCGGAAGCCGCACTCGCCCAGGCACGTTCGTTCACCGGCATGGTCGGCCGCGACCTCGCCAGCGTGGTGTCGGTCAAGGAACAGCAGAGCTGGCAGCAAGGCGTTTGGCGCATGGGGGCGGGTAACACGGCGCCCTCGTCCGAACCGAAATACCACGTCGTCGCCTACGACTTCGGCGTGAAGCACAACATCCTGCGGCTTCTGGTCGGCCGTGGCTGCCGTGTCACCGTGGTGCCGGCGCGCACACCTGCCGAGGCGGTGCTCGCGCTCGAGCCCGATGGGGTCTTCCTGGCGAATGGTCCGGGGGATCCCGAGCCCTGCGACTACGCCGTTGCCGCAACGCGTGTGTTCCTCGAGCGCAAGATTCCCGTCTTCGGCATCTGCCTGGGTCATCAGATCCTGGGGCTTGCCGTCGGTGCCAGGACTGCCAAGATGAAGTATGGGCATCACGGTGCAAACCACCCGGTGCAGGAAGTGGCCACGGGGCGGGTCTTCATCACCAGTCAGAATCACGGGTTCGAAGTCGACGCGAACACCCTGCCGCCCAACGCGCGGGTTACGCACAAGTCGTTGTTTGACGGTTCGCTGCAGGGCTTTGAGCTCACCGACCGGCCTGCGTTCTGCTTCCAGGGTCATCCGGAAGCCAGTCCGGGGCCGCACGACGTGCTGGTGCTGTTCGATCACTTCATCGAACTCATGCGCACGAATCCCGTACGTCACCGGTAACCGGAACCCGGGCCGCTGCCGTACCTCTGCACGATTTTCTACCGCCAGTCGCCATCGTTCAGCGGCTGCAGTACTTGCGATACATACTGAGCCCTCTTCATGCCCAAGCGTACAGACATCCAATCCATTCTCATCATAGGTGCCGGTCCTATCATCATTGGTCAGGCCTGTGAGTTCGACTATTCCGGCGCGCAGGCTTGCAAGGCGTTGAAAGAAGAGGGTTACCGGGTCATTCTGGTGAACAGCAACCCGGCGACCATCATGACCGACCCTGAGACCGCCGATGTCACGTATATCGAGCCCATCACCTGGCAGGTGGTCGAGCGCATCATAGCGCGTGAACGCCCGGATGCGCTGCTGCCCACGATGGGTGGGCAGACCGCGCTCAACTGTGCGCTCGACCTCGCTCGCAACGGCGTGCTCGAACGCTACGGTGTCGAACTGATCGGAGCCCGGGCGGACGCCATCGAGAAGGCGGAAGACCGCCAGAAATTCAAGCAGGCCATGGATGCCATTGGCCTCGAGTCGGCCAAGTCGGGACTCGCCCACTCGATGGATGAAGCGTGGGAAGTGCAACGTCGCATTGCCGCGGAAACCGGCACCTCTGGCTTCCCCGTAGTGATTCGTCCCAGCTTTACGCTGGGGGGTACCGGTGGTGGTATCGCCTACAACGCTGAGGAGTTCGAAACCATCTGCCGGCGCGGGCTGGAAGCATCGCCCACGCATGAGCTGCTGATCGAAGAGTCCCTGCTTGGATGGAAAGAGTTCGAGATGGAGGTCGTGCGCGATCGCGCCGACAACTGCATTATCGTGTGCTCCATCGAGAACCTCGACCCGATGGGCATTCACACCGGAGACTCCATCACCGTTGCCCCGGCGCAAACGCTGACCGACAAGGAATACCAGTACCTGCGCGACGCGTCCATCGCCATTCTGCGCGAGATTGGCGTCGATACGGGCGGGTCGAACGTGCAGTTCGCGGTCAATCCCAAGAACGGCCGGACCATCGTCATCGAGATGAATCCGCGGGTGTCGCGTTCCTCGGCGCTGGCGTCCAAGGCGACGGGTTTCCCCATTGCCAAGGTTGCGGCCAAACTGGCCGTGGGTTACACGCTCGATGAACTGCGCAATGAAATCACCGGCAGGGCAACGCCGGCTTCGTTCGAGCCGACCATCGATTACGTGGTTACCAAGGTGCCGCGGTTTGCGTTCGAAAAATTCCCGCAGGCCGATTCGCGCCTCACGACCCAGATGAAGTCGGTGGGGGAAGTCATGGCCATTGGCCGAACCTTCCAGGAGTCGTTCCAGAAGGCGTTGCGCGGCCTGGAAGTGGGCGTGGACGGTCTCAACCAGAAGACCACAGACCGCCAGAAGCTGGAGGTTGAACTGGGTGAGCCTGGGCCCGAGCGCATCTGGTACGTGGGTGATGCATTCGCCCAGGGCTGGTCGCTGGAAGAAGTGCATGCGCTGACCAACATCGACCCCTGGTTCCTGGCACAGATCAAGGAAATCGTCGATATCGAGCTCGAACTCGAGAAGCACACCCTGGCCGACCTCGACCGCGATACGCTGTGGCAGCTGAAGCGGCGCGGTTTCTCCGATCGTCGACTGGCCTGGCTGCTCGACACCACCGAAAGCGAGGTGCGCCGGCTGCGTCACCAGCTGGGCGTGCGTCCGGTTTACAAGCGCGTCGACACCTGCGCGGGCGAATACGCCACGAACACGGCCTATCTGTACTCCACCTACGAGGAGGAGTGCGAGGCTGATCCGACCGATCGCGAGAAGATCATCGTTCTGGGTGGCGGTCCCAACCGTATCGGCCAGGGCATCGAGTTCGACTACTGCTGCGTGCATGCGGCGCTGGCGCTCAAGGAAGACGGGTACGAGACCATCATGGTCAACTGCAACCCGGAAACCGTCTCGACCGACTACGACACCGCCGACCGCCTGTACTTCGAGCCGCTCACCCTGGAAGACGTACTCGAGATCGTCGACAAGGAGAAGCCGGTCGGCATGATCGTGCAGTTTGGTGGCCAGACTCCGCTGAAACTGGCCAAGGCACTCGAGGCCGCCGGTGTGCCCATCATTGGTACCAGCCCCGAGTCGATCGACATCGCCGAAGACCGCGAGCGCTTCCAGAAGCTGCTGATGAAGCTGAATCTGCGGCAGCCGCCCAACCGGACGGCGCGCACCGAAGCGGAAGCCATGGTGCACGCCCAGGAAATCGGCTATCCGCTGGTGGTGCGTCCCAGCTATGTGCTGGGCGGGCGTGCCATGGAAATCGTGCATGAGCCGGCCGATCTCGAGCGTTACATGCGCGAGGCGGTGAAGGTCAGCAACGACTCGCCCGTGCTTCTCGACCACTTCCTGTCGAACGCGGTGGAAGTCGATGTTGACTGCCTCTGCGACGGCCAGCGCGTGTACATTGGCGGCATCATGGAGCACATCGAACAGGCGGGCGTCCACTCAGGCGACTCGGCCTGTTGCCTGCCACCGTATTCGCTGTCGCCCGAGATGATCGAAGAGCTGCGCCGGCAGACGGCACTCATGGCGCGCGCACTGAACGTGGTCGGGCTCATGAACGTCCAGTTCGCCATCCAGGATGGCACGGTCTACGTGCTCGAAGTGAATCCGCGTGCGTCGCGTACGGTGCCCTTCGTGTCCAAGGCCACGGGTATTCCGCTGGCCAAGGTGGCGGCCCGTGTCATGGCCGGTCAGTCGCTGGATGCCCAGGGCATCGGTGCCGAGGTGGTGCCCAGCTATTACTCGGTGAAGGAGGCGGTGTTCCCCTTCGTCAAGTTCCCGGGGGTAGACACCATCCTGGGCCCCGAGATGAAATCCACGGGCGAAGTCATGGGGGTGGGCGATTCTTTCGGTGAAGCTTTCGTGAAGTCGCAGATCGCTGCCGGCACGACTCTGCCCGAGTCGGGCGTGGTCTTCATCAGCGTGAAGGATCGCGACAAGGCGCGTGCCATCGAGGTGGCACGTGGCCTGCATGCGTTCGGCTTCAGGTTGGTGGGTACGCGCGGTACTGCCGCGGCGATTGCTGAGGCCGGCATCCCCATCCAGGTCGTGAACAAGGTCACTGAAGGTCGTCCGCATATCGTCGACATGATCAAGAATGGTGAAATTGACATGGTGATCAACACGGTCGACGAGCGTCGCAACGCGATCAACGATTCGCGCGCGATCCGCACGTCCGCACTGGCGGCACGCGTGACCTACTTCACCACCATTGCCGGCGCGAGGGCAGCGGTCGAGGGCATGCATTATCTGCGCAACAATGATGGCCTGAAGGTGTATCGGCTGCAAGAACTGCACGCGCGGCTGGCGCAGGGCACGTAGGCCAGGGGAAAGTCAGGGTGGTGCTGCGGACGTGTGCCGCGGCGCCGCCAGCGTGTCATACTTTTGTTTCATCCCCTTGAACGTTCTCCTGCCGTGTCCAACTCTCCGGTGTCGCGCGCAAACCCTGCTGATGGCGATTCTTCTCGGGAAGCGTCTGCCCAACCTGCCTCGCAAGCTTCCGACTCCCCCTCACAATCCGCTGCAGCACCCCCACCGGGCGTGACCGCAGCTGCAACTTCCCGGTCGAACACGGCCCCCTCAGGCAAGGCCGGCCAGCCCGGGACACCTCCGCCGGATGCACCGGCCGGCGTAACCAGCACGCGCGACCGCCTGATCGCCCTGCTTGGGGTGGCTGCAGTTTCCGTACTGGTAGCATTCGACTCCACCATCGTCAGTACCAGTTTGCCGCGCGTGGCCGCGGCCCTCAACGGATTGGCGCTCTATGCGTGGGTGGCGTCCGGGTATCTGCTGACGATGGCGGTCACGATTCCCATTTTCGGGCGCATCGGCGACCTGTTCGGGCGCAAGGTCCTGATCTTCTGGTCAGTCGTGATCGTGGCCGTCTGCTCGGTAGCCTGCGGACTTGCCCAGTCCATGATGCAGCTGGTGGTGATGCGGTCGTTGCAGGGCATCGGCGGGGGAATGATGATCTCCTCGGCGTTTGCCGCGCCCGCTGACATCTTTCCTGATCCGCGTGAGCGGGTACGCTGGATGGCACTGATTTCCGCGGTGTTTGCGGTTGCCAGCGGCGTTGGACCGGTGCTGGGCGGCGCGATGACGGAATGGCTGGGCTGGCGGTCAGCGTTCATGGTTGTCCCTACGGTGGCCGTGCCCACCTTGTGGATCATCTACCGCTATTTTCCTGATCTGCGTCCTGCCCATCGCGCCAGCATCCGGCAGCTCGACTGGGTGGGCGGCGCACTGCTGGTGGGGGCGGTGGGTGCACCGCTGCTGGCGCTGGAAGTGGGTTTCTCTGGCAGTGGACATGCCGGATGGGGGCTCACTCTTCTGGCCTTGGGGGTGGCCGCCGGGGCCGGGCTGGTGTGGGTTGAGCGGCGCGTGCAGATTCCCATGCTGCCGCTGCGCATATTCCGCACGGTCGAGGCCCGTCTGCTCAACGTCGCGGCGCTGCTTGTGGGCGCCGTCATGTTCATTCTCATCTACTTTGGACCTCTGCTGCTGCAGGACATTCTGGGCGTCAGCCCTACCGAGGCGGGGCTCTTCATGATGCCGCTCGTCATGGGCATTCCCTTGGGCAGCATGCTGAATGGCTACCTGTTCCCCCGGCAGACTCAGCCGCAGCGGCTGCTGCTCATGGGGTCGGTGCTGCTCGGGGCCGGCTGCCTGAGTGCCATGGTGCTGAACGCTGGCGTGTCGCCAGGGTGGGCTCTGTTAGCGTTTGCCTTCGGCGGCATCGGTCTGGGTTTCTGCCTGCCCAACCTGACCATGTTCATGCAGATCGTGTCGGAGCGGCGC
Organism: uncultured Pigmentiphaga sp.; assembly: GCA_937891425.1. Taxonomy (GTDB): domain Bacteria; phylum Pseudomonadota; class Gammaproteobacteria; order Burkholderiales; family Burkholderiaceae_B; genus Verticiella. The sequence continues at coordinate 26,364 of CALAGD010000095.1, forward strand.
GACGTGGGCGTGGCGTCCGGTCTGGTCCAGACTACGCGCGCCGTCGGGAGTGCGCTGGGAATTGCCGTGGTGGGCGTTTTCATTTCGCGCCTCAGCCTGCTGACCGGCATTCGGGCAGGGCTGATGCTCTCGCTGGCATGTTGCGTGGTGGTGGGACTGCTGGCCCTGCGCGTGCACATGCGCAATGCACCGGAGACCCCGACACGCGCACCCAAGGAACAGGGTGTCAACGCCGTAGACGATCGATGATGACGGCGAGGATGATCACGATGCCGATCACCAGCGTCTGGTAGTAGGCCGAGACACCGACCATGTTCATGATGTTGGACAGCAGGCCGAGGATCAGCACGCCGTAGAACACCTGCCGCATGGAGCCCGACCCGCCGGTGAGCGCGACGCCCCCGAGAACCACCGCGGCCAATGATTCGAGCGTGATGTTGGGGGCAGCAATAGGCTGGGCCGAGCCCACCCAGGCTGTCATCACGATGGCGCCAACTCCAGAACACAGACCGCTTACGGCATAGACCAGCATGGTGTTCAGGCGCACGTTGACTCCCGATTTCTCGGCAGCTGCTGCGTTGGAGCCTATGGCATAGACGTGACGTCCGAAAATGGTGTGACGCAGCAGCAATGCGCCAACAATTGCCACCAGCGCGCCAATCCAGACCATGACGGGAATGCCGAGCAGACTGTTGAAGCCGACGGCTTCGGCGTAAGTCTGATCGATGGAGTAAATGGGTACGCCTCCCGACAGGATGAGCGCCAGTGCCTGGGTGACCGACAACATGCCCAGCGTGACCACCAGCGGGCTGGTGCGGAAGTAGGCGATGATCGCCCCGGCGACCATGCCCGTGACCCAGCCAGTCACCAGCATGGTGAGGATGCCAGCGGCGATGCCGTGATTTCCCATGACCTGTACGCCCAGCACGCCGGCAAGCGACATGACGGCGGCCATGGCAAGGTTGAGGCCTCCACTGATGATGGCGAACGCCTGGCCAACCGAGATGATGAGCAGAGGGACAATCTGGCGAGCCAGGTTCAGGAGATTGTCGACCGACAGGAACCGGGGTTGTATGAGGGCCGCGATGATCACCATGGCGGCGATGAAGAACGGCAACACCGTTTCGCTTCCGGCAAGACGCTTACTGCTCGTGGTCGCTGCCGAGCGTTCATTGCCTCGCGTGCCGAAGACCTTGACCATCATTCGTCTGCCCTCCAGGATGAACATGCTTACGCCAGCGCTGGCGACTGGCCGAGTACGTCGGAAATGATCGATGCCTGATCGTCGAGACTGGGGGATTCATACCGGTTCATGACCGTACCATCGAACATCGTATACACCGTGTCGCAAAGGGTAATGACCTCAAGCTGATCGCTGGAGAGCAGAAGAACGCTGACGCCACTGTGCGCCAGTTCCCGGATGCGCTGATGGATCTCGTACTTGGCCTGGATGTCGATGCCGGCGGTAGGCTCCTCCAGCACCAGCAGCTTGTGCGCGCGTGCCATGGCGCGGGCGAGCAGGACCTTCTGCTGGTTGCCTCCGCTCAGGCTGGTGATGCTGTCTTCCGGGTGGCCGTACTTGACCGCGAACCTGCGCAGCAATTCTTCAGTGCCCTGGGACTCGGCCGGACCGGAAATGACACCATATCGGCTGAAGTGGCGCAGCATGGTCAGTGTCAGGTTTTCACGCACCGACCGGGTGGCGAAGATGCCGTTGGCCGCGCGTCCGGCCGGCAGATACGAGATGCCGGACTCATAGGCGTCGATCGTGCCACGAGGATGGTACGGCTTGCCTTCGAGCATGAGGTGCAGCGGCACGGGCCGGGTCAGGCCGACCACGCCTTGGGTGATGCGCTCGGCGCCACAATTCACGACGCCATAGAGACCAACGATCTCACCCCGATGGATGGTGATACGGTGCTCCGGTGAGTAGGTGCAGGGCAGGTTGTGAATGGTCAACAGCGGTTCGCGCGATTCGTGCCGCACGGCAACCGGATCGCGCTGCGGTCTGCGCCCGGTGAGCCGCTCCAGGATATGCTCGGCATCAATGTCGGGGGTCATGGGAAACGAGTCGACAAGCCGGCCGTCGCGCATGATGCTTACGTGGTCACCGACCTGCATGACATCCTCGATGTGGTGAGTGATGAGTATGCAGGCAGTGCCTTGCGCGCGCAGCGACCGGATGACCTCGAACAGCTTCTGTTTCTCCACGGCGCCCAGCATGGCCGTGGGCTCGTCAAAAATGATCAGGCAGGGCTGCTGCATGAGCGCCTTGCCGATCTCCACGAGTTG
>CALAGD010000096.1 GCA_937891425.1 uncultured Pigmentiphaga sp.
TGCTCCAGCTCATCCGGCATGCGGACGTTCTCATCGAGGGGTACCGGCCCGGCGTCATGGAGCGCCTGGGTCTGGGGCCAGAGATCGCTCATGGCGTGAATCCACGCCTGGTGTATGCGCGCATGACGGGCTGGGGACAGACGGGGCCCCTGGCCCAGCGTGCGGGCCACGACATCAACTACATCTCTCTGGTTGGCGCTCTCGACCCGATCGGGCCGGAGGATGGGGCGCCGGTACCGCCGCTGAATCTCGTTGGCGATTACGGGGGCGGCAGCCTGTACCTGCTATTCGGCATCCTGTCGGCACTGCATGAACGGCAGCGTTCAGGACAGGGACAGGTTGTGGACGCAGCGATCATCGACGGTACCGCATCCCTGATGGGTCTGGCCCTGCAGCAATGGCAGCAGGGCAAGTTCCAGTTTCGTCGCGGCGCCAACCTGCTGGATGGCGGCAAGGCGTTCTACGGCACCTACCGGACAGCCGATGGCAAGTACCTCAGCGTGGGCCCACTGGAACCCAGGTTCTTCCAGGAATTCTGTGCCACGCTGGAGCTTGATGCGTCCCTTTGGCAGGCCCCCCACGACCCGAACCGGAACGAGGCGCTGAAAGCAGCGCTGGCCGCGCGCTTTGCCACTCGCACCCGTCACGAATGGGCGGTGATGCTGGCCGACCGCGATGTGTGCTGCACCCCCGTGCTGAACCTGGCGGAAGCGCTGGAGCATCCGCACAACCGGGAACGCGGCGTCTTTGCGCAGCAGGATGGGGTTTGGCAGCCGGCGCCCGCGCCCCGGCTCTCGCGCACACCCGGCCAGCTGCGTCCGGTACAGCCCACCCGACACACGCTCGCGGATTGCATCGGCGCCTGGAGCAGACGGGACTGACTTTCAGCCCGGCACGTCGAAACAAGCCTCCAGCGCCTGCAAGCGGGCCTGTCGTACGGCCTCGCGAATGCCGGCTGGCTGGTGCTGGTGGGCACGCGCCACCGCCCCCGCATCCACCTGCCGAACCACATCCAGCCAGACCTGCCACTGCTGCAGGTCGACTTCCACGCAGACCTGTGCGGCATCGAGCAGCGCCATGAAACGTTCAGGCTTGCGCAAGCCGTCGCAACGCTCGATCAGACCCAGGACGGATTCCGCATCCGTGAGGGGCCAGGCCGCGAGCATCAGCTTCAGCAAGCGTGCAAAGTCGGCACATTCGTTGGGAACGCGCAGGCGCCGGTTCAGTGGCTCCGGGTCGGGCACATGCACGCATGAGGCACCGTATCGTGCCGGCAACGGCAACCTCCGCCGTGCGGCGCAATCGATCAGGTCGAGAAACCCACCCTCACCCGTCGCTGCGTGCACGGCCCGGTGCCACTCTGGCGCCACCCGCTCGAGCGCACGGGCCTGATCGAGCACCTGAAACATGCGCGACGGCAGATCGTGCATCAGACCCCGCGACACCTCTTTCCAGACGCGCTCCGGCACCAGGGCGTCGACCTCGCCAGCAGCGGCCATTTGTTCGCACAGCTTCAGTGTCTCCACAGCCACCGAGAATTCCGGAAAACGGGCGGCGAACCGGGCCAGACGCAGGATGCGCACGGGGTCCTCGGCAAACGCGGGACCAATATGGCGCAGGACGCGTCTCTGCAGGTCTTGCTGGCCCCCTGCAGGGTCGATGAGGCGACCATCGGGGGCCTGCGCGATGGCATTGACCGTGAGATCGCGCCGCTGCAGATCCTGTTCGAGCGTAACATCCGGCCCAGCGTAGAAAACGAAGCCGCGATATCCGCGCCCCGACTTCCGCTCCGTGCGAGCCAGGGCATACTCCTCGCGAGTGCGCGGGTGCAAGAACACCGGAAAATCATCACCGACCGGCAGAAAGCCGCGGTCCAGCAGCGTCTGCGGATGCGCACCGACCACGACCCAATCACGATCGCCCGCGGGCAGGCCCAGCAGGGCGTCGCGCACGGCGCCACCCACAACATACACATCCAGTCCACGCACCTGTGGGTCGGTCAGGGCATCAGCAGCGAGCAATGGCAGGTTCATGGCTTCATGCGTGTGTATCGGGTTACCTGGCTAGCCACTTCAAGGCGTGTTGGTGGCATAAATGGGTCGGGGCGCGATGATGCCCAGGCGTTCTTTCAGCGACTGCGGCTTGCCCGTGAACAGGGCCGTGTAATAGGTGGCGTTGGAAAGCACTTTCTGCACGTAATTGCGCGTTTCCGTGAACGGAATGGTTTCCGCGAAGATGGCTCCTTCCATGGGACGGGCAATGGTAGAGCGCCATGCGATGGGCCGGCGCGGCCCCGCGTTGTATCCCGCAGAAGCCAGCAGCTGCGACCCGTCGAGATCTTCAAGCACGATATTGAGGTAATGTGTTCCCAACGTGGTATTGACGTCGAAGTCGTTCACGCGCGCAGGATGAAAATCGGTCATGCCAATGCGGCGCGCCACCCAGCGCGCCGTACCCGGCATCAGCTGCATGAGACCCGATGCTCCCGCGCGCGAACGCGCCGCCGGCACGAACCGCGACTCCTGGCGGATCAGGCCATACACCCATGCGGGGTCGAGCCCGAGTTCCTGGGCCTTGGCAGCGACCTGCTCGCGATAGGGCGCGATGAAACGCTGCGTGAAGTCGTGCTCGTTGCGAGTGAGTTCCGACGTATTCACGACCCGGTCGTAAATGCCAGCCTCGCGCGCCAGCTCGGCCGCGGCCAGCAATTGTCGATCTGACATTGCACGCAACGCGAAATTCCATTCGGGTACCGCTTCGCTGCGCCACCCCAGCTCGAACAGCGCCAGCGCGCGGCGCAGGCCCGGGTTTGCCCGAGCCTCGGCCATTTCTTGCGGAGTCGGCGGAGCGGCTCGGGGCGGGATGGTCGTAAGACGACCGAGCTCTTCGGCCGCCAGTTGCCCGTAGTACTCGAACCGGCCCGCCAGTTGTTCGAACTCCTGTCGGGCTTCGCGCTGCTTTCCGGTGGCAGCCAGCGCCCGCGCGTGCCAGTATCGCCAGGCACTGCGTTCACGCAATTCCGGCCGCATCAGTTCGATGGTCCGCTGCACCCATGGCCAGTCGATGGGCACACTTCGCAGCGCTGCCCTCACGCGCCACTCGGCGTTGTAGTCGCTGATGCGCGCGGCGAGTGTCTGGCGGTACCACGTTTCGGCAATGTCGTGCTGGCGCAATGCGGCCAGCAGGGCGAAATGGGCCTGCACCCAGGCGGCGTCCCGCGCCGGCAAGCGGGACGCCCAGGTGCTGCGGAAATACTCGTGGCCCGGCAGCATGTCCTTGCGTGCCAGCCGAGCTAGCGCAACCACCACGAGCTCGCGTTCGCGCGGGTCAAGTTTCTTGCCTTCACGCTGCTTCAGCCACGCGCGCGGTTTCTCCCACAACGCTGCGAACTCCCTGGTGCGTTGCGGCCCGAAGAGGTACTGGGCCAGCCCGCTGGCAGTGCGCCGGTCGTCGATATCTACCGCGTCGCGCAATTGTTCTGACAAAACGGAGAATGGCAGGGCATTGTCGGCTGTCAGCGCATCGTATAGGGCCCAGCAGTTCAGGCCAGGCGTGAACACGGCCACTGCTTCGCCAGGCTGCACACGGCCGCCCCTGGCATGGCGGGCGTGCAAGATGGCACAATGTACCTGTGGATCGTTCAGCACGTAGCCTTCGGCCAGACGGCGCACCACGTCGAAATCGCCACGCAACGCTGCCGCCTGGATGGCATCGGAGCGCATGCGCTGTTCAAGATAGGTGCCCCGCTGCGACTCTACGAACTGGAAAATTTCGGTCGTGGGCAAAGGCAGCGACCGGTCGTTCAGCTGCTGGCGCAACAGCCAGTATTGCGGATATGCTCCCAACAGGTCGTTGCTGGCCGCGGCAGCGATTCTTGCCAGGCGGTCCCACATTTTTGCGTCGAGCGCCTGACGCGCAGCCACGACGGGAAGTTCGGTAGTTTGCGCGGCTGCCGGCACGGCAATCAGAACGCTGACACTGACGCCGGCAAGCAGTCGAGCTGCACGCGCACACCAGGCGCGCCATTCGTTACGTTTGTTCATTGCCGACACAGATGAGCCCCATGGATACCACTGAAGACCGAGCCCTGCCGCGGACTGCTGCTTCGCGCGCAGCGGCATCTCCACAACAGGATAGCGCGAATGCTCTCCCCTCTTCCCATGTCGACACCCAGACCCTGCGCCAGCGTTTGCTGGAGGCACGCACCGCTCTCTCGGGCAACGCACGCGAGGTCGCCAACGCCGCCCTGCTGCAGAATCTGGAGTCGGGCTGGGACACCAGCCCCGCGGGCCACCTCGCACGTTCGCTGGGCGGCCGACAGGCTATCGTAGCAGCCTTCTGGCCCATCCGGAACGAGCCCGACCTGAGCGACCTCCTGGTGCGCTGGGCTACGGCAGGCACCTACCGCATCGCATTGCCCACCGTGCAGGAACCCGACGCACCGCTGGTGTTCCGCCCCTGGGTACCCAAGAGCCCCATGCGCGTGGGGCGTTTCAGCATTCCCGAGCCTCATACCGAAGAAACATGCGTTCCCGACATTGTGCTGGTGCCCACCCTGGGCTACACGCCCCGCGGCGAACGCATCGGCTACGGCAAGGGTTTCTACGACCGCACCTTGACCGCCCTGCGCGCACAGGGACATCAATTTGCCAGCGTCGGAATTGCATTCTCGTGTGGGCGTGTGGCACCACACGAACACCGTGCTGCCCCCCACGACGTCAACCTGGATGCCATCGTTGACGACCTGGGCTGGACCATTCCCGAATAAGCGCAGTTGGGGCCGCTGCTGGCGGGTTGACGCGCTGCGGCGATGGCCCCAACCCCGATAACGCGGGGATCGTAACGTGCCGCCGGCAAATGCCCATTCCCGACACAGGAGCCGGGCAAGGGCGGCTGCTGCCAGCCCGGCCCCTGCCGGAGACAGAACGATCGGAATCAAGGCCTACCGTGGCAGCGCGAGCCGCGAGCAGATGGAGAGGACGGACTCGGCGTTGTTCAGGGTGTAGAAATGCAGCCCCGGCGCACCACCGTCAATCAACCGCTCACAGAGTGCCGTGACCACGTCGGCACCGAAAGCCCGGATCGATGCCTTGTCGTCGCCAAATGACGCCAGGCGCAACCGGATCCAGCGCGGAATCTCGGCACCGCACATGTCGGAGAACCGAGCCAGCTGCGCATAATTGTTGATGGGCATGACGCCCGGGACGATAGGCTGGGTTACGCCCCTGGCCAGCGCGCGATCGACGAAATCGAAGTACGCGTCGGCGTTGTAAAAGTACTGAGTGATGGCCCCGTTGGCCCCGGCCTGCATTTTGGCCACGAAATGCTCGAGATCCGAGTCTGGATCGCGCGCTTGCGGATGCATTTCCGGGTAGGCAGCCACCTTGATGTCGAACCACTCGCCGGTTTCCTCGCGCACGAACGCCACCAGATCGCTTGCATAGCGCAAGGGTCCAACGGTGAGTCCCATGCCCGAGGGCAGGTCGCCGCGCAACGCAACGAGGCGCCGCACGCCCATTTCCTGGTAGGTGCGCAGCAGTTCGCAAATGCTTTCGCGGGTTGCGCCTATGCACGACAGATGGGGCGCGGCATCGAACCCCAGGCCCTGCAGCAGCCCGATGGCCGCCACCGTGCCTTCACGGGTGGTACCGCCGGCGCCAAACGTCACGCTGACGAACCGGGGGTTCAGGGACGAGAGCTCCTGGGCCGCGCGCACGAGACGCTCCTGCGCCACCGCCTCGCGCGGGGGAAAGAACTCGAGGCTGAGCTCGAGAGATTGCGTTTGAGACATCAGGCAAGACTTAAGTGATCAGCAACGACAGCGCGCTGGATATGATGCTGTACAGCAGCGCGCCCGCCATGGCCCACCAGAACCCCGCCACCTTGAACCCGGAGAGAATTGACCCTACAAACCAGAACACAAGAGCATTGATGACCAGCAGGAACAGGCCGAGGGTGAGAATGGTGATGGGCAGCGTGAGAAATACCAGGATGGGTTTGACGGCCGTGTTGATGAGCCCGAGGATGAGGGCTGCCACCAGCGCCGAGCCGAAACTTGCGACCGTAATACCGGGCAATACATAGGCTACCACGAGCAACGCGATGGCATTGAACAGCCAGATCAGCAGTAGTGTCAGCATTTCTCTCGCTCCCTGAAGGTGGTTCCTGGGCCGTGAACGGGTGCGCCACGGATGCTTGTATTTGAGCATGGAGCCCGGCATTCGCCAATTGCCGGCTGACGCAGGCAGGACGCGGGCTCAGTGGACGACGACGCACGCAGGGTACGGGCCGGCACCGGCCCGCACGTACCCTGCCCGTGCTGAGTCTAGTAACGGTAATGGTCGGGCTTGAACGGGCCTTCCTTCGGCACGTTGATGTAGCGCGCCTGCTCTTCGGTGAGCTCGGTGAGTTCCGCCCCCAGCTTTTTCAGATGGAGGCGGGCCACCATTTCGTCGAGCTTCTTGGGCAGCACATACACCTTGCCTTTCTCGTACTGGTCGCCGCGTGTGAACAGCTCGATCTGCGCCAGCGTCTGGTTGGAGAACGAGGAGGACATCACGAACGAAGGATGGCCCGTGGCGCAACCCAGGTTCACGAGGCGCCCTTGTGCCAGGAGGATGATGCGCTTGCCATCGGGGAAGATGACGTGGTCGACCTGCGGCTTGATTTCTTCCCAGGCATACTGGCGCAGCGATGCGACGTCGATTTCGTTATCGAAGTGCCCGATGTTGCAGACGATGGCCTGATCCTTCATGCGTTTCATGTGATCATGCGTGATCACATGGTAGTTGCCGGTTGCAGTCACGAAAATGTCGGCCTTGTCGGCTGCGTAATCCATGGTAACAACCTTGTAGCCTTCCATGGCCGCCTGCAGTGCGCAGATGGGATCGATCTCGGTGATCCACACCTGGGCGCGCAGTCCGGCAAGCGCCTGGGCGCACCCCTTTCCTACATCTCCATAACCGCAGACTACGGCAATCTTGCCGGCGATCATGACATCGGTTGCCCGCTTGATGCCATCCACCAGGGATTCGCGGCAACCGTAGAGGTTGTCGAACTTCGACTTGGTGACCGAATCGTTGACGTTGATGGCGGGGAATGCAAGCTCGCCACGTGCCGACATCTGGTACAGGCGATTGACGCCCGTGGTGGTTTCCTCGGTGACGCCACGGATCTGGGCCAGCCGCTTCGAGTACCACGTCGCATCTTGCTGCAGGCGCGCGCGGATGCTCTGGAACAGCGCCCGCTCTTCATCGTTCGACGGATTGGCGACCACCGACGGATCCTTCTCGGCACGCGCCCCCAGATGCAGCAGCAGGGTCGCATCGCCGCCATCGTCAAGGATCATGTTGGCGTATTGGCCATCAGGCCATTCGAAGATCCTGTGGGTGAACTCCCAGTACTCGTCGAGGGTCTCGCCCTTGTACGCGAACACGGGCGTGCCGCTGGCGGCAATGGCAGCCGCCGCGTGATCCTGAGTGGAGAAAATGTTGCACGATGCCCAGCGGACCTCGGCCCCGAGCGCCTTCAGCGTCTCGATGAGCACCGCCGTCTGGATGGTCATGTGGAGGCTGCCGGCAATGCGGGCCCCCTTGAGGGGCTGCTTCCCCGCATACTCTTCGCGGATGGCCATGAGGCCAGGCATTTCGGTTTCAGCGATGGCGATTTCGCGGCGCCCCCAGGCAGCCAGCGAGATGTCCGCAATTCGGTAATCGGCCTGATGGGCGGCTTCGGTTACAGCGTTCATGTTCAAGACTCCATGAAACCTGCACCGCGCCAGCTGAAAGCCATGCTCGATCAGCCCGCGCGATAGCAGGGATGAACGAGCGCCGTTACTACAGACCGCCGGCGGTACGGCGGTTTCCACTGGATGACATTCCGAGCCTGGCGGACAGCTGGGGCAAAAACCTGCACTGGACAGTGCGGTAGCCCGCGCAGCAACCCGTTGCAACGCTCCTCGGAACCTCCGACATTGTACCGGGAAAAACGGTGCAATCGCTCGCGCTTGCCAGCCCGGCCACCGGCCCGCACTGCTATGCCCCGCCCTGCGTACGCAGACGGCGCCACAGCGTGGAGCGGCTGATTCCCAGGCGGCGCGCTGCCTCCGTACGGTTGCCGTCGCAGGCCTGCAGAACCGCCAGCAAGGCGTCGTGCCCCGCCCCGGGCGGGCACCGGAGAACTGCCTGCTGGAACAGCTCGGGACACTCGTGACGCAAGGGCCCGTAATCGATTGCGCCAACGTCGTCGAACTGCATGAAATACACGGCCAGTCGCTCGCATACGTTCTCGAGTTCGCGGATGTTGCCTGGCCAGTCGTACGCCGCGAGCCGGTCGATCAGCGGCGCCAGCACAGGCTGTGCGGGCAGCGTGCACCCCAGTCGGGCGAGCGCGCGCTGCAACAGCAGCTGCGCCAGCAGGATGACATCCTCACCGCGCTCGCGCAAGGGCGGCAGCTCAAGACGCAGGATGTTCAGGCGGTAGTAGAGGTCGGCGCGAAACCGCTGCTGGGCCACAAGGTCGGTCAGGGGCTGGTGCGTGGCAGCGATGATGCGTACGTCGACGGGAATCGGGCGGTCGCTGCCCAGCGGCAAGACCTCCCTCTCCTGCAACACGCGCAGCAGACGTGTCTGCAACTGCAGCGGCATGTCGCCGATCTCGTCGAGAAACAGGGTACCGCCGTGTGCGGCTTCCAGCAGTCCACGCTTGCCACCGCGGCGTGAACCGGTGAAGGCGCCCTCTTCGTATCCGAACAGTTCGCTTTCCAGCAGTGCGTCGGGCATGGCCGAGCAATTGAGTGCCACGAACGGACCCGTCGCCCGCGGGCCACCGTTGTGCATGGCTTGCGCAAACAGCTCTTTGCCGGTTCCGCTTTCACCCAGCAGAAGCACCGTGGCTTCCGACGCGGCATACCGGCGCGCGGCGGCCACCGCGCGCCGGAACACCTCGCTATTGCCCACCAGGTCGCCGAACCGGTATCTGGCCACCAGCTGGCGCCGGTACTTGCGCTGCGCGCGCAACTTGCTTTCCGCGGCATGGATCTGGTTGGCGTCATAGAGAGCGAGCATGGCGCCCACCACCGTGTCGTACTCGCGGATGGGCGTGAGATGCGCCACCCATTCACGACCGCGATACAACAGGATGCGATCGCGCTCGGATGTGCCCTCGCGCAGGACGGCCTGCAACGACAGGGCCGTGTCGAGGTCGTCGAGCGCGCGGCCGACCAGACGGTCGCGCGGCAACCCCAGCACCTGCTCCATGGCCGAATTGACCGCGATGATCCGATGACGATCGTCGACGGCCAGCACCGCCTCGGGCAGGTTGTGCAGAATGCCCGCCACCTGCTGGTAACGCGCCGCATCCGCACGCGCCTTGCGTGCCATCTCGAGTGCGTCTTCGAGCGCCTGCTGCACCGCCGTCCTGGAGTATGTGAGCACCGCCGGCAGATGGTGCTGCCCGGCCAGTTCAACGATGATGCTGGAACCCACGATCGCCTGGCACCCCTGGGCAGTCAGGCGATGGAAGCACTCATGCGCCTCCTCGATGGAACGATAGGTAGCCTGAATGACCTCAATGTTGAGCAGGTCCTTCACGGCATCAAGTTCAGCAATGCGGTCGCCGTAGGTGATCAGCCCGACGCGTGGTGCGTAAGTGCGCGCCTTCAGCAGCGCCATCAGGATGTCGAACCCGCCCACCTTGACCGTCGCCACCGGTGTACGCACCGCGGTTTTCAGCAGAGCCGCGTTCGAGCCCGCGCTAATGAAGGCATCGACCCGGCCTTCGCTTTCGAGCGCGCGCGCAATGCTGATCGCCTGGCCAAAAGCGGCATCGACCGCCTCGATCTCGGCCAGGGCCATGTATTGGCGGATGAGATCCGAAGCCAGCGCCGTCAGGTGCGGGTAGCTCACGAAACACAGGCGCAGCGGGCGCGAGGAGACACTGGTCGAAGCCATGCTGTTTCAATGCAACCATGCAGATGTTTCAGTGAAACAGAGCGTGAGCCGCATGCAAATCAGAAGTAATACCTAGTCAGAAAAAACATGTTTCTTTTCAACCGATTATGCATGCCCCCAAAATCTGGCCCGGCGTTTGCATGGAGTCTGCACACACCTTTGGCGAGAGGCTTATGCGACCACTGGAACACATCCTGATTCTCGACCTCACCCACATGGTGTCCGGCCCGTACGGAGCCATGCTGCTGACCGACCTCGGCGCCCGGACCATCAAGGTGGAACCTCCGGGCGGAGAAGCCACCCGTACCCTGCTGCGCGATGATCCCGACTTTTCACGTGACGGCATGGGTGCCTACTTCCTGACACTCAATCGCGGCAAGAAGAGCGTGTGCATCGATCTCAAGCACAAGGATGGCCATGCGGTATTCCTCGAGCTCGTGCGCAAGGCTGACGTGGTCATCGACAACTTCAGCGTGGGCGTGACCGAAAGGCTGGGCATCGACCACGAACGGCTGGCCGCAGTGAATCCCGGCATCATCACATGTTCCATCACGGGCTTCGGACAGACCGGCCCGGAGCCTCACCGGCCGGCTTTCGACCAGGTGGTCCAGGCCATGGGCGGAGGCATGTCGATCACGGGCGAAGCAGGCGACCCACCCATGCGCTCGGGCATTCCGATCGGCGACCTGTGCGGCGGCCTGTTCGGCGCCCTGGGCGTGCTGGCTGCCCTGCAGGCGCGTGCGGTCTCCGGCAAAGGACAGCACATCGACATCTCGATGCTCGACGCGCAGATCTCGCTGCTGAATTACATGGCAACCATGTACCTCATGTCGGGCAAGATGCCCGAGCGCGTGGGCAACGGGCATTTCGTGCATGTGCCCTACAACTGCTACCCCACGCAGGACGGCCACATCATCATCGCGTGCATCGGCGACAGTTTCTACCAGCGAGTGGTGGACGTGTTCGACGATCCTGAACTGCGCGACCCGGCGTACCGCACACAACCGGGGCGTTACGCCGCCAAGGCACGCATCGATGCCATCCTGACCCGTCATTTGCGAGGCAACACGACACGGTACTGGGTACAGCGGTTATCGGAAGCACGGGTTCCGTGCGGGCCAGTAAACGACTTTGCGCAGGCCCTGACCGACCCTCAGGTACTCGCACGCAACATGATCGCAGAAGTCGAGCTGGAATCAGGGGAACATGTCCGCATGCCTGGCAACCCGATCAAACTGCATGCGGCCGAGTCCGCGTGCTTGGACCGTCCGCCGGCGCCCGGCGAACACACCGTACCGACCTTGCAGGACCTGCTGGGTTACGACGCCGAGCGTATCGCCCGTCTGCGGGCCGAGGGCGTCATCGCCTGAAAGCGGCGTGCGCCGTGAGCGTCATGGGATGTCCGCCATACATACGTCAGGGAGGAGCAATGACTGGCAACAAAGGGCCTCGAGTAGATCTCACCATGGTTGGCGACTGGGGTACAGCCAACTTTCATGCCATCCTGGGGTGGATCGCGGCGCACATGCGCTGGCGTTCCGCCCCCTTGTCGAAGTTCACCATTCGTACCGGCAGCGCCTACCGGGACGGGGTGGAAGCAGTCGGACGCGGAGACGCCGATCTGGCCATCACGACCCCCGCACACTTGGGCGTACGCTGGGCTGTGGAAGGGCGTCACTTCTACGCCGGCCGCGCTTTTCCCAACCTGCGTGTGCTGGCAGTGCTGCCGCAGGATGACCGTCTGACCTTCGCGGTGCGTGCCGACACGGGTATTACCTCGTTCGCGGAACTGCGCGAGCGTCGGTTTCCGCTGGTGATCGCGACCACACCACGCGACCCTGACAATCTGTGCAGCTACGTCATCGAGCTCATCCTGAAGGTGCATGGCATCACGCCCGAGGACATCGTGCGCTGGGGTGGCGGCTTCCTTGAGCACGAGAACCCGCGAGCGTGCATCCGCATGGCCATTCAGGGCGATGCCCAGGCGGTTTTCAATGAGGCCATCATGGTGTCGCAATGGCGCGAGCTGGTCGACAAGTACCCCATACGCTTCATTCCCATCGAGCCGGCAGCCATGGAGGTGCTGGTGAACGAGTATGGCGTGCGGCCCGCAGTGGTGGAAGCCGGGCGCCTGAACAACGACACCGACATCCCCTGTCTGGACTGGTCGAACTGGGCCGTGTTCGTACGCGACGACATGCCGGAAGACCTTGCCTACCGGATCACCGCCGTCATGGTAGAAGAGCGCGCTGAATTCGAGGCACGCTTCCATCACATCCCCGTCACCCAAAGTCCGCTGACCTACCCGATAAGGCCGGAACGCATGCCGCTCGACGCCGGTGCCCCACTGCACCCGGGAGCCGAACGTTACTACCGCGAGCACGGTTACCTGTGACAAGGTGGTTCCGGCGCCTGTCCCATCCCAGTCCCATTACAAGAGCACAAGGAGACACGAAATGTACCTTCATGCAAGAAAACCGTGGTACACGAAGCTGGCCCGGAAGGCCGTGGCGCTGCTTTCCGTCGCGCTGTCCGTGACCATGGCGCCGCAGGCGTCGGCACAGGAGAACTATCCGGAACGGCTGGTACGCATCGTCGTTCCGTTCGGGGCCGGCAATTCCTACGACCATACGGTACGCTACATCGCGGAGCAGCTGCAGAAGCTGACCAGCCAGTCGTTCATCGTCGAGCCCAAACAGGGCGCTATTGGCAATATCGCCGCGGCACATGTGGCGCGCTCACCGGCTGACGGCTATACGGTTTTCCTGGCTGCCAACTCCACGCATGCGGCCAACACCCACCTGTTCAAGGAGTTGCCCTTCGACCCGGTCGCCGACTTCGAGCCGGTGACGACGCTGGTGAAAGTTCCGCAGGTTCTGGTGGTATCGCCTACGCTGGGAGTGAGCAGCGTGCAGGAGCTGATCGACCTGGTGAAGAAGAATCCCGGAAAGTACAACTACGGCAGTTCCAGTGCAACGGGG
The DNA here is from genome assembly GCA_937891425.1 of uncultured Pigmentiphaga sp. GTDB lineage: Bacteria > Pseudomonadota > Gammaproteobacteria > Burkholderiales > Burkholderiaceae_B > Verticiella. Next base: position 12,932 of record CALAGD010000096.1, read on the forward strand.
CGCGTGGCCGCCGAATCGTTCAATCAGATGGCGGGTCTGAACGCGGTGCACGTGGGCTACAAGACCACCGCACAGGCCGTCGTCGACCTGGCCAGCGGTCAGTTGCACTACATGTTTACCGATGCCGGCGCCGGCATCACTCACGCACGCAACGGCAAGGTGCAAGCCCTGGGCGTTACCTCCGGCAATCGGCTGGACGCTGCGGCGGACATTCCTGCGATCAAGGAGGCGGGACTGCCGGATTACGAGTTCGTTGCCTGGCTGGGTTTTGCGGTACCGGCAAACACCCCTGCCACGGTCGTGCAGAAGCTGTCCGACCTGACCAACCAGGTTCTGAAGATGCCCGAAACCGAGAAGTTTCTGGCAGACCTGTACATTCAGACCTACCCTGGCAACCCCGAAAGCCTGCGGCAGCTGATCGCGTCCGACACGAAACGTTGGGGAGAGCTGATCAAGGCAGCCGGCATCGAGCCGCAATGACGGCGTCGCCTGCACGCGGTTGCGCGTGACATGGTATCCCATGCCACGAAGCCGCAACGGCGTCTGCCCATCGCATTGCCGATACCCCCGCCATTGCGCGCCCGCCGCAGGCGATGGGCGCATGCGTCCGTGGTGCAACAGGCGACCTAGCTTCCAGCCAGCACGCTATCGAGCACCGTGCTGAAACGTCGCGCATTCTGGAAACCGATCACGCGGACGTCGGTGCGCTCGCGTCCGTCAGCGTCGAAGAAAATGATGCCAGGCGGGCCAAACAGGCGGAAGCGTTTCAGCAAGGCACGGTGCTCGGCGCTGTTGGCCGTTACGTCTGCCTGCACCAGCACCATCTGCGCCATGCGCCGGGCAACCTCCGGATCGCTGAAGGTGAAGCGCTCCATTTCCTTGCACGACACGCACCAGTCAGCATAGAAGTCAAGCATCACGGGGCGCCCCCGGGCCTGCCGGATGACAGCCTCCAGTTCTGCCAGGGAACCGACCCTTGTGAACCCTGGTGGTGCCATGGGCCCGGACGCATTGAGGCGCGCCCCCTGGTTTGCGCGATCCAGAAACGTGCTGCCCGTGACAGGTGACGGCCCGGGCGAGTAAGTGCCGCCACCGTCGCCATTACCTGGATTCAGGGCGGGATCGGTCGTACCGGGAGACGCTGGCGCAGCCCCGGGCTGGAGAAACGCCCAGTGAGCCAGCGGCTGCAAGGGGTCGCGTCCGCCGCTGGCCAGTCCGACCGCCTCGATGACCCCGGCGATGACAAAAGCCCACCCGAGGCCCCTGGCAAAGCGGCGCCCGACGCCCGCGTCGGGTGGCATGCTGTCGAACGCATGCAACAGGCTGGCACAGAACAGGGCCAGCAGCGCCCACCCGGCCATCTGTACCCAGACGGGCAACACCGGTTGCAGCATCCACCAGGCTACCCCCAGCAGGAGCACGCCAAAAAACCGCTTCACGCCCTCCATCCAGGGCCCCGCTTTCGGCAGGAGAGCGCCTGCGGACAAACCGGCCAGCAGCAGGAGGACGCCCATGCCCCATGCCAGTGCGAACAGGGCTACCGCACCCACCCAGACGTCGCCCGTCTGCGAGATGTACAGCAGGGCACCTGCCAGGGGCGCTGCCACGCAGGGGCCCACGATAAGCGCTGAGATGGCTCCCATGCCGAAGGCGCCCGTGTAGCGCCCGCCGGGCAACCGGTTGGCCCAGGCGGCAAGGAGTGCCTGCGCACCTCCCGGCATCTGCAGGGTGAAGACGTCGAACATGGCCAGCGCCAGCATCACAAGCAGGAGGGCGAACGTAAACAGGATCCATGGGGTTTGCAGGGTTGCCGCCAGGCTGGCGCCGGTCAGTCCGGCGGCAACACCCGCCGCCGTATAGACCAGCGACATGCCCAGCACGTAAGCGACCGCCAGACCCAGGCCACGCAAGCGACGTTGCGGCACGGTCTGCGCGGCGGCATCGCCAACCAGGAGGGACGACAGAATCGGCACCATGGGCAGCACGCATGGCGTCAACGACAGCAGCATGCCCAACAGGAAGAACACCCCAGCCGTCTGCCACAGCGCCGCGCCCGCCAGGGCATCCGCCAGCCCGACGTCGTTTGCGCCGAACCACGTCGCCCACGAGCCGGAAGCAACCGCATCATCCGCGCCACCGATCGCAGCGACCTGCCAGCTGCCGTCAGCAGCAGCCTGCAGCGACACCCTCTGTGTCATGGGCGGATAGCACAGCCCGGCATCGGCGCAACCCTGGCTGGTGACCAGCACGGTCATCGCCCGCGCTGGAGGCTGGAGCGGCAGCCGCACCCGCACCGTGTCGCGATACGTCTCCAGGTTCTTCTCGAAGACCGGATCAAAGATGACGTTACCTGCCGGCAGTTCGGGGAATCCGACATGCCCGGGCGGGTCGGATTCAAAGCCGAACTGCTCGCGGTACATGTAATAGCCCGGTGCGACCTGGTAGGTGAGCTCCAGGACATCGGGTTCGATCACCTGCGCCGAAAGCGCGAACGCCTTCTCCGGCGGCAGGAAATCGCTTTCCGACAGGGCGAGTGCCGGTCGCACCCAGCTTGCCACCAGCAACACGAGCGCCAGCAACAGCCACGCAGCCCGCGCAACCGGGCGAGCTGCGGCGGTCGTGGACAACCTGGACACAGACAGGGACAAGGACGCGTGCCGCGGGTCGGAACCGGTATGACGCGCCTGAGGCACTGACACGTTAGCCTGCCAGGATGAATGCACCATGGAACATTCCGCCGTTCAGGATGCTTCGAGAGGCTTGCCGCATTCGGACCGTACCCAATCGAGGTAGGCCGGCAAGCCATCGGTGACGGGAACGACGATGATTTCAGGGACTTCGTAAGGATGCAGCCGCGTAATGGCCTGAATCAAGGCTTCCCGCTGCTGCACCGTAGACTTGATCGTCAGCGGAAACTCCGGGTCGCCTTCGATCTTGCCTTTCCAACGGTACATCGACAGCATTTCTGTCCCAAGGTTCACGCAAGCCGCGAGTCCTTCCTCGAGCAGAACGTGCGCCAGCCGTTTTCCGAGCTGCAGATCAGGCAAGTTGGTGAATACCAGGATGACATCAGAAGCCATATGCACTCCCTAACGTAACAGGCGTCGCCGCAGCAGGACGGCAGCCAGCCAGACGGCCAGTGCCCCGGTGACAAGCAGCTGCAGGACGGCCCAGCCCGCCCCCGGCGGCATCTCGCCGAGTACCAGTGGTCGTACCAGACCGATCGCCGGTGCCATGGGCAGCCACTGCACCGCGGCCGCCAGCGCGGCAGGCAACTGGTTCATGGGGAAGAACACCCCCGACAGGAACACCATGGGCGTGACGACCAGGGTGAAGTAGTACATGAAGAAGTCGTAGCCGCGCGCCAGCGACGTAATGACCAGCGCCATGGCGGAAAACGTGAGTCCCGCCACCGCCAGTACCAGTGGTATGAAAACGAGCGCAGGCGCCCGCGAGATGTTGAAGAGATAGACGATGAACAGGATCGCGACACCGCTTTTCAGGGCCTTGAGCGTGGCCCACCAGACCTCCGCCCAGAGAATGTCGTCGAGCGACAGCGGCGTGTTGAGCATGCTTTCCCAAGTACGCTGCACCTGCAGGCGCGAGAACGCACTGTAGGTCGCCTCGAACGTGGCGCCGTACAGGGCGCCCATGCAGATCGAGCCCGCCGACAGGAATGTGATGTAAGGCACCCCCTCGACGGCCGGCAACAGCTTCCCCAGCCCGAACCCCAGCGCCAGAAGAACCACCATCGGATCGAGCACGTCGCCCAGGATGGTCGCCATGGCCATCTTGCGCCAGACCAGAAAATTGCGCCGCAGTACGGCCAGCGAGAGCCGTGTCGGGCGGGGCCAATGCCAGTTGCCCTGCATCAACCCTCCTCACGCATGTCGCGCCCGGTCAGCCGCAGGAACAGATCTTCAAGATTGGCCGGCCGCTGCAGATAGCGCAGGCCCGGTGTGGCGTGCAGCTGGCTCACGACGGGGGCCGGGTCGTCCAGATAGCAGAAGACCGTTTCTCCGGCAACTTCCACGCGCCCCGGCAAGCACGCGCGGTTGGCGTGAAGCCACGCCTCTGCCCCTTCACCATACACCTCGACCACGTAGGGCTCGAGATGCTGGGCAATCAGCTCGCGCGGCTCGCCTTCCGCCACCAGGCGCCCATGATCGACCACACCGAGCCGTTCACACAGGCGCTCTGCTTCATCCATGAAGTGGGTGGTAAGCAGGATGGTCTTGCCACGGGCGAGCAGCGCACGCAAGCGCTCCCAGACGAGATGACGCGCCTGTGGATCCAGGCCGGTGGTAGGTTCGTCGAGCACGATCAGGTCGGGGTCGTTCACCAGTGCACGCGCCAGCGTAAGGCGCCGTTTCATCCCGCCCGACAGCTCGTTGATGCGCGCGCTCTTCTTGGGCGTGAGTGCAGCGAAGTCCAGCAGTTCAGGAATGCGCGCACGGATCTGCGCATCGGACAACCCGAAGTAACGCCCGAACACCAGCAGGTTTTCCTCGACCGTGAAGTCGGGGTCGAGTCCATCCATCTGGGGCACGACACCGATGTGCGCACGGGCTGCCTGCGCCTGGGTACGCATGTTGTAACCGAGCACATGAACCGACCCGCCGTCGATCGGCACGAGTCCGAGCAGGGCACGCAAGGTGGTGGTCTTGCCGGCGCCGTTGGGGCCAAGCAGGCCATAGCACTCGCCCGCGCGGATATGGAACGAGAGATTGTCGACCACGGTGCGCCCGCCGTACTGCTTGTGCAGCTGTCGCACGTCGACAGCGAGCGCCGCTTCCGGCGCAGCGTTCGCCTTCCCGTGTGGCGTGGCGGAGTTCATTACGGTTTCAGCGGCGGATGCCGCCACTACGGAGTCGCGGGAGATAGGCATGGACCTATTGTATGCCGGCGCCATGCGGAAGAAAGCACGGCCGGCAGGCAAGGGGGCTTGCCAGGCCGAGCCCGGCTACGGAGCGCTGGGCGACTCCACCAGCGACTGCAACTCTACCAGGGTGAACCGCCCACCCGCTTTCCAGCCCCCGGTATCGATGTGGTAAACATTACCGAGCCTGACCGGATCAGGTACGGTGGTGTGCCCGACCACCACAGCATCGATGCCTTGCACCCGTTTGTCGATGCCTTCGCTGACCCGCCGCCGAGCCCACAGGCATTCATTGCGCACGGCTCTGTCGACAAGCGCTGTTTCCAGCTCGGTCCATGCGCCCACAGGGCAGTCAGCGTGCACGATGCCGATCAGTCCGTGCGCCACCGGGACTTCCAGCGCGATGGGCATCTGCTCGAACGCAGCGGCGTACATGATCTGTTGCTCGGGGGGCATGTCGAGGAACCAGCCGCCGCCATTGAGACGGAAAGTGTCGGCATCCACCCGGCCTGTCCTGACGTACCGGATGGCGTAGTCTTCGTGGTTGCCACGGACCGCGAAGAACCATGGGCGAGCCAGCCAATCCAGGCTGGCCAGCGACTCCGGGCCGCGGTCGATGAGATCACCTACGCTGAACAGCCGATCACACTCGGGATCGAAGCCGACACCCGCCAGGACACCCTCCAGCGCGCTGAAATGGCCGTGAATATCGCCAACCACGAAATCACGCCCGGTACGGTTGGGCTGCACACGCCTGATGAGATCCATGCTTCTTGCCTCTTGCGACTGCTGTGTGTCCGCGCCTCGCACGGCACCCATCGTGGAATAATACCCCTGCCATGCTGCACGCCAGCCAGCGGCTCAAAAAACAAAACCCCAGCCACACCACGGGCTGGGGTTTCGCGCGGGGGCTCAAGTTGTTGGGCCCCCGCAGCTGTTTCCGGTTGACTTGCCGAACTTACTCTTCGCCGCCTTCTTCCTGGGCAGCCACCGGCTCGGGACGATCGACCAGCTCCATGAAAGCCATGGGAGCGTTGTCGCCCTGACGGAAACCCATGCGCAGCACGCGGGTGTAGCCGCCATTGCGGTTCTGATAACGCGGACCCAGTTCGTTGAAAAGCTTCACGACGGCGTCGCGATCGCGCAGCCGGGCAAATGCCAGACGGCGATTGTGGACGGTCGGTTCTTTCGCCAGCGTGATGAGGGGTTCGATGACCCGACGCAGTTCCTTCGCCTTGGGCAGGGTGGTCTTGATTGCTTCGTGCTTGATCAGCGAGACCGCCATGTTGCGGAACATGGCCAAACGATGGCTGCTGGTGCGGTTGAGTTTGCGAAGGCCGTGACGATGACGCATGATAGGTTCCTTGTACGTGAATCTTCGTGCGGCAGAAAGTGCCGCGCTCCAGCTCTTCTATCGGACTTCGCGCAACGCGCAAGGCCCGCGGGCCGGTAAAGCGAAGGATTGTATATCAGAAAAACAGACCGACGCCCGTCCGGCGGCCCGGGAGCATGGGCTTCGGTACGTACTGGTTGCTGCGGGCTTCCACAGCGACTGCAAAGGGCTGCCGCCGCGCGTGCTGGCGGCACCCTCGAAACTTACGGACGCTCCAGGCCCAGAGGCGGCCAGTTCTCGAGCTTCATGCCCAACGTCAGGCCGCGCGCGGCCAGCACTTCCTTGATTTCGTTGAGCGACTTGCGACCCAGGTTCGGCGTCTTGAGAAGTTCGTTCTCGGTACGCTGGATGAGGTCGCCGATGTAATAAATGTTCTCGGCCTTCAGACAGTTGGCCGAGCGCACGGTGAGTTCGAGATCGTCGACCGGACGCAACAGGATGGGGTCGATCTGCGGAGCACCCCGGCTGGGCATGTCGGCCACTTCCGACGAGCCTTCCAGCGCCGCGAAGATGGACAGCTGGTCCATCAGAATGCGCGCCGCCTGGCGAACCGCTTCCTCGGGCGAGAGCACCCCGTTGGTTTCGATGTCGAGCACGAGCTTGTCGAGGTCGGTGCGCTGTTCAACCCGCGCACTCTCGACGGTGTAGCTGACCCGCTTCACAGGGCTGTACGAGGCATCCAGCACGATGCGACCGATGGTACGCGTGGTGTGATCGTCGGTGTACTTGCGCATGTTGCCGGGCACATACCCGCGCCCCTTTTCCACCTTGATCTGCATCTCGAGCTTGCCACCCTCGACCAAGTTGGCAATGACGTGATCCGGATTGATAATTTCGACATCGTGCGGCAGCTCGATGTCAGCCGCTGTAACCACACCCTCGCCCGATTTCCGGAGGGTCAGCGTGACTTCATCGCGGCTGTGCAGCTTGAACACCACACCCTTCAGGTTGAGCAGCAGATCGACGACATCTTCGCGCACGCCGTCAATGGTCGAATACTCGTGCAGCACCCCGGTGATCTGTACTTCGGTGGGTGCAAAACCCGACATCGACGACAGCAGGATGCGGCGCAGAGCATTGCCGAGCGTATGGCCGTAACCCCGCTCGAACGGCTCCATGATGACGCGCGCGTGATGCGGGCCGACCGACTCGACTTCAATACTGCGCGGTTTCAGAAAAGGCGCGTTTGCCATTTAACACATTCCTATTCAATACCCTCGGCTCGTTACACCGATAAGGCTGATGGATGGTGAACCGACAACGGCAGCGTGCAGTTGTCGGCGTTAGCGCGATAATCAGAAATTAACGCGAATACAACTCAACGATCATCGATTCGTTGATGTCGCGCGCCACGTCGGCGCGATCCGGAGCGTGCTTGAACACGCCTTCCAGTTTGTTGGCGTCCACCTCAACCCATTGGGGCAGGCCGATCTGGGTAGCCAGCTCGAGCGCTTCCTTGATGCGAGCCTGCTTCTTGGCTTTCTCGCGCACGGAAACCACATCGCCCGGCTTCAGGATGATCGAAGGGATGTCAGCCGTGTGACCGTTCAGGGCAATCGCGCGGTGGTTCACCAGCTGACGCGCCTCGGCGCGGGTGGAACCGAACCCCATGCGATATACCACGTTATCCAGACGCGACTCCAGCAGCTGGATGAGCGTTTCACCCGTGTTGCCACGACGACGCTCGGCTTCCTCGAAGTAGCGGCGGAACTGCTTCTCCATCAGGCCGTACATGCGCTTGAGCTTCTGCTTCTCGCGCAGCTGCAGACCATACACCGACTGACGCGCACCGGAGGTACGACCATGCTGGCCGGGCTTGCTGTCGAGTTTGCACTTCGAGTCGAGCGAACGACGTGCGCTCTTCAGGAACAGATCAGTACCCTCGCGACGCGAGAGTTTGCACTTGGGACCAATATAACGTGCCACGGTATCTACCTCTTAGATTCGACGACGCTTGGGCGGCCGGCAGCCGTTGTGCGGCAGCGGGGTAACGTCAGAGATGCTGACGATCTTGATACCCAGCGCGTTCAGCGCACGCACGGAAGACTCGCGGCCGGGGCCGGGGCCTTTGATGCGAACTTCGAGGTTCTTGATACCGTACTCCTGAGCGATACGGCCCGCGTTCTCGGCAGCAACCTGGGCGGCGAACGGCGTCGATTTGCGCGAACCGCGGAAACCGGCCGAACCCGACGTTGCCCACGCCAGAGTGTTGCCCTGACGATCGGTGATGGTGATGATCGTGTTGTTGAAGGAGGCGTGCACGTGGGCGATGCCGTCGGACACGTTCTTCTTGACTTTCCTGCGCGCACGCTGTGCTGCGCTGCTTTGAGCTCTTGCCATAGTTCAGTTCCTGATTATTTCTTCAGCGCAACCCCAGCGCGGCGCGGACCCTTGCGGGTACGGGCGTTGGTACGAGTACGCTGACCCCGTACAGGGAGACCACGGCGGTGACGCAATCCCCGGTACGTGCCGAGATCGATGAGACGCTTGATCGAAAGCTGGACCTCACGACGCAGGTCACCTTCGATGGTGTACTGCGCGACCTGTTCACGAATCCGTTCGATTTCGGCGTCGTCCAGGTCCTTGACCTTCTTGCTATACGGAACGCCAGCAGCGTCGCAGATCTTGCGAGCGCGGCTGCGCCCAATGCCATAGATCGCCGTCAGCCCGATCTCGGTGTGCTGATGCGGCGGGATGTTGATGCCGGCGATACGAGCCATAACTATTCCTTATTTCGTCTGGTCGTGAATCAACCCTGGCGCTGCTTGTGGCGAGGGTCGGAACAAATCACCCGCACCACCCCATGGCGCTTGATGATCTTGCAATTACGGCAAATGCGCTTCACAGATGCCAAAACTTTCATGGTTGACTCCTGGTAATCCGCACGTTCTATTTCGATCGAAACACGATTCGTGCGCGAGTAAGGTCGTAGGGTGTGAGTTCCACCGTGACCTTGTCGCCCGGAAGTATCCGGATGTAGTTCATTCGCATCTTGCCGGAAATATGGCCCAGCACTACATGGCCATTTTCAAGCCTGACACGAAACGTGGCGTTCGGGAGGTTTTCGATGACCTCCCCCTGCATTTGAATGACGTCGTCTTTCGCCATGGTTCTAGCGCACCGGCAAGTTCATTCCCTTGAAATTCGCTTTCTTCAACAGCGAATCGTACTGATGCGACATGATGTACGCTTGAACTTGCGCCATGAAATCCATTGTGACGACCACAATGATCAACAGCGAGGTTCCGCCGAAATAGAACGGAACATTCCAGCGCAACACCAGAAATTCTGGCAGGAGGCACACCAACGTGATGTAGATCGCGCCCGCCAGTGTGAGACGCGAAAGAATCCGGTCGATGTACCGCGCCGTCTGCTCACCAGGGCGAATGCCCGGAATGAACGCACCGCTCTTCTTCAGGTTGTCGGCCGTTTCACGGCTGTTGAACACCAGCGCGGTATAGAAGAAGGCGAAAAAGATGATCGCCAGAGCATACAGCACGATGTACAGCGGTTGCCCGGGAGACAACGCAGCGGCAATGTCACGCAGCCAGGTCAGGCTTTCGCCCGTGGCGAACCAGCTGGTGAGAGTTGCCGGAAAAAGAATGATGGACGACGCGAAAATGGGCGGAATCACGCCTGCCATGTTCAGCTTCAACGGCAGGTGCGAGCTTTGCCCGCCATAGATGCGATTGCCCACCTGACGCTTCGCGTAATTCACCGTGATGCGGCGTTGGCCGCGTTCGATGAAGACCACGAACCCGGTAACCACGACCACGAGAACGGCGATGATCAGCGCCGAAAGAATGGACATGGCACCGGTGTTGACGAGTTCGAACAGCCCCGCCAACGCTGCCGGAAGACCGGCCACGATACCGGCAAAGATGATGATCGAGATGCCGTTGCCCAGCCCCCGTTCGGTAATCTGCTCGCCAAGCCACATGAGGAACATGGTGCCGGTGACGAGCGAGATGACCGTGGTGATGCGGAACAGCATGCCCGGCTCAATCACCAGCCCGGCCTGCGACTCGAGCGCCACAGAAATGCCAATGGCCTGGAAAAACGCCAGGCCCAGCGTTCCGTAGCGGGTGTACTGCGAAATCTTGTGCCGACCGGCCTCGCCTTCCTTCTTGAGAGCTTCGAGCGAGGGAACAATGGACGTCATCAGTTGCATGATGATCGATGCCGAAATGTACGGCATGATTCCCAGCGCGAAGATCGAGAAGCGGGACAAGGCGCCGCCCGAGAACATGTTGAACAAACCGAGTATGCCGCCCTGATTCTGCTGGAACAGCAAGGCCAGCTGCTCAGGGTTGATACCCGGCACCGGAATGTGTGTACCAAGCCGGTAGACGACCAGAGCGAGCACCAGAAAGATCAGGCGTCGCTGCAGGTCGCTGTAGCGACCACCGGCCTTGCCCAACGTATTCGCAGTAGCCAAGGTAAACCTGCCTTATTCGGCTGTCGCCGCGTTCAAGGTTCCGCCAGCAGCCTCGATGGCTGCCTTCGCTCCGGCCGTTGCATTGATGCCATTGAGCACCACGCGGCGCGAGAGCTCACCCGACTTGATCACCTTCACGTAACGCACGCGCTGACCGACAACACCGGCCTGCTTCAGCACTTGCACGTCGATCTCGTCGACGGGCAGGGCCTGGAGGTCGGAGAGCCGGATCTGGGCGTACAGGTGCCCGTTGGGCGCCGTGAACCCGCGCTTCGGCAGGCGCCGATACAGCGGCATTTGACCGCCTTCGAAGCCCACCTTGTGAAAACCACCTGAGCGCGACTTCTGACCCTTGTGACCGCGGCCGGCGGTCTTGCCCAGACCGGAACCAATGCCGCGTCCGACACGACGCCGTGCGCGCTTGGAGCCCTCAGCCGGTGAGAGCGTGTTCAGTTGAACCTGTTCCATCGCTATTCCTTCACGCTTCCGAGACGGTGACCAGGTAGGCCACCTTCCGGATCATGCCACGTACTTCCGGCGTGTCCTTGAGCACACGCGTGCTGTTCAGGCGACGCAGGCCCAGACCCCGCACCGTATCACGGTGTGATTTCGGAGTACCGATGGGCGAGCGCACCAGCGTGACTTTGAGTTGCTTTTCAGTCGACATGCCTTACCCCAGTATCTCTTCAACGGTCTTGCCGCGCTTGGCAGCAACTTCCGCTGGCGTAGTGCATGCACGCAAACCGTTAAGAGTAGCACGCACCAAGTTGTACGGGTTGGTGGAACCGAAGCTTTTTGCCACGACGTTGCGTACACCCATCACGTCGAAAATGGCGCGCATCGGACCACCCGCGATAACCCCTGTACCTTCGGGAGCGGGCGAGATCATCACTTCGGAAGCGCCATGCTTGCCCACGACCGTGTGATACAGCGTGCCGTCTTTGAGGGGCACCTTGAAAAGGTTGCGACGCGCCTGCTCCATGGCCTTCTGAACCGCCACGGGCACTTCGCGTGCCTTTCCCTTGCCCATGCCAACACGGCCATCGCCGTCGCCAACCACGCTCAGAGCGGCGAAGCTCATGGTACGACCGCCCTTCACGACCTTGCTGACGCGGTTGACCGCGATCATGCGTTCGCGCAGACCGTCTTCGCGATCCTCGGCGCTGCTCGTTCTGCCTTGCATCTTGGCCATTGTGATCCTCGTCTTAGAACTGCAGACCGGCTTCACGCGCGGCTTCCGCCAGCGCCTTCACCCGACCGTGATAGCGAAAACCGGAACGATCGAACGCCACCTTCTCGATGCCAGCGGCACGGGCCTTCTCGGCGATGCGCTTGCCAACCAGGGCAGCCGCGGCGACGTTGCCACCGCGTCCGGACTGGGTGGCGAGTTGCTGACGCATCTCGGGTTCCAGGGTGGAAGCGCTGACCAGTACACGGTCGCCTTCCGGTCCGATGATGTTTGCGTAAATGTGCTGATTCGAGCGGAAAACGCACAGCCGATGAACGCGCTGTTCCGCGATCTTGCGGCGCGTGGCCAACGCACGACGCAAACGGGATTGTTTCTTGTCCATGATTCGTCCTTGCCCTACTTCTTCTTGGTCTCTTTGAGGATGACCTGCTCGTCGGCATAACGAACACCTTTGCCCTTGTAGGGCTCGGGCGGACGATAGCCCCGGATGACAGCGGCCACCTGACCAACGACCTGCTTATCGCTACCACGGATAACGATTTCGGTCTGGCTGGGGCATTCCACTTTGATGCCGGGAGGCATCGGATGCACGATGTCGTGAGAAAAACCCAGTTGCAGCTTGACGGCGTTGCCCTGTGCCTGAGCGCGGAATCCAACCCCGACCAGGTTCAGCTTGCGCTCGAAACCCTTGGTAACGCCCGTGACCATGTTGGCGACCAGCGAGCGCGTGGTACCCACCATGGCGCGGGCGTGACGCGAGTCGTTCGCAGCTTCAAACACCAGCTTGTCATCCTGCTGGCTGACCTTGACGGCATCGGTCAGACGCTGCGTCAGTGTGCCCAGCGGCCCGCGCACGGTGATTTCTTCGGCACCGAGACTGATCTCAACACCCTTGGGCAGTACGACGGGATACTTTCCAATACGTGACATATGCTTCCCCTTAGGCCACGTAGCAGAGAACCTCGCCACCCACGCCTGCAGCGCGGGCATGGCGGTCGGTCATCACGCCACGCGAGGTGGACAGGATGGCCACACCCAGGCCGTTCATGACCTGAGGAATGGCGTCCCGGCCCTTGTAGATGCGCAAACCGGGGCGCGATACGCGCTCGATGCGCTCGATGACCGGGCGGCCAGCGTAGTACTTCAGGGCAATCTCAAGTACCGGCTTGGCACCGTTCTGATGAACGGTGAAACCTTCGATATAGCCTTCGTCCTTCAGCACCGTGGCAATGGCCACCTTGAGCTTGGAGGAGGGCATGCTGACAGTAGCCTTGGCCACTTGTTGCGCGTTGCGGATGCGCGTCAGCATATCGGCGATGGGATCGCTCATGCTCATGTGTTTTCTCCTACCAGCTTGCCTTGGTCATGCCCGGCACTTCGCCGCGCATCGCCATTTCACGCAGCTTGTTGCGGCTGATACCAAACTTGCGGAACACGCCACGAGGACGGCCAGTGATGGCGCAACGGTTGCGCGCGCGAGTGGGATTCGCATTTCGCGGCAGCTGCTGCAGCTTCAGGCGCGCTTCGTAGCGTTCTTCGTCGGATTTCGACGTGTCGTTGATGATTGCCTTCAAGGCGGCGCGCTTGGCAGCATACTTGGCAACCAGTTTCGCGCGCTTGCTTTCACGATTGATCAGTGCGAGTTTTGCCACGTCAACGCCCCTTAATTACGAAACGGAAACTTGAACGCATCGAGGAGCGCCCGAGCTTCTTCATCGGTACGTGCGGTGGTGGTGATGCTGATGTTCAGACCACGCAGCGCATCGATCTTGTCGTACTCGATCTCGGGGAAGATGATCTGCTCTCTTACGCCGAAGTTGAAGTTGCCGCGTCCGTCGAACGCCTTGCCCGAGATACCGCGGAAGTCGCGGACACGCGGCAGCGCGATCGAAATGAGGCGATCGAGGAATTCGTACATGCGTTGGCCACGCAGGGTGACCATGCAGCCGATCGGGTAGTTCTCACGAATCTTGAAACCGGCGATCGACTTGCGGGTGCGGGTGATGACGGCACGTTGGCCCGCGATGCGGGTGAGGTCTTCGGCAGCATGCTCGATGACCTTGCGGTCGGCCACGGCTTCGGACACACCCATGTTCAGGGTGATCTTCGTGATACGGGGCACCTGCATCACGCTCTTGTAGCCGAACTTTTCCATCAGCTCCGGCACGATCTTGGTGCGATACAACTCTTGAAAACGAGCCATTGATAACCCCCTACGCCTTCGCGCCGATGACCTTGCCGGTGGAACGGAAGATGCGCACCTTCTTGCCGTCCTCGAACTTGAAGCCTACCCGATCGCCCTTGCCGGTCTCGGGATTGAAGATGGCAACGTTCGAAACGTGAATGGGCATTGTCTTCTCGACGATGCCGCCAGGCTCACCGCGCAGCGGATTGGGCTTGACGTGCTTCTTCACCACGTTGACGCCTTCGACCACCACGTGCTCGGGGCCAACACGGCGCAGCACGACGCCGCGACGCTTCTTGTCTTTGCCGGCCAGGACGATGACTTCGTCGCCCTTCTTGATTTTGCTCATGGCGATCTCCTTACAGCACTTCAGGCGCAAGTGAAACGATCTTCATGAAGCGCTCGGTGCGAAGTTCGCGCGTGACGGGCCCGAAAATACGAGTACCGATAGGTTCGAACTTGGCGTTCAACAGCACGGCTGCGTTACCGCCGAAGCGGATGAGCGAACCGTCCTTGCGACGGACACCCTTGGCGGTACGCACCACCACGGCGTTGTAAATTTCGCCCTTTTTCACGCGCCCGCGAGGAGCCGCTTCTTTGACGCTCACCTTGATGATGTCGCCAACGGAGGCGTAGCGACGCTTCGAGCCGCCCAGCACCTTGATGCACATGACACGACGTGCACCCGTGTTGTCGGCCACGTCGAGCGTGGTCTGCATTTGAATCATGATTTAACCTTATCCAACTTGAGTCGTTTGACAGAGTTGCCGGGCAACGCCGTCGAACCGATCAGTTTTGGCCCCGTCTGACACGCGGAAGGTTCGAAAACCACCCGGTGCCTGGGAAGAAATCTTGCGTTGAGCCCCTGATTGGCAAGAGAGCAAACGAACTGACACCAACAACAGGCCTGCCAGAAACGTGCGCAAGCCAAAAACCAAGAAATGCTGCCAATAAGGGAAAGCCAGATATTCTATCGTGAAGCAACCGCGTGTGCAACACGCGTGCTTGGATTTTGTGCAACATCCGACAACGATGCTGCCCTTTCTCCTTGCTCCCACCCGCGTACTGGACGGTATTGCCTGATTCTTGCCAATCGTGACCGGGTCAACAGCTGACCCTTCGGGCGGTGAGCTTCACTTCGTTCCCTGCGGAACCGAAAGAAACGCGGCAGACTGCAACAGCCTGCCGCGGGTTAGAACTGCTGTCAGTTCGGCGCGACCTTAGAATTCGCGGGCGGCTTCAACCAGCCGCACCACGGTCCAGGCCTTCGAGCGCGAAATAGGACGGCACTCGGCGATTTCCACCGTGTCGCCCTCGTTGCACTGGTTGGCCTCATCGTGCGCCTTGTACTTCTTCGAGCGCAGAATGGTCTTGCCAAGCAAGGGATGCTTGACTCGACGGTCGACACGCACCACGACGGTCTTGTCCATCTTGTTGCTGACGACCTTACCCACCAAAGTACGGCCACGCTTGACCGGGGCGTTAGCTTGTTCGGTTGCGGTATTCATCATTGACCCCCTGCCTGCTTCTCGCGCAGCACCGTGCGTACACGCGCGATGTCGCGCCGCACCTTACCGAGTTGGCTGGTATTGGACAGCTGCTGTGTGGCTAACTGCATACGCAGGCTGAACTGAGCCTTCAGCAGGCTCTCGAGCTCGTTCTTGAGCTCGCCCACGTCCTTGTTGCGAAGTTCGCTGGCTTTCATATTCGATCCTCTAGTCGCCATCACGCACTGGGTTGGCGAGTCACGAAGACGGTCGCAACGGGAAGCTTGGCCGCCGCAAGGCGGAACGCCTCACGCGCCATTTCTTCGCTGACGCCTTCCATTTCGTACAACACCTTACCGGGCTGAATCTCGGCGACCCAGTACTCGGGACTACCCTTACCGCTACCCATCCGAACTTCAGCGGGCTTCTCGCTGATCGGCTTGTCCGGAAAGACACGGATCCAGATGCGGCCACCCCGACGAATGTGACGGTTGATGGCACGACGGGCAGCTTCGATCTGGCGTGCGGTCAGGCGCCCGCGGGTAACAGCCTTCAGGCCGAACTCGCCGAACGACACATTGGTGCCGCGTGTAGCCAGCCCGTAGTTACGGCCCTTCTGCTCTTTGCGATATTTCTTACGCTTCGGTTGGAGCATCGTTTATTCTCCGTCTGACGCAGCGGCGCTACCGTCAGCCGCCAGATCGGCAGCTGCAGCAGCCTGTTGAGCTGCCTTGCCTTCGGTTCGGCGTGCACCACGACCACGGCCGCCCGGGCGTCCGGCACGTTCGCCACGAGGAGCGCGGCGCGGACGACGTTCGTCCTCGCGCGGGGCTTCGGCGGCGGGCACTTCCACGCCACCTACGCTGTCACCCTTGTAAACCCATACCTTGATGCCGATGATCCCGTACGTGGTGTGCGCCTCGGCAAATCCGTACTCGATGTTGGCACGCAGGGTGTGCAGGGGCACACGGCCTTCACGGTACCACTCGGTACGGGCAATCTCGATGCCATTCAGGCGACCCGAGCTCATGATCTTGATGCCTTGCGCACCCAGGCGCATTGCGTTCTGCATCGCGCGCTTCATGGCGCGACGGAACATGATCCGGCGCTCAAGCTGCTGGGCGATCGAGTCAGCGATCAGCTGGGCATCGAGCTCCGGCTTGCGGATTTCCTCGATGTTGACGTGCACGGGCACGCCCAGCAGGCGCTGCAGATCGACCTTCAGGCTTTCGATGTCCTCACCCTTCTTGCCGATGACCACACCCGGCCGGGCCGAGTAGACGGTGATGCGGGCATTCTTGGCAGGACGCTCGATGACCACGCGGCCGACAGCGGCGTTCTTCAGTCTCTTCTTGAGATACTCACGGACCTGAACGTCCTGGAGGAGCATCTTCGCGTACGACTTGTCGTCAGCGAACCAACGGGAAGACCAGTTGCGAGTGACGGCAAGGCGGAAGCCGGTTGGATGAATTTTCTGTCCCATCGTGGCTCCTTAGGGTCCGACCTTGACCACGATGTGGCAGGTCTGTTTCTCGATCTTCACGCCGCGGCCCTTGGCACGCGCAGCGAAGCGCTTCATGGACTGACCCTTGTCGACGTAAATGGTTTTGATCTTGAGCTCGTCGATATCGGCGCCATCGTTATGCTCGGCATTGGCGATGGCCGACTCCACGACCTTGCGGATGATGCCCGCTGACTTCTTCGGCGTGAACGCCAGAATGTTCAGGGCTTGGGCAACGGGCTTGCCGCGGATCAGATCAGCGACCAGACGCGCCTTCTGCGCCGATACGCGCACGCCGCGTGCGACCGCTACGGTTTCATTTCCGTTTGGCATGTTCGTTACCTCCGTGCCTTCTTGTCAGCGGCATGACCCTTGAACGTGCGGGTAGGCGCAAACTCTCCGAGCTTGTGCCCTACCATGTTCTCGGTGACGTACACCGGCACGTGTTGACGGCCATTGTGAACCGCGAAGGTAAGCCCGATGAACTCGGGCAGAATCGTAGAACGACGCGACCAGGTCTTGATGGGTCGCTTTTCCTTGCCGCCTGTAGCCGCTTCCACCTTCTTGAGAAGATGGGCGTCGACAAACGGACCTTTCTTGATCGAACGTGACATGGTTCGCCTCTTACTTGCGCTTGCGTCGCTGGACGATCATGTGATCGGTCCGCTTGTTACGACGAGTCTTGTAACCCTTGGTAGGAGTACCCCACGGGCTGACCGGTTCGCGAGCTTCACCGGTACGGCCCTCACCACCACCGTGCGGGTGGTCGATCGGGTTCATGGCAACCCCACGGACGGTGGGACGAATGCCACGCCAGCGGTTTGCACCTGCCTTGCCAATCTGGCGCAACGAGTGGTCTTCGTTGCTGACTTCACCAATGGTGGCGCGGCAGTCGATATGGACGCGGCGCACTTCACCGGAACGCAGTCGCACCTGGGCGTACGTGCCCTCACGCGCCAGCAACACGGCAGAGGTACCGGCGGAACGTGCCAGCTGAGCACCCTTGCCGGGGATCATTTCGACGCAATGAATAGTGGTACCGACCGGGATGTTGCGAATGGGCAGCGTATTGCCGATCCGGATCGGGGCTTCACTACCGGAAACCAGCGTGGCGCCGACTTCCAGGCCGCGCGGGGCGATGATGTAACGACGCTCGCCGTCCGCATAGCACACCAGCGCAATGTGCGCGGTGCGGTTGGGATCGTACTCGAGCCGTTCGACCTTGCACGGAATGCCGTCTTTCGTGCGGCGAAAATCGATGACGCGGTAGTGCTTCTTGTGACCACCACCACGATGACGGGTCGTGATGTGACCCTGGTTGTTACGTCCGGACTTGCGAGTCTGCTTCTCGAGCAGCGGCGCATAGGGCTCACCACGGTGCAGCTCGGGGTGAACCACCTTCACCATCGCGCGGCGACCGGGCGACGTCGGTTTCATTTTAACGAGCGCCATTTACTTCACCTCCTGCGCGAAGTCGATTTCCTGGCCTTCCTTGAGGGCGACATAGGCCTTGCGCTCGTTACGGCGCCGACCAACGTAGCGGCCGAAGCGCTTCACCTTGCCCTTGGTGTTGAGCACCCGGACCGACTCGACTTCCGCCTTGAACAGAAGCTCGACCGCGGCCTTGATCTCGGGCTTGGTCGCGTCCGGTGCCACTCGAAAGGCGACCTGCTGGTACTTGTCGGCGATGAACGTGGCCTTTTCGGTCACGACCGGCGCAAGCAGCACCTGCAACAGGCGCTCGTTGGAAAACTTGGTTGTTACGTTGCCGTTCATCCCAGCATCTCCTCGAGTTGAGCGATAGCCGGACGCGTGATCAGCACCTTGTTGAAGTGGATCAGCGAAAGCGGATCGGCATAACGCGGCTCGATGACAGCCACATGCGGGAGGTTCCGCGTGGCCAGGTACAGATTTTCGTCGACGTTCTCGGTGATGATGAGCACCGACGAAGCGGGCGCGGTGCCCAGGCCCATGGCCTTGAGCCTGTCGGCTGCCTGCTTGGTCTTCGGGGTATCGAGCGAGAAGTTGTCGACGACAGCCAGACGGTCTTCGCGCACGAGCTGCGAAAGAATCGACTTGATGCCGGCGCGGTACATCTTCTTGTTCACCTTCTGCGAGAAGTTCTCGTCAGGCGAACTCGGGAAAATGCGACCACCCCCACGCCACAGCGGTGAGGACGACATACCCGCACGTGCACGGCCGGTACCCTTCTGGCGCCACGGCTTGCGCGTGGAATGCTTGACCGCAGAACGGTCTTTCTGGGCGCGCGTACCGGCGCGAGCATTGGCGCGGTAGGCCACCACAATCTGGTGCACCAGCGCCTCGTTGAACTCGCGGCCGAAGATCGCATCGGACGCGTCGATAGTGGCTGCCGGCTGACCCTGGTCGTTGAGTACTTTGATTTCCATTACGCCCCCTTCGCCGTTGCTGCCTTCGACAAGCCCTTGATTGCGGGACGCACGATGATGCTGGCACCGGCGTGACCCGGAACCGCACCGCGCACCAGCAACAAGCCGCGCTCGGCGTCTACACGGACGATGTCAAGGTTCTGAACCGTACGCTGAACGGCACCCATGTGACCGGACATGCGCTTGCCGGGAAAGACGCGACCGGGGTCTTGCGCCTGACCGATGGAGCCGGGCACGCGGTGCGAACGCGAGTTACCGTGGGAGGCACGTTGCGCGCCAAAGCCGTGGCGCTTGATGGTACCGGCGAAACCCTTACCAATAGTGGTGCCGGTGACGTCGACCTTCTGCCCTTCGGCGAAGATGCTGTCAACAGGCAAAGCCTGACCCGGCTGCAGCTGGGCAAGCCTTTCGGGGGTAGTGGGAAATTCCTTGAGGACAGCGCCAGCCTCGAGGCCGGCTTTCGCGTAATGGCCGGCGAGGGGCTTGGTTACCCGCGACGGGCGGCGCGTGCCAAAGGCCACCTGAACGGCTGCGTAGCCGTCGACTTCGGGGGTCTTGAGCTGGGCCACTCGATTGTTGGACACATCCAGCACCGTAACCGGGACGCTTTCGCCTTCCTCGGTGAAGATGCGGGTCATGCCAACCTTGCGACCAACCAGGCCCAGCCTGTCCAAGGCGGGCGCGGGAGTCGAATTCGACATTATTTTCTCCAATCCCGGCTACGATTGGCCGGGGCTACACGATACGGGTATAGACCGATGAACGGATATAACCGGAAAAACGGCTTATCTGACCGAAGCTTGCCTGAAACTTCACGCCGACCACGCCAGCCAGGAGTTCGTACTGTGGCCGGGCCGTAACCCAGTAGCAGCGTGGAAACTTGGCAGGACGGGAAACTACTGACGACGTGCGGCGACAGACAAGCAACGAGTGCGGATACGCCGACAACTTTGTGCACCACGACAAGCAACGCGAGCCAGCTGCGTTGCCGCCTGCTCCCCGACAAGCCCACAGCACGAACCGCACTGCCGTTGGCTACCAAGCACCAAGGCCCATCAGGGAAAACTTAATAGGCGCATAACACATGCTGCGCGCAAACTTGCCATTGCTTGGGCAAATAGGCGCACACATGCCAAAAATGGCAAGCTAAGTAAGATAGCATAAAACACCGCCGCCCGGCAAGTTGCAATCATGAAACAGGGGAGAGCGTCAAGGCATTCGAGGCTGACGGCAGCCTTGCATGGCCAGCCGCTTCAGTACGGAGTGCCGTGTACTGCGCAGGGTGCGGCGGGCCCGATGGTACCGGGTGCCGAGCGCGTCCGAAAGGACGCTTCCTAAGAGGAAACTACCGGATACAAGCAACGACGGCGAAACTCGCGCTCGCCGTCGTTTTCAAGGGCACGCGGATTCACCATGCGCCCCGTTTCCCTTTCTCAGCAGCCTGGAAGCGGCTTACTGAAGGGCGATTTCGACGTCAACGCCCGCGGGAAGATCCAGCCGCATCAACGCGTCGACGGTCTTGTCGGTGGGATCGACGATATCCATCAGGCGCTGGTGCGTACGGATCTCGAACTGATCGCGCGACGTCTTGTTGACGTGCGGCGAACGCAGGACGTCGAAACGACGGATACGGGTAGGCAGGGGCACAGGGCCACGCACGACCGCACCGGTACGCTTGGCCGTGTCGACGATTTCCGAAGCCGACTGGTCGATCAGCTTGTAATCGAACGCCTTCAGACGGATGCGGATTTTCTGCTTTTTCATGAAGATTCCTAAAGAACGAAATGTGCGCGGCAGAGCGTCGGGCCAGGCCCGACGCGTGCAAGCGACTGAGTTTACTCGATGATGTTGCTGACGACGCCAGCGCCGACGGTACGGCCGCCTTCACG
>CALAGD010000097.1 GCA_937891425.1 uncultured Pigmentiphaga sp.
CAACGCAACACTCCGTAGGAATCCCCAGCCTTAAGGCCGGGGAGGATGTCAATGCAGCTACATGGGCGTCAGCGCCCTCGCATCATGGCGCCCCCGCTCCAACACAAGAATTGAAACACCTGTTCGTGTACTGAAACCCACTACGCGTCCAGCGCGCGTCCGCACGCCACAGCCGACGACCATGCCCATTGAAAGTTGTAGCCACCCAACCAGCCGGTCACGTCAACAACTTCCCCGATGAAGTAAAGGCCTGGCTGTCGCCGCGCCTCGAGCGTCTGCTGGTTGAGGTCGCGTGTATCGACGCCACCTTTCATCACTTCTGCCTTGCGAAAACCTGCGGTTCCCCTGGGCACGAGCTCCCAACCCGCCAACATCCGGCCAAGCTGCACCAGTGCACGGTCCGCAAGTTCGCTCAGGCGCGCCTGGGGACGCAACCCCTGGTGTTCCAGCCAGACCTGCGCCAGGCGCCGGGGTACCAGATGCGCCAGCGTGGTCAGCAATTGCTGGCGAGTGGTACGTTTCGTCCCAAGCAGAGCCTGCTCGACTGCATGCTGGGGAGCAAGATTGATGACGATGGGCGAGCCATTATCCCAATAACTCGAAATCTGCAGTACCCCGGGGCCCGATAAACCCCGGTGCGTGAAAAGCAGGTCTTCCATGAACTCGGCGCGTCCTACTCCCTGGCCGGTCGCAATTCGTACTTCCAGTGCTACCCCCGCCAGCGAGGAAAACGGGCGCCAGCCTTCGGCATCGAACTCGAGTGGCACGAGCGCAGGCCGTGGCTCCACCACGCCCAATCCGAACTGGCGCGCAATGCGCAACCCGAAATCCGTTGCACCGAGCTGTGGAATGGCCATTCCGCCGGTGGCCACCACAAGATTCCTCGCGCGCAGGACGCCCGCACTGGTGTCGAGCTCGTAGCCATCCCGTACTTGCATTTCGACGACGGCAGCGCGACGACGGCCTGAACCACATTCGACGCTTGCGGTTCGCACTCCCTTTACCGAGCACCCGACGAACCAACGCACATTGCCCTTCTCGCACTCGGTTTGCAGCATACGGATGATGCGCTCGCTGGTGTCATCACAGAAGAGCTGGCCACGATGCTTCTCGTGCCAGGGAATGCGGTAACTGTTCACCAGCGCAATGAAATCGCGCGGCGTATAGCGCGCCAGGGCTGAGCGGCAAAAGGCAGGGTTGCGCGATAGGAAGCGCTCCGCGGCAGCCTCGCGATTGGTGAAGTTGCAACGCCCGCCGCCGGAAATGCGGATTTTCTCGCCGATCTTGCGGGCGTGATCAACGACGGCCACACGCAGGCCGCGCTGACCCGCCACCGCAGCGCACATCATGCCGGCCGCCCCGGCCCCCAGAACGACCACATCAAATGTCTGCATGGCTTCGTCCCGGTCGGTTCACCATCGTTCTTGTTGCATTCATCGCCACGTTCCAGGAACGGAGCGGACGCAGCCGCAGATGACGCACGTGCGTCGCCGGCCACCGGTGCATCCGGACCCTCGGGTCCGTTCGTGCCACGCTCGTTCGTGCCAGACTACCCCTTGACGCAATCCACGTAGTAGCGCACCTGGCCCGTAGCGGTGCGCTCCTTCACCAGCCCGTGGATGTCGGTTTCGAAGCCGGGAAACTCCTCGTTGAAGCGCCGCGCGAACTGCAGATATTGCACGATGGTGGCGTTGAACCGCTCGCCCGGAATGAGCAGGGGAATGCCCGGCGGATACGGCGTGAGCAGGGCTGAAGTGATGCGCCCTTCTAGCTGGTCGATGTCCACCCGCTCGATGTCGCGATGTGCCATGCGCGCGAAGGCGTCGGACGGCTTCATGGCCGGCTGCATGTCGCTGAGGTACATTTCGGTGGTGAGCCGGGCAACGTCGTTCGCGCGATAGGCCTCGTGCAGACGCTGGCACAGGTCGCGCAGGCCCCACTGCTCATACTTGGGCACCGCCTTGCAGAACTCGGGCAGCACGCGCCACATCGGCTGGTTGCGGTCGTAGTCGTCCTTGAACTGCTGCAATGCGGTCAGCAGGGTGTTCCACCGGCCTTTGGTGATGCCGATGGTGAACATGATGAAGAACGAATAAAGCCCGCACTTTTCGACCACCACGCCGTGCTCGGCCAGGTAGCGGGTGACCACCGCCGCCGGAATGCCGGTCAGCGCGAAACGCCCCGACACATCGAGCCCTGGGGTGACGATCGTGGCCTTGATCGGATCGAGCATGTTGAAGCCCGGAGCCAGGTCGCCGAAGCCATGCCAGCTGTCGTTGGCCTTCAGCATCCAGTCGTCGCGCTTGCCGATGCCCTCGGCCGCGAGCTTGTCGGGACCCCACACCTTGAACCACCAGTCGTTGTGGCCAAACTCGGCGTCGACCTTGCGCATGGCTCGACGGAACTCGAGCGACTCGAGAATGCTTTCCTCCACCAGCGCGGTACCGCCAGGGGGTTCCATCATGGCCGCCGCCACGTCACACGATGCGATGATGGCGTACTGTGGCGACGTGGACGTGTGCATGAGGAATGCTTCATTGAAGATGTGGCGATCGAGCTTGCGCGTTTCGGATTCCTGCACCAGGATCTGCGACGCCTGCGACAGGCCCGCCAAGAGCTTGTGCGTGGAATGCGTGGCGAAGATCATCGCGTCCTTGCTGCGCGGTCGGTTGCGCCCGATCGCGTGCATGTCGGTGTAGAACTCGTGGAATGCGGCGTGCGGCAGCCAGGCCTCGTCGAAATGCAGGGTCTCGACCGTGCTGCCCACCATCTCCTTGATCATCTCGACGTTGTACATCACCCCGTCGTATGTGCTCTGGGTAATGGTGAGGATGCGCGGACGCTTGTTTGCCGCTTCACGTGCGAACGGGTTGGCCTCGATCTTCTTGCGGATGTTGTCGGGATGGAACTCCGACAGCGGGATGGGGCCGATGATGCCCAGGTGATTGCGCGTGGGCTGCAGGAAGACCGGGATGGCGCCGGTCATGGTGATGGCGTGCAGGATCGACTTGTGGCAGTTGCGGTCGACCACCACGACGTCGCCTGGTGCAACGCTGGCATGCCAGACGATCTTGTTCGAGGTCGAAGTCCCGTTGGTGACGAAAAAGCAGTGATCAGCACTGAAGATGCGTGCGGCGTTGAGTTCGGCACGCGCCACCGGCCCCGAGTGATCGAGCAACTGGCCGAGTTCTTCCACCGCGTTGCATACGTCGGCGCGCAACATGTTCTCGCCAAAGAATTGGTGGAACATTTGCCCGACCGGGCTTTTCAGGAATGCCACCCCGCCCGAGTGACCGGGGCAGTGCCACGAGTACGAGCCGTCCTGCGCATACTTCACGAGCTCGCGGAAGAACGGGGGCGCCAGGCTGTCGAGATAGGCGCGCGCTTCACGGATGATGTGACGCGCCACGAACTCCGGCGTGTCTTCGAACATGTGGATGAAGCCATGCAGCTCGCGCAGGATGTCGTTGGGAATGTGCTGCGATGTTCGGGTTTCGCCGTACAGGTAAATGGGGATCTCCGCGTTCCGAAATCGGAGCTCGCCGATGAAGGCCCGCAGGTTCTTGATCGCATTGGCCACATCTTCCGGCGAATCGACGTCGAACTCCTCGTCGTCAATTGACAGAATGAAGGCACTCGCACGACTTTGCTGTTGAGCGAACGACGTCAGGTCACCATAACTGGTGACCCCCAGTACTTCGACCCCTTCGGCTTCTATCGCGGCTGCAAGCGCACGAATGCCCAGGCCCGACGTGTTCTCCGAGCGGAAATCTTCGTCGATGATGACAATCGGGAAGCGGAATTTCATAGTGCATCCACCTGAGATCAGAGTTCGTGGCGAGACCAGCAGGCTGCGATTTCACCACAACGCGTCGCCGTCCGTCGCGCACGGCAGTGTCATGTCGCTGGCGCAACGCCAGCAACGGAAGTGTTCCAGACGAGTGTTTGCGGGCAGAACGCAACCATGGTGCCCGGCTCGCAGATCCCCTGCCATGTGATAGGTCGGAAATGGCGCATTGGACTCAGGCTGGACCCCCTGCGTTCCGGTAACGCCCGCGACCGGGCGAATGTGCCGGCCCATTGTCGCGTTCCGGACCCTCCGCTCCCACCCCATCGGCTCAGGCGCGCGGCAGTGTAACGCCTCTCTGGCCCTGGTACTTGCCCTGTCGGTCGCGATACGAAACTTCGCAGACTTCGTCGCTGCCGAAGAACAGGATCTGGGCGCACCCTTCGCCAGCGTAGATCTTCGCGGGCAAAGGCGTCGTGTTCGAAAATTCGAGTGTCACATGGCCCTCCCATTCGGGCTCGAGCGGGGTCACGTTCACGATGATCCCGCAGCGGGCATAGGTGCTTTTCCCGACGCAGATGGTGAGGATGTCGCGCGGGATGCGGAAGTATTCCACCGTACGCGCCAGAGCGAAGGAGTTTGGCGGAATGATGCAGATGTCTCCGCGGAAATCGACAAACGATTTTTCGTCGAATGCCTTGGGATCGACAATGGTGGAATTGATGTTCGTGAAGATCTTGAACTCGTCGGCGCAGCGAACATCGTAACCGTAGCTGCTGGTGCCGAAACTGATGACGCTTCGGCCCTCCACCGTGCGGACCTGCCGGGGTTCGAACGGTTCGATCATGCCGGCTTCGGCGGCCTGACGAATCCAGCGGTCGCTCTTGATGCTCATGTGTGGTTGTCTACCCTGAAAATAGGCGATAAGGCCGAATTTTAAGAAGAATGCATGGTGTATGCCATGCACAACATGCAACCCTGACCGCTGAAACTTCGACCGCTAATTCCGCGACGCCGGTGTACGCGCCACGACCAGCGCGACAACCCGGGCAGCGCCGGCGTCGTGTAGAACCTGCGCGATCGAGTGCATGGTGCTGCCGGTGGTCATGACGTCATCCACCACCGCAACCGGGAACCCCTGCACGTGCAGCCCTGCCCCGAAGTGGAGCCCGAACCGTCCGCCAGCCCGCGCGAGCCTGGCAGAGCGGGACAGCATGCGCTGGCGGCCCATTCCGTCGTCGGTAACCCGCACCACGGACGGCAGCACCCCCAGGCCGAGCCTGCGCCCCACCGCCCGGGCGATCTCTCCGGCGGGGTTGAACCCGCGCTGCCGCAACGCCGGGCGTGTGGCCGGTACCGGGATGAGACGTGTGTCGGGCAGCAGCCCGCGCGGATCGCGCGCCACCGCGTCGGCCAGCAGACCGCCCAGGGTGGCAGCCAGCCCGAAGCGCCCCGACTGCTTGACCTGCAGGATGAGCGCATCGAACGGCGGTACATAGTCGAATGCCGCGATAGTGTAGGCGAAAGCGGGCTGCAGTGCAGAGCAATCGGGGCAGTGTGTCATTCCTGCATCGAACCGCAGCGCACAGCGCGGACACCGTACGGAAACAGCCACCTCGCGGGCCGCTGCCGGCAATCCCGCCTCAACAGCAGGCCTGGCGTGGGAAGGTGCCTGCCCGGGGACACCATGCCGGGGCAACGGTTCGTCATTCTCCGTGATCCAACGGTAGCAGGCGTCGCACAGATTGCGGCCGCGCGCCGCGCCCGCGCAAAGGGGGCACGCAGTGGGGATGCTGTCGACACAGCGCTGCCAGAATGAAGCGATATGGTTCAAGCTGCCACCTGTGAAGCAGGACCAGGCCGTGCAGGCTGATGCCCGGGTACCACGTGCGGTTGTGCGCCCGGCAGCTTGCGCCGCGCGGCCCGCGGTGGCGTACCATACGGGTTACACCAGCCGTGCTTGCAGCAGATTAACGCGGCTCGCCTACCTTTTTCCGGCACCATGAGTTTTCGCACACACCCGTCCCTGCCCATCGAAGCCCGCCACGTGCAGGCGCAGTTCACCCGGCGTGGCTCGCTCGACGAGGCCCAGTTCCTGTACGGCGAAATCGCGCAGCGCATGCTCGACCGGCTGGGCTACATACGCCTGCAGCCCCTGCACATTCTCGATGCAGGCTGTGGTACCGGCACCGCGCTGGCGGGCCTGCGTCACCGCTATCCGTCCGCTCGCTACACTGGCCTGGACGCCTGCGCCAGATTCATTGACTACGCACGCTCTTTGCATGAGCCGGCCCGCATGTCGAAGTGGCTACGCAGTCTGATGCCGCGCGCTACGGCTGCGGGACAGATCGAATTCCGCGTTGGCGACCTGGCACGTACTGGGCTGCCGGCCGAATCGGTCGACCTCCTCTGGTCGAACTTGGCACTGCACTGGCACGCCGCTCCGCACGAAGTGTTCGATGAATGGCACCGCATCGTGCGCGTTGACGGACTCGTCATGTTTTCCTGTTTCGGCCCCGCCAGCCTGCGCGAGCTGCGTGCCGCACTGGAGTGGGCCGGTCTGGAAACTGCCACCCTGCCTCTGGTCGACATGCACGACCTGGGCGATCTTCTGCTGGAAAGCGGCTTCACCGATCCAGTCATGGACCAGGAAACCCTCATCCTTACTTACGAAGATCCTGCCCGGCTGCTGGCAGACGTGCGCGCCCTGGGTGGCAACCCCAATCCGCATCGTCGCAAGGGTCTTGCGGGGCGCGCTTTTCGTGAACGGCTCATGAAGGGGCTCGAGGCCCAGCGCAATGCTGGGGGCGAGATACCGCTGACCGTAGAAGTGGCTTATGGCCATGCATGGCGCGGTGCCATGCAGCGGCGGGGCAATGAGACCCGCATTTCAATCAGCGCCATCAAGCGATCCGCGCGCTGAGCTGCACCGCGAGACGACACGGCCAGCGCGGTACGCCATGAAGCCCGCGGCACCGAGGCTCGCGACTCACTCATGCGCGGATGCGGTCCTCGCCCGCATATACGGTGGCGCTGTCGCCGCGCTGAAATCCCAGCAGGATGAGCCCAGCTGCACGGGCCTGACGAACGGCCATGGCTGTGGGCGCCGAGACCGCCACGAGAGCTCCGAAACCCGCCACGACCGCCTTCTGTACCATTTCGAAGCTGGCCCGGCTGGACACCAGGGCGAAACCGCGCATTGGCAAGCTGGCGTCCGGCAGTCCGGCTTCCGGGAAACCCGCCTGCACTGAAGCACCCGGTGCCCGCGGCATACCGCGGGCCAGATGCGGACGCCGCGGTCCATGAATCGCGCCTACCAACTTGTCGAGTGCATTGTGTCGGCCCACATCTTCACGTACGCAGGCCACTGCCCCTTCCTCCGTCGCGTAGGCAGCCGCATGGGAAGCGCCCGTGGCATCGTGCAGGACCTGGGCCGCGCGCATCTCGCGTTGCGCCCGCCGCACAGCCGCCAGCGACAAGGTGTACGTCTGGGGCAAGGACGGCATGTCGAGGCGCACCTGAGCCAATGTTTCCACGCCACACAGGCCGCAGCCTGTACGGCCGGCCATGATGCGCCGGCGCTCCCGCAACCGCATCTCGCAGGCAGTGGCGATCTCCAGCTTGATGACAATGCCCGCTTCCTCGGGCTCGATATCGATGCCGCGAATATCGGCGACACGGCCCACGATGCCTTCCGTCAGGGCGAATCCGCGCGCGAAGTCTTCGAGATCGGTGGGGGTGGCGAGCATGGTGGCATGGCTGATGCCATTGAACTCGAGAGCTACCGGCACCTCTTCCACCAGTGCATCCGGTTCCCGCCCCTGCAGACGGCCCTCACGCACACGCTGCACGGAAAACGTCGACCAGGCCGGCAGCAGTGCTTCCCGATCGCCGGGTGGAACATCCCTGTCCGGATGGTGACTCATGATCGTCTCGACTGATGCGCTGACAGCGCGGACACCCGGGCACCCGTACCAACCGGCATGCAGGGTCAGGTGGCACGCGCCGCGGCGGGGCGCAGCTCATCCGCGTGCTGTGCCACCGCTTCGCGCACCAGCGGCATCAGGCAGATCTCGCCTTGGCAGCCGTCCGGATGCTGCTCGAGGAAATCGAGCAACGCGACCCGCATGCGCGGTTCCCAGAATCGCCGCAGGTGCTGGACGATGCCATTCACCGCTTCAGCGTGGTCGGGCATGGCCTCGAAAAAAGCCCCGATGCGATTGGCCATGCGAATCAGGTTGGCGACGTCCATGCCTTACTTCCCCGTAAGAACCAGGTCTTCATCGCGCTTGCGCATGCGCTCGCGCAGCAGGCGATCCTGCTTTACCGAGAACTGCGACCAGCGTTGCTGCCATGCGGAGGGTTCGTGCACCGCCATCACCTCGACCGCCGTCACCTTGTACTCGGGACAGTTGGTTGCCCAGTCGGAGCTGTCGGTGGTGACCACGTTCGCGCCCGATTCCGGGAAATGGAAGGTGGTGTAGACCACGCCCGGTGCCACCCGCTCGGTGATCTTCGCCCGCAGCACCGTCTCGCCCGCGCGGCTGCGTACCCCGACCCACGCGCCGTCGACAATACCGCGGTCCTGGGCGTCCTGCGGATGGATCTCGAGCAAATCCTCGTCGTGCCACACCACATTGGGCGTACGCCGTGTCTGGGCACCCACGTTGTACTGGCTGAGGATGCGCCCGGTGGTCAGGAGCAGCGGGAAACGCGACGAGGTACGTTCGTCGCTGGGCACGTACCTGGTGATAAAGAAACGCCCCTTGCCGCGGACGAACTCGCCCACGTGCATGACCGGCGTGCCTTCCGGCGCCTGCTCGTTGCACGGCCATTGCACGCTCCCCAGTCGATCGAGCTTCTCGTAGCTGACCCCAGCGAAGGTGGGCGTCAGACGTGCGATCTCGTCCATGATCTCGCTGGGATGCGAATAGTTCATGGGGTAGCCGAGAGCATTCGACAATGCCTGGGTAATCTGCCAGTCGGCCATGCCGCTGAGCGGTTCCATGACCTTGCGCACGCGCGAGATGCGACGCTCGGCGTTGGTAAATGTGCCGTCTTTTTCGAGGAAGGAACATCCAGGCAGGAAGACGTGCGCGTACTTTGCCGTCTCGTTCAGGAAGATGTCCTGCACGACGACGCATTCCATGGCCCGCAGCGCTGCGGCCACATGCTGCGTGTTCGGGTCGGACTGCACGATGTCCTCGCCCTGACAGTACAGCCCCTTGAACGTGCCCGACAGCGCGGCATCGAACATATTGGGAATGCGCAGGCCCGGCTCGGACTGCAGGGGTACGCCCCATGCCGCCTCGAAGCTGGCACGCACGGCATCGTCGGACACATGGCGGTAGCCCGGGAACTCGTGCGGGAACGACCCCATGTCGCATGACCCCTGCACGTTGTTCTGCCCACGCAGGGGATTGACGCCCACGCCTTCGCGGCCGATGTTGCCGGTCGCCATCGCGAGGTTCGCGATCGCCATCACGGCGGTGGAGCCCTGCGCATGTTCGGTGACGCCCAGCCCGTAGTAGATGGCGCCGTTGCCACCGGTGGCGTACAGGCGCGCGGCGCCGCGCACGAGCGCCGCAGGTACCCCCGTGATGGATTCGGTGGCTTCGGGCGAGTTTTCCGGGCGCGCCACGAAGTCGCGCCACTGCCGGAATGAATCGCCCTCGCAGCGCGCGGCCACGAAGTCCTCATCGACCAGGTTCTCGGTGACTATGACGTGGGCCAGCGCCGTGAGCAGCGCCACGTTCGTACCCGGACGCAGCTGCAGGTGGTAATCGGCCCGCACGTGCGGCCCAGCAACCAGATCGATGCGCCGCGGGTCGACCACGATGAGGCGCGCGCCCTTGCGCAGGCGGCGCTTCATGCGTGAGGCAAAGACCGGGTGGGCATCCGTGGGGTTGGCCCCGATCACCATGATCACGTTGGCGTGCATGACCGAGTCGAAGGTCTGAGTGCCAGCGGATTCGCCCAGCGTCTGCTTCAGCCCGTAACCCGTGGGCGAATGGCACACTCGCGCACAGGTATCGACATTGTTCGTACCGAAAGCTGCTCGCACCAGCTTCTGCACCAGCCAGGTTTCCTCATTGGTACAACGCGATGACGTGATCCCGCCGACCGCATCGCGCCCATACTGCTGCTGGATGCGACGGAACTCGCTGGCCGCGTACCGGATGGCTTCTTCCCACGACACCTCCTGCCAGGGATCGTCGATACTGCGCCGGATCATGGGCCGGGTGATGCGGTCCTTGTGAGTGGCATAGCCCCAGGCGAACCGTCCCTTTACGCATGAATGGCCGCGGTTGGCCTTGCCGTCTTTCCACGGCGTCATGCGAATGACCTGCTGGCCCTGCACCTCGGCCTTGAAGCCGCAGCCCACCCCGCAATAGGCGCAGGTGGTGACGATCGACTCAACCGGCAGCCCCATTTGGTACACGTTCTTCTCTTCGAGCGCCGCAGTGGGGCAAGCCTGCACGCAGGCGCCGCAGGAGACGCAGTCGCTTTCGAGGAACGAGTCGTCCTGCCCCGCCACGATGCGCGAATTGAACCCGCGACCCTGGACCGTGAGGGCGAATGTACCCTGGATTTCCTCGCAGGCACGCACGCACCGGCTGCACACTATGCATTTTGAGGGATCGTACACGAAGTACGGATTCGACTTGTCAGCACAATCGGCAACATGGCTGGCGCCCTCGAAGCCGTATCGCACCTCGCGCAAACCGACAACTCCGGCCATTTCCTGCAGTTCGCAGTCGCCGTTGGACGGGCACGTCAGGCAGTCGAGCGGGTGGTCGGAGATGTACAGCTCCATGACATTACGCCGCAGTTTCTGCAGGCGATCGGTGCGCGTATGCACCACCATGCCCTCTTCGACCAACGTCGTGCACGAGGCCGGATAGCCGCGCCGTCCCTCGATCTCGACCAGGCACAGGCGGCATGAACCAAACGCTTCCAGCGAATCCGTGGCGCACAGGCGCGGCACGGCAATGCCGGCCTCTGCCGCAGCGCGCATGACCGATGTGCCTTCCGGCACGGTTACCGTGCGCCCGTCGATCACCAGCGTGACCGTCTGCGAGGATGTGCGCGCCGGCGTCCCGAAGTCGCGTTCGCGCGAAATGACCGTCTCCTGCATGTGCTTCTCCTGATTAGCGGACCGGCTCAACGGCCTTGCGCGCCAGGCCGAAATCTTCCGGGAAATGTTCGAGAGCCGACAGCACGGGGTAAGGCGCCATACCCCCCAATGCGCATAAAGAACCCGACAGCATGGTGTCACAAAGGTCGCGCAGCAGCTCGACCGCCGCGTCGCGCTCGCCCCCTTCGCAGGACAGGATGCGGTCGATCACCTCGACCCCGCGCACCGAACCGATGCGACAGGGCGTGCACTTGCCGCATGACTCGATCGCACAGAACTCCATCGCATGGCGGGCCATGGCACCCATGTGCACGCTGTCATCGAAGGCCACGATACCGCCGTGACCGATCATGGCCGACATGCGGGCGTAGGATTCATAATCGAGCGGAACATCCCATTGTGACTCGGGCAGGTAAGCACCCAGCGGGCCCCCGACCTGCACCGCGCGCAGCGGCCGTCCGGAGGCACTGCCCCCGCCAAAGTCATACAGTAGTTCACGCAGGGTGACCCCGAAAGCAACCTCGACCAGCCCGCCCCGGCGGATATTGCCGGCCAGCTGGAATGGCAAGGTGCCGGTGGATCGGCCCATGCCAAAATCGCGGTAGGCCGCCGCGCCATGCGCCAGAATGTACGGCACGGTCGCCAGCGAAACCACGTTGTTCACCACGGTGGGCATGCCGAACAGACCCTGGACGGCAGGCAACGGCGGCTTCGCGCGCACCAGCCCGCGCTTGCCCTCGAGGCTTTCGAGCATGGACGTTTCTTCACCGCATACGTAAGCGCCCGCGCCCTTGCGGATCTCGATGTCGAACGAAAAGCCGCTGCCATGGATGTTCTGGCCGAGCCAGCCGGCCGAACGGGCGAGGTCGAGCGCGGCACCAAGCGTGGCGATGGCGTGCGGATACTCCGAGCGCACGTAGATGAAGCCCTTGCTGGCCCCTACCGCGTAACCCGCGATCAGCATGCCCTCGATGAGGCAGAACGGGTCGCCCTCCATGAGCAGCCGGTCGGAGAACGTGCCGGAATCCCCCTCGTCCGCATTGCAGGCGATGTACTTCTGTTCGCCCGGCGCGCGCCGCGTGGTCTGCCATTTGATCCCGGTAGGAAACGCCGCACCGCCGCGGCCGCGCAACCCCGACGCCACGACTTCCTCGATGACGGCCTCTGGCGAGCGTCCCAAGGCAGACCGCGCACCCTGCCAGCCCCCATGCCGCTCATAGTCGTCGAGGCTGAGCGGGTCGGTGATGCCCACGCGGGCAAAGGTGAGCCGCTGCTGCCGGGCCAGATAGGGAATGGATTCGGTGAGCCCATGTGCCAGCGGATGGGGCGGACGCGCCGTCTCCGGAGTCCCCGCTGTCGCATCGCGGCCGGGCTGAGCGGCATCGCCCTCGAAGCAGCCGGCGTCGAACAGTCCCGGGACGTCTTCCGGTGCAACCGGTCCATAGGCCTGCCGCCCCGCGGGCGTCTGCACTTCGACCAGGGGTTCGAGCCACAGCAGGCCACGCGACCCATTGCGTACGATCTGCACCGCCTTGCCCCGCCGCTGTGCCTCGATCTGGATGGCGGCAACGACGGCATCCGCACCAACCGCAAGCGCGGCGGCATCGCGCGGCACGTAGACGATGGTAGCGTCCTTGCTCATTCCACTCCCTCCAGGTGGCTGAGCAGCGTGTCGAGCCGCTCGGGCGTGACGCGGGCGTACGGCTGGCCGTTGATCATGATGGCGGGCGACTGGGCGCACAACCCCAGGCAGAAGACCGGGTGCAGGCTGGCCGCGTTGTCGGGGGTGGACCTGCCCATGCCACAACCCAGCCGCTCGCTCATGTAGCGCGCCAGCCCGCGCGCCCCCATGGCCTGGCAGGCTTCGGCCTGGCAGACCTCGATCTGCAGCCGCGCCGGCGCCTGCGTGCGGAAACGCGGATAGAACGAAATGACGCCGTGGACTTCGGCACGCGACAGGTTCAGGGCATGGGCAATGGCGGGAACCGCCCCCGGTGGAACATGCCCCAACGCATCCTGTACCTCGTGCAGGATGGGCAGCAATGGCCCGGCCGTACCGGCATGCCGCTGCAGGACCCGCGCCACGATGGCCTCCTGGTCGGCAGTCATGGGTGCCGTGTCTCCCTGTTCGTGTCGTTCCATTTTCGCCCCCTCCAGGCGGAACAGGGGCATTGCATTTTCTGTCGGCATCCTGCTCTCCAAGTCCGGATCAGCCCGCTGTGTGCGGGCCACGCGCGTCTGCTGTATGGTGCCCTGGGGCCTGCGCCGACGATGAAGGGCGGCGCCCCGTGCATACCGCGATCCGCGGAATCAACAGCATATTATGGCGCACTCGTGCCGCTGGCAGGAGATATCCCGCACTCTCACGAGTGCTGCTGGGCAGGAAGGACGCGCTATGATGTCCGCATGGAACGGCCGATGATCTTTCAGGGAGCGCTGCGGCGCGACGCACCTGCCCCGCAGCATCCGGTATTGCGTCCGCCCGTTGCGGCGCCGGTGGATGCGCGTGGCCGGCCGTTGCGCGATCTGCGCATCTCTGTTACCGACAAGTGCAATTTCCGCTGCACCTATTGCATGCCCCGGGCGGCGTTCGGGCCGGATTATCCCTTCCTGCCGCATGCGGCGCTACTCTCGTTCGAAGAAATCGCGCGGCTTGCGCGCATCTTCGCCGGGCAAGGCGTGCGCAAGTTCCGTCTCACCGGAGGCGAGCCTCTGCTGCGGCGGGAGCTCGAGCGGCTGGTGGCCATGCTGGCCACCATCGAAACCGAGGCAGGCAAGCCGGTCGACCTTACCCTGACCACGAACGGCAGCCTGCTGGCGCGCAAGGCACGCGCGCTGAAAAACGCTGGTCTGAAGCGCATCACGGTCAGCCTCGACGCGCTCGACCCCGCCCTGTTCGCCACGCTCAGCGACAGCGCTGCGACCGTCGACGACGTCCTGCGCGGTATCGACTCGGCGGCCGCTGCCGGTCTGGCTCCCGTGAAGATCAACGTCGTGGTACGCCGTGGCCTGAATGAACACCAGATTCTGCCCATCGCGCGCCGTTTCCGCCATACTGGCCACGTCGTACGCTTCATTGAGTACATGGACGTCGGGACGAAGAACCAGTGGCGGCTTGAGGAGGGGGTCACGGGCGACGAAATCCTCGCACTCGTGCACCGGGAGTTCCCGCTCGAACCGCTGCCCAGCAACTACCCCGGTGAGGTCGCGACGCGCTGGCGCTATGCAGACGGGGCCGGCGAAATCGGCGTCATCACCAGCATCAGCAAGGCTTTCTGCGGCGACTGCAACCGCGCACGCCTTTCGCCGGAAGGAAGGTTGTTCCTGTGTCTGTTCGCGAACCAGGGCCATGATCTGCGCGAACTGCTGCGCAACGGCACCAGTGACGATGCCATTGCCCACCGCATCCATGCCATCTGGACGCAGCGCAGCGACGCCTATTCCGAGCAGCGTGGTCGCATCGCATCGGGCCCGCGCATAGAAATGAGCTACATCGGGGGATGATGCTTCGCCGGTCAGTCCATCCGCACCACCCCTCCTTCAACCCTGATCTTTACTGCCAGCCATCCATGACCGCCTCCACCCCCGTGCCCCCCAACCAGCCCTCCTCGGGCAACCGCCCTGCGCTCGCGCGCGAGGATCTCTCCGCGCTCATACTGGCAGGCGGCACCGCGACCCGCTTCGGCGGTCAGGACAAGGGGCTGGCTTCACTGCTGGGGCGGCCCCTCATCGAGTACATCCTGCCACGCCTGGAGCCGCACGTGGCCTACCTGCTGATCAGCGCGAACCGCAACCGGGACGTCTATCGCCGTTACGCCCCGGTCGTGCTGCCGGACGCGCCGGACCTGCCCGAGGCCGGGGGGCCACTGGTCGGCGTCACCACGGGCCTGCGCGCTGCGCCTACGCCCTGGGTAGTGGTGGTGCCCTGCGACACCCCGGCGCTGCCTGCTGACCTGGTTGCACGGCTGGCCGCCGCTGTTGCCAGTGCACCCGGCAAGCGCCTTGCGGTTGCCACTACCCATGAACGACGCCACGCGACCTGCATGCTGCTGCACCGCTCACTGGCAGTCGAGCTGACCGAAGCACTGGCAGACGGCGAGCGTCAGGTGCGCCGCTGGCAGGACAGCGTGGGCGCGATCGAAGTCCCTTTCGAAGACCCCTCACGGTTCGAGAACCTCAACAGCCCGGAAGACTTCCAGCACTTCGCCGCCAGCTACGCCAGCCAGCAGGAAAACGGGTAATAGGTAACCCGGTCGCCGTCGGCATACTCTGCGCCTGCACGCAGACGCGCGAGCCCGTCGGCCCAGGGCAGGGAGCTCATGATGCCCGACGACTGCGCCCGAAAAGGATGTACCTCGAGCCGCCCGTCGTCGGTCACGCGCGCCTGTACGCGCAGGAAGTCGTCCCGGCTGCCGGAATATTTCCTGTTGGCCCGCAGTGTGGCAGACACGGCAGCCGGAAGCACCGTGCACCGCCGCTGCAAGACACGAATCACCGGACTCACCAGCACCGTGAAAACGGCATACGCCGAGACCGGGTTTCCAGGAAGACATACCACCGGCACCGGGCCAACACGCCCCAGGGCCACTGGCTTGCCGGGCTTCATGCGGACTTTCCATAAATCGAGTTCGCCCCCGAGGCTTTCCAGCACCGGCTTCACCCGGTCGCGTTCGCCAACCGACACACCGCCAACGGTGAGCACCAGCTCACAACTGGCAACAAGCTGGCGAATGGCACACTGCAACGCCTCGTCGTCATCGGGCGCATGCAACGACGCATGGACGGTTGCGCCCATCTGTTCGACCAGGGAGCAGAGCATGGGACGGTTCGAATCGTAGATTTTCTCAGGCGTGGCTGGTACACCGGGTGCAATGAGCTCGTCGCCGGTAGTGAGTACACCGACCCGAAGGCGCCGCCACACGGGCACCTCGCTGAAGCCCTGGGCAGCGAGCATGCCTACATGGGCGGTGGCAAGCCGCACCCCCGCGTCGACCAGCACAGTGCCTGCGCGCACGTCCTCACCCTGCCGGCGGATATGCTGGCCGTGCGCAGGCAGCTGGCGCACCAGCACGCCTTCCTCGTTTTCCTCGCAGTCTTCCTGCATCACTACTGCATCGGCGCCGGGCGGAATCAGGCTTCCGGTAAACACCCGGATGGCCTGGCCGGACCGCAGCGGCTGGGGTACGTCGCCGGCATAGCAGCGTTGCTGCACCGGAAGCCGACGCTGGGCATTGCAATCGACCACCCGCACGGCATAACCGTCCATGGCGCTGTTGTCGGCGGGAGGCAAGTCGCGCGCAGCAATCAGAGGCTGCGCCAGTACCCGTCCGACCGCCCTGTAGATCGGGCATGACTCGGTCTCAGGCTCGGGCAGTGCGGTGCGCGCCTGCCGCGCGCACTCGATCAGGCGTGCCTGGGCGACTTCGAACTCAAGCATGGCGATGATAGCGTCCGTCGTCACCGAAGCGCGTCGCGAAGTTGCAGGGCTGGTGCTCGCTGTCGAGCTGCTCGCGCAGGATGCCTTCCCAGGCCGTGCGGCAAGCGTTGGTGGAGCCCGGCAAGCAGAAGATGAGCGTGTTGTTCGCGATGCCCGCAAGGGCCCGCGACTGGATCGTGGAGCTGCCAATCTCGGCAAACGAAATCTGGCGGAACAGTTCGCCGAACCCCTCGATCTCCTGGTCGAGGAGGGGCCGGACGGCCTCGGGCGTGCTGTCGCGCGCGCTGAACCCCGTACCGCCGGTGGTGATGATGATCTGGATGCGCTCGTCGAAGATCCAGTCGCTGAGGATCTTGCGGATCTGGTAGGGGTTATCCTTGGAGATGTAGCGCGCCACGCACTCATGGCCTGCCTGGGCTATGGTTTCAGCCAGCCAGTTGCCCGAGGTATCAGTACCTGCGGTCCGCGTATCGCTGACGGTAAGAATCGCACACTTCAAAGACCTGCTCATTCAGACTCGCTCCTTGCCTGTTGCGTCATTGCCCGCTCTGGCGGGCAATGACGGATATGACTTGCCGGACCCACCGAAACCTTGTGCAGGTTGGCCTGCCCGCAAACGCGCCCCCTGCCTGCTAGGAGTTCCATTCCTGCGCCCGCTGCGCATCCGCTCGGCGCTGCTCGACCCAGAAACTGCGGCCGTCGGCCAGAATCTCGCGCTTCCAGAACGGTGCGCGGGCTTTCAACGTGTCGATGATGAACTCGCACGCCCGAAACGCATCGGCCCGGTGCGCGCTGGCCACGCCCACGAAGACGATCTGGTCGCCTTTGTGCAGGGCTCCCACGCGATGCACGATGGTCCATGCAGCAACCGGCCAGCGCCGCGCTGCCGTTTCGCCCAGTTCGGTGAGGACGCGCTCGCACATGCCTGGATAATGTTCGAGAAACAGCGTCGACGTTTCTTGATCGGGCGCAAAGTCGCGCACGTAGCCCGTAAACGTGACCACCGCCCCGGCCTCGCCTGCGACCCGCGCGCGCAGACCCGCCAACAACGCGCCAGCATCGAAATCGGCTTCCTGTACGCTGACCATTCAACCTCCCGTGACCGGCTCGAAGACGGCGACTTCATCTCCGGACCGCAGGACCACGTCCGGCTGGGCATGCTCCTGGTTCACCGCGAGCTGCAGACGCGCGGCAGGGTGAAGCTGCGGATATCGTTGCACGAGTTGCCGCAGCAGCTCCGCGCCGGTGAGCGGCAACGCGACCGGCAACACCTCGCTGCGTCTGCCGATGAGCTCGGCCACCCGCGCGAAGTAGACAAGGTGCAGCGTGCCGGTTGGCGCGTCGATCGGTGCACCGACGGACGTGTCGGAAGGCTTTCCTGTCGGCTGGCACAGTCCGGTATCGGTGGTCGTGCCGCACCCCAGGTCAGCCATCGTAACGTCGGCTGAGGCATGGGCACCACGCACGGCTGGGGTCGCTGCAGCGTGGGTACCGGTGGCGTGCGCGCCCGGGGCGCGCCATTCGCCACTCTTGCCGCCAGCCTTGTACAACAGCTTCACCTCTTCAATGACGATACCCTTGTCGGCACCCTTGCACATGTCGTAGATGGTGAGCGCCGCCACGGAACAGGCCGTCATCGCCTCCATCTCCACGCCGGTGGTGTACTGACTGCGACAGGTGGCGGCAACTTCCACGGTGCCCATGACATCGTCGAGCGCGAAATCAATGCCGACGAATGACAACGGCAAGGTATGGCAGAGGGGAATCAGTTCGGCACAGCGTTTCGCGGCCAGAACGCCGGCGACGCGTGCCGTGTTCAATACCTCCCCCTTCCCATGCTGATGCCCGGCAAGCAAGGCGAACGCCTTCTGCCCCAGCCTGACCCGGGCTTGGGCAATGGCCACGCGCGCGGTCACGGCCTTCGTGCCCACGTCGACCATGCGCACCTGTCCCGTTTCGTCGAGGTGGCTCAGGGAAATGACTTCGTGCTGATTCATGTGCACGATGATATCCCAGGGCGGGCATGCAGCACACACCGGGTGCCGGCCTTCACGCAGAGTAAAATGCCTGTGCCATGAACATTGCCCAAGAAGTCGCGCGACGGCGCGCATTTGCCATCATCTCCCACCCCGACGCTGGCAAGACTACCCTTACCGAGAAACTCCTGCTGTTCGCCGGGGCCATTCACATTGCAGGCAGCGTCAAGGCGCGCAAGGCATCGCGGCATGCCGCCTCCGACTGGATGGAAATCGAAAAACAACGCGGGATCTCCGTGGCCTCGTCGGTCATGCAGATGGAGTATCGCGACTGCGTCATCAACCTGCTCGATACGCCCGGCCACCAGGACTTCTCCGAGGACACCTACCGTGTACTCACTGCGGTTGACGCAGCACTGATGGTCATCGACGCAGGCAATGGGGTCGAACCACAGACCATCCGGCTGTTGCAGGTCTGCCGCGCACGCAACATTCCCATCATCACCTTCATCAACAAGTTCGACCGGGAAGTGCGCGAGCCGCTCGACCTGCTGGCTGAAATCGAGTCCCACCTTGGCATGGATGCGATACCGTTTTCGTGGCCTGTGGGCATGGGCAAGCATTTCAAGGGCGTGTTCGACATCGCCAACGACCGCATGCGGGTATTCCGCCCGGGGCACGACCGCCTCGACCACGACATCGAGGTAGTGCAGGGACTGGACGACCCAGCCCTCGTCGAGCGCTTCGGCAGCGCGTTCGAGAAGGCGCGCGACGAGATTGCACTCATTCGGGAGGCGGTGGCGCCGTTCGACCGCGAGGCTTTCCTCACCGCACGCCAGTCGCCGGTATTCTTCGGTTCCGCGATCAACAACTTCGGGGTGCAGGAGGTGCTCGACACCATCGTCGACCTTGCCCCCCCGCCGGGCCCTCGGCCTGCCCTGGAGCGCGTTGTATATCCCGACGAACCCCGCTTCACCGGTGTGGTGTTCAAGGTGCAGGCCAACATGGATCCGGCCCACCGCGACCGTGTCGCTTTCGTGCGGGTCAGCAGCGGCCGGTTCACGCGCGGCATGAAGCTACAGGTTACCCGTACCGGGAAAGAGATCCGGCCCAACAACGTCGTGTCATTTCTGTCGCAGCGCCGCGAGCTGCTGGACGAAGCGTACCCTGGCGACGTCATCGGCATTCCCAATCACGGGGTGTTGCATCTGGGAGACGTCCTCACCGAAGGTGAAGCCCTGCACTTCACCGGGTTGCCGTTTTTTGCGCCCGAGTTGTTTCAGAGTGTTGAAGTGGCCGACCCGCTGCGCACCAAACAGCTGCGCACCGGGCTCACGCAGCTGGGGGAAGAAGGGGCGATCCAGGTTTTCCGCCCGCACGTGGGCAGCACGCTGCTGCTCGGCGCTATCGGGCAACTGCAGTTCGACGTGGTCGTCCATCGCCTGCGCACCGAATACGGCGTCGAGG
Source organism: uncultured Pigmentiphaga sp. (assembly GCA_937891425.1). GTDB lineage: Bacteria > Pseudomonadota > Gammaproteobacteria > Burkholderiales > Burkholderiaceae_B > Verticiella. The sequence goes on from CALAGD010000097.1 coordinate 19,806, forward strand.
CACGATTATTGCCCAGCCGCTATACACTGGCGCGCTGGGTCACTTCGCGTGATCCTCAGGCATTGAAGAAATTCATCGACGCAAACATCAACAACATTGCCTGGGACGTCGTTGATGCGGTGGCATTTCTGGCAACATCTGGCGCCCAGTTGCGCGTTGCGCAAGAACGCTACCCTGACATAGAGTTTCACGCAATGCGCGAACATGGCGGCCAGGTGTTCAGCGCATCGCACTGAAACCGCATCCGGAGGAAGCTCATATGTGGGCCCGCATCTCGCTGTTTCTCGCAGCGGCACTGATCGCGTCATTGATCGGTGGCTTCTGGTTGGGCCACCTGCTGAGCGCCAGCGTCCCGCTCAACCCTAGCACCCATGTCGACACTGTCGACACCCGGTCGCGGCAGATCGGAGGAATCGCGGCGGCGGACGTACCCGAACCGCCCCAACCGCTGGTCGACGGGTCATTCGGCGTGCCGCGCCGTGTACAACGCACCGGCGATCCGGTGCCCGTAGTGTCGGCTTTCGACAGCAATCAGCCGCCACCGATTTCAATCACGCTGGAAGGCGATCCCATTCTCGCGCTGATCGAGTCGCGGCTGGCGCAAGACGCGCCTGCACCCAACGCCGTGGCAGGCCACGCACCCGTGCCGCCCATGCCTGGCATCCCGGCGCCAGGCTATGTCTTTGCCGATGCAGGCGCCGTGCGGGTGCCCGACGCCGGCACGGTACCCCCGCCTCCCGCCCGGCCCGCGGCGCAGCGTAGCAGGATACGGCCTGAAGACCTGCCGCCCGAACTCGCGTTCGCGGTGGCCCAGCCGGCGGAGCCATCGCAGAATCTGCCACCGCTGGCCGTCACGCCAGCCCAGCCCAACCTGCCACCCCTGGCAACTACGCCGGCCCAGCCTTCCGGCAGCGCCAGAACACAGCCCGCACCCGGCATGCCGCGCAACGGCGCGGGCTGGCAAGCCGCGTTGCGTTCGGCCCTTGCACAATGCGACGCGCTGCGCGAGCCCGGTCGTTCCGAGTGTATCTATCGCGCACGCATGAACTACTGTGGTGCGAACAACGCCTGGGGCACGATCACGGAATGCCCGGCTGCCGCGCGCCCCCGCTGACCCCATATCGGCAGGCTCGCCACGGAAGCCTCCCCCCGGGCCCCCACCCGCCACAATTGAACAAGGCCTGTCACGGATGTTCCGGACAGGCCTTCTCCATGGGTCGCGCCAAGGGACCCCATCGGGCCCGTGCGCCTCTCAGCATGACATCACGACGCGTCGCCCATGGCGGACTGCAAGTAGTTCTGCAACCCGACCTGATCGACCAGCGCGATCTGGGTTTCGAGATAGTCGATATGCTCTTCGGTATCGTCGAGGATGTCGGTCAGGAGATCGCGCGAGACGTAGTCGCGCACGCTCTCGCAGTAGGCAATGCCTTCTTTCAGCACCACCTGCGACTGCAACTCAAGCTCCAGATCACACTTGAGTATTTCCGGCACGTTCTCGCCGATGCGCAGCTTGTGCAAATCCTGGAGGTTAGGCAGGCCATCGAGCATGAAGATGCGTTCGATCAGGCGATCAGCATGCTTCATCTCCTCGATCGATTCTTCGTACTCGTGCTTGCCCAGGCGCTCCAGACCCCAGTGACGGAGCATCCGCGCATGGAGAAAATACTGGTTGATCGCCGTCAGTTCGTTGGTGAGCTGGCGGTTGAGATGCTGAATGACAACGGGGTCGCCTTTCATGGTGCTGCTCCTGATTCCGAAAGCATTAGCTTAGCAGCGATAGACACGGCGACAATGGGTTGCCTGCATGTGGTAAATGCACATGCGAAGCATTCGCAGCCTCATTTTCGACGAGCCCCTGCCGCAGGCCGGAACAATGTTGCTGGCATGGGCCGCCATGCCGGAAATCTGCCGGAATCCGGCAGGCCGTACCGCAATCAGGCCGCCGCCCTTGCGCGCCCGTGCGGATTACGCGACACCCACCGGACTTCCTTGAATTCGGTAACGGACACCGAAGCCTGCGCCGGCTGGCTCTCGGCAATGCCCAGATTGGGCAGATACGAGGATGCCACCTCGGCACACGTTCCGCAGCAGGTGGCTACGCCCGTATCGAGCTGCAGATCTTCAAGCGTTTCGGCACCGGCCTCGACGCTGGCGCGGACCTGCGCCTCGGTGATGGCATTGCAGACACAAACGTACATATCAACGACCCGATCAACTGGCGGGAACCCACAAGTGGCGGCCGATTGTGTGAGACGGCATTGTTGTCATGACTGCGCGCCAATCGTGTGAACGCACGCGCGGCTTCGCGCGTGCACCCTGATTAAGAATAAGAACGATTATTAATAATATTCAGACAAGATGCAAGCGTGTGCATGTAACCGCCACTACAACCCGCCTGGACCTGCTCTGCTTGCCCCACCGTGGGACGCCGCCTTCCGCTGTAACATCACGTCGGCGCGCTGATGCGAGTCGTCGCCCACCACTCCCGCCCGACCCGCAACGGCATCGGGGCAGACCCGCGCCGCCGGCCGACCAGCCGCTGACCCTGCCCTTGCCCGGTAGCAACCAGGCTGAAGCAGGCGGTTACGTTTGGGTGCCATTGCCGCCGGCACATGTCCATCACGCAAGATATACTCGCCGCCATGAAGCTCATTCCAGTCATTTTGTCCGGTGGTCGAGGCACCCGCCTCTGGCCCGTGTCCCGCGCGCTGCACCCCAAGCCCTTCATCCGTCTGGATGATGGCCAGAGCCTGCTCCAGAAGGCATTTCTGCGCGCAAAGGCATTGCCGCACGTGCAGGAGGTCGTGACCGTCACCAACCGCGATCTGTATTTCAAGACGGCCGACGAGTATGGCGAAGTCAATGTGGGGCGGTTGCCCCTCGGGTTCATTCTTGAGCCATGTGCGCGCAATACGGCCGCCGCCATCGCCGCAGCCGCACTCAAGATCCGAGACCAGCACGGTCCGGATGCCGTGCTGCTCGTGCTGACGGCAGACCATCTCATTTCCGACCTGGACGCATTCATCCAGGCAGTCAGCAGCGCCGTGTCGCTCGCAGCGCAGGGCCGCGTCGTAACTTTCGGCGTACGCCCGGAACACCCTGAAACCGGGTATGGGTACATCGAGGCTGACGGTCATCGGGTGGTCCGCTTCGTCGAGAAGCCCGACCTCGAAACGGCGCGCGCCTATGTCGAAAGTGGACGATTCCTCTGGAACTCGGGCATGTTCTGCATGACCGCCGCCACCGCCCTGGGCGAGTTCGAACTGCACGCGCCCGCGATCCTACATGCTGTTGAGCGCGCGGTCGAGGCTTCCGGCATCATGACCGACGAGCGGCGCTGGCAGCTGGAGCTGAATCCCGCGCGCTTCGAGGAAGTTCCCGACCTGTCGTTCGACTACGCCCTGATGGAGAAAACCTCCAACGCCGCTGTCGTCCCCTGCTCGATAGGCTGGAGTGATGTCGGTTCATGGAAGGCGCTTGCGGAAATGACGCGACCCGATGAGCAAGGTAACCGGGTAATCGGGGATGCGGTCATGCACAATACACACGACTGCTATATCCGCAGCGACGACCGCCTGGTGGCAACGGTCGGCGTGAAAGGTCTGGTCATTGTCGATACACCCGATGCCCTGCTGGTGGCCGACGAGGATCAGGTGCAGGATGTCAAGGCGCTCGTCGACCAGCTGCGCGAACGCGACCACGAGACACATCGCTCGCACCGCACCGTGCACCGTCCGTGGGGTACGTACACTACGCTTGAGGAAGGCGAGCGCTTCAAGATCAAGCGGCTGGTGGTCACGCCGGGACACAGCCTTTCACTGCAAATGCACCACCACCGTAGCGAACACTGGGTGGTCGTCAGCGGCATGGCCGCTATCGTAAATGGCGACCGCGAAATCATGCTGGGGCCGAACCAGTCCACCTACATTCCCGCCGGCTGCAAGCACCGGCTGTCCAATCCCGGAAAACTGCCCCTGGTACTCATCGAAGTCCAGAGCGGCGAATACCTGGGCGAGGACGACATCGTGCGTTTCGAAGACAATTACGGCCGGCAGTAACGCGCCCTGCCGAGGCCCGCGGCCTGCGGGCGTGACCCCGCGCCATCACATGGCACGCCAAAACAAAGGCCCGTCACCAGACGGGCCTTTGTCCATGCAATCGTCGCGTACGCGCCGCGCCTGCGTTACGAATTCGACGAGACCAGCTGCCGCAGATGAAGATCATTGGCAACGCCGTCGATGAGGTCGAGCAGCCGCGCCGACAGCCGCGGCCACTGGCGCGGTTCGCACCAACGGTGCCCGCGCTCCGCAAGAGCGGCAAGTGCCGTTTCGTCGGCCAGCAGCTTGCCGATACCGCGGGCGAGATCATCGACGCCGGTGCCGGGCAGGTACTCCACGGCGTCCGCCACGTCGTCGAAGATCGACAGCGGAGTCACCGCGACGGGCCGGCCAGCTGCCAGGCCGCCCCGCACTGCGGCACTCGACGACTCCTGAGTGAACTGGTAGGGGTAGACGATCAGGTCTGCCAGCTGCAGCCAGGCGAGGCTTTCTTCATCGGGCAGGAAGTCAGTCACCATCGTGACACGTCCGGCCAGTCCCAGCTTCTCGATCAGCGCCTCGCACTCGCGCTTTTCCTGCATCGATACCGGATTGGGGTACAACGCATTGATCATGAGCAGGTGCAGTCTGGAATCCTTCTTCGCAAGCTGTGCGAAGGCCTGCAGCAGAGGCTGGGCGCCCTTGTGCGGCAGGAGAAAACCATACGTGGCCAGCACCTTCTTGCCGTCCAGCCCCCTGCGCGTGCGCATGCCCGCATCCGCCGGTGGCAGCGGCGTACGCACGCCATGCGGGAAGAGCAGCACGTTCTCGATCAGACCGAACGATTTCAGCCGGTTGAGATCGGCAACGCCATGTACTACCAGACGTTCGGCCAGCGCGAGATCCTGCGCTGCGTGCCGCAGCGAGATGTGCCGGTTCTCCTGCCGCACGTCTGCCGTCGCATGCAGGAAAACATAGCTGGGTATGCCCCGCTCGTGCAGTTGTCGCACCAGCCGCCCGAGCGCCGCGACAGAGAAGAACGCAAAGTTGTACTGGATGACCACCGCGCCGACCTGTTGCTCGAGCAGTTTCTCGAGTACATGGTCGACATGCGGCGCATCGATGTTCTCTTCCCAGCACCGTGTCACGTAAGACTCGTCAGCAGTCACGATGTCGGCATTGCGGGTGGCCAGCACCACCATCCGGTCTTCCGGAATGCCGCCCGCAAGGAACCGGGCGTAATTGGCAATGCCACAGCGCGAGTTCCAGGTAGTTACCCAGCCAATGCGCGGCTGCTTGCGCCACACCGGCAGTGCGTCGAGCAGCGCCACCGCCTCTTCGGTCCTGCGTGCCACCTGTTCCCAAGTGTATTGTCGCAGGCACAGGGCACGTGCGGCCTCCACGCGCGGCTTCAGCTGTTCCGGCGTTGCCTCGTAGACTTCGCGCATGAGCTCGGCCAGATGATCGACCTTGGGCTCTGCCCACACCGAGTGGGGCACGCCCAGATGGCTGCCTGAGAAGGCAAAGTCAAAATCGCACAGCCAGGCGGTCTGTTCGGTGCAGAAGTCGGTCTGCCCGCCCCACGCCGTGGTGATGACCGGTACCCGGAACAGCATGGCTTCCGCCAGTGGCATGCCGAACCCTTCCCCTCGGCTGGGCGCCACCAGGGCCTGACATTGCTGGTACAGCCACATCAGCTGGTCTTCACCGATGTCCTGTTCGATGAGCACCACCGACGGAAAGCCCGGATCGCGCTCACGCCACCTGACGATCTGCTGCGCCACGTCGTTGTGCGGGTTGGGGAAGGTCTTGATGATGAGCACGACGTCATCATCCGCGCGGAACGCCCTGGCGTAAGCGGCGAGCAGTGCGTCCACACCCTTGCGCGGGAAGCACGATGACACGTGAAGGAAGCGGAACCTGGCGCGTGCCGCGGCTTCGGGCAACTCGAATGGCCGCGGCGTCTCGTGCAGGAGATGATCCACGCCCGTCCCCGTGACCACCACTGGAACCCGTACCCCGTTGTCGCGCAGGATCTTCCTGACCTGCTCCGACAACGTGGTCACCATGTCGAGACGTCGGTTGAATGCGTGGACATATTCCGCGGGAAACCCCGACTCCTCCCAACCGTAGGAATGCACGATGCGCTCTTCCCCGCGCATGCCATCGACCCATGGGGGGTAGTTGAATCGCAGCGCCACCTTCGGCTGCACCCCCGCGGCGTGCAGCGCTTCGGCCCTGATGGTTAGCGGCACGGCGTCGGGTGCATGCTTTTCCAGCCAGCGCGGATCGGGACTTCCGCCATCACGACCGCTGCAGCGATACAGGCCGACATCATGCCCCCGTCGTGCCAGAGCCAGTCCCAGCTCGCGGTTCACGATGGCCAGGCTATAAGTGGAATCAACCGGACCCTCCACCTGCCAGTATGGCCGCGGCGGAGTCACGTCTGCCCCCGCCGGCACCCGGTGAATCGCGCAGCCCAGCCCATCGAGATAAGCAGCCAGTTCGCGTAGCAGCCTGGCGGAGCGATAGCGCTCGAGATTGCGCCGCTGCCCCTGAATCACCTGCCGACGCAGCCCCGGCTCGTCGATCAACACCTGCAGGGTCGCCGCAATCTTGCGCGGATCTGTCTGGTCGGCCTGCAACAGCAGACCGCCCGGTCCCAGGGTGTGCGCCAGGGCGCCAGCATCGCGGGCCACCACCGGCACGTCGTGCATCATGGCCTCGATAATGGGCATGCAGAACCCTTCGTGTTCGCTCAAACAGAGGAAAATGTCGGCCACCCGGTACAGCGATTGCACCACCGGATCGCCGACCTTGCCGAGAAACACGACCCGACCGTCGGCTCCCCGCTCCGCGACCATCTGCTGCAACCGCCGATAATAGACATCACTCGTGATGCCCCCCGCCAGCACGAGCCGCGCTGGCTGCGAGGTGAAATGCAGGAACTCGTCGAACACCTCGATAAGCTCGTGCTGCCGCTTGTTCTCACTGATTCGTCCTACGAACACGATGTTCAGCGCGGTGCGCAGCTGCTCGACCGTGGCCTGGTCCCAGGCACGCGTGGCGAGCTCGTCCAGGTCGACCAGGATCGGCAAGGTAGCAATATTGCGGTAACCGTTGCCGCGAAGCTCCTCGCTGTTGTATTCGGAAACGCCGATGGCCCCGATGCACTCGCCAGCCCACTCGGCCAACTGGATGCGGCCAAGGCGGCTGAGCTCACGCAGTTCACCCTCGGGCAACAGGTGAGGCGGCGTAATGTTGTGGTAGACGAGCACCCGCGGAACCGGTAGCCGGCGTATCCAGTCGGCGTTCTGGTAGCCCAGGCTGTGATGATGCAGGAACAGGAAATTACCGTTGCGCTCGAGCTGATCCAGCGGCCGCACCTCAGAACGCAGCTCTGGCGCGATGTTCTCACAATAGATTTCCGAAGCGAAACCCAGCTGACGTAGCAGCTTGCGAAAGTAGAACAGGCTCTTGGTTACGCCATCACCAGGCACGCAGCTAGGGTGAAACTGGTGAATGGTCTTGATTTCACGCATCATCGGGGTCGGGGATTAATGTCTGGACAAAGTTCAGGTTGGCAATCGGGCCTGGCACGGTAACGGGCGCGACATTACGCATGGGGCCGTTGTGAGTCGCGCTGCTGCAGGTCATCGAGCTGCTGCTTCAGCACGCTGATCTCGTCCAGCAGTTCCTGCTGGCCGCGGCGCAACGCCCCCACCTGCTGCTGTGCAATCGTCAGTTCGTCGCGCATGGTCTGACGCCAGCGAGGCAGGGTTACAAGCGAGTAAGCCCACGCGGCCACGTCACCCAGCAGTGGGGTGGCCCGCACCCGTTGCTGCCATGGCACCCCCGGTGCCCTCATCAGCCTGGCACGGTGGTACCAGTTCGCTAGCAACGGCCCCAGCACCGGCCAGAGCCGTACCTTCTGCCGGAACGTCAGGCGCGGTTTGGCCGCGACGGGCAGAATCGGTACCGTCGGCGTCGTGTGCCGCCCGTAGCGGGCGGTCCGCTCTATGGCCCGTTCCAGCGTGGTGTAATCGATCTCGGAATTGTTCGGTTGCAACATGGCTCATCGCTATTGGGTACCTGGCCGGTGCCAGTGAGGCCCGCTCGTACGCGGGCGACATTCTCGTGTTCGTGTTGCGCCAATTCGACGCGCATTCTACTCTCGGGCAAACAGCCCTCCGTCGAGCACCGGTCGCATCATGGTCGCGGCAGCTTCCTCCCAGGGTGTCGTCCGGTAGCGCTCACGAATGGCCCGTTCGCGTTCACGCAGCGCGTCCGCATCGACCGCATGACGCCATAACGCTTCTGCCCATGCACCCACATCGTGCGGGCTGAGCAATTCGGTCAGCTCGCCCCCGATCTCTGGAATAGCGCCCCCGTTCGACGCCACACAGAACTTGCCATAGGCCAGACTCTCGGCCACGGGCAGACCCCACCCTTCATAGTGCGACGGGAACGCAGTGAACAGGCAGTGACGGTACAGGGCATCAATGTCGGCATCCGAAGCGTGGGACAACAGCCGGATGCGATCCCGCACGCGCACGTCATGCTCCAGCGATTGCAACAGGTCGTCCACCCGCCAGCCGCGCATGCCGGCAAACACCAGCAAGGGCAGCTCCCGACCCTGTTCCAGAAGGCGCAACAGGGCCCGATACAGCACCTCGTGATTCTTCCGGATCTCGATGGTACCCACCACCAGGATGTAGGGCTGGCCGATGATTTCGCGCACCTGGGCACTGACCGCCCCATCGACCTGCGGCACGGTGTCGCCCAGGCGCACCAGCGAGGTGGGCGGAATGGGAGCCCCTACTTCACGGTAGAAACCCAGAAGGTCTTCCTGCGTGCGGCGCGAGATGCAGTAAATGTGGCTGGCAGCCCAGGCCAGGTCGACGAAATAGCGGGAACATCCCTGATCTGCGTACGGCCAGTAAAAATGGGGAAACAGGATCTGGATGATGTCGTAGGCAATGCCCACCACACGCACGCCACGGCGCCGCGCATGGTACATGCGTATCAGGCGTTCGGCGGTCTGGTCCGCATTCAGGCAGACATACGCCTCTCCCGAGGCGAACTCTACCGCCTCGTCGACTGGGCGCAGCGCCCCGACGTTGCCCGCATTACCCGTGCGAGCAAGCCCGTACTCACCGCCGAGCACCCGCTCGACGGCCGCCTGGGGCAGCTCGCACCACACGTGCCGTGCGCCATCGTACACGCAGAAGCTGACCCGCTCAGGTGCTGCCGCCAGAAGCCAGCGCGCACATTCCTGCTCGACCCGGGTGATGCCTGTCGGCGGCCGGCCCCAGTGCCACGATGCCGTAAAGTCCATCCATACCCGGCCCGGAACTGCGTGACGTGATGCTCCGCGAGGTTCCAGTGGCGTCGTCTGGTACGTATTCATCATGCGGTCAGCCCTCATGCCCGAACGGCCCGTGGCTGCTGCAGCCGACGCATCAGCACGGCGCGCCGCACCCGTGACGGCACGGCCAGCATGCGCACGTGCCAGCCACAGGAGCGTCGGGGCGTGTCGGGTGCCGCTCCGGAGAGAAGCATTGCATGAGAGCCGGACGACCCCCGCACTGGCGCGTCACGCCCCCCCGCCCGCTGCAGCAGGCGGGACAGCATGGCACGGAACTGGTGCGGTTCGTCCGCCACGGGCACGCCCGGCCGGCAGGCACCCTCGATGTGCGCGAGCGCCACGCTGGTGACCAGCAACTGGCCCTCGTCAAACACCGCCTGCGCCGAAACCATCTCCATCCAGGGGGCACCGGCGCAGGTCCATGGCAGGATGCGCACATGGGCGTAGCGGCGCAGCGTATCCAGCGCGAGCGACTCCGGACGCGGCATCAGGATACAGCGCGCCCGGTTGATGCCCGCCCAGCGGTTGAACGATAGGCTACTCTCCAGCCACGCCGCCAGACTGCCGGCAATGATCATGCGCTCGTCCGGGCGCAGGAAGGCGGTCGAACAACTGAACATGGATTCCCACGCCGCCCGACCCGAGTCGTCATTTTCCGCCTCCCAGAGCACATAGGGGGCGGCCGGAAGGTATTGCCGATACACGGATTCCATGTCGACCGGATTCGAAACTGCAGGCTCGGCGCCGGGACGATATCGGTACACGCAATCGGGTCGACCCGACAGCCGCGCGAACCGCACGGCGTCCTCATCACACGCGGCCAGCAGCAGCTGCGCCGCGCGCGCGAGGCCCGCTTCGTCTTCGGCCTGCACTGCCGGCGCGGCCAGCATGGCCGATCCATAAATCAGGGCAGGAACGGGCTTGCCCGCCGACTCGGCCATGCGCATGGCTGCGCATACCACGGGCCACCCGCCGCTACCCACGAAATGCACGAAAGCGTAGATGCCCGACTCCACTGCGGCGCGCAGACGGTCAGCCGCATCTTGCTGGTGCATCTCGGCATGCGTGTCCCAGACCATGAGATCCACCGGCATGTCGGCGAGATCGTACGCGCGCTGCAATTGGCGCGCATGCACCACGTTCGGGTGCGTCTGCAACGCCGCACGCGCTACTGCCCCTGTCAGCTCGCCCGCCACCGAAACCAACAGCAAACCGCGCAGCATGGGCATGTCCGGCTCGTGCCACACCACGTTGCCCGCGAGGCATGCCTCCATGGCCGGCAAGCGGCGGAGGTCGAGTCCGTCATCACCTGCGCCAGACTGGGCCGAAACATTCGCAGCATCCGGACGCAAGGTATCCAGCTGCTCCACCGGTGGCGGGATACAGCGCCGCTGCGGTTGCGGGTGGTTGGACAACAGTGCCTGCGACAGGCGCAGTCGGTCGGCCGCCGTAAACAGCCCCCCGCATTGCATCCAGCCCGGCTGCCGCCGCAGTCGGCTGATGACCGTGCGCGCCCTGCCGGCGCCAGACCGCGGGCCCTCCCGGGCAGCATGTTCGATCGCGTCCACATAGCGTTCGGCCACCCGGTCGGGGTCGTGCACCGTCGCTACGTATCGCTGACCCTGCGCGCCAAGCTGTTGCCGCCATTCGGGTGCACGGCTGGCCTCCAGCTGCGCTGCGATCTGCTCGGGCGTGCACGCTTCCGGCAGTTTCGCCACGCACTCCGCTGGCAGTTCAGCGGCCGCGCCGTGCGCATTGACGATGACGGGCACCGCGTAACCCATGGCATCGAGTACCGCACGCGAGGTCTCGCCGCGCGACTGCGCGCGCAACTGAATGGCGACATCGGCCGCCGCCAGCCACAACCTGTAGGTCGCAGCGTCGACATACCCCGTCATGACGATGCCCGCCTGAGCCGCCTCGCGTATGCCCGACTCGAGACGGCGGGCATAATCGTCTTCCATCTGGTGTCCGCCGACGAATACCAGCCTGCACGAGGCATCCCGCGCCAGCGACGACCGCAACCAGGCCTCGACGATGTCTGCGGAGCGCTTTCCGGCACCTACATAGCCAAATGAGCACACAACAAAGTCATTCTCGCCCAACCCCAGTTGTCGGCGAGCAGCCTGGCGGTCATATCGCTCATCAGGCAGTCGATGGGCGAGCGGCACCTGCGCGACCGCACAGGGCAGCTCGTGCCCGTACCACTGTCGCGCCAGCGCAAGCGCGTGACCCGAATGTACGATTACGCCATCCGCACGTCCGAAGACCTCGAGGCTGCAGGGAAAGTGCGCGAGCGCCGCATGCTCGCCCTCGTGCCGCCACACGCGCACGGCTTCCCAGCCATGCGACCACAGGAGCGCGCGCCGCAGCGCTTCGGGCCGACGCCCCGTGTGATGCAAATGGGCATACAAATGCCCGAGGTAGAAGTCGTGCAGCACGACCGACCCCGGATGCCGCTCCAGCAGGATTGCCATGTACCCGTGAAAAGGAGAGTTGCCGAAGTGGTAGAGGATCCTGTCGTACCCGTGCGCATGCTGGTCGAACCAGTCGGGGGTGCGTACCGCATAAGTCGCGCGCAGTACTGTATCGACATCCGGCTGGTCGATGATCAGATCAATCTCGTAGTGCCGGGCCAGCGCGGGCAACAGATCGGCGCTGTAGTCGGCAATGCCGCTGCGTGCCGGAGGAACGGGCGCCACGAAGGCCAGCCGGGGGCGCGGGCCGCGGCGTGCGGCGGCTTCCTCCGACGCGGGCCGCCCGGTATCTGGCGGAATCAGGTCCACATCGTGCCACCACGTAATGGCGGGCCGGTACCGGGGCAGCACTGCTGGCGTACGCAGGGCGCCGCAAATGGAATCCACGAGTTCCTGCATGGTCCAGACCCGCGCACGCAGGTCCAGTATGCCTGCGCCTTCTGCAGGGGCTCCGTCCGGGCACAGCCACACGGTAGGTACATTCGCGCAACACACCACCGTGTCTTCGTACCAGCCCAGTTGTGCATGCAGCACCACCAGCGCATCAAGTGCCAGCGACTCCAGCCATGCGGTGCGCACCGCGTGGGCCGCGCGGCGCCGCCACAGGTTGGCGGGCAACGCGGCCGCGCACACCGGCACCAGGTGCCCGAGCTGGACCGGTGCGTTCAGCGGGGCCAGATGCCGCGAGAGAGACTCCGCCCTCCGCGCATCCGCCAGGAGCACGACCTCATGACCTTGGGTGCGCAGCGCCGCCACCAGCCCGGGCAGGCATTCGGATATCCACTTGGCATACGCTGGCCACGCCTCCGGCCACTGCAGCACCTGCAGGTCGATGCCGACTCGCATGGTCATGCCTTCCGTGCTATCAGGGCGTATCGCCGCGGCCAACACAGCATCTCGTTGAGGCGTTCGATGGCACGCCCGTCCCCAGGCAAGGGTGCGATATCGTCTGCGTCGAATCGCACCACCTCGACTTCATCGAACCCTGCGGCCAGCACGGCCGAACGAGCGCGCTGTGGCAACACGACCGGGATTCGTTCCTCGTGCTGCATCAGCGCGCTGGCCACTACCAGATTCTCGGGATTCGGGGCGCTCAGAACAAAACAACCCTGGGGCTGGAGCGCCACCACCGCATGACGCGCCAGTGTGCCTACCAGGGGCATACGCTCGTCATCCGTGTTTTCGAGCGCGGTAATGAGCCGATAGCGCCCTCGCTCGCGCTGAAGCACCGTCAGCCATGCGTCCACCGGGTAGGCGTGCAGGTGCAGCACGTCTTCCTCTGGCGGCAGCGGCTCGAGTGCACGCCTGAACGGAGCCATCTGCTGCGCCAGCTCGCTGGCGTCCATGGTCCGGGGCTGCGGCAGCACTGCTGCATCGCCCGCAGCGGGCGAAACCGGCTCAACTGCAAGGGCATGGTCCGGCACAGCCTGCCGGCCCAGATCCCATGTGAGCTGGCTGAGGCCACGCTGGGCGTGTTTCAGCTCGCTGTGCAGTCGATTGAAGCGCCATTCGAGCAACGCGAAGCCGTCGCCCAGCCGGGCACCATGCTCGCGCATATCAGCCTGGGCACGTGCGAGGATCTCGTCCTGCGCCTGCATGCGCTGCTCCAGGCTACGGACCAGCTGTTCCAGGCGCGCAATATCATCCCGCATCTGCGCGCGCCACGTGCGCAAGGTGTAGATGCCCTTGAGACCGGTTAGCAGGTTCCCCAGTACGGGGAGACGTTCGAGGCGTTCCTTCCAGTTCGGCTGTTGCATGGTTTCCTGTCATTTGCCCGCTGCCGAAACCCGAGCCTCGGCCGGCGAAGAT
>CALAGD010000098.1 GCA_937891425.1 uncultured Pigmentiphaga sp.
GCGCCAGCTGTTCGCTCAACATGACTGCCGATGTATTCGTCAGCAGTGCCCAGGCATCCGGCAACGCCTCCAGCAAGGGCCAGGAGCGGGGCAGACGGGAATCCGGCCCGACCCCCTGCATCAGCACGCGGTTTGCGCCAATGCGGGTTTCGGCGCGCCACTGCTCTTCGATGGCGTCCACGGCCGGGCTGGATTGCGCCTGCAGCCAGGCCGCGATGGCCAGGCCGTGCCCCGTGTCTCGCGGTGTCACGTAAAGATCCGCGGCCAGACGCTGGTCGAGCCACTGAATGAATGTGCGCTCGAATCCGGCGGTCATGCTGCCTACGCCCACGCTCGCGCTCAGGGCCAGCAGCAGAGCCATCAGGGCCAGCGACAGCGCCGGCAGCTGCTGACGGCTGTCGGCAATGAACCACTGCACCAGCGGCCGACGCACCCATCGCCCGGCCATCGCCAGCAGGCCGTTGAGCAATGCCGGAAGGAACAGGGCAGCCGCAAGCAGGGTGGCGGCCACCATCACGAAGGCGCTCAACAGGCCCTGCCCCACGCGCCATGCCATCAAGGCCAGCACCACCAGCAGTGCCCCGGCCGCCACCTGGTGCCGCAGCAGGACGGAAAAACGCGACCACCACGCATGCGTCTGGCCAAGCGCCAGAATGGAAAGGCCACGAACCTGCATCAGCGTGCTGAGCCCGGCCAGCAAGACGCCCAGCAGGCTCATCCCCATGCCGGCTCCCCACCACCAGGGCGACAGGGTGAGATGACCCGCCACTTCCGCGCCATACAGATTGCGCAGGCTGGCTGCCACGTCGGGCAAGAGGGCCGCGGCGACCACATAGCCTGTCATTACGCCCAGCAGCCCGCCCGCGACCGCCAGGATGCCCAGTTCAAGAGCGAGCGCACCCATGAGCGCACGCAGGCTCACGCCACAGGCGCGCACGATGCGCAGGGTTCCGCGCCGCTGCTCGAACGCAAGCCCGCTCGATGCGTGAACGATGAACAGGCCGACGATGAACGCCAGCATCCCCAGAGCGGTGAGATTCAGGTGGAAACTGTCGGTGAGCCGCTGCAGTTCACCCTCTTCCTCGGATTCCAGCCGCATGGTTTCAGTCAGCTCGGCCGGCAGTGCAGTCGGGTGGTCCGTGTCCAGCAGGAAATACGAGATCTGCCCCGGTTGATCCAGCAGGGTCTGGGCATGTCCGATATCCACTACGACGATCCCGGGCGCAAGGGACTCCTGCACCATCAGCGGAGGCAGACGGTGTCCGTCGGTCGTCTGCGGACGCTCTCCCGGTTGCGCGCCCAGCCGGCGCAATGTGTCCGGGGCCACCCAGGCCTGCCCGGGCTGGCCGGTGAACGCCGCCAGGTCGATGTCTTCGAGACGCTGCCCGGCAACCCGCGCACCGGCGGGCAATGAAATCGGTTCGATGCCCACCAGACGCACCGCCATGTCGGTCGTCTCGCCCACTCGCAGTCGGCCTTCCAGCACCGGCGCTACGCGCCAGCCCTTGCGCCGCAGTTGCAGGAAAGTTTCATGATCGAAAGCCCGTCCGTCGGCCGGCACCAACCGCGACCGCACCGGGGCCTCGAGCACGGCACTGGCGCGGGCGTAATCGGCGCGCGCCTGCGCGTTCAGCGCCTCCACCCCGGTCCAGAGGGCAGTGGCCAGCCACACCCCGGCGACCATGCCCAGCAGCTGCATCGGGTGGCGGCGCCAATGGCCAAGCAGGGCCGCCACGGCGAGCCACAGAGATTGCATCAGCCCTCCACCTCTTCGAGCCTGCCAGCGCGCAGTTGCAGGCACCGCCCGAGCCGGCCTGCAAGGCGTCGGCTATGGGTCACCATCAGCAGGGCACACCGGGTTTCTTCGACCAGCTCCAGCAACAGGCCGAGCACCTCCTCGGCCGTGGCTTCGTCCAGGCTGCCTGTCGGCTCGTCGGCAAGCACCAGCGGAGGGCGCGCGGCCAGAGCCCGGCCGATGGCCACGCGCTGCTGCTGCCCGCCCGACAGCTGCTCCGGGTAGCGCCGCAAGAGCCCCGACAGGCCGAGACGTACGGTCAGCCGCTCCAGCCACTGCGGATCGTAGCGCCCTGCCAGACGCGCCTGAAAGGCCAGGTTGCTGCCCACATCAAGGCTGGTGATGAGGTTGTATTGCTGGAAGACCAGACCCACGCCCTCGCGCCGCCAACGCGCAAGCCCCGCTTCGTCCAGTTTCTCCAGCTGCCGCCCACTTGCCTGGATGCTGCCTGCGTCCGGGCGCTCCAGACCAGCGACCAGATGCAGCAGCGTGCTCTTGCCACTGCCGGATTCGCCCATGAGCGCAAGGCTTTCGCCAGACCCCAGGCGCAGACTCACCCCTCGCAGCACCGGCAGGCTGCCCTGGGCCGTTCGGTACGATTTATGCACTTCGTGTACGGTCAGCATGGCGACCGCTCAAGAATGTTTCGACTGCAGGCAACCGGGCGCGTCGACCTGCACCGTCACGTGCTCGATGGCGTATTGTTCATGCAAATGTCGGGCCACCCGCTGCGGCAGTTCGAGCGGATCAGCCCCCTGGCGCGGGGTGACGTGCACGGTGGCGACGATGCTGTCGTCCGTCAGCGTCCATGCGTGGAAATGCCCTGCCTCCGCCACCCCGTCCAGGCGCGCGAGGTCAGCTTCGATAACGCCTGGATCGAGCCCGCGCGGCACGGCCTGCAGCAGGATGTCGATCGAATCGAGCACCAGCCGCCAGGCGGAGCGCAGCACCAGCAAGGCCACCGCAATCGAGAGGATGGGGTCGAGCATCATCCAGCCCGTCAGCATGATGCCCACGGCAGCCGCGATGGCTCCGAGCGAGCCCAGTGCGTCGCCAACCACATGCAGCAGCGCCCCCCGCAGGTTGCTGTCGCCCTGATGCCCCTGCCAGAGGATGCATGCTCCGGCCAGATTCACCAGCAATCCGACCACCGCCACGGCCAGCATCGGGCCGGCCAGCACGTCGGTCGGCGTGCGCATGCGCCCCACCGCCTCCCAGACGATCCATACCACCAGCAAGAGCAGTGTGGCCCCGTTGGCCAGCGCAGCGAGCACGCGTACGCGGTGAAACCCGTACGTGCGGCGCGCATCGGGTGCCCGGGCCGCCACCCGGTACGCGATCAGTGCCAGCAACAGGGCCGCCGCGTCGGACACCATGTGGCCGGCGTCGGCAATGAGCGCCAGTGACCCGGACAGCCACCCGCCTGCGACCTGGGCCAGCGCATACCCTGCGGTCAGGACGAAAACGATGGTGATGCGGCGCCTGTTCTGCTCGGTGATCGCTGGCGTGTGCACATGGCCGTGATCATGATCGCGGCCGTGATGGTAATGGTTATGGTGATTGTGGTCGGAGGCATGGGTGTGGCCACGACGCGCAGCGTGGTGCTCGTGGCCACGCTCGTGCGCCGCAGCCGATGCCGGCGGGGCAGGTTGTGGCGGGTGGTTACCAGGGGCGGGGGTCATGACGACAATCGTACAACGGGCGGGCCCGACTCCGCCCTTGCCCGCATGTCAACGTACCGCCAGCGCCGTCGTCGCCGGCCCCTGAATGCACTTACTTGCCCGAGGGCAGCAGCTTCCAGTCGCCGTTCTCGACCTTGGCGAGCACCCGGGCGCGATGGTCGAGGCCCCAGTGATCGTTCGGACGCATCTGGTAGACGCCGTGGGTAGCGACCACTTCCGCGTTGTTCTCGATGGCATCGCGCAACGCCTGGCGGAATTCGGGCGTACCGGGCTTGGCTTTCTTGAGGGCCTCGGGCACAGCGGCGGCGAAGATCAGGTAGGCATCGTACATGTGGGCACCGAACGACGAGAAACTGCCTTCGCCGTGTTGCTTCTCGTAGGCCTGCTTGTACTCCATGCCCACCTTCTTGCTGGGATGGTCATCCGGCAGCTGTTCGGCGATGACTACCGGACCCATGGGCAGGATGGTGCCCTCCACCGCCTTGCCACCCACGCGGATATATTCCTTGGTGGCCGTCCCATGGGTCTGGTAGATCTGCCCCTTGTAGCCGCGGTCGAGCAATGCGACCTGCGGCATGGCCGAGGGTGTGCCCGAGGCCACGACCAGGACCGCATCGGGATTCGCGCTGACCAGCTTGAGCGCCTGGGCTGTCACACTGGTGTCGGTGCGGTTGAAGCGTTCGATGGCGTTCATCTTGATGCCCTTGGCTTCGGCCGCCTTCTTCATTTCATTGAGCCAGCCTTCGCCATAGGCATCGCTGTATCCGATGAAGCCCAGGGTCTTCACGTTGTTGGCGGCCATGTGTTCGGCCAGCGCCTCGGCCATCACCCGGTTGTGCTGGGGCGCCCGGAATACCCAGTATTCACGGTCGGGCGGAAGGTCGGCCGGCCCCAGCGTGATCTGCGGCGTCTTGCTGGCGTTGGCTACCTCGGCGATGGCGATGGTGGTGGGCACCGAGGAGGAACCGATAATGATGTCGACCTTGTTTTCGTCGACGAACTTGCGCGCGTTGCGCGACGCCTGGGTAGAGTCGGTCGCGTCATCAAGCACGATGTATTCAATCTTCTCGCCGGCGATTTCCCGCGGCAGCATCGCCACCGTGTTGCGCTCGGGTATGCCCAACGATGCGGCCGGCCCCGTGGCCGAAATCGAGATGCCTACGGTAATGTCCGCCCATGCGGAAGAAGCGAACAGGACAGCCCCGGCAGATACCCAGGGAAGTATCCGTTTGAGTCTTGGTGTCATCACGTGTCTCCTGCCTGTTGTTGAGTGGTTGCTTTCTTGGTGCGGCGTACATGTCGTGGACCATGCAGTTCCCCCGCACGATGGGCTGTGCCCACAAGCCGGGCGGGTGCTGGCTGCAACGGGTCAGGCACTCACGACTTGCAACCCGCCTGAGATTATCGGGCAATACGGAACCTTGTCCAGACCTGTCGGGCATTCTGCCCTACGGATCAGTCCGACAGGTAATACTCGATGGTCGACACCACGCGCACCTGCTTGATGTGCGGATTGCCGCTGTCGCGATCGGCAATGACAAACTGCCCTTGCGATGCGTTGCGGATCTTGCCAAGCTTGCTGCCGGAGTCTTCGGCGAACTTCATGGCCACCTCACGCGCGTTGCGCGTGGCTTCCTCGATCATGGCGGGCTTGACCTCGTTCAGGCGCGTGAACAGGTACTCGGGCCGCGTATCGTAGTCGCCGCTGAGCACGACGCCCCGGCGTCCCAGCTCGGTGAGGTCGCCCAGCAGCTGGCGCACCTGGTTCACCTGATTGGAATACACGGTGAGCCGCTGCTGGGCCACGAAACGGTATTCCGCATCACGATTGTCACCATATTTCTGTGCAAGGCGGTCGCTGATGTCGGGCGGCGCAACGGAAATCTCGTCGCGCGGGATGCCGTGGCTGGCAAGAAACTCGATGATGGCCTGACTTTGCGATTCGATATCGTCGTACAGCAGAGCCAGATCGTTGCTGGCCACGCTGAACTGCAAGGGCCAGATGACGACATCGGCAGGGTATTCGCGCTCGGACAGCCCCTTGACGGTTACCGAGCGCTCGTACTGCTTGAATCGGTCGACCGAATCACGCAGCGACCACCCCAGGGCCACGGCGCCAGCGAGCAGGAAAATGCCCAGTATGAATGACCACGAACGACTTCCTGAAGCAGACATGAGGGATCCCTGACAGATGCACGAGACTCAAGCATAAGCGTATCCGCCACGCTTGCAAAGGATGGTCTGCACCCGCGCACCGGAATGCTCAGGACAGGCTGGCGTCGTAATCGATGGTCAGGGGTGCATGATCCGAAAAGCGTTCGTCCTTGTAGATTGAGGCACGGCGGGCCCTGGCAGCAATGCCGGGGGTTGCGATGTGGTAGTCGATGCGCCAGCCGACGTTCTTGGCCCACGCCTGGCCACGGTTGCTCCACCAGGTGTACTGCTCGGGACGGTCGTCCAGCAGCCGGAAGACATCGACGAACCCGAACTCGTCAAAAACCCGCGTCAGCCAGGCCCGCTCTTCCGGCAGAAAGCCGGAGTTCTTCTGGTTGCTGCGCCAGTTCTTGAGATCGATCTCCTTGTGTGCGATGTTCCAGTCGCCGCAGATCACGAACTCGCGCCCGGTGGCCTCGTGCTCCCGCATGATCTCCTGCAGCCAGGCACCAAAGCTGTCGAGGAACCGGTACTTGGCGGCCTGCCGATGGTCGCCGCTGCTCCCCGAGGGCAGATAGGTACTGACAATGCTCAGGTTCTTCCAGTCGGCACGAATCAGGCGCCCTTCCACATCGAATTCCTCGACCTCGAATCCCTTCACGAGACGGTCGCAGGCTTCTTTCACGTAGAGGCCCACTCCGCTGTAACCACGCTTCTGGGCCGGAAAGAAATGCCCCGTATATCCCGCCGGGTTGTGCTGCTCGGGGGAGAGGTCGGCTTCCTGGGCCTTGAGTTCCTGCAGGCAGACGATGTGGGCACCGCTGGCCGCAAGCCACGTCTGGAAACCCTTGCTGAATGCCGAACGAATGCCGTTGAGATTGAAAGTGACGATACGCAGCACCAGGAACGCTCCGAATAGAATCCTGCCTTATCTGAACAGGCGAAGCCGGCGGGGCGCTGGACGCGCCTTCCACATGTCACGCCGGCGGCAAATCTTGCGATAATGGCGGACCCGATCATACCGCTTTCCCTTTCCATGTCCATCGCATCCAGCCTCCAGACCGACTTCGTCCGGTTCTCGATCGAACAGGGCGTGCTTCGCTTCGGCAGCTTCACAACCAAATCCGGACGAAACAGTCCCTACTTCTTCAATGCCGGGCTGTTCAACCGCGGCGGTTCCATCGCGCGGCTGGCCGGATTCTATGCCGATACCCTGCTTGCCAGCGGCGTCGCGTTCGACATGCTGTTCGGACCCGCATACAAGGGCATTCCCCTGGTTACCGCTACCGCCATCGCGCTATCCACCCGCGGCGTTGATGTACCCTTCGCCTTCAATCGCAAGGAAGCGAAGGATCACGGCGAAGGCGGTACGCTCATCGGCGCCCCGCTCAAGGGGCGCGTCGTCATCGTCGATGACGTGATCACCGCGGGTACATCAGTGCGTGAATCAGTGGCACTGATCGAAGCCGCCGGCGCCACGCCGGCCGGTGTCATCATCGCGCTCGACCGCATGGAACGGGGTGGCGACGCAGTCAACCTCACCGACAGCTCGGCCGTCCAGGAAGTCGAGAAGACCTACGGCATGCCGGTCATAAGCATCGCATCACTGAACGACGTGCTCGCTTACGCACAGCACGCTGACGCCGGCGAGCTGACCCAGCACGTGGACGCCATCTCGGCTTATCGCGCGCGCTACGGCGTGCATTGAGCCAACGGCCCCGGCAGGCGGGCCAACCCGCTCACGGGGTAATGGGTGCGGTGGAGATCATCGAAATGGCAGTGTCGATGGCATCGAACAGGCTTTGCGGATTCGCCTTGCCGGTGCCAGCCAGGTCAAGCGCAGTGCCGTGGTCCACGGATGTCCGCACATAGGGCAATCCGAGAGTAATGTTCACACCGTGCCCGAAGCTCGCATGTTTCAGTACGGGCAGACCCTGGTCGTGATACATGGCCAGCACGGCATCATACGCCGCCACGATGTCGGGTACGAACAGGGTATCGGCCGGGAACGGCCCCAAGGCCTCGATACCTTCCCGGCGCGCCTGACGCAGGGCAGGCTCGATGACCTCCACCTCCTCGCGTCCCATGCGACCCCCTTCGCCGGCATGAGGGTTGAGACCGCATACGCCGATCTTCGGTTCGCGAATGCCGAATTGTGCGCGCAAACTGCCATCCAGCACGCGCAGCACCTGCAGCAACGACGCTTCCGTGATTGCGTCGGCCACCGCCCGTAGAGGCAGGTGCGTGGTGGCCAGCGCCACACGCAGCCCTCCTCCCACCAGCATCATCACCACCTTCTCGCACCCGGCATGCTCCTGGAAGAACTCGGTATGCCCGGAAAACCGATGACCCGCTCCAATGATGACGCCCTTGTGCACGGGCGCCGTCACGATGGCCTGTGCCATGCCGCCCAGCGCCATGTCGGCCGCCGCCTGCAACGTACGCAAGACATAGTCGCTGTTGGCTTCGCACAGCACGCCCGGTTCGCTGGGGGCGCGCAAGGGCACATGGTGCACGTCGACTCCGGGCAATGCGTGCAGATCGGACAACCCACGCTGACGCAGCAGGGCGGAGTCACCGATGAGAACGAGACGATGGCCGGGCCGTGCACGCTCGGCGAACCATCTGGCAGCAACGGCGGCCAGCTCCGGGCCAACGCCCGCGGGTTCACCAGTCGTAAGCGCGAGCACCCGTTCCGGCCCGGTGGCCGCGGGCGCCCGCAGGATGGAGTTCATGTTTGATGCTTTCGCTTGCAAGAGATGCTCGAGGACGGACCGGAGCTTTCGCCGCGCTCGGGCCCCGGGGATCTGCGGTCACTCAGCCGGGCGCTCAAGCCGGTTGTCGACGTAGGCACGGCTGCGTACCAGGCTCGTCCACTCGACCCAAGCCGGTTCGAGCTTGCGCTGGAAGAGAATCTGGCGCGCCTGAGAACGTTGCATTTCACGCGACACGTCCTGAACGCGGCGCTCTTCCACCACCGCGATGTGCCAGCCGAAAGGACTGCGAAAGGGCTGGCTAACCGTTCCGGGCTCAAGGGTAGCGATGGTCTGCTCGAAGACCGGAACGGTTTCTCCCGGCGACACCCAGCCCAGGTCGCCACCCTGCGGCGCCGAGGGGTCGTCGGAATACTGGCGTGCCATGTCGGCGAAGCTGACCTGCCCCTGCACGATGCGCTCGCGGATGGACTGCAGGCGCTGGCGTGCGTCTTCATCGCTGAGCACTGCGGTGGGCCGGATCAGGATGTGGCGCACGCGATGCTGGGTGACCGGCATGGGCGAACCGTCGACATTCAGGACCACCGGTGCCGGCCCTCCTTGCCGGTCGAGCACCTTGAGAATATGGAACCCGTTGCCGCTCTGGATGACCTCACTGACCTGCCCGGGCTGCAGGTTGCCAGCGGCCCTCAGGAAGAGCTCGGGCCACCCCGCCGCCGGGCGCACACCCAGATCGCCCCCGCGCATGGCCTCTTCACCGTCGGAGTTAGCCGCTGCCAGCTGCGCGAAATCGGCCCCCTTGATCAGCTGCTGGCGCAATCTCTCGGCGCGCTCGCGCAGCGACGCGATCTGCGATGGCGACGAGCCCTCGGGCACGCGTATCAGGATCTGCGCCAGGTGCAGCACCGCATTCGTACCTGCCTGAGTACCCTGCCGTGCCTGCTCGGCCAGGAAAGCATCGATCTCTGCCTCGGACACGTGAATGGTACGGTCAACCTCAAGCTCGCGCAGCCGCGAAATGCGGATCTGGTCGCGCAGTTCTCTGCGGTAACGCGCCCACGACACATCTTTTTCGACTTCGGCCCGCAGTTGCTCGACCGTCATGTTGTTCTCTTCGGCGATGCGCCGGATCGCCATGTCGAGCTGGTCTTCGGTGATGCGGATACCGGCACGATCGGCCTCCTGCAGCAGCGCGCGTTCGGTGATGAGGCGCTCGAGCACCTGACGGTCAAGCACGTCGGGCGGCGGCGCGGGAATCTTCTGCGCGGCCAGCATCGACAGGGCATTCTGTACCTGCGCGTTCAGCTCGCGGCGGGTGATGACGTCGTTGTTGACCACTGCGACGATGTAGTCGACGGGCTGGGCGGAAGCGGCAGCGGGGTTTGCATTGCTGCCGGTCCGAGGGGCTGCCCGGCTGGCTGCGCCCCGCTCGCTACCCGGCTTCGCCTGCGCTGACTGCGTGGCCGGTGCGGGGGGCGTGGCCGAGCGTGTACCCTGTGCCACGGCCGTGGCCGTCATCCCTGCCATCAACGCCAGGGCGAGCAGTTTGCGGATACTGATTACCTGCATGGTTGGGTAACTCCTGATGTGCCGACGCCAAGCGCCAGCTGGTCTTGCCATTGCCCGGCCGGATAGCCCTGCATTATTCATATCGTTCGAACGGCGTGCCAGGTTCGATCCGCGGGGTGACAGGTTGATAGCCCGGAATATTACGACGTAATGTGTCGAGCGGATTGGTTCCCAGCCGACCCAGCCCGATCAGCTCGAGCTGAAAGAATAACGCGGTATTGGTCGACTCACTGGAGACCGCATATCGCTGCCCCACCACCCGCGCTGTCCAACAGCATCCACCGTTGTACTCGACGCCGGCCAGCACCTGGCTGAAGCGGCTGTCATGCAGCGAGTAGTCGACCCGGGCGACGCCATACCAGCGCGGCGAAAACGGCCACTGGAATGCCACGCTTGCCTGTTCCTGGCCCTGCTGCTGGAACGAGGGCCGGCGGTAGCGGTAGGCCGTGTACACGGTAGCAAGGCGCGCAGCATCCCAACGCGCGCTCACCGTGGACTGCTCGACGCGACGGGCATCGGGGTTGAACTGGAACAAAGCCTGGGCGCTGAGGTCTTCGGTGAGAGCGCCATACACTTCGAACAGGAAGTCGGAACGGTCACCGGAGCGTGCTGCGTCGCCCGGCAGAGTGACCCGCTGATCGGTAAAGTAAATGCGCTGCGCCGCAGCCACCCGTGCCCGTTCTGCCCCCGTGATGCTGTCGATCCAGCGCGAGGTGAGCGCGGCAGTAAGCTGGTTGGCGTTGGCAATGCGGTCCCAGCCGCCCGAGAACAGATTCTCGGAGAACAGCTGGCTGAAGCTGAAGTCGGCCAGCGCGGTGTCGTACACCGGCAATGAGCTCTGGTCGCGATACGGCACATACAGGTAATACAGCCGCGGCTCCAGGGTCTGGGCCATGTCGCGGTTGAACAGGCGCGTCTGCCGCTCGAGAATGAGTCCCGCATCCAGCGACATGATGGGAACCACGCGTGAGGCGTCGCCTACATCGTAGGTGGTAATCCCGCCCATGGGCGAGGCAGGGTCATAATAGATTGCCTGGTTGAAACGGGTGTCGTAGCGCGAGATGTGCACCCCGGCCTTGGGCACGAAGAACCAGCCCGGACGCATGACCGGATACGACACACTGGGGTAGACCCAGATGCGCGACCCGCGTTCGTCGGGCAGGTCCATGGCGCTGGCCAGCCAGGGCGAGCGCCGGAACACGGCGGCCTCGCCCAGCATGAGCACGTCGAAGCCACTCCAGCCATAGCGTTGCCCCTGGAAGTTGAACCTGGGCAGCGCGTCGTAGGGGGGCGTGATGGGGTCGTCCGCATCCTGCAGCGTCTGCCAGCGCACCGGGTTCAGATTGGCGCTGAAGTATTCGTTGGCCCAGGAGAGCGAGACCGACTGCGGCAGCGTCACCGTGGTGGCGCGATCGAGCGCGATCGCGGAGAAATCGCGGAAATAGTCGTCGTCGGACACCCGGCGGAGATCCCAGCCGAGACCGAACCCGGCCGGCAGGCCCTGGCGATGCTGCCAGCTGTAGTACCAGCGACGCGAGCCCTGTTCGCGGTCGTGCGCCATCCAGGTACCGAAGATCTCCCCGCTATAGGTGGGGCGCAGGTAACGGAACTCTCCGCCCAGCTGCAGACCCCGGCGCGCAATCAGCGAGGGGTAGAGGGTGGCGTCGTAGTTGGGCGCCAGGTTCAGGTAGTACGGTGTGGTGATCTGCACGCCGCTGCGGCTGGTCAGACCGATGGTGGGCGGCAGAAAGCCCGACTTGCGCTTGTCGGTGATGGGAAACGACAGGATGGGCGCCCCCAGAATGGGCACTTTCTTGAAATACAGTACGCCGCCGTAGGCCAGCCCCTCGTTCTTGTCGAAGTCGAGATCGACCTCGCTGGCGCGGATGTACCAGTCGGGTTCCGGACAGGGGCAACCGGTATAGATGGCATCGCGCAGCCGCATCTGCGAGCGGCTGAGCAGCTCGGCCTCCTCGGCCGACCCACTGCCACCGGTCGCCGCCACGTAGAACTCCGGCTGCTGGAAGCTGCCGGTATCCTGGCCGAGCTCTAGCCGCATGTGCGGCCCGGTCACCACGCTGCCGTCACGCAGCAGGCGCACCGAACCCTCCGCCTCCAGTACCCCGTTGGCACGATCGTAGCGGATGCGGGAGCCCTTCAGGACGACATCGTTGCGCCGAACCTCGGCATCGCCGCTGAGGGTGACCGATTCGTCGGGGTTGCCGGCCACCTCTTGCGACCGGGTGAACACGGGCAGCTGGTCGGGATCGAGCCCCGGATGAGTCTGCAAGCCCGGCGATTCGCGCAAGGCTACGGAGGAGACACGCAGGGATGACTCGGGCGCAGCCGGTACGTCCGCCGCCCAGGTCAGCAATGCGACCGCAAAGACGACGAGTCGGCGGAGATCGAGTGGCACGGGATTATTGTCTGGCTCGCTGGCGGCAAATGCCGGATGGTTGAAGAGGTCCGGGACAGTATTATAGGCGGAGGCAGCGTTGGCGATACCCCCCGCAACCGCATCTGCATGCACGACCGACGTTGCTGTCACACCTCCAGTCCCCCGTTTGCATTCATTGTTGTTACATGACAGAACACGCCGATTTCCGCCGCGGACAGCTTGAGACCTGGCTGCGCTCCTTGCCACCCGAACTTGAGCTTGACCTCGGCAGCCTGTGCCCCGCGTCCAGCGACGCCAGCTTCCGGCGCTATTTTCGCATTGACGCCGGTGCTTCGACGCTGATCGTGATGGATGCCCCCCCGCCTCAGGAAGATTGCCGCCCGTTCGTTGCCATGGCCCAACGCCTGCTGGAGGGCGGCCTGAACGTGCCGCGCATCCTGGCCCAGGATGTGGAACAGGGGTTCCTGCTGCTGACCGACCTGGGGCAGGACACCTACTACGATGCGTTGCAGCGTGGCCCCGGGGACGCCGAGATCCGGCAGTGGTATCGCGCCGCGCTCAATGCCCTCGTCCGGCTGCAGCAGGTGCCCGCAACTGGCCTGCCCATGTACGACCATGTGCGCCTGCGCAGCGAGCTGGAGCTCTTTCCCGAGTGGTACATCAGCGTGCATTGTGGCGCGACCCTGACCGCGCAGGAGCACACCCGGCTCGAGCAGGTCTTCGACGTGCTCGTCACACGCAACAGCCGGCAACCGCAGGTGCTGGTGCACCGTGATTACCACTCACCGAATCTCATGGTGCCGCTGCCAGATCGCCCCGACGAGCCGGGCATCATCGACTTCCAGGACGCCCTGGCGGGCCCGATTACCTACGATCTTGTCTCGCTGCTGATGGACGCGCGGACGACCTGGGACGAGCCTCAGCAGCTGGACTGGGGTATCCGCTATTGGGAAGCGGCACGCAAGGCGCAGCTGCCGGTCAGCCACGACATCGCCGAGTTCCACGCCGACTGGGAATGGATGGGACTGCAGCGCAACCTGCGCATCCTGGGCGTCTTTGCTCGCCTGCACCATCGTGACGGCAAGGCGCAGTATCTGCAGCACATCCCGCGCGTGCTGGCCTATGTACGCCAGGCCGCCGCCCACTACGACGTATTCCTGCCCCTGCTGCGTCTGCTCGACCGCCTTGAAGGCACCACCTACCCGCCGGGATGGCCCGTGCGCTGACCCACCATGAAAGCCATGATTCTTGCCGCCGGGCGGGGCGAACGCATGCGCCCGCTCACCGATATCACGCCCAAGCCACTATTGTGCGCGGGTGGCAAGCCGCTCATCGTGTGGCATCTGGAACGTCTGGCCCAGGCCGGCTTTCGCGACATCGTCATCAACCATGCATGGCTGGGACCACAACTGGAGGAAGCGCTGGGCAACGGGTCGCGCTGGGGAGCAAGAATCCAGTGGTCGCCCGAACCCGAAGGGGGACTGGAAACCGCGGGCGGCATCGCCCGGGCACTGCGTTGGCTGGGCCCCGACCCATTCCTGGTGATCAACGGCGACATCTGGTGCGACTGGGACCCGGGCGTCGCGCGGCGCATCGCCACGGACCTGCTGGCCCGGCACGCCGGAGCCTGGCTGCTGCTGGTGGCCAACCCCGACCATCACCCTGAGGGCGACTTCTGGCTGGCGGCAGGTGAAGACGCACCAGGACCCGGGATGCGCCGGGTCTTCGATAGGCCCGGCACCGCGGACGCTGTCCGGCTGACGTTCTCGGGTATCGGCATCTACCGGCCCGAGCTGTTCGCGCACATTGAGCCGGGGCAGTGGGCGCGGCTGGCCCCCCTGCTGCGCACTGCCATGGAACGCGGGGAGGTCTGGGGGGCATGCCACCATGGCGCCTGGACTGACGTGGGCACGCCCGCCCGCCTGGCCCGGCTGGATGCAGCACTGCATGCAGGGCAGTTGCCCGGCTGCAGTGCCCGCAATCAGTGAGATCAGGCAGCGGCGAGGGCCTGATCGAGATCGGCCAGCAGGTCGTCGATATGCTCGATGCCGATCGACAGGCGCACCATGTCTTCCGACACGCCAGCCTTCTTCAGTTCTTCGGCGCTGAGCTGGCGGTGAGTGGTCGATGCCGGATGGGTGGCCAGCGATTTCGCGTCACCGATGTTCACCAGGCGCGTGAAGAGCTTGAAGGCATCCAGTACCCGTGCACCGGCTTCACGGCCACCGTCCTTGATGCCGAATGAAAGAATGCCGGATGCGCGGCCGCCAAGGTAACGCTGTACCAGGGCGTGGTCGGGATGGTTCGGCAGACCTGCATAGTTCACCCAGCCCACTTTCGGGTGTTCGCTGAGGTACTTGGCCACGGCCAGCGCGTTGTCGCAGATGCGATCCATGCGCAGCGGCAGGGTTTCGATGCCCTGCAGGATCAGGAAGGCATTGAAGGGTGACAGGGCGGCTCCCATGTTGCGCAGCGGTACCACACGTGCGCGGCCAATATAGGCAGCGGCGCCCAGCGCTTCCGTGTACACCACGCCGTGGTACGAGACGTCGGGCTCACTCAGGCGGCGGAAGCGGTTCTTGTGTTCTGCCCAGGGGAACTTGCCGCTATCGACGATGATGCCGCCGATGGTGGTGCCGTGTCCGCCCATGTATTTGGTCAGCGAGTGCACCACGATGTCCGCACCGAAGTCGAACGGCCGGCACAGATAGGGGCTGGGCACGGTGTTGTCGACGATCAGCGGCACGCCATGCGCGTGGGCGATTTCAGCGAGGCGCGCGAGATCGGTGATGTTGCCCAGCGGGTTGCCCACGGACTCGCAGAAGATGGCCCTGGTGCGATCGTCGATGAGGGCGGCAAAAGAATCGTAATCGGAAGGGTCGGCAAAGCGGGTTTCGATACCCATTTGCGGCAGGGTATGCGCAAACAGGTTGTAGGTACCGCCGTAGAGGGTGCTTGACGACACGATGTTGTCGCCCGCTTCGGCAATGGTCTGAATGGCATAAGTAATGGCTGCCATCCCCGAGGCGAGCCCCAGCGCCCCGATGCCGCCTTCGAGCGCCGCTACCCGTTTTTCGAGCACGTCTACCGTGGGGTTCATGATCCGCGAGTAGATGTTGCCCGGGACCTTCAGGTCGAAGAGGTCAGCGCCATGCTGCGCGTTGTCGAACGAGTAGGCAACCGTTTGGTACACGGGAACCGCCACCGAATGCGTCGTGGGCTCGGGCGAGTATCCCGCATGGACGGCCAAGGTTTCAAACTTCATAAGGGTCTCCAGAGATGCCCCGCACGCTTCGCGGGCAAAGGCCCGATTATGGCCCAAGTCCCCGGTCAGGGAAGCCATGAGCTCATGACATGGCGTCATTTTCTGATAACCGGCAGTTATGTACTTATGGCCCGGCAAGCAGGCCTCAGGGCACGGCGCGTCCCATCTGCCGCCATGACAGACGGGTGCGGCCGGCCTCTTGAAGCTGCCCCAGCGCGCTACGGAGCGTGGTACGCTCAGGGGCATCGATTGTCTGTGTTCAGCCATGGCCATACCCGCACAAGACCCATCCCCGTACATCGCGCGCCGCCGACGCGTACTTGCCAACATGCATGCCCTGGGCGGCGGCATTGCCATCCTGCCTACTGCTCCGGAGAGGCTCCGCAACCGCGACGCCGACTACCCGTACAGGCACGACAGCGACTTCTACTACCTCACCGGCTTCCCTGAACCGGAAAGCTGGCTGGTACTCATCGCGGGGCAAACCGACAAGGCCGTCCTGTTCTGCCGCGACAAGAATCCGGAACGCGAGATATGGGACGGCTACCGCTTCGGCCCGGATGCAGCGGCCGACCGCTTCGCGTTCGACGAAGCCTACAGCATCGGTGACATCGACCGCCGGATGCCCGAGTTGCTGCTCGACCAGCCGGCGCTGTTCGCGCCACTCACTGCCAACTGCCATGTCGACCGCCGCATCCGCGGCTGGATGAACGCGGCCCGCCAGAAAGCCCGGGCGGGCCACACGGTGCCACGCACGCAGCACGATCTTGCCGCCATGCTGGCCGAGATGCGCCTCATCAAGGATGACAGCGAAATCCGCCTGATCCGGCGCGCCTGCCAGATTTCGGCCGCGGCCCATCTGCGCGCCATGCGCGTGGCGCGCCCGGGCATGCATGAATACGAAATCGAAGCCGAACTGTTGCACGAGTTCCGACGGCACGGCGCGCAGTCAGTAGCCTACAATTCGATCGTCGCTGCAGGCGCGAACGCCTGCGTGCTGCACTACCGCGCGGGCGACACCATCATGCAGGATGGCGAGCTGCTCCTGATCGATGCCGGGTGCGAATACGACAGCTATGCCGGCGACATCACGCGTACCTTCCCAGTCAATGGCCGTTACTCCGGAGCACAACGCGCGCTATACGACCTCACCGTCGCCGCACAGCGGGTCGCCATCGAGCAGATCCAGCCCGGCCGGCGCTGGAACGAGCCGCACGATGCCGCCGTACGCGTGCTCGTGCAGGGCATGATCGACGAGAAACTGCTGGCCGGCACGGTAGACGGCATCATTGAATCAGGCGCCTATACACGCTTCTACATGCACCGTACCGGCCACTGGCTTGGCCTCGATGTGCACGACGTAGGCGACTACCGGGAAGGCTCGGCGGCGCAGCAGCGTGCATGGCGGCAGTTCGAACCCGGCATGGTGCTGACCGTCGAACCTGGCATCTACGTGCGTCCGGGCGACGACGTACCGGAGCGCTTCTGGAACATCGGCATCCGCACCGAAGACGATGCCCTCGTCACCGCCGACGGCTGCGAGCTGCTCACGCGCGATGTGCCGGTCGACGCCAGCGAGATCGAGGCCATCATGCGCGATACCCGCGGCTGACCTCCAATGCCTGATGACGTACGCAGTATCGGTATGCAGAACGACGCCGATTTCACTGCCGACGTGACCATTCTGGGAGGCGGGCCTACCGGATGCGCACTTGCGCTCTGGCTGGCGCGTCGCGCACCCGATCCGGCGCGCATCATCCTGTGCCATTCAGGCCGGGCCTCGCCCACGGCTCCCACACGGCAACCTGGGGCAGCGCCCGCTGCCGCTGCACCCGACTCCGGTACTTCCACCGCACCTTCGCGGCCCGGGCCCTCCGCTGCCGATGCGCTGCAGCTCGATGCGCGCGTCCTGGCTCTGAACCGTGGCAGCCGCCTCCTGCTGGAGCGCCTTGGCGTATGGCCCGAAGGCGGCGCCGCCATTCACACCATCCATGTCTCGCAGGCAGGCCGTCTGGGGCGCACCCTGATCCGCAATGACGATTTCGGCGTAGCCGAGTTGGGCACAGTGTTCCGCTACCCGCAAGTCGTTATGGCACTGCAGGACGCGGTGCGGGACTCTGCGATCCGGCTGCGCGTGGGCGAAGCACGCGTCTTGCGCGAGACGTCCGATTGGGTCTGGGTGGAACAGAACGGAATCACCTGGCGCACACGCCTGGTGGTGCAGGCCGAAGGCGATTCCAGTCAGCATCCGGACGCCCGCATCATGCAACGTGGTTACAACCAGCATGCCGTGCTTGCGTTGGTGCAGGCGGAACGCCCCGCGCCCCAAGTGGCCTGGGAGCGTTTCACGCGCGAAGGACCGCTGGCGCTGCTGCCCGTCAGTTCGCCCCACGCGCACGACACCACCGCCCTGTACGCCGTGGTCTGGTGCTGCCACCCGCAACGCGCAGCGGCGTTGACCGCCCTGCCCGACGACGCGTTCTCCGACGCCATTACGGCTGCCTTTGGTACGCGCATGGGGCACTTGCACGTCGTGGGCCCACGTCATGCCGCCCCGCTCACCCTGCGCTGGCGCCACAACACCATCGCCCCGCGTCGGGTGGTCATCGGCAATGCCGCCCAGACCCTGCACCCGGTGGCGGGACAGGGGCTCAACCTCGGGTTTCGCGACGCAGCCCAGCTCGCCGACTCGCTGCATCCATGGCTGAGCCAGGCCGACACTCCGGTAGTGCACTATCTGCATGAGTTCGACCAGGCGCGCCGGCCCGACCGCTACCTCACCGCCTGCATCACCGACTTCCTGCCGCGCGTCTTCACCACGCGGCAGTCATTGGTCGAACACGCCGCTGGCGGTGCGTTGCTGCTGCTTGACCTGTTCCCGACGCTGCGCCGGCCACTGGCCCGGCACCTCATGCTGGGGTGGCGCACATAGCGCGGACGGGCAGCATCGGTCCCTGCCCACCGACGGGTCAGCGCAGCGGGGCCGGTCCGACGGCATTCGACAGGCGCCCCACCCGCTCGATGTTCACCTCGACCACGTCGCCCGGCCGCAACCACCGTGGCGGCTCGCGCGTGAACCCCACTCCGGCCGGGGTGCCCGTGGCGATCATGTCGCCCGCCTTCAGTTCCGTGATATGGCTGATGTATTCGATCAGCTCCGATACCGGGAAGATCATGCTCGAGAACTTCGCCTCTTGCATCAGCTCGCCCGACACATAGGTTCTCAAGGTGAGCTGGTCGATTGCACCGACCTCGTCGGCGGTCACGAGATACGGGCCCACAGCGCTGCTGCGGTAAAAGTTCTTGCCCTGGTCAAGCGTGCGCTGCAACTGGTAATCGCGCACCGAGCCATCCATGAACGGCGTATACCCCAGCACGTAATCCATGGCGCGGTCGGCAGTAACGTTGCGCGCCGGTCGAGCCAGCACTACCGCCAACTCTCCCTCGAAATCGAATTGGCCCGATAATGCAGGCATCTCCAGCGGCTGCCCATGCCCCACCAGTGCAGTAGGACATTTGAAGAAGGTACGTGGGAACGGTGGCTGCACCATGCCCGACTCGGCGGTGTGATCCGCGTAATTCAGCCCGACACAGTGAATGGTGGCCCCTTCGTCGAATACGGGGAGGAACTCGACCTCGCTTTCCGCGTGATCGCCGCTCGCCCCGCGCAGCACCGCCGCAATGGCCGGCAGCGTGACCGATCGAACCAGACTCAGCAGCGAAGGATGTGCAGGAAAATGCGGGGCCAGTTCCACGATGCCGCCATCGCCAAGCCCAGCTCCATAGGTGGTACGTCCGTGGACGCGGTAACTGCAGAGTTTCAAGATATGCCTCTCGCATGAACTGGGCTGAGGTCCGCACGCGGCGGACGCTGCCCGATCGGCCTGCTCTTGCAGGCCGGGTCATTGCACGGGGTTGTGCGCGACGTACGCTTCGTCGATCTCCAACCCCAACCCCGGCTTCTCCGGGAGATGCAGGTATCCGTCGACCGGAACCGGTGCATCCTTGAACACGGGGTGCCACCAGTCCATGAACTCTACCCAGGCTCCGGTACGAGCCGCGGCCACCACGTGCATGCTGATGAGCGGATAGGAATGCGTGGAGATGGGCAGGTTGCGCACATCCAGTAGCGCCATGGCCCGGACACTCTGGGTAATGCCACCCAGATGGCTGACATCGATGATGGCATGGTCGATGGCCGGAATCAGGTCGTCGAACATGTCCAGCCGTGAGATGCGCTCGCCCGCCGCAATGGGCAGGGCGTTCTCGGCCTTGACCTGGGCCAGTCCCGCGAAGTCACCTTCGCGTACCGGCTCCTCGAGCCAGGTGAAGTTCAGCTCGGCCAGGGCCCGCGCCAGGCGAACGCCCTCCAGCGGCGTGCATCCCCACAGGGCATCCACCATGATTTCGACGTCGGGGCCCACAGCTTCCCGTACCGCACGCGCCCGCGCAACATCTTCGGCATGGGGGCGGCCGCCCCCCATGCGCAGCTTCATCGCGCGGTACCCCTGTTCGACCAGGGACACGCTGTCGGCCTGCAGCCGCTCCGTGGAATGATGACGCCACAGGTTGCCGCTGGCATAGACGGGTACCTTGTCGCGGTAGCCGCCGAGCAGGCGCCATACAGGCAGCCCGGCATGCTTGCCACAAATGTCCCAAAGAGCCATGTCGAGTGCCGCCATGGCAATGTTAGCCGCCCCATCGTGCAGGAGGTCAACCGTGACGTTCCACATGAGGTCATGCAGGAACGCACGCCTGAGTGGATCCTTTCCTCGCAGCACGTCCTCCAGCCCCAGCAGAATGGACTGCACGGCCGCCGCGAACTTGATGTTTTCGACCGCGGCGTACCCCAGCCCTTCACTGCCATCCGAGCAACGCATCTGCACCAGAACGATCACGTACTGGGTACGCTCCCCCATGAACGGGTGCTTGATGGGTTCGGCAAACGGAACCCGCACGACCCGCACCTGCAAGCTGTCGATCGAAACTGCCATCAGTACGCCTTCGGATTGTGAGCAAGAGTGGTTCGATGCATGCGCCGGCGCTGCGGCCACGCATAATCGCTGATTGCCTTGTGAATGCACGACGTGTTGTCCCACATGACGATGTCGCCCACCTGCCACTTGTGCCGATACAGGAACTCGGGACGCAGCAAGTGTGCGCGTATGGCATCCAGGATCTCGTTCGATTCTTCCTTGCTCAGGCCCTCAATATGGCTGATCGCGCCCTCACTGAAGTACAGACACTTGCGCCCTGTTCTGGGATGCCGCCGTACCAGCGGATGTCTGATGCGCTCCGGAATATTCTTCGCCCGCTCGATGAGGCCGATCTTCTCCGCGTCCGTCAGTTCCGTGCGACCGGTCTCCGCCAGTTTCTCCGCCATGCGGTACTCAACATAGGTAGAGGCTCCGTAGACCGCCTCCAGCGACTCAATGCGTTCGCGCAGATCAGCAGGCAATGCGTCATAGGCCGCTGCGGTGCTGGCAAAGCAGGTATCGCCCAAGGCAACCCCGTTCTCCTCCGGAACCTCAAGTGCATACAGCATGGACCCGCGCGGCGGCACTGGCACCACCCACATGTCGGTGTGCCAGTACTGGCCTGCGTCACCCAGCCCGATCGGCTCCCCGTTCTCGATGATGTTCGATACGACGAACACCTCGGGGTGGGTTTTCAGGTTGTAGCGTTGCAGCACGAACTGCTCGAGCGGCCCGAACCTTCTGCTGAACGCCACCTGCTCATCGGGCGTAAGCTTCTGGCCCCTGAACACGATGACGCCGTAGGTATCGTAAGCTTCCTCGATCTGCCTGAACTCTTCTTCAGACAGATTCCGTACGTCGACGCCGGCGATTTCGTGCCCGAGCGGCGCCTCGTTGAATCTGATTTCCAATGGCATGCCCATCCCCTTGCAACTAAAGCCCCGTTGCCATCAATTGATCTTCATTTTTGACTTCACGACAATATCCCGCCATTTCTTTTCTTCCTCTTGCGAAAACTCCAGCAACTCCTGCGGGCCAAGTGGCATTACCCTTGCGCCGGCATTCTTGATGTGTTGCACCACGCGCGGCTGCTGCAGCGCCCACTGGATCAGTTCGGTCAGCTCCTTTGCCTTCTCCGGATCCAGGCCCGCCGGCGCCCACACCCCGTGCCAGAAACTCAATGCATACCCTGGCACTCCGGCCTCCTGCATTGTTGGTACGTCTGGAAGTGCTTCGGAACGCTGGCTGGTCGACACGGCAAGCGGTCGAATCGTGCCAGACTTGATGTGCGGCATCAGTGTATTGGCGTCATTGAAGGTCATTTCAATTCTTCCACCAATCAGGTCGACCACGGCCTGCGGATTGGTCTTGTAGGGAATGTAGGCAATATCAACGCCCGTGAGCATCTTGTAGAGTTCTGCCCCGGCCTGGGTCGACGAACTCGCCCCACCGGAGTTGAGCTTGCCAGGGTTCTCCCTGGCAAATCTGGTCAGTTCCGACACGTTGTGAATGGGCAGGCGTGCGTCGACACCCAGCACCAGCGTTCCCTCGGAAAGACCGGAAATGGGCGTGAAATCCTTCACATAATCGTATGGAAGGTTGTCGTACAGGATCTGGTTTGCCGCGTGTGTCGAATTTGTACCAAACAGAACGGTATAACCATCCGGGGGTGCCTTGGCCACGTGATCGGCGGCAAGTATCCCATTGGCCCCGGGCCTGGTCTCCACCATGATCTGCTGCCTGACCTTTTCCTTGAGTTCGTTCGCGATCACCCGCGCCAACGCTTCGGTGTAACCCTGGCAGCACGAAACGAAGCGTATCTGCGTATCGCTGTTGGCCAGACTTTCGGCAGATGCAGCAGTGCTGGCACTGAGCAGACCGATGGCAAAGAATTTGAGAAACTTCATGTTTTCACCCTCCTCCGTGGTGTCGCGGATTTATTTTTCGATTATGAGTCCGCACGGAGCTGGTTCATGCTACAGTCACCACCGCATTACCACATGGTGGACTTTTCGGGAGGTGCGGTGAAGAATGATCTTCAGGGTACGCAAAGTATTTCTCGCGCCATCACCATCTTGCGCATTTTGTCCGAGCGGGAACGCTTTGGATGGCGCCTGGTAGACCTGGCCGCGCGCTGCGGATGGAGTCGTCCTACCACGCACCGCATCCTCACGGTACTGCAGCGCGAGCGTCTGGTTCGGCAACGTGAGGAGGACCGTCGCTACCAGCTGGGCCCGCTGGCGTTCGAGCTCGGTCTGGCGGTTTCGCCCTACATGCTGTTCCAGCAGGCCGCACACGATACCGTGCAGGGCATTGCACGGCGCTTTCGTACCCAGGCCATCGTCTATACCTATAGCGGCCTCGACACCGTGTGTGCCGCGTGCGACGGCGTTTCGCCTTACCCTTCAGGGCTCGAGGTTGGCACCCGTCTGCCTTTGGTATGCAACGTCGGCGGCGTCGCCATGCTTGCCGCGTTGCCCCCGGATCGCTGCACCATTCTGGTTACAGCATCCGAGCAGCTCGCGCGTGAACGCGGGCTCTCCACCATGAAAACCCTGGGGCAGATGATCACGCGCGCCCGGGCGCAGGGCTATGCACTGAACCTGGGCAAGATGACCCGCGGTGTGAATTCGTTCGGTCTGGCGCTGTTCAGCCACCAGAAGCTGTTTGGTGCACTGGCCATCGCCGGAACCGCAGAGGCCTTTCCGGTTGAGCGCACCGAAGAGGTCATCGCCGCGATGCGCGAGGCTGCCCGCATACTCGAGCAGACCGCAGCCAGCCATGGCATTCGGGGCGACGACTGATGCCCGCACTGCTGCATCAGGTGCGGTGCTTGTGTTCAGCCCTTATCATCTGCGCGGCCTTCTCGGCGATCATGATGGTCGGCGAGTTGGTATTGCCGGAAGTAATTGTGGGCATGACTGATGCGTCGACGACACGCAGGTTCTCCACACCAATTACCTTCAGCGTCGGGTCGACCACCGCGCCACGATCCGAAGCCCGTCCCATTCTGCATGTTCCCACCGGATGGAATATGGTGGTACCAATGCTGCCCGCAGCCTGCAACAGGTCTTCGTCCGACTGCACGTGGGGGCCTGGTAGCCACTCTTCGGCCCGATAACGCTGCAGGGCAGGTGCGGCGATGATGCGCCGTGTCAGCCTGATCGCATCGGCTGCAACCTTCCGGTCGCTTTCGGCCTGCAGATAATTGGTCACTATTTGCGGCGCTACCCCCACCTTGGGGGACCGGACATGCACCGAACCTCGGGAATCCGGGCGCAGATTGCACACGCTCGCGGTGAATGCATTGAAAGGATGCAGGGGCTCTCCGAACGCATCCAACGATAGCGGCTGGACGTGGTACTCCAGGTTAGGGCGCGGCTGGGAGGGGTCGGAATGCGCAAATGCACCCAGCTGAGACGGAGCCATGCTCATGGGCCCGCTGCGGGTACAGGCGTATTGCAGAGCCATCAGCGCCCTGCCCCACCAGTGGCGCGCCGTCTGGTTGAGCGTAGGAACGCCCTCCACCCTGATGACCGTACGCAGCTGCAAATGATCCTGCAAATTCTCGCCGACACCCGGCAGCGCACGCACGACGGGAATACCGAGCGCGTGCAGACGTGCTGGGTCACCGATGCCCGACAGCTCGAGCAAGGCCGGAGAGTTCACCGCTCCTGCAGCAAGAATGACCTCTCCGCGAGCGAACGCGCAGTGCCTGGTTACACCGCGACGGTAGTTCACGCCCGTGCAGCGACGACCATCGAGCACCAGCGACTCGGCAAGGGCACGCGTTGCGATGTGCAGATTGGGTCGCTGGCGAATCGGACGGAGAAACGCCTTGGAGGTGTTCCAGCGCACGCCGCGCCGCTGGTTGACCTCGAAGTAGCCTACACCGAAGTTGTTGCCGCGATTGAAATCGGAAACCCGGGGGATCCCCACCTCCACCGCAGCATCTGCAAACGCCTCCAGCACGTCCCACTTCAGGCGCTGAGCCTCGACCCGCCACTCGCCCCCCGCCCCGTGGAATTCGTTCGCACCCAGGTAGTGGTCTTCCGAGAGCCTGAATACCGGGAGCACATTGTTCCAATTCCACGAGGTGTCTCCGGTAACCTCTGCCCAGTGGTCGTAGTCTTCCTTCTGCCCCCGCATGTAGATCATGCCGTTGATGGACGAGCATCCGCCCAACACCCGGCCGCGCGGATAGTAAATCGCACGGCCATTCAGGCCTGGATCCGATTCCGTCTGGTACATCCAGTCGGTCCGCGGGTTGCGTATGCAATACAGGTATCCCACCGGAATATGGATCCAGTGGTAACGGTCTGCGTCGCCGGCTTCAAGCAAGAGCACCGTGACGTCCGGATTCTGCGCAAGCCGGTTGGCCAGTACGCAACCCGCAGAGCCTCCGCCCACGATGATGTAGTCGTACGTTTCGAACGACGTCTGATTCATGTTGTCCCATTGCGCCGGCCTGTTCTTGCACGCAGGGTGCGGCCGCATCCTTTCTTGTCAAGATGCGATCATTATTATCGGCCAGGGGCCATGGGCCGACGCCGCGTTCTGAAACATGTCCACATCATGGACTTCCGTGCAGGCAGCTTACCCGGCAGAACCTGCCCACGGACAATCGGCACTCGTCCAGTAATACAGGAGCCTTTCCTGGAACACCCAACGGTCGCCACGACGCACGTAAACGTCGCGCGAATGCCCGGCTACCTCGATCAGCTTGGTGCCAGCGGCGGAATCCCACTTGGTTACGGTCCAGTACGAACGACACACATAACCCTCCTCGGTGCGCTCGAACAGCGGGTGGTCGATATGGTGCTGCCGCCCCCGGAAGCGCGGCGATTGGGTGAGCTCGGAAAAGTAGGCAAGAATCGCCGGCTTTCCCTTGTACTCCCTGCCACTGGTGTCGCGCATGATGGCGTCTTCGGTGAACAGCGTGGACAAGGTCGCCAGGTCTGCCGTGTCGAGCGCCCAGACATAGGTCGCTACCAGTTGCTGGATACCCAGATAATCATGTACGTCGATGCTTCGACTCATGCTTGTGGAACTCCTCGCGTCAGGAACGTTTCGTCAGAACGATTCGGGTATGACCAGCGACAGCCAGGGCACGGCGATGATGATCAGCAGGCGGACCATGT
Source organism: uncultured Pigmentiphaga sp. (assembly GCA_937891425.1). Lineage (GTDB taxonomy): Bacteria > Pseudomonadota > Gammaproteobacteria > Burkholderiales > Burkholderiaceae_B > Verticiella. The sequence goes on from CALAGD010000098.1 coordinate 25,695, forward strand.
CGGTCAGGATGAATGGTGCCACCCCCCGATAAATTTGCCCCAGCGAAAGATCGCGGGCGATCGAATTCAGCACGAACACATTCATGCCCACTGGCGGCGTGATCAGCCCCAGTGTGGTAGTCATGACGATGATCACGCCAAACCAGACCGGATCGAACCCGAGCGTGGTGATGACCGGAAAGACGATGGGGATGGTCAGGAGCAGTATCGCCAGCTCATCCATGATGGCACCGAGAATGATGTAGATGCCCACGATGATCAGCAGGATGCCGTACGGACCGACGGGCAGCTCCAGCATGAACTTCACGAACGACTGCGTGACCTGGGTGACTGTGAGGAAGTAACCGAACAGGTAGGCACCGATCGCAATGACGAAAATCGAGGCGGTCACGCGCAGAGCCTCGATGAGGCAGTCGAGAATGCTCGACAGGTTGAGCCGGCGCCGCAATACCCCGATCAGCGCCGCCCCCACGGCGCCAACCCCCGCCGCTTCGGTGATGGTCACCAACCCTCCGAAAGCAGCGCCCAGCACGCCAACAAACAGCAGGACAATGGCCCAGATGTTCTTCAGCGTCCGGAACCGTACGCGCCATGACTGGCGTTCGGCTGCCGGGTACCGCTCGGGATGCCGCCGCACCAGCCAGGCTATGGTCAGCACATAGAGCACCAGGGCAAGCAGCCCCGGCAGTATGCCCGCCATGAACAGTCTGGAAATGTCCTGCTGGGTGAGGATGCCGTAGATGATCATGACAACCGAAGGCGGAATGATCACGCCCAGTGTCCCGCCCGCCGCCACCGTACCGGCTGCCATCGCGGCCGGGTACCCGGCACGCCGCATTTCCGGCAGCGCGGTGGTGGCCATGGTGGCGGCAGTGGCTACCGCCGAACCGTTGATGGCCGAGAACCCCGCGCATGCCAGCATGGTGCCCACCGCAATACCGCCGCGGTAGTGTCCCACCCAAGCCTGGCAGGCCTCGAACAGCTCACGGCTCATGCCCCCGGCCGACGCGAACACGCCCATGAGGATGAACATGGGAATGACACTCAGCGTGTAATCCGTGGCCGTGCTCAGGGGCGAACTCATCAGCAGGCTGAGCCCAGGCCCCAACCCGTTGACGGCAGCAAAGCCACCCACGCCGACGATGCCCATGGCGACGCCAATGGGTACGCGCAGGGCCATCAGACCGAACAGCACGACAAAGCCCAGCGTGGCAATCACCGCGTTACTCATTTGCCACGCCTCCTGGCTGGGTGATTGCCGATTCGTGCGCGTGGAACTGCAGAATGCGACGCGCCCGCACCAGGGACATCAGCGCCGCGCCTACGGCACCCGCTGCTGCCAGGAGAATCATGGGCCAGACCGGCATGACGAGCTCGAAGGTCGTCTCGCCGCTGTCGTAGCTGCTGGCTACCTTGACCATCATCATCCAGGCCAGCACACCCAGGGCCACTCCGGTCAGTAGCGTGGCGAACAGATCGATCAGCAGCCGCCCCCGGTGGGAAGCCACGCTCCATACGAGGTCCATGACGATATGCCGCCCAGCGAGCACCGCGGTGGCGATGCCCCAGAAGATGGCGATGCCCTGCAGGTAACCCGCCAGGGTATAGGCGTCCGGCACCTGGACCGCGAAGAACCGCCGCAGCAGCACTTCGGCGACCGTGATGATCGCCACTGCGCCAAGCAGGATACCGGAACAACGCTCGATGAGTACGGCCAGTTTATCCATTGGATTGATAGCGCGCGTTGTGCTTCTCGAGCGTCTTCAGCAGTTCCTGGTGAATTTCCTTCGCATCCAGCCTGTACCGCTTCTGGACGGCTTCATGAGCCTGGTCTACCAGTGGCCGGGCAGCCTCGCGCCAGGCGGCACGTTCGGTATCGGTCAGGGTGTACACGTCATGCTCGGGCGAGTTCTTCAGCCTGTCGCGGGCAGCCAGCTCCTCGCGCGCCCAGCCCTGGTTGATGCGCTCCGACCATTCGGGCGTGCAGTGCTCATCCAGAGCCTTCTTTTGCCTGTCGTCGAGAGAATCGTAAAAGCGCTTGTTGATGGCGTGCACCTGCGAGGTAACGTACATGGGTTCGTCCATGTGGTGCTTCAGAATGGGGTCGGCCCCGATGACGAAGATGTCCCAGGCAAACGTGACGCCGTCGACCACCCCGCGCTCGGCCAGCTGCCGCACCTCGGGGAGGGATGCCTGCACATTGGTTCCACCCAGCTGAGTGATGAACTGTGCCATGCCCGGTCCGGCCGGACGTATGCGGCGGCGCGCCAGTTCGGCAGGCATTCTCACGGGGTTGTCCTTGAAGTGAAACACGCCGGGGTGGTGCATCGATACGAGGCAGACGTGGACGTCCTTCATCTCCACCGGCGCATACTTCAGGTACCACTCGTGCAGGGCACGCGCACCCGAGGTGCTGTTGCTGAAGCTGAAAGGCAATTCGATCAGACTCCAGATCGGAAAGCGGCCCGGGCTGTATCCCGGAGCAACCATGGCGTACTCGACGATGCCGTCGCGGGCCATGTCGTAGTGGTCCGCCGCCTTGCCCAGCTGCTGCGCCGGGTAGATGGTGGCCTTGATGGTGCCCTCGGATGCCTGCGACAGCGACTGCGCCCATTCTTCCAGATCTGCCACGATGGGGTGCGCAGGTGGCACCCACAACGACATCTTCATCTGGCGTTCGGCCGCCATGCCTGAGTGGGCTGCCCCCATCAGCAGTAGCGCGCCCACAACAGCGCGAAACACGTTCTTCTTCATGTGCCCTCTCCTCCTGCAGGTTTTTCTGATCGTGCGAAAGACGCCGCCCTGGCGGGCGCCGCGAATGCTTGTTGTGTTGCTCATGAATACGGTGCGATGCGCTGCTCGGCGACATGCGTCAACCCGCCCACACGACCGGGCAGCTCGGTGGTCCGGCCTTCAGCGGAAACGGTTTGAGGGTCATGCCGTCAGCCTGACGTGCCAGACTGGCCGCACGGCGCGCTCATGCGCCCTGAGGGAGGCCCCACCTGGGGCGGCTGCCATCCCACGGCCTTGCGCATGCGGTAGCGTGTGAGGACTGGCGCAGGCACAGCCCAGCCGGGGCGAAAACCGGCCCCCTTGACCTGACCTGCGTCGGCCGTGACGTTCAGAGACAAACAGATGCGGGAGCATGCACGGGCGCGCACGCCCTCCGCCATGACCATGTTCACTGCAGCCCTCCTCCGTGGCCTGCGTGCCAGCTGCTTGTGGTTCTTGATTCGTGCAGCCGGTGCTCGTCGGTTCGTCATGCGACTACTGCGCATTCTATCGATGGCGCGGCGTGCAGAGCAAACTTTTCTTCGCGAGCCGCTCGCCCGCGCCCCCGTCCCCGGCTGTTTCCGGCCCGGCCGGCCCACGGGCGCACGCCCGTACCTTGCACGCAATGAGCAAGCTACGGGCATAACGGTACAATCGTGTTCTTCCCCCTGAACTTTCTTGCGCGCCCGCGTGGCGTCCCGCGCGCCCGCGTCGTCGTCCCATGCGTATTGGTCCCTGGCAACTTCCCAACAACGTGTTCGTCGCGCCCATGGCCGGCGTCACCGACCGCCCGTTCCGGCAACTGTGCCGGCGGCTCGGTGCAGGGCATGCCGTGTCGGAAATGGCCGCCAGCAATCCGCGCCTGTGGGATAGCGTGAAGACCTCACGGCGCCTCGACCACGACGGCGAGACCGAACCCATCGCAGTACAGCTCGCCGGCGCCGACCCGGACATGATGGCCGAAGCGGCGATCTACAACATCCGCAAAGGCGCCCGCATCATCGACATCAACATGGGTTGCCCGGTCAAGAAAGTGTGCAATGCAGCCGCGGGCTCTGCATTGCTGCGCGACGAAGACCTGGTCGCGCGCATACTGGAAGCCGTGGTGAAAGCGTGCCAGCCGCTGGGCGTGCCCGTCACCCTGAAGACGCGCACCGGCTGGGATCGCGCCAACCGGAACATTCTGCGCGTTGCGCGCCGCGCACAGGACATCGGCATTGCCGCCCTCACCCTCCATGGCCGTACGCGTGCCGACGGGTACAAGGGCGAGGCAGAGTACGATACGATTCGTGCGGTGAAGGCGGAACTGCAGATCCCGGTAGTAGCCAACGGCGACATCGACAGCCCCGAAAAGGCCCGCCATGTACTCGATTACACCGGGGCTGATGCCGTCATGATCGGCCGGGCTGCCCAGGGGCGGCCCTGGATTTTCCGTGAGATCGACCATTACCTGCGTACCGGGGAGCGTCTGCCTCCCCCATCCGCGGGCGAGCTGCGCGATCTCCTGCTCCAGCACCTCGACGATCACTATCGCTTCTATGGCGAATACATCGGGGTGCGAAGCGCGCGCAAGCACATCGGCTGGTACCTGGGTCGCATCCCCGGGGGCCGCGAATTGTGCGCGCGCATCAATCTCATCGACAATACCCGTGAACAGTGGCAGGCAGTTGCAAGGTGGTTCGACACTGTTCCCAATGACACACTGCTTGCAGCCTGACAACCCATGAAAAAACAACCCACATCTTTGGAAGCCTGCATACACGAGCAGCTGAATCGCTACTTCGAGGACCTGAATGGGGAAGCTGTCGGCGGGATCTGGCACATGGTCATCTCGGCGGTCGAGCGGCCCATGCTGGAAGCCGTACTCGAACGCGCCGAAGGCAACCAGTCGCGCGCCGCGGACATGCTGGGCATCAACCGCAATACCCTGCGCAAGAAACTCGAACAGTACGGCGTTACGCCCAATGCTGCAGGGAAACGCGGCCAGTCCTGATCCTCCATCCGCCTTGCCCCTTTGACCACCGGACGCCAACCGCGTCCTTCACAGAGATCTCCCGAACCATGCCCATACAGCGAGCCCTGATATCCGTTTCCGACAAGACCGGCATCGTCGACTTCGCACGCGCACTTGCCAGCCGCGGTGTACAGATCCTCTCCACCGGGGGAACCGCCAGACTGCTGGCGGAAAACGGCATTACCGTGCAGGAAGTCGCTGATTACACCGGTTTTCCTGAAATCCTCGACGGCCGCGTCAAGACGCTGCACCCGAAGGTGCACGGTGGTCTGCTGGCCCGCCGCGATCTGCCCGAACATCTGGCCGCGCTTGAACAGCATGGCATCGAGCGCATCGACCTGCTGGTCGTCAACCTGTACCCGTTCCAGCAGACCGTGGCGCGCCCCGACTGCACGCTGATCGACGCCATCGAGAACATCGACATCGGCGGGCCGGCCATGCTGCGCGCCGCAGCGAAGAACCACGGCAATGAGGCCGGTGGCGTTACCGTGGTGGTCGACCCGACCGATTACGCTCGGGTCATCACCGAGATCGACACCCACGGTCAGCCCACCTACGGATTCCGCCTGCAACTCGCCGCGAAAGTCTATGCACACACGGCAGCGTACGACGGCGCCATTGCCAATTACCTGTCGTCCCTGCACGACGAGGCCCCGCAGCCCGAAGCAGTGCCAGCCCGTGAGGAATGGCCGCGCACGCTCACGGTGCAGATCCGGCGTCAGGAAGTCATGCGCTATGGCGAGAACCCGCACCAGAGCGCGGCCTTCTACATCGACCCCAACCCGGGTTCGGGCCTGCTGGCGAACTACCGCCAGATCCAGGGCAAAGAGCTGTCCTACAACAACATCGCCGATTCCGACGCCGCCTGGGAATGCGTGCGCACCTTCGATACTCCTGCGTGCGTCATCGTGAAACACGCCAACCCGTGCGGCGTGGCCACAGGCGCCAATGCGCTCGAAGCCTACCAGAAGGCGTTCAAGACCGACCCAACTTCAGCCTTCGGCGGGATCATCGCCTTCAACCGCCCCGTCGATGCGGCCACGGCGCAGGCGCTCAACCAGCAGTTCGTGGAAGTCGTCCTGGCGCCCGCTTACGATGGCGGTGCCATTGAAGTGCTCAGCACCAAAAAGAACGTGCGCGTGCTCGAGATCCCGCTGGGCAGCGGCACCAACGCCATCGACGTCAAACGCGTCGGCGGCGGCTGGCTGGTCCAGCAGCCTGATCTCTTCAATCTGTCCGAGGGCGAATTGAAGGTCGTCACCGAGCGCCAGCCGACCGCACAACAGCTGGCCGATCTCCTGTTTGCCTGGAAGGTGGCCAAGTTCGTGAAGTCGAACGCCATCGTCTTCGCGGGCAACGGCATGACACTGGGCGTCGGCGCCGGACAGATGAGCCGGGTCGATTCCGCACGCATTGCCTCGATCAAAGCAGCCAATGCGGGCCTGTCGCTGGAAGGCTCGGCGGTGGCCTCCGACGCGTTCTTCCCGTTCCGCGACGGCCTCGACGTGGTGGCCGATGCCGGCGCCACCTGCATCATCCAGCCGGGCGGCAGCATCCGCGACGACGAAGTCATCGCCGCGGCCAACGAACGCGGCCTGGTCATGGTGTTCACCGGCCACCGTCACTTCCGGCATTGAGCGGCCACAGGGGCATCGTGGAGGGCAGGGTCCGCATTCTGGGGATCGACCCGGGGCTGCGCCGCACCGGGTTCGGTGTCATCGACACCGACGGCGTACGCCTCTCGTACGTCGCCAGCGGCACGGTCACCGTACCCGCCGACCAGCCCCTGCACGCACGCCTGAAAGTGATCCTCGACAGCCTGCGCCAGATCGCGGCCGATACGCAACCCCACGCGGCGGCGCTGGAAAAGGTCTTCGTCAACGTCAACCCGCAATCGACCCTGCTGCTCGGCCAGGCACGCGGTGCCGCGCTCTGCGCCCTGACCGACAGCAATCTCGAAGTGCACGAATACACTGCCCTGCAGATCAAGAAGGCGGTGACCGGCACCGGGCGCGCCGCCAAGACGCAGATCCAGCAGATGGTGCAACACCTGTTGCGACTCAATGGCACCCCTGCCCCCGACGCGGCTGATGCCCTTGCCTGTGCCATCTGCCACGCGCACCACGCGCCCGCCCTGAGCCGCATCGCGCGTGTCTCGGGCAATGTGGCGCTCATCCAGGCACCAGCCTCCGCGCGTCTGCGGCGCGGGCGCGTCTTTACCGGCAGGTAACACCGCCCCGCGCGCCGGAGCAACGCGGCGCGGCCTTCCGTTGAGGCGCTTCACCAGGCGACAGAACGCGCGCAGGGAGTTCCCGAACCAGGTCGCCGCCGCTTCACCCTCATCGACGAACATTCTGCCTCCATGGGCCTGGGGCAGGCATCGCCACATGCTCTCGTCATCCTCAAGTACGTCCGCATGGCCGGACGTTGCCGCGGGTTACGGTCTGAACAAGCCCTTCAGTGCATCGCCGAGGATGCGGCCGGCCGGGTTCGCGGACGATCCAGCGCGGTCCTTGTCTCCACCCAGCAGCCGGTTGATCTGGCGCTCGGCCTCGTCCCGCAGCCGGTTCTTGAGTGCCTCGCTGCTGACCTCCGACCAGCGGATGTCATAGCTGGGCTGACGCAGGTCGCCGCTGAAACGGATGGGAATGGAGATGTCGCGCAACGCCTCGAGCGACTTGCCATCCTGCCCCGTCGACGTGTTGACCACCCGCGCGTGGATGACCAGGTCAATCGTCTCGTTGACCAGGTCGATGATCGCCGGCGTGCCCTCGGTCACCCGCAACAACGGTGCCGCCACCATCAGGTCGTGGAGGGTACCGACGCCATTCTCCAGGGCGAGCTGACCACGCAGCTCGGTGAAATCCGTGCTCAGGCTGCCGTCGGCCGACTGCGTGACATTCCTGCCTTTGCCCAGCATGTCGCGAAACATCCGCAACGAGCGCGCAATGTCGATGCCCTGGTATGCACCATCGCGTACGTGCACCGCCACCGTGCCGTTCAGTCGGGCCACCGCCTCCTCGGCCCCCCGGGTTACCGTGCGCAACGCCAGCGTCACGTCTCCCGTGCCTGAGATGGTGGAAGTGCCGCTGAGTGCTTCGAGGAGGGGCCGCACGGCCACACCGCTGAGCTTGCCGTCGACACCCGCCTGCTGGGTGCCTCCCTCGAAGAATGCGGTGCCGCGCAGCGTTCCGCCATACAGTGCGGCACGCACATCACTCAGGGCGACCCGCCCTTCGCGCAAATCGAGCCTGGCTGCAACGTCGGTGGCCTGCAGGTTCTTCACACGCAGCTCTCCGACACGTATCGAACCATCGGCACGCAGGCCGCTCCATGCCGGAGAAGCGGGCAAAGCGGCTACCTCACCATGGCTGGTCTCACCCGCCTTCTCGTTTGCCGGCACCGCCGGTTTCTCGGGTTTTGCTGATACCACCGAAAACGTGGCCAGCAGTTGATCGACATCCAGCCGCTCCGCATCGAGGGTGAACTGCAGCGCAGGCTTCTCGAAGCCGGCAAGGGAGGCTTTTGCCTTGAACGTGTGGCGCTCGCCCGCTGTGCCGGTAAACTCGGTGGCGACCCGCTCGTTCTCGAGACTGGCATGGACTGCCCCGGCCACCGCCAGTGTCAGGCTGCCCTGGGACTTGTCGGTAGTATCCATCTGGAACCGTGCATCGAGATTCGGCAGGTCGAAGGTCTGCCCGCGCAGTGCGGCCGAGATGGCAGAAGTTCCCACGAGTTGCCCTCGCCGGTCGCCCTGGGTGTATTTCACGTCGAGCTCGAGTGCGCCTCGCAGTTCGCGCGCGCTCGCCCCCGTGACGTCGGTCAGCACGACCTTGCTCTCCCAGGTCGACGGGCCCGCAAGGCGGAATGTGAGCTGTACCGGGCCACCTTTCGCGGCGGACTCATCCAGATCGAGCTGCGGTGCATCCAGCGCGAGATTGAACGGTACGTCATTCGCCCGCCCCTGCCCCTTGACCGCCAGCTTCCGGACATGCAGCACGTCGCCCGCCAGCACGGTCTGGAACCGCTGCACGCTGAGCGCGGCGTCAACCCCAGTCAGTGGCGTGGCAAGCGCGATATCGCCCTGGAAACTCAGGCTCAGGTTGGTGACCTCCAGCCGTCGGGCGCGTCCTTCGTATTCGACGTTGCCGCGCAGGCTGAACGCGTTGGCGCGGACGCCGGGCAGCATCCCGGTCACCCGCATGTCGAGCCCCTGCAGCGCATAGGTGGACGTCGCGGCGCTGATCTGCATGCGTCCCTGAAGCTGGATCGTGGCATCGGCGCGCGGATTCTGGCCAAGCACGCGCCCCGACACATCGAATTCGAACGGGGTGTCCAGCGCAAGCCCCTTGGCGGCGGCCGTCACGCGCTCGACGCGGATCGACGTCCTGGTGCGCGCATCGCTGATCGCGGCCTCACCGCCATTCACCGTCATGCCCCGTATGTTCAGGCGCAGGGACGGACCATGCCCGCCGTCGGGCGCGTGATCGCCCCCCCCATTGCCACTGTCGTCGTGCGAGGCCTTGAGTAAATCCTGGAAGTTGAACCGGCCCTCCTGGTCGCGTACCAGGTTGGCCTTCAGGCCGTTGACGGTGAGATGATCGATCTCCAGGCGGCGCGACAGCAGCGGCCACCATGCCAGCGATACCCTTGCCGAGTCCATCGCGGCAAACATCTGGTTTGAGCCAGGCTCGGACAACGCCACCCCGCTGACCTCGAACCCCGGATTGGGAAAGAACGACAGCCGGATATCGCCATCGATTGCAAGGGTACGGTTGTATCGAGTCTTGACTTCCTCTTCAAGGACTTGCTTGTAGTCGTTCGGATCGACCACCAGTAGCAGCACGCCGACCACAACGACGACGACCGCCACCAATGCTGCAAGCGCGATCAGCAATCGCCTGATCCAGATCATTCAAACTCCCCGGAAACCGTCCGCACCATCGCACCGGACTTGCAGACGCCAAACGTCTACTTTACCGCGGGCACCCGGCGTCTGTCGCTGCCCGCACGGATTCGCCCGGCGTGCCAGCAGCCCCGTGCCCGATCATCTCTTCGGACCGGTGCGCAGTCCACCCACGGGTTTCCGCGATCCCGAGTTGAGCGATTACTATTGACCCGTCAGCCTGACTGGATAGTCTCTTTGTCATTTTTCTGGGACGCTGCTATGTCATACGATCCAAACAACATTTTCGGCAAGATTCTTCGGGGCGAGGCTCCCGCCGTCAAGGTTCATGAAGACGAACATACACTGGTGATCATGGACATCATGCCGCAGGCGGAAGGCCATACCCTGATTCTTACGAAAGAGCCCGCCGCCACCATTTTCGAGATGACGCCGGATGGCGTGGCCGCCTGCATCAAGGTCACCCAGCGCGTAGCCAAGGCCGTACGCAGCGCGCTGAACCCGGCTGGCGTCATGATCGCACAATTCAACGGAGCTGCCGCGGGCCAGACCGTACCCCACGTACACTTCCATGTCATCCCTCGCAACGCCAACGAACCCTTGCGCGCCCATGCACGCGACATGGCCGACCCGGCCCAGCTCGAAGCTCTGGCGGCGCGCATCCGCGAGGCGCTGGCCAGGGTATGAGAGCGGCATCTCAACCCGGGTTTCATGACTTTGCCCGCGGGGCCGGGAAAGTATCCGGCAGCTTCCTCAACACCTTTTGAATCCGCGGCTCCAGCTTCTCGAGGCGTGCCGTCATCCACCCGCACGCAAACCATGCCTGGGGCTGCGCCTCCACCAGTGCACCCAAGCGGGTACGTGCGGCAACCAGGCTGTGCCGCTCGTTCAGCAGCCAATGCAGTTTCACCAGGCGTCGCCGATACCTCTTCAGCCGTTTGCCACCCTGCCAGCTGGCGACAAGCTCGCTGCCATCGAGCAGACGCTCCACCTGCCTGCGCAGCGCGTCCCACGCTGCCTCATCTGCCGCTGCCACGCGCCTGGCGGCGCGTACCAGCCGCTTGTGCCACTTCGCCAGCCGAATCTCCAGTGTGCCGCCGGCATTCAGGTTTTCACCGGCCGTCACACTTGCGGTGGGCGCGCTCATGGCAGCGGCCAGTTCATCGCCTCCCGCATTTCCGGTCTTGTTGTCGCGCGCCTCGGCGTGTGCCCCCGCCCGGCGCTTCGGCGCAGCGGCCTGGCTTGCGGGCGGATCCGGATCATGGTCGCCGATACGCGCACCCTGGCCGAGCCCTTCCACCGTCATGCGTGCCGCAGCTGCCGACGCGCGCTCACCCGTGCTCCAGGCCATGAGGTCGAGCAGCCACACCTGAAAATCGGGGCTGCCCACGATGGCTGCAGGATCATCCGTGTCGGGGCCTCGAGGCAGCTCCACCGGCGGCATGCCGGCGCGCTGCAGCGCGGGCAAGAGCGTACACATGAGCCTCTGGTGTTGGCGCATTTCTTCCAGCCGACGCGCATGCGCGCGCGCCTGCAACCGGACGCCGATCGCCGGCAGGTCCGCAAGCCCGTCGAACAGTCGCCACATGGCGCGCAGGCGGCCCAGACTGTCGTGCAATTGATCCACATACTCGTGAACTTGTCCGGGAGCGCCAGGCAACTTGCCGGCCATTGCCAGCAACGCGGCATTGCGTGCAATCTGGACGAAACAGGCCCCGGTGATCTTCTCGAGCACCGGCTCTGCTGCCATAACATCTGCAGAGAGGTCCGGGACCCGCATACCCGGCGCTGCATGCAGCCGCGCCAATGCCTGTTCACGCACCGACGCGCGCTGCTCGACGGGAGCTTGCATGGCTTCCGCTTCGATGCGCGCCAGGCCGTCGCCCCGTTCAGCCTTGCTGCGCAGGTCAAGCACCAGCCCGTACTCGCGCACCCACTGGCGGGCCAGGTCGAACACGGCCCGCGTCTGCCCCGATACCCGCTCGAATTCGACCTCGTATAGTGGCATCTCCAGGGTGCCAGCACGGATCACGCCCGCATCGTAGGCCACCTCGAGCGTCCCGAAACGGGTGTGCACCTCTCGGCGCAGGCGGTAGAAGTCGGTTTCATAGCGCGCCCCGAGCCGATCCTGGAGTGTCGAGAGCACCGGTTCCGCGGGCGTGCCGCGGTACAGGGTCAGGTCGGGCTCAGGCCCCGGCCGCTCATGGTTGAGCTCAAGCCGCGACAGCAGGCTGGCCCCTTCCATCTTGAAGGTCTGTACCCACCGGCGGCCTTCCAGGCGCACTCGCAATGCGGCGCGTCGCGTACCGAGCGCGCCGTCGGGCGTGTCGAAGTAGATGGCGCACATGCGTTGCCGCCGCGGGCCGGCGAGGGCGCGGAGACGGTCGATGATGGCCTTGCGCGCGGTGTCTGGTACGTGAAGTTTGATTTCGTCTTCTTGCATGCAGCCTGAAGGGGCTCAATGAGGCAGCGGCGCGTAGATGTCCCGTACGACCTCGGGGCCGTAGACGCGCTCGAGCCGGCGTATCGTGAAATGTCCCAGGGCGATGTCCTGGAAATGACTCATGAAAATGGCATTGAGCGCTGCGCCGCCCGCCGCACCCACCACCGGGATCGATTGGGCCAGCGCCTTTTCGGATACGGTCACGGAAAACCGGGAGCTCACCTCAGCCAGCAGGCGCACGATGGCAGGAGCACCCCCGCCGCTGGCAAGGCCGCGCGTGGCCACGTGCTTCGCTGCCGTATGGATGGCCTGCGCAAGCGCGGCACGCGCAGCGAAGTAGCCCGTCTCGCTGGCGTCGTCGCGAGAACCAGGGCCACCCAGCGCCAGCACGTGCACGCATTCCAGCCGGGCTTCGGGGGTAGACAGGTCCTCACCCTGGCTGCGCGCAATATCGGCGATCGAGCGCATCATGATGGTGGTGGTGAGGGGCAGCTCCAGCGCCAGTGCCCCCAGGCCAAACGCCCCGCCCGCAGCCCCCGATGCCATGACTGCGAACCGGTGCCAGCGATTGGCCGGCGTTCCCGCCGTCTGGCTGCCCAGTGTGCGCACGGCCGTGGTCAGGGCCACTTCGATGGCGCGATGCGCAGCATCGGCAACGAGCGCGGACACGCCCGGCGGGAGCCGCCCGATGGCGCGTTCGATCGGCGCGCCGACGGCATTGCTGATGCGCGCCGCCAGCCCCGGGTGCTCCAGCAGTTGGCGGGCGTGTTCCAGGTCCTGTCGATCCGCGGGCGTCATCATGGTTGCGAGCGTTGGTACCTGAACCGGGGGCGACTACTGGCCATAGGTAGCGCGCAGCACGTTCTTCTGCACCTTGCCCATGACGTTGCGCGGCAGGTCGTCGACAAAATGCACGGCCTTGGGCACCTTGTAGCCGGCCAGCTGCTGCTTCAGCGTGGCAATGAGCGCTGCCTCGTTCCACTGCTCACGCGCTTCGGGTCTGAGCACCACGACGGCCGTTACGGCTTCGCCGAAGTCCGGGTCGGGCAGGCCGATCACCGCCGACTCCACCACGCCGGGCAAGGCGTCGATGACTTCCTCGACTTCCTTGGGGTAAACATTGAGGCCGCCGCTGATGATGAGGTCCTTGCCGCGGCCCACGATGCTGACATACCCGTCCTCGCTGAGGGTACCCAGGTCGCCGGTCTTGAAGTAACCATCAGCTGTGTGCTCTTCCGCGGTTTTCCCGGGCATGCGCCAGTACCCGGCGAATACATTTGGCCCCTTCACTTCGATCGCGCCTACCTCTCCTGGCGCCACCGGACGGCCTTGCGCGTCAACAATGCGCAGACTGACACCCGGCAAGGGCTTGCCTACGGTGCCACAGCGCCGCTCGCCATCGTAGGGGTTCGACACCAGCATGCCGCATTCCGTCATGCCGTACCGCTCCAGGATGGTGTGGCCTGTCCGCTCGGAGAAGCTGCGGAACGTATCGGGCAACAGAGGCGCCGACCCTGAAATGAACAGCCGCATGTTGCTGCAGGTTTCGGTGCTGAGCTTCGATTGCGACAGCAGCCGCACGTAGTGCGTTGGCACCCCCATGAATACCGAGCTGCGTGCGAACAGGTCGATCGTGCGCGCCGGGTCGAAGCGCCGCTCGAACCAGATGGGGCTGGTATTCCAGAACGCGCAGTGCAGCGCCACGAACAGCCCGTGGATGTGGTAGATGGGCAGCACGTGCACGAGCACGTCGTCCGGCTGGAATTGCCAGTATTCGTGCAGGACCCTGACGTTGGACAACAAGTTGGCATGGGTAAGCATGGCACCCTTGGGCTTGCCGGTGGTACCCGATGTGTACAGAATGGCCGCCAGGTCTTGCGGCTCGCGCGATTCGGTCGGAAAATCGGCCGGCTGCTGCGCCGCCAGGTCCACCAGATCCCCGCGACCGTCGTCTCCCAGAGTCACCACCCCGGGGCCCGAAGTGTTCTGAGCCGCGGCCCTGGCTCGCTCGAGCAAGGCCGGGTCCACCACGAAAACGCGGGGCTCGGCGTCGCGCAACAGGTGCTCGACCTCTCCTTGCTGATAGGCCGGGTTCATGGGCAGGAACACGCAGCCGGCACGCAGGCAGCCCAGGTATAGGAACACGGCCTCGGGCGACTTCTCAACCTGCACGGCAATGCGGTCGCCAGGGCGGGCGCCCAATGCTCGCAAGGCGTGCGCATACCGGCCCGCCTCAATCATCAACGCTTCGTAGGTCACCTCTCGGTCTCCGTCGCGCAGGCAAACACCCTGCGGACGCTGGTGGAATCGCTGTTCGAAATGAGCGTAAAGATTACTGTTCATGGAACTGAGAGTTGATGCGATGGGTACGACACCCGCAACTTACCACCTTTGGGCCCGTCGCGCCCCCCGCCCGCGGTGCTCCATTCGGGGGCTGTTCGTGCGGACTGCTGCGGAAAAGCCACAAAGCGGTCGAGCGTTCGACCCGTACGAGGATACACTGCAGGATTCACACAGACTTCCGGAGCCATGGCTGCACAAGGCCTCACGGGGTTGACGTCATCGTATCGCAGGCTTTCTTCATGCTTCTTCGCCCTCAGTGTCATCGTTACGCTCTGGGGTACGCTGTGGGCATTGATCGCCTGGGACTACCGCACGGAAATCCGGGCAGGATTCGTCCAGACCGATGCGCTGTCACGGGCGCTTGCCGAGCATACCGAGCGGATCTTGTGGGAAGCTGACCAGCTCGCCCGCAATGTGTCGCTGGCCGTGCTTGAGCGCGGCATCGACATCCCGCTGCACCACTACTTCGAGCTCGGGCTGGCGCAGTCTGACGTCTTCCTCCAGATCGCGCTGGTGGACCGCGACGGCACCTTGCGCGCGTCTACCGAGGCGGAGTTCGAACCGATCAACCTTGCCGACCGCACGCACATCCTCGCCCACATCGAGGGCGTATACGACGGGCTGTACATCGGCAAACCGGTCATTGGCCGCGCCAGCGGGAAGCCGTCCATCCAGCTTTCCCGTGCGGTGCGCGATGCACAAGACCAGCTGGTCGGCATCGTGGTGATATCGGTCGACCCGCGCTATCTGGCGAACTTCTATCGCGACGTTGGGGCGGCAGCCAATATCAGCACGCTGATCATTGGAACGCAAGACTTCGTCGTACGCGCCCAGCAGCATGCCGATGACACGCTGCGCCCGGTCATGCTGCCCTCGAACAGCACCTTGCGGCACGCCCTGCGCCAATCCTCGGCGGGCTCGTTCATGAAGCCTGGAGAAGGCAGCCAGCCCGACCGGCTGGTGAGCTATCGCGAGCTCGCCACCTATCCGGTGGCGGTTGCCGTGAGCGCCTCACGCGACGATGTGCTGGCCCCGTTCCGCGTGCGGCGCAACCTGCTGCTCACTGCGGGCCTGCTGCTGACCGTCTTCATTCTCTATATCGAGCGCAAGCGCTGGCTGCTGATGGAACAGCTGGCGGAATCCGCACGGCAGCTGGACGCCGCACTGAAGTCGCTTGCCGTGAAGGCCGGGAATACCGAAACCCTGTTCGCGGCGGCACCCGACGCCCTGGCGCACATTGCCGCCGATGGCCGGGTTGCCGCCATGAACCCGGGCATGCGTGCGCTGCTGGGTCTCAAGCCCGACGACCCGCTGCCCGCGGACATCGGCGATCTTGTCACGCGCCTGTACGCGCGCAACGCGGGCAGCACGAGCTCTGCCACCCCGGCCGAGCTGTGCAGCCATCTGATGACGGCGCTGCGCCGCGAGCCCCGCAAGACCATGCGGCGGATCCTGCAGTTCAACGACCGGACGCCGCGCTGCTATGAAGTGCGTTCCACCAGTCTGCCACCGCCCGGTGCCGGGCTGATGCTGGTCGTGCGTGACGTCACCTCGTTCTACGGGGAGGAAGCGCCAGACCCGGACAGCCCCCTGACGCCCTCCTCCTGAGGCTACCGCAAGGCTGGCCCCGCCCGGCAAGCCATCACACAGCGGCTTCTGAAGACGTGGCGAACGAATCGGAGAAGAACCGATCGGGGGGCAGTCCGCGCGCACCGAAAGCCTGGCGGGCGGCCTGAACCAGCCCAGGCGATCCACACACGTATACGTCGTAGTCTCCCAGATCAGGGAAGTCAGCACACACGGCTTCGTGCACCAGACCGCTGCGCCAGTCGCCGCGTGCAGGCTCGTCGGAAATGACCCCAATGAAGCGGAAATTCTTGTGCCGCCGCTGCCAGCGCGCGACCTGGTCCAGCGCGTACAGGCCTGCCTGGGTGCGAGCTCCCCAGTACAGGGTGAACTCGCGGTCGGGGTACTTCCCCAAGGCGTCTTCCAGAAGAGACTGCATCGGCGCGAAGCCAGTGCCGCCGGCAACCAGTATCACGGGCCTGCCGGCGGCCTCGCGCAGGCGGAAGTCCCCGAAAGGCAGGGTTACGGTAATCGGGTCGCCCGGCTTGAGATGACTGTTGCGCAACAACCCGCCAAAAAGGGCATCCGGCAGGATGCGTACATGCAATTGCACCCCGTCGTTGGAACGTGGCGCGTTCGCCATGGAGAAACTGCGCGGGGCATGCCCTTCCAGTACCACACTCAGGTACTGGCCCGCTTCGAACTTCACCCTGCATCCCGCAGGAAAGCGTATGTCGACGATCGCGACGTCCTCCGCCGGCCAGCGTACGCGGTAGAGTTTGCCGGTAACGGTTTCCGGTTCGTCAGAGTTGCGTTTCTCGATACGCAGGGGCTCGATCTCCACGTCCGACAGGGCCTTTGCGCAACACAACAGCGCGGTGCCGTCCGCCGCCGGAGGCGGATATACCTCTCCCGAGATGACATGCGCGCGGCAACCTTCGCAGTTACCCCGCCGGCACGAGTAAGGCAGCTCCCACCCGGCGGCCAGCGCCGCGTCCAGGATGCTGCCCCCTTCCGGCACATCAAACGTCACGGTCAGCCCGGGTGTTCTGGCGGTGCAACGCATCAGGCCACCTCTGCGAGCAGGCGTACGGTATCGATCATGGCCGTCGCATCAGCGCAGGCCTTGCCGGCAATGTCGAATGCGGCGCCATGGCCGACGCTGGCGAACAACAGGGGTGAGCCGGCCACGACCGCCGATGCACCCTTGGGGCTGATCATCTTCACGGCGATGTGACCCTGGTCGTGATACATGGCGACATACACGTCATGTTTTTGTTCCGACAATGCCAGGTCTGCACCTGCGGGACCATCCACGTGCAGCCCGCTCTCTCGCAATTGCGCCACCGCTGGCCGGGTTACCCGTTCGTCATCATCCCCGAAAAGGCCGCCCTCTCCGGCATGTGGATTGATGCCCAGGACACAGAAGCGCGGCTGCTCCACGCCCATGCGCCGCACGCTCGCTGCCGCTGCCGCGGCAGCGCTGACGATGTGCGCGGGCGTAATGCGCGATATGGCATCAGCCAGGCGCTCATGTACCGTGACATGCACGACCCGCAGCGCCCCCGCGCACAACATCAGGAACACTTGGTCGCGCGGTGTGGCGGTCAGGTCAGCCACCAGCCCGGCGTAGCCAGAGAAGGGTATGCCGGCGGCATTCACCGCGGTTTCAGAATGCGGGCAGGCAGCAACCGCGGCGAGCTCGCCTGCCCGCCACAGCTCGACCCCCTTGCGCACGTAAGCGACGGTCGCAGCGCCGGCACGGGGATCGACCTTGCCCGGCTGCCATGCATCCGGAGCCAGTGCGCCAACGTCGACCACGGCGAGACGCTCACGCTCGGCCGGCCCCAGACGAAGCTGGTCGGCCGTGCGATCGATGACATGGCGGTCGCCGATCAATACGAGCGGGGACATGCCCGGAGCGCCACCAAGGGCAAGCGCCGCACGGATGGCGATTTCCGGACCAATGCCATTAGGGTCGCCTATGGCGATGCCCACGGCGCGACGCGCGCGCGTGGTCTGACTGGGCTGGACCGCGCTCATAGCGGGATGGCCAGCAGGGTATCGATGCGTGAGCTGTCGCACACCACGTCGCGACGCTTGAGCAGCAGCTTGCCGCTTTCGGTGACGACCTCGTCCAGATACTGGCCGCTGGCAAACACTTCGTACTGCCCCTGACGGGAAATGCGAATCACGACAAAACCCGTGGATACGCGCATGGTCCCGCCCCCTTGGGCATCGTTCCCGAGAATGCGTGGCACGCCCACGACGTGACGGTACCGATGGAATTCGTACACGTTGGCCTTGCGCAGCGACAGTATGCGGTCGGCCAGCATGTCGCGCGAATCGGCGTAGATCAGGCCCGCCTGCATGCCCTGCCGGTAATTGTCGATGGTCGTGACACGGTAGAAGCACCTTTCCGTGAAAAACGACGGCCAGTCTTCGAGACGGTCGTCATCCAGTGCAGCAGCATACTCGGCATTGAGCTGTATCAGTTGATCATTCATACATTCATGTTCAGATTTTCATGGTGTCACGATAGGCGCGCCAGAATCCGCGGATGGACGACTCGGTGGCACGAAATGGTTGAGATTGCGTGTCGTAGCCGCCCAGCGCGATGACCGCCTGCCTGTCTTCGGCTGCTGCTATCCCGCGCTGCACGAATCCGCCCACCGCGCCGTCTTCCATGGAAACGAAACCGGCAGGCCCGACCAGGTTGGACTGTTTCAGACGCATCTGCCGCAGTTCCTCGGTATCATCGGCGAACCCCAGGTAGGTCCAGTTGAGGTCCGTCTTGTCGACACTGGCAGGCACAATTTGACGGACGGCGATGCAGTTGTGAATCTGTTGCAGCACGAACCCGGGGAACACCGTGAGGATCTGCAGCTGGATGCCATCGCCAAACTCGTCAAGGTGATTGAGCATCGACAGATCGCGGATCTTCAGCTCGTCGTTGTGGGATCGAATGGCCTGTTGCGCGTAGTAGCCCTCTTCTCCTTCCACCACCCGGCTGTACGATGCACTTGCGTGGTTGCCGCCACTCTCGCTGATCAGCACCCCGCCTTCCTGCGTAAGGCGCGTGATCTTGAAGGTGGTAAAGAACGTATGCAACAGGCTGGCGTGATAGGTGTCACGCACGTTCTCGGCATACAGCTTCCAGTTGTTGGGCAGAGTCTGGGTGAAGCGCCCGAGTATTTCGATCTGGCGCCCGCCCACCACGCGTTCGAGGCGTGCCGCCACTTCATCACCCAGGTACTCCTCGATGTCGGGCACATCATCGTGCAGGCTGCCGAACACGAGACCACAGAAACTGGCAATGCGCAGCTTGCGTGGCGCGAGACCCTCGCGCGAAAAATCTGCCGGCATGCCCCCCTGCCCCCGCACGCCCTGTTCGAACGCAATGTCGCGCAAATTGCCTTGCGGGTCGTACCGCCAGGCATGGTATACACAGGTATGTTCGGAAGCGTTGCCGAAGTCGTTGAGGGCGATCAGCGCGCCACGGTGCGCGCAACGATTTTCAAACGCATAGATTTCGCCGTCGGTGTCGCGCGTAACCACTACGGGCATGCGTCCGACGAATGTGGTCTTGTAGTCGCCCGCATTGGGAATTTCCGCTTCCAGTGCGAGGTAGTTCCAGACCGGCCCCTCGAATACGCGCTTCTGCTCGGCGTCCAGCACATCCTGGCGCTGGAAGACCCAATAGGGGACATGGGCATGGCCGTCAGGCCATTCGGTGGGTGCGGCAATACTTAACGATGAGTTATCGTGCATTTTTGTTTCGACCCATGAAACGAATGTCTCTGTGCACGATACGATAACGAAGCTTCGCCCCTCCGTCAAGATTGTCGTATCGCTCTGCGATACGCCCAAGAAGGTCCAAATGCAATACAATGCAGGGGCAAACACCCTCCTTCAACCGTCATGACCCGCGCATCGCAATCCGCAACTTCTGCCTCGATTCAGTCGGTAGCCGTAGCATTCGACATCCTCGAAGAGCTGGCGCGCGTCGGTTCGCCCATCGGCGTCAGCGACCTCGCACGCCGCCTCGGGCAAACCAAGGCGCGGGTGTTCCGCCACCTGAACAACCTTCGCGAACTCGGTTTCGTTTCGAAAGACGAAACAACAGACCGTTATCAGCTCGGGTGGAAAATCTACCGTCTCGGCATGTCGGTGGCCGAGAATTTTGGCCTGCGCCGTGTCGCGCACCGGTATCTCAGACGCCTCAGTGAAGAAACACAGCAGACAGCCCTGCTTACGATGCCTGCCAACACCGACGTCATCGTGATCGACGCGGTGCAAAGCAGCCAGCACATCGCCATCACCGTGCGCCCTGGCGCCGTCATTCCGGCTGCCACCTCTGCCCTGGGCCGCGCCATACTCGCCTTCGCATCCGACGACATGGTCGAGCTGACCCTGTCGCGGCCGCTGGACCAGCTTACCGAACACACGCTTACCAACGTCGAGGAAATACAGGCCCGCCTGCAGCTGATCCGCGAGCACTGGTACGAAGTGGCCGTCGCCGAGCGCCTGTTGGGCATCGCCGCGCTTGCCGCACCGGTATTCGATCACCAGAACCGGGTCTGCGGCTCAATCGCAATCGTCGCTTCACAATCGGTCATCGATGCAACACCAGATCCGCTGCTCATTGCGCAGGTGCAGTCGGCCGCCCGCGACATTTCCAGGGAGCTGCGCTCCACCGCATGGAAGGACGTCAGAATACCTGCAACACCGTAGCCCATCAGCAAACGCTCATGTCCAAACATATGCCGGTTTCGCGGCGTGAGCACTGTGCCAGGAACAACGCCACCAGGAAAACACCGCTGTAGCAAGAATGAATGAATGAATGATCATTCAAATTTGCGTCGGTACATCGAGCACATGAGTACCCGACACCAGCACACCCTGCTCATGGCCGGCATCCCATGACGCTCCCGAATCATGTCGTTTCCTGATGCGAAATGGTGCCATTCGGTGCATCGGAATGATTATTTCATTCATTTGTTAGAACATTGGGGTTTACTACGTCCCTGTGGATGCGCGACCGTGCGCTTCATGGGAGGGATTTTTTCAGCAGAACGGCCTGCGCGACCGCTGGGCGGTCCGGGCCACCAACGGAGGCAGACAATGAACCCGATCCATTCCAACCATGCACGAATTCCCGAAACACGGCACGAGGCGAACCCCACAGGTGGGCATGCGCCCGGGCGCCTGCACGCATGGATCCGAAACGCTGTCGCGGCGACCCTTCCGGCCCTGAAACGCCTGGGTGCCGCCGGGCTGGGCCTCGCCCTGGCATCGGCCGCGGTGGCCGCGGAGGGCAGCGACACCGCCAGCTACCCGAACAAGCCCGTACGGGTGATCGTGGCCTACGCCCCTGGCGGCGCCAACGACATCGTCGCCCGTGTTTACGCCGATGCCCTCGGCCAGCATCTGGGCCAGCCCTTCGTGGTAGAAAACCGCTCGGGCGCGAGCGGCATTACCGGAACCGAAGCCGCTGCCCGTGCTCCAGCCGACGGGTACACCCTGCTGCTCGGCGCTGGTGGCACCATGACCATCAACCCCGGCCTGTTCCAGAAGCTGCCATACGACCCCCTCACCAGTTTCGAGCCGGTCGGCATGCTGGCCAGCGCCCCGCTGGTGCTGGTCGTTCCGCCCAGCCTGCCCGTGAAATCTGTCCAGGAACTTCTTGACCATGCGCGCAAGGCGCCCCAGGGCATCACCTTCGCATCGCCGGGCGCCGGTACACCCCTGCACCTGGCGGGTGAACTGTTCGCACGCTCGTCGAACCTTCAGGTAACCCACATTCCCTACCGCGGCAGTACTCCCGCCCTGACCGACCTCATTGCCGGACGGGTCGACATGATGTTCGACGTTGTCGGCAGCTCGATGCAGTTCATCCAGGACCAGCGCCTGCGGCCGCTCGCCGTCAGCAGCGCCCAGCGCAGCCGCTACCTGCCCGACGTGCCTACGGTACAGGAACAGGGCATTCCCGACTTCGATGTCACCAGCTGGTTCGCCTTCTTTGCACCCGCCGGCACGCCCGCACCCATCGTCGAAAAACTCAACCAGGCCATCAGCCAGATCGCGCAATCCGACGCCATTCGCGACCGGCTTGCTCCGCTGGGCATGGAACCGGCCAGTTCGACTCCGGCCCAGCTGCGCGAAATGGTCCGCGCCGAAAAAGACAAATGGGCCCGCGTCATTGCCGAAGCGAAGGTCACCGTCAACTAGACGAGCCCGCCCCTGCCGGCAGCCCTTGTGCGGCGTCCGGGCCGGTTTCCGGGAATTTACCCCTATGCTTTCCCGGCAATGACGGCTATCGTGTTCCCTGACTTCGTTTCGCTGTCGCGTCGCGAAGTGGTACACGCGCACAACGACCCCGTCAGCCAGTGAAGCCGCTGTTGCGTCTCCTGGCTGACCACGATTCGCGAGGCCCGCATGAACAAGGTAATAGCTTGCATCAACGGTGCATCGAACAGCACGACCGTTTGCGATTACGCGATCTGGGCGGCGCAACGGCTGCAGGCCCCGCTCGAGTTCTTGCATGTCATCGAGCAGCAGCCCGACCGCGCACTCATCCACGATCTGAGCGGAAGCGTCGGACTCGGAGCCCAGGAAATCCTGCTTGCCGAACTTACCCAGCTCGACGAACAGAACTCCAAGATCGCTGAAGAACAGGCCGAGAAGATCCTCGAGGCCGCGTTGCAGTACAGCCACAGCAAGGGCGTAGACGGGGCATCCACCCGACGGCGCCTGGGCATCCTGGCGGAAGTCCTGCTTGAGCTGCAGGACGACACGCGGCTCGTCGTCCTCGGGCAACGTCCGCAGCCTGGCGGGGTTTCCCGGCTCACGCTCGACCTCAACGTAGAGCGCGTGGTGCGATCGCTGCAGAAACCCGTGCTGGTCGCCACCAGCAAGTACACCGAACCCAGCCATTTCGCCATTGCGTTCGACGGCAGCCCGACGGGATGCAAGATGATCGAGCGCGTGGCTGCCAGCCCGCTGCTGCAGAACCTGCCCTGCCACATCATCACGGCCGGCAACCCCACCAGCAGTGGCGCGCAGCAGCTCGAGTGGGCCCGTACCACGCTTGCCGACGCCGGGTTCGCCGTCAGCGTCATACAGCAACCGGGCGACGCCCAGACCGTGCTGCACTCCGCAATCTCGGCCAATCACATCGACCTGCTCGTTATGGGAGCTTACGGACACTCCCGCATCCGCGAGTTCATCGTAGGCAGTACGACCACCACCATGCTGCGCACCAGCCCTGTGCCGGTCCTGATCCTGCGCTAGGCGGTCTGCTACACTCGGACGGGCCCGGTAGCGGGCCCCCTCCGGGAGTGTCGAATCTTCGTGCCGACAGGCACTTGCCCAGGTCGTCGGTTCTCGGCACCCGACTGCCGCCCCCGCGTCCAGGTCTTCAGCGCGGCGGTACCCGCTTGCCGCCGTGTCGCTACGTCATGAACGAATTCACCATCATCGTCATCGCCACCTCCGTCTTCCTCGCAGTCGTCAGCCAGCTGTTGACCGGGTTCGGGTTCGCCATGGTGCTCATTCCCCTGCTCATGCTGGTCACCGGTCCGGCCGAGGCGGTCGTGGCGTCCAACGTGATGGGAACCGTGCTCAGCACCTACCTGCTGTTCCACGACCGGGCCTACGTCGACCGGCACAAGGCACTCAGCCTGCTGGGCTGGTCGGCTGTGGGGCTGCCGCTCGGGGTGGCTGCGCTTTCCTGGTTGCCCGCACCCGTGCTGAAGTGGGTCATCGTGTGCGTCGTACTGGGGGCGCTATGCATCGTGGCGCTGAACATGGCACTGCCAAACAACCGCGCCACCACTGCGGTAGCCGGGCTGCTGAGCGGCAGTCTCTTTACCTCCACCGGCGTCAACGGGCCACCTCTGGTTGCGTACATTCGCGCCAACAACTATTCGGTTCGTGAGTATCGGGGAACGCTGACCGCTGTTTTCTGCGCACAGGGGTGGCTGGGGTTGGCCATGCTGGCCGTGGCCGGCAAGATTGGCTCCGGTGCCCTGGGGCCCGCGCTGATCGGCCTGATCATCATGCCAGTCGGCTTCCTTGTGGGCCACCGACTGTTCCGGCACATTGATGCGCACAAGCTGCGCATCGGCATCAGCCTGATGCTGGTGCTGGCGGTGGTGTCGGTCATCATGCGCTAGCCGCCGCACCGCGCCACAGCCCCCGCCAGCGCGGCGGACGCGATGCCCTGGCGACCCGGCGCACCGTGCCTTGCCGTTACAGCCTGTACCCCGGATCGAGCCGATCAGCGAGACGGCGCAGTGCGGGCCACTCAAGGTTGCCCAGGGGGCTGATTGCGCCCCGATGCTCGCTGGTTGGCCCCTTGTGGAACCCCCTGCGTGCAACCTGCTCGGCAACCTCACGCGGCGGCACCGTATAGGGCCGGCCAGCAGCGAGAATATCCATTTGCGCCTGGCAGGCTTTTTCGAGGTGCCACATCTTGCTGAACGCCTGGCCGATGCTGTGGCCCACCACCAGCGTGCCGTGGTTGCGCAGGATCAGCACATCGTTGTCACCGAGGTCGCGAGCGATGCGCTCCCGTTCGTCCAGATCGACGGCCAGGCCCTCCGAAGCATGGTATCCCACCCTGCCGGTAAACAGCATGGCGTGCTGGGTAAGCGGCAGCAGGCCTTCTTCCAGCGCCGATACCGCCATGCCCGCCCGCGTATGCAGGTGCATGACGCAATTGGCATCCGGGCGTGCGGCATGCACCGCGCTATGGATCACGAACCCGGCCCGGTGCACCGGATGCGGCGAATCGTCAACCTTGTTGCCGTCCAGGTCAATCTTGATCAGGTTGGATGCCGTGATTTCTTCGAAAGCCAGCCCGAAAGGATTCAGCAGATAGTGGTGGTCGCTGTTGGGAACACGGGCCGAGATGTGGGTGTAGACAAGATCGGTCCAGCCGAAGTGCGCCACCAGCCGATAGCAGGCAGCCAGGTCGATCCGCACCTCCCATTCGGCCGGGTCCATGCCATCGGGCACCGGCCATCTGCTCGTGTCCGCGTCATCGATTTGCCGCATGGCCTTCCCCCCTTTTCGCGTGTCGTGCGTTCTCAGATGACCGGCGTTGCGCAGCCATCCATGGGAATGATGGCGCCCGAGACGTAGCTTGCCCAGTCGGACGCCAGGAACATGGCCACGGCGGCGATCTCTTCAGGCTGCGCCATGCGGCCCATGGGAATCTCGCGGATCCGCTCGGCAAGCACTTCTTCCCGGCTGCGACCGGCTGCGCGGGCTTCCACTTCGATGCCCTCTTCCAGCCGGGTGGTGTACGTCAGGCCCGGGTTGATCGCGTTCACCCGGACACCCTTGTCCGCATACGCACGCGCGTACCCGACCGTCGTCAGCATCAGGGCCGCATTGGCCGACCCGCCCGCAATATGGTGCGGCGTGGCCCGGCGTCCGCCCTGACCGATGATGTTCACGATGCTGCCGTGGCTGCGATGAGCCATGCGCTTGATGACCGGATCGATGGCGTGCACATAGGTGAAGTACTTGGCCTGCATAGCCTGCTGGAAGGCAGCGGCATCCAGGTCTTCAGGCGCATAGCGCCGCGCGGCCCCGGCAGAGTTCACCAGAACATCGATCGGTGCCACCTCATGCTCGACCCGTGCCACCACGTCGGCCGCCGCTTCAGGATCGACCAGATCGGCCGGGATGGTGATCAGTTGCAGCCCTTCGTCCTCGAACTGGCTACGCGCGGCGGACAGATTCGCCTCGCTGCGCGACACCCCCACGACACGCGCACCGGCACGTGCGAACGCCAGTGCGCACGCCAGCCCAATGCCCTTGCTGGCACCAGTAACCAGCACGCATTTCGATGAAAAATCGATCTTCAAGGCCTCCTCCTCCCCAGGTTCCACTGATTTCATCCAGTCATTCTGGTATTGCACACCACAGTGTTCCCACCGGCCCGCTCAGGCAGGCGGGAGACCACGCACGATTTCGACGTCAACATGGCCAGCCAGGCTGGCACGGAACGCATCCATCCCCTCTGGCTGGTAGGGGGCACCGCAGCGTACGTGCACCACGCAGCGCCCACGTGACGCTTCCGCTGCCAGGTGCTGCAACAGGGTGTCGCCGGTCTCGCTGCTCTGCCATCCCTGCACGACGGCATCGCGGCGCGCCATGGCCAGGATCTCGGCGGGTACATCCTGGTGCACGATCAGATCCGCCTCATTCAGCGCCCGCAACCCCTGCAAGGTCAGGAATGCGGCCCGCCCGGGGCCCGCCCCCATGAAGATGATGCGCCCGTGCACGACCGGCTCGCTTTTCAGGGCAGCCTGCAGTACGGTCTCGGCTTCCCCGGTGCGGCCATGCTGCACCAGCGACGCCACCGGCCCATCGAACAGCCAGTCGTAGAACCGACGTCGCTGTCCCAAATCCGCATAGCGATTCCGGATGGCATCGCGGTACTTGGCCGCCAGCTGCGCCAGCTCGCCTACCGAGTGGTCGAACAGGGCCTCGATCCGTTCGCGCATGCACCGCGCGAGCACGGGTGCCGCGCCGGATGACGAGACGGCGATCATTACGGGTGCGCGGTTGACCACCGCCGGCACCTGAAACGACGACAGCTCCGGGTCGTCAACGACGTTACACCAGATACGACGCGCCTCGGCCGCTTCCGCCACGCGCCCGTTCACCGCACGATCGCTGGTGGCCGCGACCACCAGCCACATGCCATCGAGCCAGCCTGGCTGGAACTCGCCCAAGCGCAGCTGGAGACGGCCTTCGCGCTCGAGCTGCTGCAGCTCGGGAAGGTGCCGGGGTGCACCAACGACTACCTGTGCCCCGGCCTCAAGCAGGGCGCCGACCTTGCGCAGCGCCACCTGCCCCCCTCCCACCACCAGCACCGGACGCCCGGCCACATCGGCGTATATGGGGAATAGACTCATGCAGTGATTATCCGACTTTCCCGCCGCCATGACACCTGCCGGTCGCGCACGAAAAAGCCGCACCGGGTTGCGGTGCGGCCATGCTCACTGCTTCTTGATGACGTTGCGATCAATCCTCAGGGATGACCGCGGTGGCTTCGATCTCGACCTTGGCGCGATCTTCGATGAGACCCGCCACCACGACCGCAGTCATCGTGATGTTGTACGAACCGATGATTTCGCGAAACGCCTGACCCACCTCTCGCGCCGAGTCGAGATACTCGCGCTTGTTGGTAATGTACCAGGTCATGCGCACGATATGTTCAGGCCGGGCGCCTGCCTCCTTGAGCACTGCCACGATGTTCAGCAGCGCCTGCCGCACCTGACCGGCGAAGTCATCCGTCTGAAAGACTTCGTTGGCGTCCCAGCCTACCATGCCGGACACAAAAACCTGGCGCCCCTTGACGGCAACGCCGTTCGCATACCCTTTGGGGCGCGGCCAGCCGCTGGGAAGTAAGACTTGCACTTTTCTCTCCTTTTCCTTGAGAGCCACGGGCCGGACCACCTGCCCGCAGCAGACACATGCATGAGATGTCGAATCCTGCACGCCTGCGCGCAGCCCCTCACCCCCGATAGGCCTTGAGCAGTTCGCGCGCAATGATGAGCTGCTGCACCTCGCTGGCGCCTTCGTAGATGCGCAACGCACGGATCTCACGATACAGGCGCTCGACCGGCTGTTCGCTGACGACCCCCATGCCGCCCCACATCTGTACTGCGGCATCGATGACGCGCTGAGCGTTCTCGGTGGCCGTCCATTTGGCCATGGCTGCTTCCCGGGTAATGGTGTTTCCCTGGTCGCGCAGCCATGCGGCGCGGTAAGTCAGGAGCGCGGCGCTGTCGATGAGCGTCGCCATTTCGGCCAGCCGGCTCTGGGTGAGCTGGAAATCGGCCAGCGTCTGGTTGAACATCTTGCGCGTGGTCGCACGCTGCAGGGCTTCATCCAGTGCGCGCCGCGCGAACCCGAGTGCGGCCGCCGCCACCGAGGTGCGAAACACGTCAAGCGTACGCATCGCGATCTTGAAACCTTCGGCCGCAACACCGATGCGCTGGCTGAGCGGTATGCGGCAATTGCTGAAGCGCAGCCGCGCCAACGGGTGCGGCGCGATGACGTCGATGCGTTCGGCGATCTCGAAGCCGGGCGTGCCCGCATCCACGATGAACGCCGAAATGCCACGTGCGCCGGGGGCTTCGCCCGTGCGTGCGAACACAACGTAAAAGTCTGCGATGCCACCGTTGGATATCCAGGTTTTCTCGCCGTCGAGAACGACCTCATCGCCCTCAACCCGGGCACTGCAGGTCATGGCCGCTACGTCGGAACCGGCATCGGGCTCGGAAATGGCGAAAGCGGCAATGGCCTCGCCGCGCCGTACGCGGGGCAGGTAACGCTCTTTCTGCTCGGGTGTGCCCGCGATCGAGATGGCGCCGGACCCCAGCCCCTGCATCGCGAACGCGAAATCGGCAAGGCCCGAATGGCGCGCGAGCGTTTCGCGCAGCAGACAGATCGCGCGCGTATCAATGGCATCGCCCTGCGCGCCGTAATCGCGCCCGGCAATGCAATGGGTGAGAAACCCGGCCTCGCCCAGCGCCCGCACGAGCCGACGGCAGGTTGCGTCCACATCATCGTCGTGATGATCGCCCAGGTGCGCTGTGGCCCAGGCATCGACCTCGGCCGCCAGCAGCCGGTGACGTTCATCGAAGAAGGGCCATTGCAGGTAGGATTGATCGGCCATGATCAGTTCCCTTCAAAGCGCGGACGCTGCTTGGCAACGAAAGCATGATAGGCGCGCTGGAAATCGTGGGTCATCATGCAGATGGCCTGCGCCTGGGCCTCGGCCTCGATGGCCTGTTCGATCGACATTGACCATTCCTGGTGCAGCTGGTTCTTGGTGATGGCGTTGGCAAATGTAGGCCCTTCAACCAGTTGTGCCGCAAGCTTGCGCGCTTCTTCGTCAAGCTGTTCCGGCTCGCACAGCCGGTTGAAAAAGCCCCAGCGCTCGCCTTCCTCGCCAGTCATGACGCGGCCCGTGAACAGCAATTCGCTCGCACGCCCCTGGCCGATGATACGGGGCAGGATCGCGCAGGCTCCCATGTCGCAGCCCGCCAGCCCCACCCGGTTGAACAGGAAGGCAGTCTTGCTGCGAGCAGTACCCAGCCGCAGGTCGGACGCCATCGCGAGGATGGCCCCGGCCCCCGCGCATACGCCGTCAACCGCAGCGATGATGGGCTGCGGGCAAGTGCGCATGTTCTTCACCACTTCGCCCGTCATCCGGGTGAACATGAGCAGCTCGGGAGCCTTGAGGCGAATGAGCGGACCGATGATCTCGTGTACATCGCCACCGGAGCAGAAATTCTCCCCGGCGCCGCGCAGCACGACGGCATGGATGTCATCGGCAAACTTGAGCTGCGCAAACAGATCGCGCAATTCGGCGTAGGAATCGAACGTAAGCGGGTTCTTGCGCTCCGGCCGGTTGAGCGTGATGACGGCTACGCCTGCTTCCGCCTGCCAGCCAAAGTGGCGCGCCTGATATCCGGCAAGAGGCTTGCGATTGCCTGCGAGCAGGGCAGGGTCGACTCGCGGCGTGGAATCGGTACTCATTGTTGCTCCTGTATGTTCTTCTGTAACTGCACGCGCAACACGCCGAGCAGACGGTACAGCTGCTGGATGTTGCGGTCGCTGAGGTCGCCGAACAGTTCGAGGATCCACTCTTCGTGCGCCTGCGCCATCGCTTCGAAGGCCTTGCGCCCTTTGGGCGTGAGCCGCACGATGCGCGAGCGTTTGTCGGTATCGCTGGCCTCGCGCACCACCAGCCCTTCGCGTACGAGCTCGTCGGTAAGCCCGGTCACGTTGCCGCCGGTCACCATGAGGTAACGGGACAGATCGCGCATTTTCAGCCCGCCGCGGAAGCGGTAGAGCTGCGCCATGTAGTCGAACCGGGCGAGCGATACACCGAACTTCTGGCGCAGGCGGCGCCGCACTTCGTTCTCGAGCTGTGTGGTGCACGACAACAGGCGCAGCCAGAGCTTGAGTGCAGCGTGGTCATCGTTATGCACGCGTGCCTCGTGACCGAGCTCCTGGATTTCGAGCAGATGCGCGTGGGATTGATCGGTCATGCTGTTACCTCACCACCCGAAACGGAAATGGCCTGGCCGGTTACCGCTCCCGCATTGTTGCTACATAACCAGCGCACTGCATGGGCAACCTCTTCGGGTTGTATGAGACGTTGCTGCGGATTGCCGGCGATCATCCGGGCGATCACCTCGTCCGCGCTGCGGCCCGTCTTGGCCATGGCATTCGCCACACTTTCGCGAAACAGATCGGTGTCGGTATAGCCCGGGCAGACTGCGTTGACCGTAATGTTCCGGGTAGCCAGTTCGAGTGCCAACGCCCGCGTCAGCCCCAACACCCCGTGCTTGGCCGCGACATAGGCCGAGACATAGGCATACCCCTTTTGCGCGGCGGTGCTGGCGACGTTCACGATGCGGCCGAATCCGGCCTGCAGCATGTCGTCCACTGCTTCCTGACAGCACAGGAAGGCGCCGGTGAGATTCACGTCGAGCATCTGCCGCCAGAGCTCGAGCGACGTCTTCCGGAACGGTGCACTGCGCGCCTGTCCGGCGTTGTTGATGAGTACGACGACCGGCCCGAAGCGGGCCCGCGCTGCGTCGAAAGCCGCTCGCACCTGCCCGGGGTCGGTGACATCGGCCACGACAGCATTGGCGCGCCCGTCGGGAAGGCTGGTGGCCAGTTGTTCAAGCGCCTGCCGGTTGCGCCCGAGTAATGACACGTGCGCCCCTTCGGCGACGAGCATGCGCGCGATCGCGGCACCGATGCCGCGACCCGCGCCCGTAACCAGGGCATGACGCCCCTGCAGGGATTCCGATAAACCCATTACGCCCTCTTTGCCAACATGGTTCGCTCGAACTGCGCGGCGGCTGCCCGCTCGCGCTCGATGTTGCGTTCGAGCTGCATTTTGGCAGAACGATATTGCTTGGGCCATTCGATGTCGAGATACCCGATCTTGGCCGCTTCCATGAGCGTCCAGGCCGGGTTCGCCAGATGCGGTCGGGCGATCGCGCAAAGATCGGCACGGCCGGCGGCGATGATGCTGTTGACGTGGTCTGCCTCGGAAATGGCGCCGACCGCGATGGTGGGAATGCCCGCCTCGTTGCGGATCTGATCGGAGAACGGAGTCTGGAACATGCGGCCGTACACTGGCGCTTCCTTCTTGCTGACCTGCCCGGACGACACGTCGATGACATCGGCGCCAGCCTCCTTGAAGAAGCGTGCAATCTGCACCGCGTCGTCGGGCGTGGTGCCTCCCTCGACCCAGTCGTGTGCCGAAATGCGCACCGAGATGGGCTTGTCTTGCGGCCACACCCTGCGGATTGCCGCGAACACCTCGAGGGGATACCGCACGCGGTTTTCAAGCGACCCGCCGTATTCGTCGGTGCGCTGGTTGGTGAGCGGCGAGATGAACGATGAAAGCAGGTAGCCGTGTGCGCAGTGCAGCTCCAGCCAGTCGAATCCGGCTTCGTTCGCCCGTAGGGTGGCCTGTACGAAGTCGTCGAGCACACGCTGCATGTCGTCGCGCGTCATGGCACGCGACCACTGGCTGATCCCATCCAGGTACTGCTGGGGCGATGCGGAAATGAGCTCCCAGCCACCGTGCTCCAGCGGCATGTCGATGCCTTCCCAGGCTACCTTCGTGGCGCCTTTGGCACCTGCATGCCCCAGCTGCACGCCGATCTTCGCATCGGTGCTGGCGTGCACGAAGTCGACGATGCGCTTCCAGGCATCGCGCTGTTCGTCATTCCAGATACCCGGGCAGCCCGGAGTAATGCGCGCATCAGGAGAAACGCAGGTCATTTCGGTCATGACCAGGCCGGCGCCGCCCATGGCCCGTGCGCCCAGGTGGACCATGTGGTAGTCGGCGGGCAGGCCATCGACGCAGGAATACTGTGCCATGGGCGACACGACCACCCGGTTCTTGAGCGTGACACCACGCACCGTGTACGGCGTGAACATCGGCGGGACGGACTGCTTGCGGACGGAGGTATCGATGCCGGATCGACGCGCGAACCACGACTCGAAATCCTCGATGTAGTGCTGGTCGCGCAGGCGCAGGTTTTCGTGGCTGATGCGCTGGCTGCGCGTCAGCAGGGAATAGGCGAACTGTTCGACCGGCAGGCTGACGTACCTTTCGACGTTTTCGAACCATTCCATGGAGTTGCGCGCCGCGTTCTGCAGCCGCAGCACGGCAACGCTGCGCTCATCCTGGTAACGTTGCAGTGCGCCCGTGAGGTCGTCGGGCGTTTCGCCGATGCAGCGGGTAAGTTCGATGGCGTCTTCGAACGCCAGCTTGGTGCCCGAACCGATGGAAAAATGTGCCGTATGCGCGGCGTCGCCCATGAGCACCACCGGCGCGCGACCGTTGTGGTGCACCCACGACTCGCACAGGACACGGGGGAACTTGATCCACTGCGACGAGCCGCGCAGGTGACGCGCATTCGACATCAGCTTGTGTCCGTCGAGGTAACGCGCGAACAGCTTCTCGCAGAACTCGATGCCCTCTTCCTTCGACATGTTCTCGAGGCCCGCCTTGCGCCAGACTTCCTCGGGCGTCTCGACGATGAAGGTGGATGTATCGGCATCGAAACGGTAGGCGTGCGCCTGGAACCATCCCCACTCGGTTTCTTCGAATGCGAAGGTGAAGGCATCAAACAGCTTGTTCGTGCCCAGCCAGACAAAGCGGCACTTGCGCAGGTCGATGTCGGGCTTGTATGTGTCGGCGTACTTCGTCCGGATCTGGCTGTTGATACCGTCACTGGCGATGATCAGGTCGGCATCGGGAAACTCCGTGTCGCTCTTGACTTCGGTTTCGAAGACCAGCCTGACGCCCAGCTCCTCGCAGCGCTCCTGGAGGATGTTCAGCAGCCGCTTGCGCCCGATACCGCAGAAGCCATGGCCGGTGGAGCGGATGGTCTGCCCGCGGATGTGGATGTCGATGTCGTCCCAGTGATTGAACGCGTCGAGGATCTGGCTGGCGGTTTTCTCGTCGGCCTCGCGCAGGTTGTCGAGGGTCCGGTCGGAGAACACCACACCCCACCCGAAAGTGTCATAGGGGCGGTTGCGTTCAATGACGGTAATGTCGTGCCCAGGGTCCTGCTTTTTCATCAGCATGGCGAAGTAAAGGCCGGCCGGGCCACCACCTATACAGACGATTTTCATATTGACTCCGGTGCATGTTGTGTTGGGTACGCCCGCAGGGCAGACCGTGCTGCGCGCGCCAGACAGCTGCGGATGGGCCTATTAGTTTAGTTCTAAAGTATTATGTGCGCATTCTACCCACGCTGATGGGCACCCGCAACACCTTTTTCCGCTTTTCCCGGCAGGTAATTTCCCGAGCTCCCCGCATCCGCACTTTATCAGTACAAACCCTAATCCGCGCCGCGATCCTGCCATGCTGCCACGCGCTCGGTCGACCTTCGGGATTACTTGACAACTGAACGAATGAAGTCAAATATTTAAGAGCGAACTACTGATATCCATAACTACCTGCAACCGGAGGAGACAGCCACATCGCCTTGTGCGGGTCCGCTCCATCGTTTCGCGCCCATCCAGCTCATTCATCGCATGCTGTCGCCCGTGCTTGCGGCCCTCGTCCCGACGGGCTACGTCCTCTTCACGCAACGGGCGCGCGCAGAATGGCGCGGTTGGCTTCCGGTCTTCACCTTTCGCATACCCTGACCATGTCATATACCGCACACATCGACACTTTCGTCATCGACAATCTGCCACCCGCCGAAGAGTGGCCCGAGCTGCTGTTCGAGACTCCCGAGCTGCAGTTTCCCGACCAGCTGAATGCCGCTACCGAACTGCTCGACAAGGCGGTGGCCGAAGGCCATGGCGAGCGCCCCGCCATGATGGGTGCCGGCGTTCATTGGACATACCGGCAGCTGCAGCAGCAGGTCAACCGCCTCGCACGGGTACTGGTCGAAGACATGGGGCTGGTGCCGGGCAATCGCGTCCTGCTCCGGGGCGGCAATACGCCCATGCTGGGCGCCTGCTGGCTCGCGGTGTTCAAGGCCGGAGGCGTCGCGGTCGGCACGATGCCACTGCTGCGCGCCAAGGAACTCAAGGAGATCATCCGGCAGGCAAAGGTCACCCATGTGCTTTGCGACCGCGCGCTCGCTGCGGAACTCGAGCAGGCCTGCGCCGAACAGCCGGGTGTCCAGCATGTCCTGTACTACGGCGATGGCGGCACGCTTGAACCCCTGGCAGCAGCCAAGCCCGATACGTTCGATGCCGTGCCTACGGCGGCAACCGATCCGGCACTCATCGGTTTCACCTCGGGTACCACCGGCACGCCCAAGGGCACGATCCACTTCCATCGCGACGTCATGGCCATGTGCGAAGTCTTTCCACGCCATTGCCTGAAACCCGAACCGTCAGATGTCTTCATTGGTACCCCGCCACTGGCCTTCACCTTCGGGTTGGGCGGCCTGCTGTGTTTTCCGTTGTGGGCGCGCGCGAGCACGGTGCTGCTCGAACGGTTGTCGCCCGAGCTGCTGTTGCGCTCGATCCAGCAGTACCAGGCCACCATCTGTTTCACCTCGCCCACTGGTTACCGCCAGATGGCGGCCCAGATTGCCGAGCATCCCGTTCCCAGCCTGAAAAAGGCGGTTTCGGCGGGTGAACCGCTTCCCGAAGACACGCGCCGCAGATGGCGCGAAGCAACCGGCATCGAAATCCACGACGGTATCGGGGGCACCGAGATGATCCACATCTACATCGCATCGGGACCAGAAGATTACCGTCCTGGAGCCATCGGCCGTGCCCTGCCCGGCTACAAGGCAATGATCGTCGACAAGAACATGAACCCCTTGCCACCGGGCGAGATCGGCCTGCTCGCCGTCAAGGGCCCCACCGGCTGCCGCTACCTGGCCGATCCGCGCCAGCGCAACTATGTCCGCCAGGGCTGGAACCTGCCGGGCGATGCCTGCCGCATGGACGAGGACGGCTACGTGTACTATGTTGCCCGTGTCGACGACATGATCCTCACTTCGGGCTACAACGTCTCTGCCCCGGAGGTGGAATGGGCCCTGCTGGCTCATCCGGCGGTGTCGGAATGTGGTGTGGTCGGCGTGCCGGACGAGGAACGCGGCCAGATCATCCGGGCCTACGTGGTGCTCAAGCCGGGTTACGAGGGCAGCGACACCCTCGTGGCTGAACTGCAGAATTTCGTGAAGCAGCAGATTGCCCCGTACAAGTACCCACGCAGCATCGTATTTGTTGATACATTGCCACGCACCGAAAGCGGGAAACTGCAACGGCACCGGCTGCGCGAGATGACATAGCTGCCCGCGGCGGCGTCCCGCTGCTGCGACATGGTACACCGCGTTGCAGCACTCGGTGGCCGGCACGGGAAAGTGAGGTGAAATGCATGAACATTCTCATCACTGGTGCGACAGGCTTCATCGGCAGGCGGGTTGCGCGAACCCTGATTGACCACGGGCATGTGGTTACCGGAGCCGTCCGCAATCCAGCCGTGGCCGCGCAATCCGTGCCGGGCCTGCATTGCCACCCGGTCGACTTCAACGCCGCCGCTACCCGCTCTGCCTGGGCGCCCCTGTTTCCTCGCGCGGAGGCCGATGCCGACGCGGCGCCGTACGACGTCGTCATCAACGCCGTCGGCATCCTGCAGCAGACCCGCCGCCAGCGCTTTCATGCCGTCCATTACGCCGCGCCGGTCGCACTGTTCGATGCATGCGTGCAGTCAGGCGTGCGCCGCATCGTGCAGATCTCCGCACTTGGCGCCGACGCCGAAGCACGCTCGGAGTATCACCGCAGCAAACGTGCGGCCGACGACTATCTCCGCCACCTGCCGATCGAACACGTCATCGTCCAGCCCGCACTGGTGTTCGGCAAGGGAGGAACCAGCGCTCGCCTGTTCTCCACCCTCGCACGCCTGCCAGTGATTCCGTTGCCAGGCAACGGCGAGCAACGGGTTCAGCCGGTTCACGTCAACGACGTGGTGCAGTCCATCGTCACCCTGGTAGAGACCCCCGAATTGCCCGCCAGTACCGTTCCTCTGGTCGGGCCCATTCCCATGACCCTGCGCAAGTTCTACAGCGAACTGCGCCGAGCCCAGGGCATCGCTTCCCGCCCACTGTTTCTGCCGGTACCCATGATGTTGATGCGCGTGGTCGCCCGTATCGGCAATCTCGTGCCCGGTGCCATGCTCGACAGCGACACGCTCGAGATGCTCAACCGCGGCAATACGGCCGACCCGGCCCTGGTCCGCCTGCTGCTGCAGCGCGACCCGCGTCCGGTTGCGCGCTTTTTCGACGACTGAGGACACGCAGCGCCGCGAACACTGCAGGGCGCCACGCGTGCTTTCGGTGCGGAACAAATCTTGCGGGAACTTCCGCATGGAGCCCCGTAGCCTCAGGCGCTCATTCCCGTAAAGAGATGATGTTGCTCCATGTGAGGCATCATGGCCATGATTCCCGCAATCTTCATTGAGCAGGACGAGACGCTGCTGCGGCCCGTTCCATCCCGTGTCGACCCCCTGCACATGACATTTGCCGCGGGCGCGAGCGCGGCGGTACGCCGTCTCGATCGAATCGGATATCCCCTCATAGTCGTCAGCAGTCAGCCTGGCGCTGCACTCGGCTGGTGCGATGAATCTGATCTGCAACGGTCGGCCAGCCGCCTGCACGACATGTTCGCCGAAGCGGGCGCCCAACTCGCCGGCTATTATTACTGTCCGCACCACCCTGATGGCATCGTGCCGCGTCTCGCCATGCGCTGCGCCTGCCGCAAACCGGCGCCTGGACTGCTCCTCAACGCGGCGGCGCGACACGACATCGACCTTGCCCGTTCCTGGTTCATCGGTGGCATGCTTGACGATATCGAAGCCGGCTCACGCGCAGGGTGCCAGACCGTACTCATCAACAACGGTAATGAAACGGCCTGGCAACGCGGCCCTTACCGCCAGCCGCACCATGTCGTCGAGGATTTCGAACAGGCCGCGTGGCTGATATTCGAACTCAGCCTCGACCAGTGCCCCCTCGACAAACGCGGCAATGCCACGTCGCGCTGAACGCGCCCAGCGCGCACGCCGGGCGCATCCCGCAACCTTCGAGTACCTGCCAGTGGCAGGTAACGATCCGTGTACATACCATGCCAATCCTCATCGGGCAGCGCCATGGCCTGCTTCCATCGGGCGGTTCCTGATCTCCGCTTCCGCTTGCGCCAACGTCAGGCCTTGCGCATCCTTGCGGGACACGAGGGGGTGCTGCACCGGCCACGGGATACCCAGCCGAACGTCGTTCCATACGATGCACCGCTCATCCACGGGGTCGTAGTAGTCGGTGACGCCGTAGATGACGTCTGCATCCTCGGACACGACCGCGAAACCATGGGCGAACCCCGGTGGGACCCACAACTGGTTCTGGTTTTGTTCCGACAATTGGAAAGATTCCCATGTTCCGAACGTGGCCGATTGCGGCCTCAGGTCGACCACGACGTCAAAGATCTCGCCCCGCACGACCTTGACCAGTTTCCCCTGCGGTTTCGTGATCTGGTAG
Source organism: uncultured Pigmentiphaga sp. (assembly GCA_937891425.1). GTDB lineage: Bacteria > Pseudomonadota > Gammaproteobacteria > Burkholderiales > Burkholderiaceae_B > Verticiella. The sequence continues at coordinate 63,305 of CALAGD010000098.1, forward strand.
TGCAGACCGCGCAATACGCCTCTCCGCGAATGCGAATGATTGATCTGGACAAATTCCGGCTCGAGCCCAAGCAGTTGGCCGAAGACACGCCGATTGAAGCTCTCCATGAAAAACCCGCGCGCATCGCGATGCATGACGGGCTGCAACAGGAAGACGCCGGATAGCCGGGCGGGAATGATGTTCACGTCGGTCGTCCCTCTCGAATGCGATGTTGTCGGCCACGCACCTGCACGCCTCCGTCTCCAGACTAGCCGGCAGGCGACACACCGACTTGCGCACGGCCCTCATGTGGCCCATCCGCCCCGCTGCATCAGCCAGGCGCGTACTGCAGCGCGCACCTCCTGATGCCAGCACGGAAGGTGCAGGTCGAAAGCCGTCATGGCCTGCCGGTTGTCGAGGCTGCTGTTCGCGGGACGCGCGGCCGGGTCGCGGCGCGCGGTGCCGATTATCGCCCGCACGTCTTCGGGCCGGCAACGCAGCCGCGCACCCGCTCGCCAGGCTTCGGCGACGATGAAGCGTGCATATTCGTGGCGCGAAGCCGTGCCGGAACAAGCCACGTGGTAGGTACCAAAGCTGCCGTCACGAACCAGCAGTTTCGTCAGCATGTGCACCGTGGCAGTGGCAACGCAGGTGGCGCTGGTGGGGGTGCCGTGCTGGTCAGCCACCACCTCGAGCGCATCCCGGCCTGCAGCCAACTCGAGCATGGTGCTGAGAAAGTTCCGGGGACGGGGTGAAAACAGCCAGCTGGTCCGCAGGATGAGGTGCCGCTCATGCGTGCGAACCGCAGCCTCGCCTGCGAGCTTGGTGGCGCCATAAACGTTCACCGGGTCGGGCGGGTCGGTTTCGCGGTACCGGCCGCGCCGGTTGCCCCTGAAAACGTAATCCGTCGAATAATGCACCAGCACGGCGTCCAGGCGGCGTGCCTCCTCCGCCAGCACGGCAGGCGCGGCAGCATTTACCCGCGCCGCCAGTTCTGGCTCGCTTTCAGCCAGGTCCACGGCCGTGTAGGCGGCGGAATTGACGATGACATGCGGCCGCAGCGTACGCACCACCATCCGGATCTGTTCCGCGCGAGACAGGTCGCATTCGCTGCGCGTCAATGCCGTAAGCGAACCCAGGGCAGCAAGCTGCGGGACGAGTGCCTGCCCGAGCTGGCCCGCAGCACCAAGCAGAAGAATTCGTTGCGTCATGTCCGATCGGCAGCGCTTCCCGGGCCCCCTCCGCTGGCTCCCGCGTCCGGAAGCGCTACCGGCCAATGATGGTACGACTGCCGCCCCGTGCGTTCGAGCCAGTCGTGCCGGCCCAGGTACCAGTCGACCGTGGCGCGCAGTCCTTCGTCGAATGCGGTGCGCGCCCGCCACCCTAGAGCCCGGCAGATCCGGGAGGTGTTGAGGGCGTACCTGCGATCGTGTCCGGGGCGGTCCGGCACGAACTCCACCTGCTCGGTGTACGAGCGGCCATCCGGACGCGGGCGCCGCTCGTCCAGCAACGCGCACAACCGCTGCACCACGACACGGTTGGTCAGCTGCGCTCCTGCCCCGACGTTGTATATCGCGTGCGGCTCGCCCGCCTCGAGCACTCGTACCAGTGCCTCACAATGATCGGTCACGTAGAGCCAGTCGCGCACCTGCTGGCCATCACCATAGAGTGGCAGGCTGACCCCGTCGAGCGCACGCCGGATAATCAGCGGAATCAGTTTTTCGGGAAACTGGTAGGGCCCGAAATTGTTGGAACTACGCACGACCAGCACGGGCAGACCGTAGGTTTGCCCATAAGCCCGCACGAAATGCTCGGCCGCCGCCTTGGATGCAGCATACGGGCTATTTGGACGAAACGGCGAACATTCGTGCGCGGGAGGGTCGTCAGGGGCGAGCGAACCATAGACCTCGTCGGTAGAGACATGCAGGAATCGAAACGCGGAACGCTCGGCCGGAGTCAGCCCCGCCCAATAGGCCCGAGTCGATTCCAGTAGCCGCTGCGTGCCCACCACGTTGGACTGAACGAAGGCCTCCGGCCCGAGGATGGAGCGGTCGACATGGGTTTCGGCAGCGAGATGAACGATCGCGCGGGGCCGGTACGTGGCCAGCACGCTCTCCACTACCGCCCGGTCGCCGATATCTGCATGGACCAGCTGCACATCGCCCAGCCCCGTCAGATCGGCCAGCGTGGCCGGGTTCGCGGCATACGTGAGCGCATCCAGAATGGTCACTGGCTCGCTCCGCAGCGAGCGCCAGTGGTGGATGAAATTGGCACCGATGAACCCGGCGCCGCCGGTTACGAGGATCATCACGCAGGAGGCAAGAAAGGAACTGCAGCGCGCCCAGGCAAGGTTCGCGAAAGCGCCTGCAGCATGCGCCAGGGACAACGCCCGCGCGCAGCAAAAAACTCGGACTTTCAGCATTGTATGCGCGCCCGAGGCGCTGCCGGGCGCACTGCGGTGCTCCTGCCTTGACATCCTCCCCGGCCTTAAGGCTGGGGATTCCTACGGAGTGTTGCGGTCAACGCGGTCGGCGTGCCCCCTCGCCCCGATGCCGTTGGCTGGTCTGGTTCTGTCCGGTGCCCACCTGGTCGGTGTGTCCTTCCTTTTTGGTCCGGTGCTGCTGGCTTCCATGGCTTTTTTGTTCTTCGCGCGGGGTATCGTCGGCCTGCGACTGCTTCTGTTTCTCTGGCATATGTGCCTCCATGCAGTGAGAACGTGACGTCGGGACCTTGCCCGACTGACCGGCACCTGGGCCGCCTTGGGTCAGGCCAGTCCGATGCGTTCATGGCGGATCGATCACACGCATACGGTGTACGCGTGGCCGCCGCCATCGTCTAGAATCTGGCCATGCCATCCACCCTGCGCCAGCGATTGTCGAGCTGCCCGCCGTACCTGCTGTTCGGGCTGGCTTTGCTCGCCTTCATCGTGCGCAGTGCAATGCCCGCAGGGTTCATGCCACGCGCGGGCGGCTTGCTGCTGGAGCTCTCGCTGTGCCTGCCCGGCGGCGGGCAGCATGCGTGGCTTGAGAACATGGTAGCGCCGGCCGACGTGGATGCACGGCACCCCACGCTGGTGGTGTCCATCGATCCGCCCGAACACCCGTCTGTCACCTCTGGCGACTGTCCCGGGTGCCTGTTTGGGGCAAGCCCTTGCCTGCCGCCGCAACCGCTGGCGCTGCCGGTGCGTGTAGCGCTGGCCCCACTTTACGTACATGCGGGGTTCGATGACACCCTGCGTGTCGATCGCCTGCGCGGCCCGCCCGTGGGGTCGCGCGCACCTCCGCTTGGCTGACAACAACCCTTCCAGCCCGGACGCATCGGCGATTCACCGGCGCTGTTCTCGGCACTCGGCATTGCCGCCAGGCGTGTCGGTCCGCGCCCCGACGCCACGATGCGCCGCGTGCCCGATGCGGCATCAGCCGTGTCCCACAGAAACTTTTTTCAGGATGAAAGACATGTCAGCCACCCATCATAAGGCGTCCCTTCTTGCGCTTGTCGCTTCCATGAGCCTTCCCGTAGCCGCGTTCGCCCACGCGGGCCAGCATCACCCTGGCCCGGTGCACGCTCACCCAGCGGCCGCCCCCGCCGCGGCGAGCTCGGCCAGTGCCCAGGCCATCCCGCAGGTCAGCGTACGTGACTGCTGGGTACGCGCCATGCCCGCCAATCTGCCTTCCGCGGGATACTTTGTCGTCGAGAACCAGCGCGACCAAGCGGTCAGACTGACAGGTATCGAGACTCCGGCGTTCCGCACGACCATGCTGCACGAAACCGTCAAGAAGGACGGCATGGCGCGCATGCAGCACACGTCCGACGTCACCGTCCCGGCCAAGGGCTCGCTTGAGTTCAAGCCGGGCGGCTATCACGCCATGCTTGAACAGCCGGCAGGCAAGCTGGTTGTCGGCGAGCGCATCGATGTTCGTTTTCTTTTCGGTGCCGACGGCTACGTTGACGCGCAATGCCTGCTGCAGGCGCCGGCAACGGTAGGCCAGCAGACCCATCAGCATTGATCGAGAACCCGGGGGCGCCGGCCAGCTGACGGCCAGGCGCTGGTTCGGCCCGCCCTACGGGGTACCCTCGCGAGCCTTGCGGTGCGGGCGCGCCGGTCAGTCGTTGCCCAGCATCGCTTGTGCGAACTCGGATGCAACGAAGGGCTGCAGGTCTTCCGGCCCTTCGCCCACGCCGATCCAGTACACCGGCACCGGCCGCACGCCCTGCGAGCCGGCTGCCACCGCCGCCAGGATGCCGCCCTTCGCCGTCCCGTCGAGCTTGGTCACCACCAGCCCCGTCAACGACAACGCATCATCGAACGCCTTGATCTGGGCCAACGCATTCTGGCCCGTGTTGCCGTCGACGACCAGCAGAACCTCATGCGGAGCAGACGGATCGGCCTTGCCCAGAACCCGACGGATCTTCTGCAGCTCCGCCATCAGGTGCAGCTGTGTCGGCAGGCGGCCAGCCGTGTCGATCATGACGATGTCCACGCCACGCGCCTTGCCCGCCTGTACCGCATCGAAAGCCACGGCCGCAGGGTCTGCCCCTTCGCGCTGGGCAATCACCGCCACGTTGTTGCGCTCACCCCACTCGACCAGCTGCTCGCGCGCCGCAGCGCGGAAGGTGTCGCCCGCCGCGAGCAACACGCTCTTGCCACACGCCTGGAAGGTGCGCGCGAGCTTGCCGATCGAGGTGGTCTTGCCAGCGCCGTTCACCCCCGCGATCATGATGACGAGTGGCCGGCCACGATCGATATCGAACCCGTGCTGCAACGGGGTCAGGTGTTCGGTCAGCAGTTCCTGCAACACCTGCTTTACCTTCTGGCCATCGTCGATGCGCTCCCCGCGCACGCGCGCACGCAATGCCTCCAGCAGCTTGGCGGTGGCCTCCATGCCCGCGTCCGACATGATGAGTGCGGTTTCCAGCTCTTCGAACAGCGACTCATCGACCCGGACACCTGAAAACAGCCCTGCGAACGACTGGCCGGTGCGCGACAGACCGCTCCTGAGGCGGTCAAGCCACGACTTGCGGGACGGTTCCGGCGCCCCCGTCTTTTCCGGCGCGCGCGGCAGAAGGAAACGGCGCGGCCGCTCGCCTGGCCGCTCGACCGGAGCGCCTCCTACCAGGGCCGCCGGCTCGGCGCCCTCTGCACCGACGGTTGCAGGGGTGGCGGGTTGGGCCGCGACGGACGGCGGCCCCTCGCGCTGCGGCACCGGAGCCACGGCCGCGGCACCCGCCGGTTCCGCTGGTGCAGCGGTTGCCGTAGCTGGCCAGGTGCTTTCGCTCACGGTTGGCGCGTGCACCGCCGACGGCTCTGTGGACCCTGCATCAACGCCTGCCGCTTCGGGCGCAACCGCACCCGCCGGCGGGTGTACGCCCTCGTGTACTGCCGGGGACGACGGCTCCTGCTGCGCGCTTTCGGCTTCGGCCGCTGGCACGCCGGCCGCTTCGTCCGCTACGGCAGCGGCCATATCATCGGCGGGTGCTCCCGACCCCCCGGATTGTTCGGGAGTCGGCTGGACCTCTTGAGAACGTTGCTTCCTGCGAAAAAACCTGAACATAGTGCTGATCTGCAAAAATGGCGGCCAATGCCCTGATGATATCGCTTTATGATGCGGCGATCCGGCAAACCGCCCTGCGGGCCACCACGGCATGCCGCCGCTCAACCCAGGTCGCACCTGCGCCGCAGCTGCCAGCGGCAAGGGTATGATCTTCGCCCGCATCAACCACAGGAGCACGCCTTTGAAACCTCGCACTTCCCGACCAGCCCGGCCCGCGGGCAGCAAAGGTCAGAGCCATCGCGTGCGCATCATTGGCGGACGTTTCCGCCGCACGCTACTGCCGGTGATCGACGCGCCCGGCCTGCGTCCAACCCCTGACCGTGTGCGGGAAACGCTGTTCAACTGGCTCGCCCATCTGTTCGACCACGACTTCGCCGAACTGCGCGCGCTGGACCTGTTCGCCGGTACGGGCGCGTTGGGCATGGAGGCGCTTTCGCGCGGATTCGGGCATGTCACCTTCGTCGAACACGATCCCCGGGCCGCGGCTTCGCTGGATGCGGTGCTCGCACGGCTCGGTGCAACCAATGCGGCCGTGCACCGGCGCAACGCCTACTCGTTCATCCAGGGTACGACCGATCACTATGACGTCATTTTTCTCGACCCGCCGTTCGACCAGGCGCGCTACGCCGAACTCTTGCACTTGGCCAGCCGCGCCCTGCGACCCCACGGCCTGCTGTACGTGGAGGCGGGCGAGGCCCTGGCCCTACCCTCCGGCTTCGCCCTCGTGCGTACCGACCGGGCCGGTGCCGTGCACTTCTACCTACTGCAGCCTGCCACGACTCCCACTGCAGACCCTGTGCCTGCGACGACGCCATCCGGCGCGGAGTCGAGCAACGATGAGAACTCCCCCGATAGCCGCTGACCACACGCCAGATTTGTATTAATCTGGCTTCCCAAGTCAGGTTCTTCTACTGAGGCGCCGGCATGCCTGCCACGGTCCGGCGCAAGTCCCGGGCTCCCGCGGGCAAGTGCCGCCGAGGGATTTGCTGCGATGCAAAAATCAGCAATAATTCCTGTTCTCATCATGCTGGCGAGCACTGCGAACCGGCGTCCCAGTACCAGAAGGAGAGGGCTGGACGCTTTTCATCATGCCGGCGGCTTGTCTGCTGCGCGAATGTAAGGAGACCCCAATGATTGTTGCCGTTTATCCCGGCACGTTTGATCCTCTCACCCGTGGTCATGAAGACCTGGTCCGACGCGCATCGGCCATCTTTGACAAGGTCGTGGTCGGTGTGGCGCATAGTGTTGCCAAGAAGCCCTTTTTCAGCGTTTCGGAAAGGGTTGACATTGCCCGCGAGGTTCTCGGCCACTATCCCAACGTCGAGGTTGCCAGCTTCGGCGGGTTGCTGAAGGACTTCGTACGGGCCCAGAACGCGCGCGTCATTCTCAGGGGGTTGCGTGCCGTTTCCGACTTCGAATATGAATTCCAGATGGCGGGCATGAACCGCTACCTGCTGCCGGATGTAGAGACCATGTTCCTCACCCCGTCCGACCAGTACCAGTTCATATCCGGATCCATCGTGCGCGAAATCGCCATGATGGGCGGCGATGTCAGCAAATTCGTTTTCCCTTCGGTGGAACGTTGGCTCCAACTGAAAGTCCAACAGCTTGGAGGGCCGCTACGCGGTGACGACTGAAACGCCTGGCCGCCCTGCCGCGGGGAGTTGCAGCACGGCCACGGCGCCTTGAACGCAATCTGCCAGGCGCATGCCCGCCGCAGGTTTTCGCCCCGCTGGCCCCTTGGGCGGCCGCATCGGTTCCGCCGGCAGCAGTGCATCACGGAAATACCACGACATGGCTTTGACGATCACCGACGAATGCATCAACTGTGACGTATGCGAGCCCGAGTGCCCCAACGACGCGATCAGCATGGGGCCCGAGATCTACGAAATCGACCCTGCCCGCTGTACCGAGTGCGCAGGACATTACAGTGAGCCCCAATGCCGTGTCGTATGTCCGGTGGAATGCATCATCACCCATCCCGACTGGCACGAAACCCCCGAACAGTTGCTACAGAAGTACCACGCCCTCACGCGCAAGGCCACCTCGTAACGGCCGCGCCCATGCACGTGCCGTCCAGATGAACCGCGGCCTCGTGCGGTTCGGGCACGTCCTGGGCAGGCCTAGCCAGCCGAATCAGCCGCGGGCGGCGCTTTCTCAATGGACCGCGGACGTCCTCTGGAGCGCGGCGTTACCCGCCGACTCGCACGCTGTTCCACGCGTTCGATGAAACTCTCGCTCCCCAACGCCCACTGACCTGCCAATGTCGCCTCGATGCGGTCGGCCATCGCCGGAGCCAGCCCTTCGTGGATCAGGTTGCGATAGTACGCCTGCCGCTCGTACGGCGTGTTGCCGCAACGCCAGTAATCGGCATGCATGCTCAGCCAAAGCTGCACCCCCGCACCCGTATGCGCACGCGCCGACGACCAGCGCCAGTGCTCGGGATCCGTGGCCAGTCCATGCCGTACCGGAGCCGATTCCAGCCAGACCAGAGTAGGAAGCACCCACGCGCCGGGCTCGATCAGTGCCGAGCGATAGCGGCCCGCAAAGACCTTGCCGCCCCCGCGCTGACGGGCGATCCGGCGCCCGAGGGTCTGCATGAGATGCCGCAGGCTGTCCGCATCGCGCGGCGTGACCAGCAACAGGATTTCTTCTGGAATGAAGGCCCAGCCATGCACCGAAATGCCCCTGGCCTGGCTTTCCTGTTCGAGCCATTTGGCCCAGGCGTCGAGCACCGGCACCGTGACCGGCTGTGAGCCAGCCTCAACCCGCGCCTGCAGCAGGTGTGGAACATCCGGGCAAAAGAGTCGCGCCAGGCGTGCCATGATGCGTTCCGCCTCACGAGTTACGCAAGCAGCAGGCGCTCCATGCGCCGGATGGCTTCCTGCAGGCGTTCCATGCTGTTGGCATATGAGAACCGCATGTAGCGCCCCACGTCGTGCATGCCGAAATCCATGCCCGGTACCGCGCACACGTCGATCTGCTCGAGCAGGCGATCGGCAAACTCACGGCTGTCGGCGGCGTGGGCGGTAATGTCGGCATATATGTAGAATGCACCATCGGGGCTGACCGGTACACGCAACCCCAGGCGCTCGAACTCCGGCAACAGGTAGTCGCGTCGCTGGCGGAATGCCTCGCGCCTCCGCTCGAATTCTGCGAGCCCTTCCGGGGTGAAACACGCAAGTGCAGCATGCTGCGCCGGGGCTGGCGCGCAGATGACGAGATTTTGTGCCAACTTTTCGAAGGCACCAATCAGGCGTGGCGGAACCACCAGCCAGCCCAGCCGCCACCCGGTCATGTGAAAGTACTTGGAGAAGCTGTTGACGAGGATGATGTCGTCCCCGAGCCATGCAGCCGACCGTCGCGGGTGGTCGTAGCTCAGGCCCAGGTAGATCTCGTCGACGATGCAGAACCCGTTGCGTTCGCGCACGGCGGCGACGATGTCGGCCAACGCTTCGGGTGCGATCGAAGTACCCGTGGGATTGCCCGGGGTAGCCACGATTACGCCAGCCGTGCGTTCCGTCCAGGCCTGCTGCACGGCAGAAGCCGATAGCTGGAACCGCGCCTCGGGCCCCGCCGGGATCAGTCGCGGCACACCGCCCGTCGCGGTCACGATGTGGCGATTGCAGGGATAGGTGGGATCGGCCATCAGCACTTCGTCGCCGGGGTTGAGCAGGGCGGTGCACGCCAGATGCAACGCGCCAGATGCGCCGGCGGTGACGATGATGCGGGCGGGGTCCACCCTGGCGTCGAGATGGCTTTCATGGAAGGCGGCGATGGCCTCGCGCAAGGCCGAAATACCTACCGCAGCGGTGTACTGCGTGTTGCCCGCGCGCACTGCCTGCTCCAGGGCATCCACCACCGCCGGAATGGCCGTGAAGTCCGGCTCACCAATGCTGAGGTGAACTACATCGTGACCTGCTGCCTCGCGCGCGGCTGCACGCTTGACGAGTTCCATTACATGAAACGGTTCGATCTGGTTGACGCGAGACGCCAGTTGGAACATATGCATGCTTTCCCGATTTCAGATATCTCGATACGGTGCCCGCCCCGGCACGTCGACCACGCGGTGGCACTGGCACCGCATGCCTGTAACCGCGAGCGACTCCCCTGCCCTGTCGGCCAAATGTAGCAGGTGTCCGCACGCGGCACTATGATCCTTTTGTGAGCAGGGCCTTGAGCGCACTGAGACGTTGCCTGGGGCTCAGGCCCGCATCCGGGTCGGCAATCGCCTCACCCCCCAGACCCATTTCCGCAATGAAGCGCGAAGGCTCGCGCACGAGCTCCTCGCGCGCACGCCGTCGGCGCTTGCACCAGCTGATCTGCAGGGTGCGCTGTGCTCGCGTGATCCCGACATACATCAGGCGACGTTCTTCCTGAATACGCTCGGAGAGCGATTCGCCCGATTTTTCGGGATCACCTTCTTCGTCGTCCTTGCCCAAGTGCGGCAGCAGGCCCTCCTCTACCCCGGCCATGAACACGTGCGGAAACTCGAGCCCCTTCGCGGCGTGCAGTGTGGAGAGCTTCACGGCGTCGGGCTCCTCATCATCGGCCCGCTCCAGCATGGTGATCAGTGCGACGTGCTGTACCAGCTCCAGCACGCCGAGATCATCGTCTTCGGCCTTGCGCTTCAGCCAGTCGATCAGGTCGCGCACGTTCTGCCAGCGCGTCTGGGCAGCACGCTCGTCGAAAGTGTCGTAAAGATACTGCTCGTAGCCTATGGCCTTGATCAGGTCTTCCAGGATGGGTCCCGCCGGCTCGCGCGATGGCGCGGTCGTGCCAGCGGGCGCCCCACGACCAGCGCGCCATTGCATGCGCTGGATGAACTCGCCGAACTCGCGCAACAGGCGTGCGGGCCGCTCCGGCAGCTCGCTTGCCAGCCCATGCTCGAACACCGCCGCGAAAAGCGACACCTGGCGGCGCGCCGCGTAGTTGCCCAGGGCCTGCAGCGTGGCCCGGCCGATGCCACGTTTTGGCGTAGTGATGGCGCGGATGAACGCCGGGTCGTCGTCATCATTGACGATCAGCCGCAGATAGGCGATGACGTCACGCACTTCGGACTTGTCGAAGAAGCTCTGGCCGCCCGACACGGTGTAAGGAATCTTGAGATTGCGCAGTGCCTGCTCGATGACCCTTGCCTGGTGGTTGCTCCGGTACAGCACGGCAAAGTCCCGCCACTGGCACCGGCGCTCGAAGCGGGCTGCGGAAATGCGCATGGCGATGCTTTCCGCTTCCGCTTCCTCGTCGTCCGCCGACCACACCGTGATCGTGTCCCCCACCCCCAGGTTCGACCACAGGCGCTTTTCGAACAGCTTGGGGTTGTTCGCGATGACCGCGTTCGCGGCCTCGAGAATGCGCTGGACCGAGCGGTAGTTCTGCTCGAGCTTGATGACTTTCAGCGACGGGTAGTCTTTGGTGAGCCGCGCAAGGTTTTCGATAGTGGCGCCGCGCCAGGCATAAATGGCCTGGTCGTCGTCGCCTACCGCCGTGAACATGGCGCGCGGGCCGGTCAGCAAACGCACCAGGCGATACTGGCACACGTTGGTGTCCTGATACTCGTCCACCAGCAGGTAGCGCACGCGCGACTGCCAGCGTTCGCGCGCCTCGGCGTTCTCCTCCAGCAGGCGCACCGGCAGGCGTATCAGATCGTCGAAATCGACCGCCTGGTAGGCGTGCAGGGTATCGCGATAACTGCGGTACACGCGTGCCGCATCCGCTTCCGTCGCACTGGAGGCCAGCCGTTCAGCCTCTTCGGGCTCAACCAGCGCATTCTTCCACAAGGAAATCGTGTGCTGCACGCTGCGCAGTATGGCCTTGTCCGTAGTCGCCAGCAAATCCTGGATGATGGCCAGACTGTCGTCGGCATCCAGAATGGAAAACTGTGGCTTGAGGCCGAGCAGCCGCGCCTCTTCACGCAACAGGCGCACCCCCAGCGCGTGAAACGTACTGATGGTGACGCCGTTGGCGCGCCAGCTCCCCAACGCACCCTGCACGCGCTGCCCCATCTCCAGCGCTGCCTTGTTGGTAAACGTGAGCGCCGCGATACTGTTGGCGGCGTAACCGCACTCCGCGATCAGATAGACGATTTTCTGCGTAATCACCCGCGTCTTGCCGCTGCCCGCGCCCGCGAGAACCAGGCACGGGCCATCCAGATACAACACGGCTTCGCGCTGGGCAGGGTTGAGCCCCGCTGTTGACGAACCAGGCACAGTCATAGAAGACATCAAATCTCCAGGGGATCCACTTCGAGGTGCCAGCGTACGCGGCGCGAGGAGCACAGCGTGGCGAACTGGTCGAGCCACAGCCGCAGGAAACGCTGCAACGCGGGCCGATTCCGGCTTTCGACCAGCAGTTGCGCCCGCTCGACATGCTTGACCCGCACGATGCGCAACGGGACCGGATCATACAGGCTAACCCGGCGCGCGAGCTCGGCGGTATCTTCCCGGTTGCATAGCGCTTCGGCCAGGGTGCGCGCTTCCGCCAGAAAGCTCAGCGCCTGCGCCAGTTCGCGCGCTTCTGCAGTAAGCAGGGCCTGATAGGAAAAAGGTGGCAGCCCGGCAGCCTCGCGCTCACGCAGCGAGTAGTCGGCAAACCCGTCGTAATCGTGCCGGATCAGCGCCTGGTACACAGGCTGATCGGGGTAATCGGTCTGGATCAGCACTTCGGCACCATGCACGTGCCGGCCGGCCCGGCCCGCCACCTGCATCAGCTGGGCAAACAGCCGTTCTGGCGCCCGGAAATCGTGCGAGAACAGCATGGCATCGGCATTCAGCACGCCCACCAGCCCCAGGTGCCGGAAGTCGTGACCTTTGGCCACCATCTGGGTGCCCACCAGCAGGTCTATCTCTCCCGCATGTACGCGCGCGAAGAGGTTCTCGGCGCTGCCCTTGAGGCGCGTGCTGTCGGCATCGATGCGTGCGATACACGCCTGCGGGAAACGTTGCTGCAGGAACTCTTCTACTCGCTGGGTGCCCCGCCCCATGGGATGCAGATCCTGGTTGCCGCAGTCGGGACAGGCACGCATCACCCGCTCCTGCCCGCCGCAATGGTGGCAACGCAGCACCGCCCCTTGCGTCGACCGGTGCAGTACCCGATAGGCCGAGCAGCGGTTGCACCGACTCATCCAGCCGCACGCAGGGCAATGCAACACGGGAGCGTACCCTCGCCGGTTGATGAACACCAGCGCCTGCTGTCCTGCCTGCAGTCGGGTTTCCATGGCATCGATCAGCTGCGGTGACAGCCCCTGCTGCAGCTGCTGGCGCCGCGTGTCTACCAGCCTGACCTCAGGCAACCCCCCGCCGACAGCACGCACCGGCAGGCTCAGCAGCCGATAGCGTTGCTGCCGCGCGCGCTGCCAGGTTTCCAGCGAGGGCGTGGCCGATCCCAGTACGACGGGGATGTCGAGATCATGTGCACGCCAGATGGCCAGGTCACGCGCGGAATAGCGCAGTCCTTCCTGCTGCTTGTACGAAGTATCGTGCTCCTCGTCCACGATGATCAGGCCGGGCTCGGCCAGGGGAGTGAGCACGGCCAGCCGTGTGCCGAGCACGATACGCGCATCTCCGCGCATTGCAGCGAGCCAGGCCTGCAGCCGTTCGCCGTCCGAGAGGCCACTGTGCAGGACCGCCACCCCACTGCCGCCTGCAATGGCTTCGAGCCGGTTCACCAGCACCTGCAGCAGCTGTGGCGTGAGGTTGATTTCGGGCACCAGCAGCAGCGCCTGGCGACCCTGGCGCAACGCGGCTTCAATGGCATGCAGATAGACCTCGGTCTTGCCGCTGCCCGTAACCCCATGCAGGAGGAACACTCCATAGCCCTGCTGGGCGGTAATGGCGGCTATGGCTTCCTGCTGCGCCGTATTGGGCACGATCGGGACATGCCGCGCCTCTGCGTCGTCGCCAAACGGTTTCACGGCGAAAGTACCGCGTCTGCGCTGGCGCGCATCAAGACGCGCGACCGGCCCCCCGCCCGCACGCTTGCCACGATATGCCGACACCTTGCGCAACGGTGGCGGCAATGCCGGCAACATGACCTCGCCCAAGGGCCGATGGTAGTACTCGGCGGCAAATGCACACAACCGCAGCCAGTCCGCCGGCAACGGCGGCAGATCATCGAGCACCTGCTCGACCGCCCGCACCTGGTCAGCAGGGACGGACGGGCTCGGGGGCAGCGCCACGACGATGCCGATCATCTGGCGCTGGCCGAACGGGACGATCACTCGGCTGCCAATGGCGACGGGCGCTGAAACGCTGTAGTCGAAGGGTCCGGGCAACGGAACATCGAGCACCACCCTTGCCCACTGCGTTTGCACCTCTCCCGTCATGTGATCCGCACTTGAAGTAAATTCTCGAATTTTTTGCTAACCCACAGCCTTTCTCTGGAAAATCGCCGCCTGTGGATAACTTTGGGGAAAATCTCAGAACAAGCTTGGATAAACGCGCTTACCACAAAATTGTCCGCCTTGAGAAGCTCCCGTCATATTTGATGAAATTACTTTTAAATCAGCAACTTATGAAACAATATCAGTTGCTGGATAACGAACTCAGGGAAAAGCCTGATTCCGCGCCCGCTTGTGCACAAATTCGGGGATAGCGGTACGCACGGCGCACGCGAACGGTGCATTACCGCCGCCCGGACCGCTTACGTCCTCGCTGGCCCGGCAACCGGCTGGTGCAGATGCCGGCTGTACTCGTGCACGGTTTCCACCAGCGCTGCCACCGACTCGATCGGCGTGAACTGGGAAATTCCATGACCGAGGTTGAACACGTGGCCATATCCTGGCGTTACCGGGCCGAAGGCGTCGAGCACACGCCGGACTTCCGCGCTCACCTGATCCGGGTCGGCGAACAGCGCCATGGGATCAAGATTTCCCTGCAACGCAACCTGGTGCCCCACGCGCGCCCGCGCCTTGGCCAGGCTGACGGTCCAATCGACGCCGACGGCGTCGCTGCCCGCCGCAGCAATATCCTCCAACCAGAGCCCGCCTCCTTTCGTGAACACGATCGAAGGCACTCGCCGGCCTTCGCTCTCGCGCTTCAACCCGGCAAGGACCTGCTGCATGTACGCCAGCGAGAACGCCTGGTAGGCACCATCGGCCAGTACACCGCCCCAGCTGTCGAAAATCATCACGGCCTGGGCGCCCGCGTCGATCTGCGCGTTGAGGTACCGGACAACCGCCCGGGCATTGATGTCGAGAATGCGATGCAGCAGGTCGGGACGTTTGTACATCATCGTCTTGATGATGCGGTACTCGCGCGTGCCTTCACCTTCCACCATGTAACAGGCCAGCGTGAAGGGGCTCCCCGCGAACCCGATCAGAGGCACACGGCCGTCCAGCGCCTTGCGAATGCTGGAGACCGCGTCAAATACGTAACGGAGACCCTCCATATCGGGTACGGCCAGTTTGCGGACCGCAGCTTCATCCTGCACCGGATGGGCAAAACGCGGCCCCTCTCCGGCCTCGAACCTCAGGCCCAGCCCCATGGCATCGGGGATGGTCAGGATGTCGGAGAACAGGATGGCCGCATCAAGACCGAAGCGCTCCAGTGGCTGCAGCGTAACCTCCGTGGCGAATTCGACGTTCTGGGCGAGCTGCATGAATGAACCCGCACGCGCACGTGTGGCGCGATATTCGGGCAGGTACCGCCCTGCCTGCCGCATCAGCCACACGGGCGTGTATTCGACCGGCTGACGCAGTAGTGCCCGCAGGAACACATCGTTACGCAAAACAGGATAGGACACGGACAATACCCCCAATCGAGTTCAATCGGTCGATTTTACCCGCGTGGTTCTGCCCGGGCCGAACGCCCCGTGCGGAAGTCGGCCGAAGCAATGCGGTACTTCCGCATCAGCTGCCAGAATGCACGGCGATCCTGGTTGCCTGCACGTGCGGCATGCGTCACGTTTCCACGGTAGCGCAGCAGCATGCTGGTGACATACTCGCGCTCGAACTGCTCGATCACGCGCGCACGCGTCGCGCGGTAGCTGTTGTCAACGGGGGGCGGTGCGGTCAGGTGACGGACGGTCTCCGCGATCAGCTGGGGCGACGGCCGCGGACGCCGACAGGCGCCCGTGCTGCCTGCCTCGGATGGCCACGCTGCGTCGGCGGCGTCCCGAAGCCCTTGATATGCGCGGGCATCATCCCCATAGTTGCACGCACCGACCGATTCGGTCACCGCTGCCGGGACGGGCCAGCTGCGCCCGGGTAGAGTGCTGGTTCGGGGCGCGCCCGACTGGCCCGTGCCTGGTCCGCCGTGTGCTGACGGAAACCTTGCGATCCCCTGACCGAATTGCTGGCGATGCCTGGTTGCCCACTGTACCAGCCTCGCCTTGAGTTCTTCGGTACTGAACGGGCTCAGCAGGAAATCGGAGGCCCCCAGCCTGAGCAGGTCACGTATGGCAGGAGCGTTCAGGTCGCGCCCGAGCAACACCAGAGGCACCGGCAACGCTCTTTCCGCATTCGCCAGGGCAACACGCGTCCACGCCAGTGAACGCGGCACCACTGGCAACAGGCAGACATCGAAACGCTGCAGTGCATGGGCGTGCCGGGCCAGTGCCCGGCTTGCCCGGTCGTCATACATCAGCCGGGGCCGCAGATCCGTCGCCCAGTCCTCTTCCGGCTGGGCCAGGGGTATTCGATGCAGGTTGACCGAATCTGGGCCGAGCCGAGCCGTAACCTGATCGGTCCATGGGTGGAACAGGGGGAGGCTGAACACCGCGCAATCGACGGAGGAATTCATGGAAATGCTCCAACGGATGCTTCGTCCGGTTGAACACGGCGCCAGTTTCCGCCGTAAGTGCGCACGTCACAATTCGTATGTGGCACATTGTGCATACCACTTACGCCCGTAGCCCACGACTGGCTGCGACGCCCTGGGCGGAGCTGCGGAAAGTTGTACGATAGCTGGTCTTGCACCTGGATTCTGCAAACGTCTTTTTCCTTCGTGGCTGCCGCCGTGCCGACGTGCATCCACCCTGCGCTGACGTCCGGCATCAGCCACGCTGACAGGCGTTATTCGCTTCACCCTTCTTCGGCTTTTCTATGAGCACTCGCGTCACCCCTGCGGTCAACGATGTGGATGGAAACGCACGGTCAGGCTCTGCCTACGCGGCAGCGTTGCTGGTATCGATCGCGCTTGTACTCTGGCTGTTTCCGCCTTCGTTTCTCGCGGGCAAGGGGCTGTTCTTCTTTGACGGTGCCATTTTGGGCGACATCAGTGCGTGGCTGTACTTCGCACACGACGTGTGGCAGCTGCCATTGCTGTATACCCCGTGGCTGAATTATCCGGAAGGAGCGAACATCGGGCTCACCAATAGCATTCCGCTGATGGCGCTGCTCTTCAAGCCGATCGCAGCCATCCTGCCCGACAGTTTCCATTATTTCGGGTTCTGGCACGCCATCGTGCTGGTGGCCCAGGCGCTGGCTGCCGTTTTCCTGCTACGCTCCCTGGGTGTGCGTTCGGTCTGGGGAGCAGCGCTCGCCGCCGCATTCGCCTTGCTGTGGCCCGGCTTGTTGGGTCAATTTGGCCAACCTGCGCTCATGGCCCACGCGGTCATCCTGTTCGCGCTGGGCTGTTACTTCCACGGTTTCAATGCGCGCTGGACACCGTCGTTCACCGCGACCATGCTGATCGGCACCTGCCAGCTCGCTCTGCTGATCCACCCCTACCTTGCGGTCCTCTGCTACGCGGTGCTCATTGCCTTTCTGATCGACGAAGGACGGCGTACACGCCTGTGGGGCACCCAGCTGGCCACGCTGGTAATCGCCCTGGTGATTACTGCCGGGTTCGTGGCACTGTTGGGCATATGGGGGGTGCTTGCTCCAGTATCCTCTTATGGCAGTCACGCCCTCAGCGTAGACGCGTTGTGGTGCAGCGGAAGCACCCTTCGCAAGTACGGCTGCAATCCGGGCGAGTACGCCACGGACGGCTACCTGGGCCTGGGTGGCCTGGTACTGCTGGCCTGCACCATCCTGCTCTCTGCCCCGCGCGGGTTCGGTCTGCGCGCCTTGCGCGCGCACGCTGGGCTCACCCTGGTAGCCATTCTCCTGGCGCTCTTTGCATTCACCCATCAGATCCACTGGGGCTCGCAAGTCGTACGGACATTTGACCTGCCCGCATGGCTGGAGTCGAGCTTCGACTCTCTTGCCTACAGCAGCCGATTCTTCTGGCCCGTCGGCTATGTCCTCCTGTTCGGTTCGCTCGCGGTCCTGCTGCGCTACCGTTATGTCGGTCCGATCATTGTGACGGTGGCTCTTGCGCTGCAGGCCTACGACACGCTCGATGCCAGTCAGGAGATACGGGTGGCGGCACGGGCCAGCGAGAAACCCCTGGTACGTACTCCGGCGCGCCGGCCCATGGCCGCCGATTTCACCGCCCATGCCGCGCTGCCCGAGCACCCCGACACAACGCCCGATGGCAGTCTCATCCCCGAACAGCACACCGCTGCCACGTCAGAAATTCCGCCCCGGCCCGCGCACACGACCAACACCGACGCAACCTCGCCGGTCCACTCGTCCAGTGGGGCGCCATCGGGCAAGGTTTCCCCAGGCGAACAGCTGTTCGACCCTCTCCTGACCGGTGGCACGTTCCCCGCGCACGCGCCAACCAGCGATCCGGCCACGTCGGCCACCTGGGCCGACGCCTTGCGTGGCATTGCCCATGTCACCCTTTTTCCGGCCTATGGTTGCATGGATGCAGACCCGCTG
Source organism: uncultured Pigmentiphaga sp. (assembly GCA_937891425.1). Classification (GTDB taxonomy): domain Bacteria; phylum Pseudomonadota; class Gammaproteobacteria; order Burkholderiales; family Burkholderiaceae_B; genus Verticiella. The sequence goes on from CALAGD010000098.1 coordinate 81,542, forward strand.
GTGTACCTTCCCGTGCAATACCTCGCCGCACGCGCCGGAGCGACGTTCAATACCGTGTACGGAGCCAGGAGCAACCTGCGTTGCGACGAGAAACACGCCCGCCTCAACCAGGACATCCCGCCGGGAACTCTGGTTCTGGCACCCGCCAGCCTGCCCGGCCAGGCGTTACCCGCGGGCATCCGGCTCGCGGTACAGCACGGCCAGTGCGGCAAACTGGCGGTGATGCCTGTGCAGGCCGGCGTAGCCCAGCCGCAGCTGCTGCTTGCCTGCCGTGCCGAACCCGTGGATGAATGGGTTCAAACCCGCTCGCTGCCATCGCCCCAAACAAAAGTGCCCGTTCCCCCGGCAGGGTAACGGGCACTGAATCGACTGAAACGAGCAGCGTACCGATTCGGCAGGGTACGTATGCGCGCTGCCAGGCCGGTTCACCCGTAGCGGGTAAACCGGCAAACGCGCATCAACGGTTGCGCAGTTTGCGGATGGCAGCCAATTGAGCTGCCAGCATGGCGAGCTCGGCTTCCACGACAGCGACTTCGGCCTTGTCCTTGGCGTTGCGCAGTGCCTCTTCCGCACGTTTGCGCGCCATTTCGGCCTTGGCTTCGTCCAGGTCCTGGCTGCGGATGGCGGTGTCGGAGAGTACCGTCACCGTGCCGGGCTGAACCTCCAGCAAGCCACCCGCAACAAACACGAGCTCTTCGCGGTCATCCGGGCTGACGATCTTGACTGTACCAGGACGAATGCGCGAGATGAGCGGAGTGTGCCCGGGGAGGATCCCCAGCTCACCCTCCTCGCCGGGCAGCGTCACGAACTTTGCCTCGCCCGAGAAGATCGAGGCTTCGGCGCTGACCACGTCTACATGGATGGTTGCCATGACGGCCTCCCTTTGCAATTACAGCTTCTTCGCCTTCTCGAACGCCTCGTCGATGGTACCCACCATGTAGAAGGCCTGTTCAGGCAGGGCATCGCATTCGCCCTCGACGATCATCTTGAAGCCGCGGATGGTTTCCTTCAGAGGCACGTACTTGCCGGGCGCGCCGGTAAACACTTCAGCCACGTGGAACGGTTGCGACAGGAAGCGCTGGATCTTCCGGGCACGAGCCACCGAGAGCTTGTCCTCGGGCGAGAGTTCGTCCATGCCCAGAATCGCGATGATGTCGCGCAGTTCCTTGTAGCGCTGGAGGGTCTGCTGCACGGCACGGGCCACCTGATAGTGCTCCTCACCCACGATCTGCGGGTCGAGCTGACGGCTGGTGGAATCGAGCGGGTCGACCGCTGGGTAAATACCCAGAGCAGCAATGTCACGCGACAACACGACGGTGGAGTCGAGGTGGAGGAAGGTGGTGGCGGGCGACGGGTCGGTCAGGTCGTCGGCGGGCACGTACACGGCCTGAATCGAAGTAATCGAGCCAGTCTTCGTGGACGTAATCCGCTCTTGCAGACGACCCATTTCCTCGGCCAGCGTGGGCTGGTAACCCACCGCCGACGGCATCCGGCCCAGCAGGGCCGACACTTCGGTACCGGCCAGGGTGTAACGGTAGATATTATCGACGAAGAACAGGATGTCGCGGCCTTCGTCACGGAACTTTTCGGCCATCGTCAGCCCCGTCAGGGCGACACGCAGACGGTTGCCCGGGGGCTCGTTCATCTGCCCGAACACCATCGCTACCTTCGAGTCTTCCAGGTTGTCGAGCTTGACGACGCCAGCCTCGATCATTTCGTGGTAGAAGTCGTTCCCTTCACGGGTCCGCTCACCCACACCGGCAAACACCGACAGACCGCTATGCTGCTTGGCGATGTTGTTGATCAGCTCAAGCATGTTCACGGTCTTGCCCACACCTGCACCACCGAACAGACCGACCTTACCGCCCTTGGCGAACGGGCAGACCAGGTCAATGACCTTGATGCCGGTCTCGAGCAACTCGATCGACGGAGACAACTCGTTGAACGCAGGCGCCAGAGCGTGAATGGGCCGGCGCTCTTCGGCGTTGATGGGGCCCACTTCATCGATGGGGCGGCCCAGAACGTCCATGATGCGGCCCAGCGTGGAACGCCCGACCGGTACGCTGATGGGGGCGCCGGTATTCACGACTTTCATGCCACGGCGCAAACCATCCGACGAGCCCATTGCAATGGTACGCACGACGCCGTCGCCCAGCTGTTGCTGGACCTCGAAAGTAAGGCCTTTTTCAACGTGCGTCGCCGACTCGTCCTCGACCAGGGTGAGGGCGTCGTACACGTTAGGCATGTGTTCGCGGGGGAACTGAATATCCACCACGGCGCCAATGCACTGAACGATGGTTCCGTTGCTCATGTCGATTCCTTGAATGTTGAGATGCGAAGCTTGCAGCTACGCACCCTACCGAATTTCCCTCTAGCTGACGGCTTCCTGGCTCAAACGGCCGCGGCGCCGCCGACGATTTCCGAAATTTCCTTGGTGATGGCAGCCTGGCGCGACTTGTTGTAGACGAGCCGCAGTTCCTCGATGATCTTCTTCGCGTTATCGGACGCAGCCTTCATCGCGACCATGCGCGCCGCCTGCTCGGAAGCCATGTTCTCGGCCACGGCCTGGTACACCAGCGCTTCCACGTAACGCACGAGAAGCTCGTCGATCACCGTCTTTGCATCGGGCTCGTAGATGTAATCCCAAGCGTAGCTGCGCTTCTCTTCCTCGGTCTGGTCGAGGCGGTCTGCCGACAGTGGCAGCAGCTGCTCGAGCACCGGCTCCTGACGCATGGTGTTGATGAACCGGTTGTACGCCAGGTACACGGCATCGATCTTGCCGGCAGCGTAATCATCGAGCTGCACCTTGATGGCACCGATCAGTCGGTCAAGCGAAGGCGTGTCGCCCAGGTTGACCTCCTGCGAAACCAGCTGGGCACCCAGACGGGTCATGAATGCCAGGCCCTTGTTGCCAATCGCCGTCACCTGAACCGGTACGCCCCGGGCATCGAACTCTTTCATGCGATTGAGCACGAGCCGCAAAATATTGGTGTTGAGGCCGCCGCAGAGCCCCTTGTCGGTGGTCACCACGATCATGCCTACCCGCTTCACCTCGGAAGGTGCAGTCAGGTAGGGATGTGAATAATCCGGGTTGGCCTGCGACATATGGGCGGCGATGTTTCGTACCTTGTCGGCGTAGGGACGGGCAGCGCGCATGCGATCCTGTGCCTTGCGCATCTTGGATGCAGCAACCATCTCCATTGCCTTGGTGATCTTGCTCGTGTTTTGCACGCTCTTGATCTTGGTACGGATTTCCTTGATTCCGGCCATAGCTTTATCCTAAATCGGGGCTGCCCTTACAACACGCCGGGCAACCCCGTCAGCAGGTGTATCAGAACGCCGCGTTCTTCTTGAAGTCCTTGATCGCCTCGGCCAACGCAGCTTCGTCTTCCTTGGACAGGTCCTTGGTGTCCTCGATGCGACCGACCAGCTCGGCGTACTTGGTCTTCAGGAAGTCCTTCAACGCCTTCTCGAACGGCAGAATCTGCTCCACCTCGACATCATCCAGATAGCCGTTGTTGGCGGCATAGAGCGCCACGGCCAGTTCCCAGACCTGAACCGGCTGGTACTGCGGCTGCTTGAGCAGTTCGACCACGCGCTTGCCGCGCTCGAGCTGGCGACGGGTAGCTTCGTCGAGGTCGGAAGCGAACTGGGCGAACGCGGCCAGTTCACGGTACTGGGCCAGGTCGGTACGAATACCGCCGGACAGTTTCTTGATGACCTTGGTCTGGGCAGCGCCCCCCACCCGCGATACCGAGATACCGGCGTTCACGGCAGGACGGACACCCGCGTTGAACAGGTCGGTTTCAAGGAAGATCTGACCATCGGTAATGGAGATGACGTTGGTTGGAACGAACGCAGACACGTCACCTGCCTGGGTTTCGATGATGGGCAGCGCGGTAAGCGAACCGGTCTTGCCCTTCACGGCGCCGTTGGTGAACTTCTCGACATACTCTTCGTTCACGCGGGCAGCACGCTCGAGCAGACGCGAGTGCAGGTAGAAAATGTCGCCAGGATACGCCTCACGGCCGGGAGGACGGCGCAGCAGCAGCGAGACCTGACGATAGGCCCACGCCTGCTTGGTGAGGTCGTCGTAGATGATGAGCGCGTCTTCGCCGCGGTCGCGGAAGTATTCGCCCATCGTGCAGCCGGCGTACGGCGCGAGGTATTGCATCGCAGCAGATTCGGACGCGTTGGCGGCCACCACGATGGTGTATTCCATTGCGCCGTGCTCTTCGAGCTTGCGCACCACGTTGGCAACGGTCGAGGCTTTCTGACCGATCGCCACGTAGATGCACAGGAGGTTCTTGCCCTTCTGGTTGATGATGGTGTCGATGGCGACGGCGGTCTTGCCGGTCTGGCGGTCGCCGATGATCAGTTCGCGCTGGCCACGGCCAATGGGCACCATCGAGTCGATTGCCTTGATACCCGTCTGAACAGGCTGCGACACCGACTTCCGTGCAATGACCCCCGGAGCGACCTTTTCGATGACGTCGAATTCCTTGGCGTGGATCGGGCCCTTGCCGTCGATGGGGTTGCCCAGCGCATCCACCACGCGTCCAAGCAGCTCGCGGCCGACCGGAACCTGAAGAATGCGGCCCGTGGTCTTGACCGTGTCGCCCTCGCGAATGTGCGTATATTCACCAAGAATAACGGCACCGACGGAATCGCGTTCGAGGTTCAGCGCCAGGCCGTAGGTATTGTTGGGAAATTCGAGCATTTCGCCCTGCATCGCGTCGGACAGCCCGTGGATGCGGACGATACCGTCGGTAACCGACACCACCGTACCCTGGGTGCGGACGTCGGTGGACGAACCCAGGCCTTGGATGCGGCTTTTCAGCAGTTCGCTGATTTCGGACGGATTGAGTTGCATGGATAGACTCCTGGAATCCTGTTTGCCGTGGTGTTAGTTCGCCACCAGCGTGGCGCGCATGTTTTCGAGCTGCGCACGCACGGAGGCATCCAGCACCTGATCGCCGACCGTAACGCGCACCCCGCCAATGAGGGACGGATTCACGCGTACTTGCGGCTTCAGTTTCACATTGAACTTCTTTTCCAGGCTGGCAACCAATTCGGCTACCTGCGCTTCTGTGAGTTCGAATGCGGTTTCGATTTGGGCATCGGCGCTACCTTCATGCCGATTCTTGAGCTGCAGAAACTGTTGGGCAATTTCGGGCAACAGCAGCAGACGATCGTTTTCCGCCAACAGCGTCAAGAAGTTCACGCCTTCTTGCGTAACGGTTGACTTCAGCACAGAGCGCAGAAGGTCGACCCGCCCGGCACTGTCGAGCAGCGGGCTGGTCAGAGCCTCCCGCAGCTCGGGATGTTCTACGGCCTGGGCCATCTCGGCAATCAGCTCTGCCCAGGCGTCCAGGGCCTCGCCCTTCGCGATGACCGCACCAAACAGGGCTTCGGCGTAGGGCCGGGCAATGGTAGACAGTTCAGCCATGATCAAGGCACCCCGGTGTCAAAGCTGTGCTTTCAGCTGGTTCAGCAGATCGGCGTGAGCTTTTGCGTCGACTTCACGCTTGAGAATCTGTTCAGCCCCGCTGACTGCCAGGGCAGCAACCGTATCGCGCAACGCATCGCGCGCACGCTGCATTTCCTGCTCTACATCTTTCTCTGCCTGTGCCAGGATCCGCGCCCGTTCAGCCTCAGCCTCGCGACGAGCCTGTTCGATGATGGCATTGGCCTGGCGCTCGGCTTCTGCGAGACGTGCCTGGTTCTCGGCGCGGGCCGCAGCTTCGAGCTGGTTGATGCGTGCCTGCGCCTGCGCCAGGTCGGCCCTGCCTCGCTCTGCATCTGCCAGTCCGGCCGCGATTTTTTGGCGACGCTCGTCCATCGCCTTCGTCAGCGGCGGCCACACGAATTTCATCGTGAACCAGCCGAGAACGAAGAACACGAGCATCTGAAAGATGAACGTTGCGTTCAGATTCACGGTCGTTTCCCTATTGAGGAAGGAGGTTCATGTGGCGCGACATGACAGGCACGCCACGATCCTGTGTTCGAGACGCGTGCCTGATCAGCCGACGAACGGGTTGGCAAACGCGAACAGCATGGCAATACCGACCCCGATCAGGAAGGCGGCGTCGATCAGACCGGCAAGCAGGAACATCTTGGTTTGCAATGCGTTCATGAGCTCAGGCTGGCGTGCCGACGCTTCGATGTATTTGCCGCCCATGATGGCGATACCGAGGCAGGCGCCAATAGCACCCAGACCGATGATCAGACCGCAAGCGAGAGCTACGAAAGCAACGTTGGTCATGACAACTCCTTGGAAATGTAATCAGGAAGCTACAAAAACAGAGGTAAGTTATGGGTACGGCCTGCCCTGTGCCCACCGTACCCGGCACACCGAATGACCCGGTTCTCCGGAACGCGTCAGTGCCCTTCGTGCGCCTGACCGACATACACAAGCGTGAGCATCATGAAGATGAACGCCTGCAACAGAACGATCAGGAGGTGGAAGATTGCCCAGATAGCACCCGCCACCAGATGGCCGAAGCCAAACGCCAGACTCGGAAGATCGAAGCCGGTCCAGGCGGCGCCGAGCAGCGCGATCAGCATGAACACGAGTTCGCCGGCAAACATGTTGCCGAACAACCGCATGCCGAGCGAGATGGCCTTGGCGAGGTACTCGATGATGTTCAGGAGGAGGTTGAACGGTGCCAACAGGAGCGCCATGACCCCATGCCCGTGGAAGGGAGCCGTGAAGAGCCCTTTGACGAATCCGAACGGGTTGTGGATCTTGATGCCGTAGTACAGCATGAGCAGCAGCACCCCGAAGGACATTCCCAGGGGAACGTTCAGGTCGGCTGTTGGCAGGATCCGGTGGTAATGGATGACGGAATCGAGCCCTGTCCATGCCAGCAGGCGCGGAACCAGATCGACCGGAATGAGGTCGAGGGCATTCATGAACGCGATCCACAGGAAGACGGTCAGTGCCAGCGGCGACACGAAGCGGCGCGACGCTTCGCTGGGAACGATGCTCTTCGCCTGCTCTTCCACCATCTCGATGAGCATCTCGAATGCGACCTGGAAGCGTCCGGGGACACCCGCGGTAGCCCTGCGCGCGGCGCGCCAGAGGAGCAGGCAGACGATTCCGCCCATCAGGATGGACCAGAACAGCGAATCGTAGTTGATCACCCCGAAATCGGCCAGGACACTTTGCGGCTCGCCGATGTTGTTGAAGTGCCCCATGTGGTGCACGATGTATTCGGATGCGGTGGGCGCAGCACTAGCCATCTGTAACCTTATCGCCTTATCGAATTGTCGTGCGCTATACGATTGCTCGCTTCGCGCTCGGAATACGAACCCTTTAACAACAACAACCAGTAGTGGCCCTTCAGGGCCACGATCAGCCCGGCCAACACGGCCGGCCAGACCAGTTCATCCTGCCCGAGCTTCGCGACAAGCAACAGCAGGAATGCCGTTGATGCCAGCTTGAGGAACTCGCCCACAAAGAACGACAGTGGACTGGTTCCGCCCGGTTTGAGCATGCCAAACAACAACCGAGTTGCGAACAGGACGTTGGGAATTGCATTCGATGCCGCCCCGGCCAACGCCGAAGCTGCCCCACTCCATCCGGCGACGAGCCCCGAAATGAGCGCAACGACAAATGCTCCTCCCAGCTGTACCGCGATGACCTGGATCAGCGTACGTGCAGCATCGCGGTTATAGCCTGCCACTTGTTCGGGCGTCAGCTTTACGTACTCGATCGCAGGATCGCCGTCCGCCCAGTCGTCATTCAGCAAGTCGTCTTGAACCAAGTCGAAAGGTACCGAACTGTACACTGCCTTGCAGGCACGTCCGCAAGCGGGGTACTTGCCGCGTCCAGGTTGAAGCACGCCGAAACTCGACGCCAGAACTGGCAAGCCGGCTTCCCGTGCGCGGATAGCATCTGAAAGCCACCAGCACTGTTCTGCAGTGCTTCCTTGAAAACACAAGTAAGGCAAAGCACAGCAAAAAGCACCAAAAAGCCCGCCGTCTGTCGCAAAACGACGCAAAAAAGAACGAAGTGGCAAAATTCGCCACTGAAAGTTCGATTCGCGTCAAACCTATCGAGTATAGCTTGATTGTTCATGGCGCAGCAAACCTTGCGCGGCTTCTCTTACAAACTGTGTTGCGGTACCAACACGCGCTTTTGCTGCGCCGCAGTATGGACGGTTGCGCTCCAGTGGACCAGCCTCATGGGCGCGCCCGCTGCTAGCGACGGCACACCCGAGCTTAAGACCCGCGGAAGTGGCTTACCGCCCCCTTCCGCATGGGCCGTCACACGGCGACCGGGGCGACTTCGCTCAGATGGGGTAGGGCTGCGAACCCTGTTCGATCGTGATCTGCCGCAGTTCGGTGAACTCGGCGATGGCCGCGGTGCCACCGAAGCGCCCGTAACCGCTATCTTTCATGCCGCCGAACGGAATGTGCGCCTCGTCGTGCACGGTGGGGCCATTAATATGGCAGATCCCCGCCTCGATGCGCCTGGCAACGTCAAGGGCGCGCGTGACGTCGCGGCCAAACACCGCCGACGAGAGGCCATATTCGGTGTCGTTGGCGATGCGCACCAGGTCGTCCACGCCTTTGCCACGAACCACGCATACCATCGGCCCGAATGACTCTTCGTGATAGACCCGCATCTCTGGCGTGACCTTGTCGAGCACCGTGGCGCGCATGAAGACGCCCTCGGCCGTACCTCCGGCAACCACCTGGGCACCCTTCTGCCTGGCGTCGGCAATCAGTTCCATGCAGCGGTCAACCGTGGACTTGTCGACCACTGCGCCCAGGGCCACATTGCCCTGGGCGGGGTCGCCCACAGTCAGGGCCTCGGCACGCTGGGCCAGCTTGCTGACGAACTCGTCGGCAATTGCTTCGTCGACCACGATTCTTTCGGTCGACATGCAGATCTGCCCCTGGTTCATGAAAGCACCGAACACGGCGGCATTGACTGCATGTTCGATGACCGCGTCGTCGAGCACCACGAAAGGTGCCTTGCCGCCCAGCTCGAGCAGAACCGGCTTGAGATGCTTGGCTGCGGCAGTGGCAATGATCCGCCCGACACGCGTGGAGCCGGTGAAATTGATGCGGCGCACGGCGGGGTGCGCAATCAGCGCCTCCACGACCACCCCGGCGTCAGCAGGTGCATTCGAAACAACATTGACCACGCCCGGGCCCAGACCCGCCTCGACCAGGCATTCACCGATCATGCGATGCGTTTGCGGGCACATTTCGGACGATTTCAGCACCACCGTGTTGCCACAGGCCAGCGGCGCAGCGATCGCACGCGTGCCCAGAATCACCGGCGCATTCCAGGGTGCGATGCCAAGCACCACGCCGACCGGCTGGCGCACTGCCATCGCCAGCGTGCCCGGCTTGTCGGAAGGCAGCACTTCGCCCTTGATGTACGCCGTGAGTGCCGCGGCATCGCGCAGCATGTTACTGGCCAGGTGCACGTTGAAGTGCCCCCAGGGGGCGGTGGAACCGGTTTCGGCGGTCATTGCCGCAGCGAATTCGTCGGCGCGGCTGGCGAGCAGATCAGCTGCCCGCAATAGACGTGCACGTCGCTCTCCCGGCCCCAGGGCAGCCCACCCCGGGAATGCAGCGGCCGCAGCCTCCGCAGCCGCCTTCGCGTCCTCGACCGAGGCGGCCGCCGCGCGCGTGGCCACATCTCCCGAAACGGGATTGTGCCGATCAAACGTCGCGCCGTGCGTTGCAGGCCGGGCTTCATCGTTGATGAGCAGCTTTACCTCATACATGTTTCGTTCTCCTGTCGATAGACACTGAAGGGAGTTCGCCATGCACGAACTTCCGCCAGCTTTGTGATGGCGTCTGCCTGTGAGCTTATTCGTCCCAGCTTACCAGCTTGCCGGGATTGAGGATATTGTTCGGGTCGAGGGTGCGCTTGAGAGACCGCATCAGTGCCACCGCCTCGGGACCATGCTCCTGGTAGAGATATGCCATTTTGTGGATGCCGACCCCGTGCTCCCCGGTACAGGTGCCATCCATCGCCAGGGCCCGTTCGACCAGTCGGCGGTTGAATTCCTCGGCCTCAATGAACTCCTGCGGGTTGTTCGGGTCGAGCAGCATCTGGACATGAAAATTGCCGTCGCCCACGTGCCCCACGACCACCGCGGGAAAGCTCACCCGGGCCAGATCTTCGTTGGTGGCGGCGATGCACTCGGCCAAGCGCGAGATCGGTACGCACACGTCGGTCGTGCTTGCCCGGCACCCCGGGCGCAGGGCCAATCCGGCAAAATACACGTTATGTCGCGCAGCCCACAGGCGCGAGCGGTCCTCGGGCTGCAGCGCCCATTCGAAGGCCTCCCCGCCATGGCTCGCCGCGATTTCCTGCACCGTTTCGGCCTGTTCCTGCACGCCTGCGGGCGAACCATGGAATTCGAACAGCAGCAAGGGCGATTCACGCAACGACAGCTTGCTGTATCGGTTGACCGCCTTCACTGTCTGCAGGTCCATGAGCTCGATGCGAGCAACGGGCACGCCCGTCTGGATGGTTTCGATGACGGTGCGCACGGCATCGTCGACCGTGGGGAAGTTGCAGATCGCGGCGGAAATGGCCTCGGGGATGGGATGCAGTCGCAACGTAATCTCGGTGATCAGGCCCAAGGTGCCTTCGCTGCCGATGAACAGGCGGGTGAGGTCATACCCCGCCGACGACTTGCGCGCCCTGCGCCCGGTGCGGATGACTTCACCCGAAGCCGTGACGACTTTCAGGTTGAGCACGTTCTCACGCATCGTGCCATACCGTACCGCGTTAGTACCTGATGCACGGGTGGCACACATGCCGCCGATACTCGCGTCTGCGCCCGGGTCGATCGGAAAGAACAGCCCGGTGTCACGCAGTTCCTCATTCAGCTGCTTGCGCGTCACGCCTGGCTCGACGGTTACCGTGGAATCTTCGGGGTGAACTTCCAGCACGCGGTTCATCTGCGAGAAGTCGATGACAATGCCGCCTTCGAGCGCCAGCACATGCCCCTCGAGCGACGACCCGACGCCAAAAGCAATGAGCGGTACCCGATAGTCATTGCAGATGCGCGCAGCCGCGGACACATCCTCGGTGGACGTGGCAAAAATGACCCCATCCGGGAGCATGGGCGGATATGGCGACTCATCGCGCCCATGATGTTCGCGCACGGCAAGCGCCTGGGTGAAGCGGTTGCCGAAACGGTCAGCCAGGACGGCAAGACATTCCTGTGGAACCGGACGCGGGACGGGTTTCAGGTCGTGAATGGCGTTCATGTCGGCTTGGGGAATCGTTGGACGGCGCACGATCCCTCCGGGGCGCATGACGCACGCCCGCTTACCGTGCGTTTGTACGGGAAATGGCGGCATGGCCGCCCTTGTGGCACATGCGTCCGGATGGTCGTGACATTTTGCCGAGATTAACGCAGGAAGCCGGCCACGGCCAGTCATTTCCCGGGGGCTTCTGGGTAAACCCTCGCGACGGGCCGGCACGACGGCCATCGAACACCGGACCATCCGTGGCGCGCCATGGGACGCGCCGTCCGCGGCCATTCTTCTACCAGTTGTCTTCCGCGATCACTGTCCCCAGGCCCTGGCGCTCGAGCAACGCTGAGAGATGGTCCCAGCCGTGGAAATCGATGACGATCTGCCCCTTCTCCCTGGCCTTGAGTTTCAGCGACACCCGGGTTCCCAGGGCATCCGACAGAGCCTCTTCAAGACGGGTGACATCACGCCCATACCCCACCCGCTTCTCCTGGCTGGGGCCCGCGCTTGGGCCCTCGGCTGTCTTGAGTGTCATGGCCACGAGTTTCTCGGTCTCGCGCACCGACAACCCCTTGGCCACCACCAGGTTCGCCAGCTGAATCTGCGTGGCCGGGTCCACCGCGAGCAACGCACGCGCATGCCCCATGTCGATATCGCCCGCGGTAAGCATCACCTGGACGGGCGCGGCAAGGTTCAGCAAACGCAGCAGGTTGGTGGTGGCCGAGCGCGAGCGCCCGATGGATTTCGCGACCGCTTCGTGCGTCATGGAGAATTCTTCGATGAGGCGTTGCACGGCCTGCGCTTCTTCGAGCGGATTCAGGTTTTCGCGCTGGATGTTCTCGATCAGCGCCATCACCGCTGCGTTCTCGTCGTCGACCTTGCGCACGAGCACCGGCACTTCCTTCAGCCCTGCAATCCGCGCAGCCCGATAGCGTCGCTCGCCTGCGATGATTTCGTAACGTTGCGGGTTACGCGTTCCAGGCAGCGGGCGCACGAGTATGGGCTGCATGATGCCCTGGGTACGGATGGACTCGGCCAGCTCATTCAGCGAACCTTCGTCCATGCGCGTACGCGGCTGATATTTCCCCGATTGCAGCACATCCACGGGCAAGGTGGCCGGTGCATCTGCCGCCGCATCGAGCCGGTCACCCTGTTTTCCTTCGGCATCTAGGTTGGCAATGGCGGGGATATCCGCGCCCAGCAGAGCATCCAGCCCGCGTCCCAAACCCTTCGTCTTTCTGGTAGCCATGTGCAATCGTCCTGAAAATGAAGAACCGGCCGCAAGCGGCCATCTCCTGAACTGCTTCCTGCCATGCGTCGCCCCACGGAACCGGAACCGCGGCAACGACCCCGCCTATAACGACTTCACGCGTCTGATCATTTCGGCGCCGAACGCCGTGTAAGCTTTTGCCCCGCGCGAATTGCGGTCGTACGCTACCCCTGGCAGGCCGTGACTGGGTGCCTCGGCGAGCCTGACATTTCTGGGAATGATGGTACGAAACACCTTGTCACCAAAATGTTCCTCCAATTGCGCGGAGACCTGCTGCTGCAGGGTAACTCGCGGATCGTACATCACGCGCAGCAGTCCGATCAGGCGCAGATCGGGGTTGAGATTTGCGTACAGCCGCTTGATGGTGTTGACCAGGTCGGACAGCCCTTCGAGCGCGAAGTATTCGCACTGCATGGGAATGATGACGCCGTGCGCTGCGGTCAGGCCGTTCAACGTCAGCAGCGAGAGCGTCGGCGGACAATCGACGAGGATGAAGTCGTAGTCGTTTGCCACCTCGGCGAGCGCATGTTTCAGCCGCAGTTCCCGCTGCTCCATTTGCACGAGATCGATCTCTGCACCGGATAGTTCGCGATTCGCCGGCAGGACGTCAAATCCACCCGCTTCGGAATGCCGGATCACGTCACGCAGGTTTGCCTCGCCGATCAGGACCTGATACACCGTTGCCTCAAGAGCGCGCTTGTCGATGCCGCTCCCCATGGTGGCGTTCCCCTGGGGGTCGAGATCGACCAGCAACACCCGCTTCCTGTGGCCGGCGAGCGCGGCAGACAGGTTGATGGCGGTCGTGGTCTTGCCCACCCCACCTTTCTGGTTGGCGATGCAGAAGATCCGGGCGGATGACGGTGATGAAGCCATTAAGAAGCAACCTCCAATACGCCTGCCGTTCTCTCTGCAGGCAATGCATCATGACTGCGCTGCAATCGACACCCCGGAATCTTGCAAGCGACGCGTCGATTTGTCAGCACGTGGGACTATGCGCGCTGCATGAATACGACGCAGCGCTCTGCATCGAGACCGGGCACCACCAGGCGCTCGGTGCGAAGTACCTTCCACGTGGTGTGCGCGTGCAGCGCGTCGATCTCCTCATGCGGATACTTGCCTTTCATGGCGACGAGCATCCCGTCATGTTTCACGTGGCGACCTGCCAGCTCGGCGAACTCATCCAGCGAAGCAAACGCACGAGAAATCACCGCGTCACACTCTTGGGGAGCCAGGCGTTC
>CALAGD010000099.1 GCA_937891425.1 uncultured Pigmentiphaga sp.
CCTAGCGCTGCCGGCACGCACGGCCGTTGCATCGGGCGGTGATCCGGCGCGCCCCTCGTTCCATCAGCTGGTGCTGCACGGACTCACGGGATGGCGGCTGGTGTGGAGGATCTGCACCAGCCTGTTCGCGGTGTGGCTGTTCGTGCGCCTGCTGATCGACTATTCAGCGCTGGGTTCCTCCCTCATCGAGCTCATGTCCGGCGGATCCGAAAGGCTCTCCCCCGGGACACCGGGCTGGACCTTCGCGCTTGATCTGCTGTTCAGCCGGCTGTGGGTTTGGGCTGCGGCAGGGTGGCTGATCGCTGCCGTGTATGTCTTCATCGCCCATACCGACAAGCCGCCCTTCAGCCTGGCGATCACGGCATTCGGCATGCTTGCAGTGCCGGCCGCCGGTACGGCGCTGCTGGCTGCGCATGCGCGCGGGCTGGTGTACCTGCTGTCACTCATGGCCATCGTGTGGGCAGCCGACATCGGTGCGTATTTCATCGGGCGAGCAGCTGGCGGTCCCAAACTGGCGCCGCGCATCAGCCCCGGCAAGACGATCTCCGGAGCGGCCGGGGGCATCCTGGTCGCAGTGCTCTGGGTGGGGCTCACCAGTCTGTGGACGGGTGAAGCCGGGCAGTACACTACCTACGGCGCGCATCTCGTGGAGCGCTGGGGGCTACCCGCGGCGCTGGCGCTGACCGTGATGCTGGCGGCAGTGTCCATCGTGGGCGATCTGTTCGAGTCGTTACTGAAGCGGCGTGCCGGCCGCAAAGACTCCAGCCAGCTTCTGCCCGGGCATGGCGGCTTCTACGACCGGGTGGACGCATTGCTGCCCGTGGTGCCACTGGCCATGCTTCTGGTTGTGTGAATCCTGTTCGACATGAATCAAACGCGTCGCATTACGGTACTGGGCTCCACCGGCTCCATTGGCGTCAATACGCTGGACGTCGTGGCCCGGCACCGTGATCGCTATTCCATCTACGCCCTGACTGCATACTCGCGCATTGAGAAACTGGCGGAACAGGCCGCCGCGTTCGATGCCCATGTGGTCGTCGTGCCCGATTCAGCCGCACATGCGCGTTTCGTCGCAGCCTGGCAGCACATTACGTCAGGCTCGCGGGGCCAACCGGAGATACGCATCGGGCCAGAGGCGCTGGTCGAAACAGCAGCTGATCCGGGCTGCGATACCGTCATGGCCGCAATCGTGGGGGCAGCCGGGCTACCCGCTACCCTGGCGGCTGCACGTCACGGCAAGCGCGTTCTGCTTGCCAACAAGGAAGCCCTCGTGGCGGCAGGTTCATTGTTCATGCATGCCGTGCGCTCGAGCGGCGCCGAGCTGCTGCCCATCGATAGCGAGCACAATGCGATCTTTCAGTGCCTGCCCCACACGGGAAACCCGTCGGGGCGTTCCGGGTCCGGGCCCGCACCCGGCGTGCGCCGTCTGCTGCTGACTGCTTCGGGAGGGCCGTTCCGGGCCAGTCCGCTCAGCATGCTGGCGCAGGTAACGCCTGAACAGGCGTGTGCGCATCCGAACTGGGTCATGGGGCGCAAGATATCCGTGGATTCCGCCACCATGCTGAACAAGGGGCTCGAAGTCATCGAGGCCCACTGGCTGTTTGCCATGCCTGCAGCAAGGATCTCCGTGGTCGTACATCCACAGAGCGTGGTGCACTCGATGGTCGAGTATGAAGATGGTTCGGTACTGGCCCAGCTGGGACAGCCCGACATGCGTACCCCCATTGCTTACGGGCTGGGGTATCCTGAGCGGATTGAAGCCGGGGTCACTGCGCTCGACCTGGCACGTGTCGGGCGCCTCGATTTCGAAGAGCCGGACTTCGCCCGATTCCCCTGTCTGCGTCTGGCGTATGATGCCTTGGTCAGCGGCCAGAGCGCGTGCATTGCATTGAACGCAGCAAACGAAGTGGCGGTAGACGCTTTCCTGAAGCGGCAATTGCGTTTTACCGACATCGCCGCGGTCATCGAAGAGGTACTTGCGCGTTGCGCTGCAACCGCAGGTGAGGTGCCAGCATCGCTCGAGGAAGTGCTGGCGTGCGATGCGACGGCGCGGCGCTACGCTGCAGATTGCGTTGCGGCAAGGGTTGCCGCATGATGGCTGATGTGCGGCCGTTGCGCCGTACGATGGCCGGATTTTGCGAAAGGTACTCGACATGTTGCTGACTATCGGCGCGTTCCTGGTTGCCATTGGCCTGCTGGTCGTAGTGCACGAGTACGGCCATTACTGGGTGGCACGTCGCTGCGGTGTCAAGGTGTTGCGTTTTTCCGTCGGCTTCGGACGGATTCTCCTGCGCCGGACCGATCGTCATGGCACGGAATGGGCTATCTCGGCCATCCCGCTGGGTGGCTACGTGAAGATGCTCGACACCCGTGAAGGCTCGGTGCCTGCTGCCGACCTCGATCGTGCGTTCGATCGCCAGTCCGTTTGGCGCCGCATCGCCATCGTTTCGGCGGGGCCCATCGCCAATCTGCTCCTGGCAAGCCTGCTGTATGCAGCGCTGTACATGAGCGGGGTGCGCGAGCCTGCGCCCGACCAAGGGCCGCCCCTGGCCGTCATCCAGTCGGTGGTGCCCGACAGTGCGGCGGCGGCAGCCGGCCTGGAGCCTGGCGACGTCGTGCTTGGGGTGAACGATGTCGAGGGCCCGGATCCCGATACTTTCGTGACGCTGGTGGCGCGCAGCCCGGGTGAGCCTGTTCAGCTGCGGGTCGAGCGCGGAGGCGAACAGGTGCATATCGCGGTGACGCCGCGTGAAGTGGTTGAAGAGTCTGGTACGCGGATCGGGCGCATCGGCGTGCAGATCCGAACCAACGTCCAGTTCGTCGAAGTGCGTTACGGCGTGTTCGAGAGCCTGTATCGGGGGGTCGAGCGCACTGCGGAGATCGCGGGGCTCACCCTGCGCATGCTGGGGAACATGCTCATCGGCGAGGCATCCTGGAGCAACCTGTCGGGGCCGGTTACCATTGCAGACTATGCCGGCCAGACCGCCCGCATCGGGCTCGATGCATACATCGCGTTTCTTGCGGTTGTGAGTGTCAGCCTGGGCGTCCTGAATCTGCTGCCCATTCCTATGTTGGATGGCGGGCACCTGCTGTATTATTGCGTCGAAATCGTTCGTGGCAGTCCGCCGCCTGACCGATGGCTCGATATCGGGCAGCGGGCAGGGCTGGGCGTATTGCTCGCGCTCATGGGCGTCGCCTTATTCAACGACTTCGTACGCCTGTTCGGGTAGCCGGGCCGTACGTACAGGGTCGACATTGGCTCATCATTTGTCATCAATTTCAGGATAGCCATCTTGCGCTGCATCAAGTACTCGAACCGTATGCACAACGTAACCGGCCGCTTGCGGCAGAAGGCATCCCACCTGGTGGTGGCACTGGCCGCGCTGGGAATGACTGCTCCCGTTGCGTCGGCGTTCGAACCGTTCACGGTCAAGGACATACGCATCGAGGGTTTGCAGCGTATCGATCCGGGTACGGTGTTCGGGTACCTGCCCGTGAAAGTGGGTGACACCTTCACCGAGGACGATGCCACCCATGTGGTACGTACCCTGTATACCTCGGGCTTCTTCAACGATGTCCGCATCAACATACAGGATGGCCTGCTCGTCCTTCAGCTCGAGGAGCGTCCGACCATCGCGGACATCTCGTTCAACGGCATGCGCGAGTTCGATACCAAGGCCGTGCTCCAGTCACTGGCGCAGGTCGGATTTGCAGATGGTCGCATATTCGACCGCGCCGTGCTCGAGCGGGCCGAACAGGAGCTGAAGAACCAGTACCTTGCACGTGGCCAGTATGCGGTGGAGATCACCAGCACGATTACGCCTTTGCCACGCAACCGGGTAGGCGTAACCTTCGACGTCTTCGAAGGCGATGTCGCCAAGATCCGGCAGATCCGCATTGTCGGCAATGAAGCATTCTCCGAACGCACGTTGCTGGACCTCTTCCAGCTGAGAACACCGGGCTGGCTGACGTGGTATACCCGGGCCGACCGCTATTCCAGCCAGAAGCTGGCTGCCGACATCGAAACGCTACGCTCGTTCTATCTCGATCGCGGATATCTCGAGTTTTCCGTCGAGCCACCGCAGGTGGCGATTTCGCCCGACCGCAAGGACATCTACATCACCATCACGATTCATGAGGGCGAGCCGTACAAGATTCGCAACGTCCAGCTGGCGGGCGACATGCTGGGGCTTGAAGACGAGTTCCGCAAGCTCATTACGGTGAAGGAGGGCGAGACCTTCTCGGCAGCCAAGGTCAACGCATCGAGCCAGGCCATTTCCGACTATCTTGGCGACCTGGGCTATGCGTTCGCCAACGTGAACCCCAACCCGGTCATCGACCGTGAAGAGAAGCTCACCGACGTAGTCTTCTTCGTCGATCCGAACCGCCGTGTTTATGTCCGCCGCATCAATATCGGCGGCAACACCCGTACGCGCGACGCGGTGATCCGGCGCGAGATGCGCCAGAACGAAGCGGCCTGGTACAACGCAGCCGAAATCGAGCTTTCGCGCAACCGTATCGACCGTCTGGGCTATTTCCAGGCCGTCGAGGTCGACGCACAACCCGTGCCAGGTACGCCCGACCAGGTCGACGTCAACGTCAACGTGCAGGAACGCCCGACAGGCATGATCAACCTCGGGGTAGGCTACAGCAGCTCCGATCGGGTGCTGTTGATGGCAGGGGTCAGGGAAGACAACGTGTTCGGCTCGGGTACCAACCTGTCGTTGCAGATCAATACCAGCCGTCGCAATCGTACGCTGGTGCTGAGTCACACCGACCCCTACTTCACGCGCGATGGCATCAGCCGCACCACCAACCTGTACTATCGCAAACAGGAACCCTGGTACAGCAGCACGGGTGATTATCTCCTGCGTACCGGCGGTCTCGGCATGAACTTTGGCATTCCGTACTCCGAGTACGACCGCGTCACGGTTGGTGCAGCGTTCGAGCGCAACGACATCACCCTCTACGACAATAGCCCGTACAATTTCGAGCGCTACGTCGAGGAGTTCGGGCCGAAGAGCAACGCCTTCATCCTCAACGCCAGCTGGCAGCGGGATACGCGCGACAGCGCCCTCGCGCCGCGCAAGGGGTATTTGTCGCGGCTCGGTACCGAAGGGTCGGTGGCCGGCGATTTGCGCTACTACGTGCTGTCGGCCCAGCAGCAGTTTTACTGGCCGGTCACGCGCACCCTGACCTTCGCCGTGAACGCCCAGATCGACTACGGCAAGGGCTATGCGGGACACCCATACCCGCCGTTGAAGAACTTCTATGCAGGCGGCATCGGGTCCGTGCGTGGCTACGCCGGCGGTTCGTTGGGCCCGCGCGATCCGCGTTACGATGACCCCACCGGTGGTGCCAAGCGGTTCTTCTTCAACGCCCAGCTCTACCTGCCGTTCCCGGGAGCGGGACAGGATCGCACCTTGCGCTGGTTCGCGTTTGTCGACGGCGGCCAGGTATATGCCGACGATCAGACCATGAACTTCGGCCAACTGCGTTATTCCGCAGGCATCGGTCTGAGCTGGGATTCTCCGCTGGGGCCGTTGCAGATCTCGTGGGCGTACGCGCTCAACAAGAAGGAAGGCGACGATACGGAACCCTTCCAGTTCCAGATCGGTACGTCGTTCTGACATCCTGAAGCATGGTGGTCTCACTGCAAGAACGCATGAATCCGCACGGGTATGGGAAGCCTGCTGAGGGGCCGCACGTTACCTCTCCATACCCATTTCCGGGCCCGTTCATCGGCACGGCGTCATGTTTAATGGCACAATTGCCCTATTGCAGTGCAAGCATCCAGGCCGTGCCTTCGATCATTCGTATAGCGAGAGCTCAATGAATTTGACGTCTTACTCATCCAATCTGGTCTTGCCGCGCGCCCACGCTGTCCGTCGCTGGACGGGCTGCGCCTTGCTGGCGCTTTCGGTGCTGGGCGTGGCGGGCCAAGCGCATGCACAAGCCCAAGGTGGCGCCACCAAGGTTGGTTTCGTCAGTGTAGAGCGCATCATTCGTGATTCAGCTCCGGCCAAGGCGGCCATGGCACGTATCGACGCGGAATTCAAGAAGCGTGAGGCAGAATTGCAGCAACTGGCGAACCGGCTGCGCACCCAGTCCGAGCAATTCGATCGCGATCTCGCCGTCATGTCCGAAAACGATCGCATTCGTCGGCAGCGTGAACTGGCAGCGCTCGACAGCGAGTTTCAGCGCAAGCGCATCGAATTCCAGGAAGACCTGAACCGCCGCCGCAACGAAGAAATGAGCAAGGTCTTCGAAAAGGCCGACCAGGTCATCAAACGCATTGCGGAAACGCAAGGGTACGATCTCGTCCTGCAGGAAGCCGTTACCGTCAATCCTCGCATCGACATCACCGATCAGGTCATCAAGGCGCTTGATTCCGCGCGTTGATCCGGTATTGATTTCGCGGTCCAATCATGCCGGTGTTTCTCGATTCCGCCAGCGCGAGACCACTCGACGCGCTGCTCGCAGACGTTCCTGTGCATGGCCTCGAATGGCGTATCGAGGCGAGCTCCATGCCTGTCATCACGGGCATGGGCAGTCTGGCGAAAGCCGGGCCCCACGAGATCAGTTTCGTGGCGAACCAGCAGTACGTCGCCCAGTTGCGCAACACCCGTGCCGGCGCGGTCATCGTGACGCCGGCCGTGGCGGCCGAACTGGAGCCAGATCCGCCGTTCGCCCGCATCATCTGTTCCCATCCTTATCTGCTGTACGCGCGCATCAGTCAGTGGTTCGCCCGACAGCTCGTGCCTGCTCCCATTCCTGGAGTCCATCCGACGGCGCTGGTAGCAGCTGACGCGCGCGTTGCCCCCAGTGCATCCGTTGGTCCGCACGTGGTGATCGAATCGGGTTGTGTCATCGAGGATGGCTGCCAGATTGGCGCAGGGTGCTATCTCGGGCGAGGTACCCATATCGGTGCCGACTCGCTCCTGCACCCGCGTGTGACCATTTATGCGGGCGTTCGCATTGGCAGGCGTGCGATCATTCATTCTGGCGCCGTCATCGGTGCCGATGGGTTCGGCTTCGCACCCGACATGGCAACGGCGGATCCTGCCGCCCGCGGCAGCTGGGTCAAGATCGCCCAGCTGGGCAGTGTCCGGGTTGGCGATGATGTGGAGATCGGTGCCAATACGACCATCGACCGAGGGGCGCTGGAAGATACCGTCATCGGCAACGGCGTGAAGCTCGACAACCAGATCATGATCGCGCACAACGTGCAGGTTGGCGACCACACCGCCATCGCGGCCTGTGTCGGTATTGCCGGCTCCACGCGCATCGGTTCGCGCTGCACCATCGGCGGTGCAGCGATGCTGGGCGGACATCTTACCCTGGGTGACGATGTCCACATATCCGGAGGCACGTCCGTGATGTCCGACGTCGAGAAGCCGGGCCGTTACACATCCGTGTTCCCGCTGAGTGAGCACTCTGAATGGCAGCGGAACGCCGCGGTCATCCCGCAGCTTGCACGCCTGCGCCGTCGCGTGCAGGCCCTGGAGCGGCAGCTCGAGCAGGGACGGGCCGACAGCGTAAGCGACGACTGACGGGGCATGCTGCGGCGGTGGCCGTCGTCGGCGCAGCCGCCGGCTGCGCAACGCTGTCTGTACGGGGGTGGGTCATGCTGGCCTCCTGACGGTTGGATGTGCCAGCCGTGCGCGAACGCTGGGTGCCGGTCCGTGACGGTTTTTCGGCCTTGCGCGCGTTATTGGCTAAAATGCCGCATTGTTTTTTGAACGCGCATCAGGAACTTCCATGGAACTCGACATCAAGGCTATTCTCGATTGTTTGCCGCATCGGTATCCGATGCTGCTCATTGATCGGGTTCTGGATGTCAAGCCTGGCGAATCCATCGTCGCCATCAAGAACGTCTCCATCAACGAACCGTACTTCCCGGGGCATTTTCCACATCACCCGGTCATGCCCGGGGTTCTCATCCTGGAAGCGTTGGCACAGGCTGCAGCCATCGTATCGTTCATGGGAGCCGGGGCCAAGCCTGAAGACAACTGTGTCTACTATTTTGCCGGCATTGACGGTGCACGTTTCCGTCGACCCGTCGTGCCCGGCGACCAGCTCCGGCTTGAGGTGGTCGTCGAGCGTGTAACCCGGGGAATGGGGAAGTACCGGGGCAAGGCCTATGTCGGCGACCAGGTGGCCGCCGAGGCTGAACTGATGTGCGCAATGCGTAAGCTAGAGGACTGATCCCGTGCCGTTGATTCATCCCACGGCCATTGTCGACCCTTTGGCTGAGCTCGACAGCACCGTTACCGTAGGGCCGTATACGGTCATCGGCCCACATGTGCGCATCGGTGCGAATACCCGCATCGACGGGCATTGCGTGATCGAGGGCCACACCACCATCGGCCGTGACAACCACATTTTCCCGTTCTGCTCGATCGGCGCCATTTCGCAAGACAAGAAGTATCGTGGCGAGCCTACCCGGCTTGAAATAGGAAATGGCAATACCATCCGCGAGTTCTGCACGATGCACCTCGGAACCGTGCAGGACGAGGGTGTCACCCGGGTGGGTGACAACAACTGGATCATGACTTACGTGCACATCGCGCACGACTGCCGCGTGGGCAGCAACACCGTGCTGTCGAGCAGTGCGCAGCTCGCAGGGCACGTGCATGTCGGCGATTGGGCCGTGCTGGGCGGGTTCACCGGCGTGCACCAGTTCGTCAAGATAGGCGCACATGCCATGACCGGGGCTCAGGCGCTGCTGCTGCAGGATGTGCCTCCCTTCGTCACGGCCGCAGGCAGCCCGGCGCGTCCTGCTGGCATCAATGCGGAAGGTCTCAAGCGGCGCGGTTTCAGTCCTGAGGTAATTCTCAGCGTAAGGCGCGCGTTCAAGACGCTATACCGCTCAGGGCTTACGCTGGCCGAGGCGCGTCAGGCGATCACGGCACAGCGAGAGGCTGAACCGCACGCCGCGGAGGCCCTGCAGCTGATGCTGTCGTTCCTGGATAGCGCTTCGCGAGGAATCATCCGCTAACCATGGCGCCCATTGCCTCTGGCCACGGGCACACTGAATGGCCTGGTCTTCCCGGGTTACAGGTCGGCATGGTTGCGGGCGAGCCATCGGGTGACCTGCTCGCGGCTCGGGTCATGCAGGGGCTGCAGGCGCTCGCGCCTGCGGTGCAGGTCAGCGGCATTGGCGGCCCGCACATGACAGCGCAGGGTTTGCAGGCGTGGTACCCCATGGATACCCTTGCCATATTCGGGTATGTCGATGCGCTGAAGCGCCTGCCTTCCCTGCTGGCGATGCGTCGCAACGTGATTCGGCGCTGGCTGAAGCAGCGGCCCGACGTGTTCGTAGGCATCGATGCGCCCGACTTCAACCTGGGCGTAGAAGAACGGTTGCGGTCGGCCGGCATCCCGACGGTGCAGTTCGTCGGGCCTTCCATCTGGGCGTGGCGAGGCGAGCGCATCCATCTCATCCGGCGTGCAGTATCACACATGCTGGTGGTGTTCCCTTTCGAAGAAGCCCTGTACCAGGAGGCCGGCGTGCCGGTTACCTATGTGGGACACCCACTGGCCAGCGTCATTCCCCTGGAACCAGACCAGTCTGCCGCCCGTGCGCGGCTGCAGGTCGATGCACGGGCACGCGTCGTAGCGCTGATGCCGGGTAGCCGCACCAGTGAGATAGCGCGCATGGGACCAACATTCATCAGGGCCGCCGGGCTGTTGCAGAAGCGTAATCCGCGTCTGGAGTTCCTGGTTCCCATGGTCAATGAAGAGCGGCGCCGCCAGTTCCTGTCATTGCCAGGGCTGGATGCGGTCCAACGGTTGCGCTGCATCACCGGGCGCGCTTACGACGTTCTGGAGGCATGCGATGCCGTCCTCGTGGCCAGTGGCACCGCTTCGCTCGAGGCGGCCCTGTTCAAGCGGCCCATGGTCATCGCCTATGCGGTGTCGCCCCTGGCATTGTGGATCATGAGAAAACGATCGGGTCAGGAACGCCCGTACGTCCCATGGGTGGGTTTGCCCAATGTGCTGGCGCGCGAGTTCCTGGTTCCCGAGCTGCTGCAGACTGACATGACACCCGAAGCGTTGGCCGACGCGCTGTGGCCCATGCTTGAGGACGCAAAGCGGGTAGAGGCCCTGAAGATCAGATTCGCCGAGCTGCATCAGGTTCTGCGCCGCGATACGGCTCGGCTCGCGGCCAGTCGCATTCTCGAGGTGGCTCGTGGCGCCTGAAATGTCCGACGCATGCCACACGCTGACGTGGGTCCACCGCGTCCTGGCTGGCACACTCGCGAAACGGAGAGCGCAGGCATGAGTACCCGGCGCGGTGCGGTTGCGTCGTCGGTATCCGGCTCGCTGATGCTGGATCTGACCGTGGAAGTGCAACGTCCGAAAGTGCGCATTGTGTGTGGTGTGGACGAGGCCGGGCGGGGCCCGTTGGCCGGGCCGGTCTATGCGGCTGCGGTCGTTCTTCACCCCAGGAAACCCATCAAGGGGTTGGCTGACTCCAAGGCACTTACTGAGGCGCGTCGCCAGGAACTGGCAGAAATCATCAAGGAGCGGGCGGTTGCGTGGAGCATTGCGTCGGCCTCGGTAGAAGAAATTGACCGTTTCAACATCCTGCGTGCGACCTGGATGGCCATGCAGCGCGCAGTACGCACGCTGCAGGTGACCCCGGATGTGGTGAAGGTGGACGGCAACCAGGCCCCGTCCTTTCCCTGTGCTGTCGAGGCCATCGTCAAGGGCGATGCCAAGGTGCGCGCCATTTCGGCTGCGTCCATTCTTGCCAAGACTGCACGCGACGCGGAGCTGATGCGGTTGCATGAGCAGTATCCGGAGTACGGTCTTGACCAGCACAAGGGCTACGCCACGCCACTGCATCTCGAGCGTCTGAAGCTTTACGGCGTCTCGCCCATCCATCGCCGCAGTTTCGCTCCCGTGCGCCAGCTGCTCGAGGCGTCTCGGCCACCGGTCCCGGATCTTTTCGGAGAGATCTGGTGAGTACTCTGAAACGCATCTCCTCCCGTGCCAATCCCCTGGTCAAGCTGCTGCGGCGGGTGGCGCGGGGCGGCTCCCCCCGGCAGCGCGACGGCTGGGTCTGGCTTGAGGGAATTCACCTTTGCGAAGAGTACCTTGCCCGTATCGGGCAACCGCATCTGGCGGTGTTCGATGCGCGCCGCTTGGAGCCGGCCCGGGGCGGGGTGCCCACAACGTGGCCAGACGTTCGAGCGACCGAAGCGGTGCCGGCGGTGGAATCGGGCAGCCCAGTGTCTGAGGTCGTCCTGCAGGATCTGTATCGGGCCATCGAACCGGACCGCGCCGTGCTGCTCGCGGGGGATGTCATGGAAGCGGTTTCCGAAATCGCAGCGGATCAGGGAGTAGGTTTCCTCGTTGAGCAACCGGGGGCGCGTCTCCCCTCTGCCATCCGCCAGCGGTGTGTCTTGCTCGACCGCATCCAGGATCCGGGAAATGTCGGATCAATAATCCGAACCTGCGCCGCGGCGGGAATAGGTACCATCATTTTGCTCGAGGGCTCGGCATCCGCCTGGTCGTCGAAGGTATTGCGGGCAGGTCAGGGGGCGCACTTTGCGCTCGACGTGTACGATCAGGTCAGCGCCACCGAGGCCGCAGCATGTCTTGACGTGCCGGTGCTGGCAACCTGTCTTGAGGATGCGCGCAGCCTGTACGACGCGCCGTTGCCGGCGGAATGCGCCTGGGTGTTCGGGCAGGAGGGGCAGGGAGTGTCCAGGTTCTGGCTGGAGCGTGCAAACGAGCGCATCCATATCCCCCAGGCGCCAGGGGTGGAGTCGCTGAATGTGGGGGCAGCAGCAGCTGTCTGCCTGTTCGAGCAGCGCCGACAGATGCTTGCGCGCGGAGTGAATGCCCGTTGACTGGCGTCTCGCAGCGCCGGTCCGGGCATCGGCCCCCCCGGGCCGGGTTTCTCCCGGTGCCCGTCTATGCGCCGTTCTTGTTGTAGAACCCGATCTCCTGCATGATCGTGGTTGCGATCTCTTCGACGGATTTGGTGGTGGTTGACAGCCACCGTATGCCTTCGCGGCGCATCAGACGCTGTGCTTCGCTGACCTCCCAGCGGCATTGTTCGATCGATGCATATTTGCTGTCGGGCCGTCGCTCATTGCGAACCTCGGCAAGCCGTTCCGGATGGATGGTGAGGCCGAACAGCTTGTGCCGGTAGGGCAATAGCGCCGAGGGCAGGGCGCCGCGTTCGAAGTCGTCGGGGATGAGCGGGTAGTTGGCCGCCTTGATGCCGTACTGCAGCGCAAGGTACAGGCTGGTGGGTGTCTTGCCGCAACGTGAGACGCCGATCAGAATGACGTCGGCCTTCTCGAGGCCGGTGATGGTCTGGCCGTCGTCATGCGCCAGGCTGAAGTTCACCGCCTCCATGCGGTTCAGGTAGGCCGGTGAGTCGGCAGCTGCATGCGAGCGACCCACCGAATGACTCGAGCGTACTCCGAGCTCTTCCTCGAGGGGCGCAACAAACGTGGCGAACAGGTCCAGGAACAGGCCACTTGCCTGACGCACGCGTGCGTTGATGCGGGGGTTGACCAGCGTACTGAACACGATGGGGCGCATCTGGTCCTCGGCATGGACACGGTCGATGCGCTCGGCAGCGGCGACGGCTTTCTCGATGGTATTGACAAAAGGGATGCGGATGAGGCGGAACTCGACCCGTTCGAACTGGGACAGAACTGAGTTGGCGAATGTTTCTGCCGTGATGCCGGTGCCATCGGAGATGATGAACACGGCGCGTCGTGGAGGAGGATTCGGATTGCTCGTGACGGGATGCGAGGGCGTACTCATGGCGTGATCGGGTTCGCGTACAATTTGCTCTACCTGCGGGGCGTACCGTCATGGTGCGTCGCCGCATGGGTGGCTTGCAACGGCACGAATCTGCAAGCAGATGTCGGGCCGGAAATGCAAAGGCCCGTTTGGCCAGGGCAGGT
>CALAGD010000100.1 GCA_937891425.1 uncultured Pigmentiphaga sp.
CACCACTACCTCGGCGAGCGCCTCGCGCCCCAGACCGTACTGGTGCAGGTAGCGCATCACCGGCAGGGTGAACAGCGTCGGCGTGGAAATGCCGCCGAAGGGGGCTTCGAACTGGCCGGGAAGGCTGGCCTTCGGCGGAGGCCAGGGCAGGGGAGAGTGCGCGATGCGCGATCTGCCGCTCTCGGCGTGCACCACGAGGACTGTCTCGCAGTAACCTGCGGCAATCGCCGCGGCTGCATGCCGCACATGCAGCAGGAAAGAGCAGCCTCCCACCAGGGTGCCATCAAGCCACCTGGGCGTGATGCCAAGATAATGGGCTACCGTGGCGGGCGACTCTCCCGCCGTGGCGATTCCGTCGATATCCTTCAGCGCAAGTCCCGCGTCGCGCAGGGAGCCCAGGGCGGCATTCGCAGCGAGCGCGATCTGCGACATGTGCGGAACGGTTCCGATCTGGTCCGATTCGGCAGCACCGACGATGGCTACTTTGTGCTTCATTGCCGATCCTCCGGCGCAAAAAGCGGTAACGTGCATTCTTCGGTGACCTGTTCGAAGACCACCTTGAGCGGCATGTCCAGCACAAGATGTTCGGGGTCGGGAGGCACCCCCACGATGTTGGTCATCATCCTCACTCCCTCCTCCAGCTCGACGATTGCAACTACGTAAGGCGCTTCAATGCCCGGCGCCGGCCGGGCGCTGATGATGTAGCTCATCAGGCGTGCCTTGCCGCTGGACTTCAGAATGCGAATGGATTGCGAAGCGCACTCGGGACAGAACGGGCGGGGAGGGAAATACACGTGCTGGCACGCTTCGCATTGCTGCAGAAGCAGCTCCCGGCGCGTGAGTCCGGTCCAGAAATGTTCCGTTTCAGGGGTAGGCTGTGGCAACAGCCGCTGTACTGGTGTGTTCATTGCTTTGCCTTGAATTGCACCCTGCCATTGTTTATGACTGCCTTGCCCTGGCCGGTAACCGCGCGGAAGGCAAACTGGCCATCTCCCATGCTGAACGACTCGGTCCGCAGCATCTGGCCCGGGTACATCGGGGACACGTAGCGTGCGGAAATCTCTTGCAGGCAGGCCCCATCGGCATCGGCATGCAGGCGCAACAGCGCGTTGGTCACGTACCCGAAGGTGCATAGCCCGTGCAGGAGGGGGCGTTCCAGACCTGCCCAGCGTGCGATCTCGTGATCCACGTGGATCGGATTGCGGTCGCCGGTGAGGCGGTAAAGTTGTGCTGCGTTCTCGGGCACCCATTGTTCAAAGGAGGCATCTGGTGCGCCTTCAGGCACCTTGGGCAAAGGTTTGGGCGCCGTTGGATTTCCGTCTCCAGGGCCTCCATCCCATGGGAAAAGGAAACAGCCGCCCAGTCTGGCAACGTACGAGTCGCTGCCGCTCACGGTGACGCGGTTCTCGAAGTACACGACGGCACCCTTGTCCTTGCCCTTGTCGATCACGTGTGTAACGTCGCTCTCGACGGTCAGGGTACCTGCAGGTGGCAGCGTCCCGTCGAGCCGTAACCAGCTCTCTCCGTGCAGCAGGCGGCGCACGTCTATGCCGGTGCGGGGATCATGCAGCCACGGTAGCCAGTGTCCAGCTACCATGATAAATGTAGGTGCAATTCGAAGATCACGCTCGTAAACGTAGGTCAGTTCCTTCGGATCGTATCCTCCCAAGCCTACGGCGAGCGCATACAGCATGACGTCGCGGTCGGTGTAATCGACTTCCTTGCGCGCGACGGTCCAGGAACGGAGAAAATCGAACTCAAGCATGAAAACATCCGGTCAGAGAGGATCCCAGCCGATCACTTCGCGGTGCGACCTTACCTGGACGAAGCTGTCCTGCAGCGCGGGCAATACCGTCTCCGCAATGGCCTCGGATGTCCAGCCGTTCGACGCATGCACGGAACGCATGATGCGGGGCTGGCTGAACAGATAGATCTCATTTCCGCGCACGCCAAACACCTGGCCGGTCACATTCCGTGCAGCATCACTGGCGAGAAACACGCACAGGGGAGCAACCTGCTCGGGCCGCAGCCCTTCGCGTACCTTGCGCAATCGCTCAGCCTCTTCCGGAGATCGCACCGGGATGCTCTCCAGCAGGCGGCTCCACGCCCAGGGGGCGACGGCATTCGAACGGACGTTGAAGCGGGCCATGTCGAGCGCAATGCTGTTCGATAGGCCAACCACGCCCATTTTCGCAGCGGCATAGTTCGCCTGGCCCACAGCGCCTACCAGACCAGAGACGGATGTGAAGTGAATGAAATTGCCGCCACCGTTTTCCTTGAAGTACTGGGCGGCGGCACGCGAAACATAGAAGTAGCCGTACAGGTGCAGCTTGATGACGGCATCCCATTCCTCGTCCGACATGTTGTAGATCATGCGGTCGCGCAGGATGCCAGCGTTGTTGACCACGGTATGCAGAGCGCCGAAAGTGTCGACACCCAGCTGAACCGCTGCTTTTGCTGCTTCACGAGCAGAAATGTCATGTTTGCTGGCCACCGCTTCGCCGCCGGCCGAGCGGATCTCCTCGACGACGAGATCCGCGAGGAAAGGAGCATCCGGTTCGTTACCGGCGCGACCTATATCATTGACGACAACCCTGGCGCCTGCAGCGGCCATCTGCAGTGCAATGGCGCGGCCAATCCCCTGGCCAGCACCTGTTATGAGCACAACCTTTCCATTCAGCATCTGTTGTTCCATGCGGGTTATTCTCTAGATCAGGCAGAGGTGATACTCTATTTCGGATTACCACCCATATGAACGAAAATAATCAAAGTGTCTGCAGGCCGGACAATTTCAACCTCTGCTCGAGAAAGATCATGACAGACGCAAAAATCGTATCGAGTCATTTAAGGGGTCTCGATCTGCTGGTTGAGCTGAATCGCAACAATTACTCGACAGCACTCGATCTCAGCCGGCGGGTCAATCTGCCAAGAAGCACGGTATACCGGCTGCTCGACACGCTGATAGAAGCAGGGATGGTCATTTACGATGACCAGACAAATACCTATTGCCTGTCACAGAAGGTGCGTTCGCTTTCCAGCGGCTTCGACGATCGTGCACATGTCATCGAAACAGCTCGTTCGTTCATTACCGAGTTCAGCCACAAGATCTGCTGGCCATCCTATCTGTTCATCGAAGATGGCGATGCCGTGGTTCCGCGCGTGGTAGTGCGCTCACCGCGTGCACTGGCCTATCCGAAGCGCAACAAGCGCTTTCCGTTCTCACTGTCTTCGCCGGGCAGAATCCATCTGGCCAAACTGCCCGAGAATGAAAAGGAATCCATCGTCGCCAGAGAACTTTCAACCCGGCTCGTACACGACAAGTCAGTCACCGAGCAGAAGATCGAACGGGCTATCCAGGATGCGAGAATCCTCGGCTGCGGCCTGCGCGACGCCGGGATGGTACCGCGCACCTGCTCCATCGCCCTGCCCAT
>CALAGD010000101.1 GCA_937891425.1 uncultured Pigmentiphaga sp.
GCTTGCCCGCCCCCTTCACTCCCAGCCGTAGATCGCCAGCGTCGTTTCACCCCGGCGCAGGCGTTCCATGACCTGCGCCTCCTTGGCTTCCCGCTGCTCCGCCAGATTGAGGACTTCATCCACACGACCGCTAGGGATGGCAACCACTCCGTCCTCATCGCCCACGATGAGGTCTCCGGCAGCCACGCTGATATCGCCAAGCAGAATCGGGTAGTTGATCCAGCCCAGCGCGCCGAAGTCCTTGCCCGTGCCGCGCATGCAAGTTCCGCGGGCGAACACTGGAAAATTCATCGCACGCAGTGCGGTGAGGTCGCGCACGCATCCGTCCATGACGAGCCCCGCCACGCCGCGTGCCTGCGCCGCAGTGGCCATGACCTCGCCCCAGTAGCCATAGTCGTACGCTCCGCTGGCATACACGACCATGACATCACCCGGCTGCGCGATGGCAAGGGCACGATGAAGCCAGAGGTTGTCACCGCCTGGAGAATGTACCGTCAAGGCCCTGCCACAGACACGAAACTTCGGGTCGAGCGCGCGTATTTGCGCCGGCAACGCCCCGATCTTGCCGCCTGCTTCGTGCAGTGTCGACGCCCCGATGCGCGCGGCCCGACTGATCTGTGCCGCGGCAAGCTGCGGTACCTCAAATCGCGTCGTCTGCGCGGGATCGATGCGTTTCATCAGGCATCCTCCCGCCGCTGCAGCTGGTGGTAGCGGAAACGCGCCCGTGCCTCATCGAGCCGCATGCCACCACGCACCGCCTCGCGGATCTCGTCTTCGGCGCGTTCGATCGATTCGGCCAGATCCAGGATCTCAGCTTCGTGTTCGCGCGGCAGGATGACCACGCCATCGGCGTCACCCCGGACGAGATCGCCCGGTGCCACCCGGACATCACCAATGTTGACCGGCACCTGGGTAGCCTCCAGCTGGACGCGATCCTTGCCGGTACGCATCCAGTGACCGCGCGAGTAGATCGGGTAGCCGAGTCTCAGACACATGGCCACGTCACGGCAGATGCCATCGATGACCGTGCCGGCCATGCCGCGCCGATGGGCAATCTCGGTCAGTATGTCGCCCCAGACCGTGGCATCGTCGCGTCCGCCGTTGTCGAGCACCAGAACACTGCCCGGCGGCACATCGTCGATGAAGTCGCCCACCGTACCCGCCGGCTTCCCCGCGGGTCCGTAGAGCAGCGTATAGGCCCGTCCCGTCATGCGAAAGTCGGTACTGCGCGGGTGGATGCGGTAGCACTGCCCGCGTATGCCCAGACGGTCCATCGCGTCGCTCAGGCTGGCCGTATCGAGCCTCGCTGCGCGCGCAACCGCTTCGTCTTGCTGAGTCATGTGATGCTCCGGAGTTCAGTTTTTCTTCAGCATATGTTCGTACGCCCCGCCCATGACCTGGCTGATGGGCTCGCCGGCCAGCAGCGCCTTGGTCATGGCCGCTTCACGCGCACTGATCATTTCGGCAGCATCGAGCACGGCGTCCACGTGCTCACGCGGGATGAAAATGACAGCGCTCTGGTCGGCAATGACGTAGTCACCCGGGTTCACCGCGACCGACCCGATCTGGATCGGCACCTGGGTGCCCTTCTCGACGACGCGGCCCCGCGCGGTCAGCGACGTAAGTGCGCGCGCAAAGACCGGGAATCCGTAGTGGCGAGCTTCGTCGATATCACGCACGGGGCCGTCAGCCACCACGCCGGCCACGCCTCGCAGCAGCGCCCCCAACGTCAGCAATCCGCCCCAGCTGCCAGCTTCCACACCGGTGCGCTGTTCAACCACAATGACATCGTCGGGGCCGCTCATTTCTATGGCGGCGGCGCCCAGATGACGGGGCGGCCCGGGCGGCGGCTCCCCCGTGCCCAGTTTTACCGTGACTGCGCGTCCGGCGATGCGCTGGGTGCCCGAAAACTGGTGCAGTTCGGTCACCGCCCCGCGCAAGCCGAGCTTGTCAAGCGCGTCGGACACGGCACAGGCATCGAGCCGCCTCAGGCGTGCAACCCGGGCGTCCTGATTGCGGGATGCGGTGGGTGACGGCACTTCTGGAGTTTGCATGAGCGAATTCCTCAAGGTCAATTCAGCACCTGCCACGACGCAAAGCACAGGCCGGTGCCGCTGAGCGCGGGCGTACGGTACGCAGGAATGTACGTAACCCAGTCGAAATCCAGGTCGCGGGCCGCCGACGCGACGGCCAGCCAGTTGCGGATCTCGGAGCTTCCGGACTGCAACCGGTACGCCGGCAGACCGGCAAGCGCCTCCATGTCGCGATTGCGAATGGCCTGCAGGACCTGATGATCGAGCTCTTCATCGACCACGAAATGACTGAGGCCACCGGAGGCGATGAGGCCTACCCGCACATCGGCCGGATATTCCGCGATGGCAGTGCGCAACGCTTCCCCCAGGCGCACGCAGCGGCGCGCGGTGGGCTGGTTGGGCGGATCAAACGTATTCAGCATGATCGGCACCACCGGCAGGTCGATCCCGTCGAGGTAGCGCCGGTGAACGAACTGGAACGCGTGCCCCTCGTGCTGGCCCGGCGCGAGGCTGGCGAGAGCGGCAACGTCGAACTCGCGGTCGGAAAGCCATCGTATGAGCCATTCCGCGAAGACGGAATCAACCGGGTACTCGCGGTCCCTGTCGGGTTCATGCCGACGCATGCGCGCGACCTTCACCCACGGATCGCCGGGGGACACGCTGGCTGCAGTATTGCGGATGGTCTTGCCGTAATAGACGGCTATTGCCGGCATATTGGCCGCCGTGAATACCTCGTTCTGGTCGTCTCCCACGATGAAGAGCACGTCCAGCCGCGCCCCGCGGATGCGCTCACGCAACTGCGCGATGGCATCCTGGGCGCGGTCGTACCGCTCGCCCATCTTTTCGGGCGTAACCAGACTGGCCGCATCCGCGGGCGCGCGGGCTAGCAACTCGTCATAGGTCAGGCGCACGCCGTTGCGGTCGTACAGAAAGGGATTGCGCTTGTCGGCTTCGACGAAGTCGTGCTGCCAGTTCTCGCGCGTGGAGGTCAGCATGATGCTGTGAGAAGACCCGAAGGCTGCAACCAGACGTGCCATGTGCTACTCCTGGGTAAATATCCGGTCGAGTGCCGTTTTCATGTTCGTACAAGAAGGTGTCTGCCGGCGGAATACTCACACCACCATGCCGCGGCGCAAACGTTCGATGTCTTCCGGCCCATACCCGAGCTCCGCCAGCACTGCCTCCGTGTGCTGCCCCTGGGCGGGCGCCGGCTCCGGACTGGCCGGGCGTGGGTACCGGGAAAATCTTACCGGCTGCCCCACCAGCGCAATTTCTCCCAGATCGGGATGCGACAGTGGCCAGGCCATCTGCAGATGCTGCACCTGAGGGTCGGCGAAGACCTCGTTGACGCGGTAGATGGGGCCACAAGGCACTCCTGCCGCCAGCAGGCGCTCGGTCCACTCGGCCGTGGTGCGCTTGAGAAATTCTGCTCCGATTGCCGCGTTCACGCGAGCACGGTTCGCGACCCGCTCGGGATCGGTCGCCATGCCCGGTGCGTCGATCAGGTGCGGCACTTCCAGCGCTTCGCACAACCGCCGCCACATGGTCTGGCCGATGGCCGCTATGTTGAGGTAGCCATCGGCGGTCTTGAACACACCGGTAGGCACGGTCAGTGGATGTTCGTTGCCTTGCGGCTCGGGCACCTTCCCCGCAACCAGCCATTGCGCTGCCTGGAAATCCAGCATGGCGATCTGGGCCTCGAGCAGGGAGGTCTGTACCCATTGTCCTTCGCCCAATACCTCGCGCTCCAGCAGCGCGACAAGAATGCCGAGGGCGCAGAAATGTCCGGCGCACAGATCCGCAATAGGAATGCCCACGCGCAGTGGCTCGTCGCCCGGCTTGCCGGTAACCGACATCAGCCCACCCATGCCCTGGGCAATAGAGTCAAAGCCCGGCCGGCGGCTGTATGGGCCATCCTGCCCGAAACCCGAGATGCTGGCATAGACCAGTCGCGGATTGATCGCCTTCAGGCTGTCGTAATCGATGCCCAGGCGGTACTTGACGTCGGGCCGGTAGTTTTCGATGAAGACATCGGCCTCGCTCACCAGACGCCGCAGAATCTCCACACCCTCGGGCGTCTTGAGGTTGAGCGTCACGCTCTCCTTGTTGCGGTGCAGATTGAGGTAATCGGGCCGGTCGTGGTTGGCCCCACCGATGAAATCATCGCCACCAGGCGCGCCGCGCGGAATTTCGAGCTTGATCACGCGCGCCCCGAGGTCGGCGAACCACCGTACTGCCGTTGGCCCGGCCCGTACCCGCGATGCATCAATGACCGTGAACCGCGACAGAGGCCCCTGACGGGACGAAGCTCTCAAATGGGAGTGGGTCATGTCGGCTCTGTCAGGCTGGGGTAAACATGGGAAGATGCTGGCCATTCTCGGCGGCGCGGAACACCACCCGCACGGCCTGCCCGACCTCAAGTGCTTTCGGGTCGCAGTCGACGATGTTCGTCAGCATGGTTGGCCCCTCATCCAGCGTGACGAAGGCCAGCGTGTACGGTACTTCGGCACGCCACAGGGTGCTGAAGGAATAGATGGTTCCGCGTCCGGAAGTCTCCTGCCATTCCGTGTTCGTGCTCA
This sequence comes from uncultured Pigmentiphaga sp., assembly GCA_937891425.1. Classification (GTDB taxonomy): domain Bacteria; phylum Pseudomonadota; class Gammaproteobacteria; order Burkholderiales; family Burkholderiaceae_B; genus Verticiella. Next base: position 4,613 of record CALAGD010000101.1, read on the forward strand.
GACAGAACGGGCACACGTCACGCGGGTAGTAATGGGTTTCACCGCAGTCGTTGCAGCGCTTGATCAGCAGCTTGCCCTCGTTGGCTGCGTCCCAGAACCGCTGCGTATCCGGCAGGATCATGGGTGCAGGGATCTTGCGGGTTTTCTGGTTCATCGCATTACATCCTTTCAAGAATCAGTGTGCCGGCGGTATGGCGCGAAGCAAGCGAACCGCCAATGCCGTTGGCCAGGGCCAGATGGCAATTCGGAACCTGCACCGCCGGGTGCGCCT
>CALAGD010000102.1 GCA_937891425.1 uncultured Pigmentiphaga sp.
TCGCGTTCGCAATGCGAAGGTCGGGAGTTCGATCCTCCTCGTCTCCACCAGAATTCAAAGCCCACTGCTCAGTCCGGTGGGCTTTTTGTTTGCCCGGACAACCGGCAGAACGCACCCGGATACGCAAACCAGGTTCACATGAACCCGCAGAAAAAGAACTAGAACGTGGTCTCGCGTTTTCGAGCGCACTGCTTGCCCTTGGCGCCGGCGTCATGCAACCCGCCTTATCGGAACAGGCCGTGGGAGTACAGGGTGGAGTGCGGCTCAAGTGCCTGGCACCAGCCGGGATACGTCGGGCGCGTCGGGCAAGGCCAGCAGATTGGCAAGCAGCCGGTTGCGCCACGCCAGCGGCAACGTCCGCGTGCAGTCCTCGAATTTCCGAATCAGTTCCTTGTCACCGAGCGGACAACTCGCATCTCCTCGAGCCGCGAATACTTCGCCACTGTCGAGACAACGCCCGTCCTTCAGGTAGATCCGCACGCGATCGCTCTTGGCCAACGTCGGCTCGGTGGGATGACGTGTGTCCACGGTATGCACCTCAACGAGTTCGAACAGCGCCTGAACCTCGGGTCGGACTACAAACTCGTCGCTCAGCTGGGCCAGACCGCATGCCCGTGCGACTAGCGCGGCTGCCACCGCGAACTGCATGCTGAACTTGGCCTCCAGCGCATTCATCGGTCGCCGGTTGCGCAGCATCGACGCCTGAGCGGGGCCGACCGTCACCTCAACCCGATCCACCTGGTCTGGCTGCACGTCATGCGCGTGCACGAGATCCAGCATGGCGTCGATGACCCGGTGAGCGGCATAGCATGCGGGGTATTTTTTGATCGTGAGGCCGATGCTGGCCAGCCTCAGCTCTTCGCCATAGCTGTCAGCAGGCGGATCGAGATCCACCTGCCCTTCGGGAGAAACGGCCACGAGAAACCCTTTGGGATGCTCGAGTACGTCCGGCGCGGCCGTCATGCCCGCCTGTGCCAGGTCCACTGCGTCGATGCCAGCCGCCGCCGCGCGTCCGGCGTGGAACGGCTTGGCCATGCTGCCGAAATTGGCGGTCAGCCCTGCCGCCATGCTGGCTGCGAGTCCCAGGGCATGCCATGCCTGCTCGTCGGAAAGGCCGCGCAACCCGGCCACAGCAGCCGCGCTGGCCACGGTACCGAAAATGCCGGTGGGATGCCAGCCTTTGAGGTGATGCAGCCCCCGCTCGCGCGCGATGAGTTCGGCCCACACCTCAAACCCGGTGACGTATGCAGCGATGAGTTGTCTGCCCGACGCATGGGATCGCTCACCTTCGGCAAGCAATGCAGGGACCAGCACGGCGCTGGGGTGACCCTGCAGGCCGACATCGTCATAGTCGAGCGCGTGCGCGGCCGTTCCATTGACCAGCGCGGCGTCGCGCGCCCCGACCCGCGTCTCTCCAAACAGGATGCGCGCATGTGCGGCACCTCCCGACCGGGACTCCACCCAGCCGCGCACGATGCGCGTGACCGCTTCTTCGCGCGCCGCCAGCATGACTGCCGCGGTATCGATGAAGCCGTTACGGATCATGCGTTCCAGCGCAGGTTGGATGCGTCGGGTATGGGTTGCCGCAACAACCCCGGCCAGCCGCGCGGTCAGGCCGGCCCCACTTCTCGGGACAGGTCGTGTACTCATTATGCAGGCTCGCTCAGCTCACAAGGCGGACGGACCCTGCGGGCCCGCACCGGCCTAGTACGAACGCGGCATTCCCAGCACGTGCTCGCCAATGTATGCAAGAATGAGGTTGGTAGAAATCGGAGCAGTCCTCTGTACGCGCGCCTCGCGCCAGCGACGTTCGACGTCGTACTCGCGCGCATAGCCGAAGCCGCCATGGGTTTGCATGCAGGCTTCGGCAGCGTTCCATGCCGCCTCGGATGACAGCAGCTTGGCAATGTTGGCCTCTTCACCGCAAGGCTGACCCGCATCGAAAAGTGCCGCTGCCTTGCGCACCATCATGTCGGCGGCCTGCATTTCCGCGTAGGCCCGCGCAATGGGAAACTGGATGCCCTGGTTTTGCCCGATGGGACGATCAAACACGATGCGGTCGCAGGCATAGCGCGAAGCGGTCCGGATGAACCATTGCGCATCGCCGATAGACTCATGCGACACCAGGATGCGCTCGGCATTCATGCCATCGAGTATGCACCGGAAGCCCTTGCCCTCCTGACCGATCAGGTTCTCGGCCGGAACCCTCAGCCCGTCGAAGAACAGCTCGGTGGTATTGTGATTGATCATCACGTCGAGCTTGCGAATCTCCAGGCCATTGCCCACAGCCTCGCGCAGGTCGACCAGCAGCACGGACAGCCCGTCAGTCTTCTTCTGCGCCTGGTCAACGGGCGTGGTGCGGCACAGCAGCAGCATGAGATCCGAATGTAACGCACGGGAGATGAAGACCTTCTGCCCATGCACCACGTAATGATCACCATCGCGCACGGCGCGGGTCTTGAGCTTCGTAGTGTCGGTACCCGTGGTGGGTTCGGTCACACCGAAAGCCTGCAAGCGCAGTTCGCCGCTGGCAATCTTCGGCAGATACTTGCGTTTCTGTTCCTCGCTGCCGTGGCGCAGCAGCGTACCCATGGTGTACATCTGCGCGTGAGCCGCCGCCGCATAACATCCATGGGCATGGCATTCCTGCAGAATCACCCCCGCCGCGCGCAGCGGCAGACCCGCGCCACCATACTCTTCCGGAATCAGCGCGGCCAGGTAACCAGATTCCGACATGGCCCTCACGAACTCGGTGGGGTAGGCTTCTGCCCGATCGATCTCGCGCCAATAGGTATTGGGAAAGTCGGCGCAGATGCGCCGCACACCTTCGCGGATTTCGGGATAGTCTTCGCCCAGTGGAACTTGAACGGTAGTCTGGTTCATGGTGTTCATCGATGAGTTCCTGCATTGTCTTTGGCTGCAACTGACTGCTGCAGCGAGGTTTCAGCCTGCCTGCCCGGAAACGGAGGCACGTATACTGGCGTAGTGATGCGGCAGGCCGGCCCGCGCCAGGGCACCGTACAGGGGAGTATCCGGCAGATTGCGGGCCACGATCGCCCGTACCGCCAGAAGTCTTTCGAGGTCGACTCCGGTGCGCATGCCCATGGCCTCGAGCATGAAGCACAGGTCTTCCATGACGATGTTACCGGTTGCGCGTGGCACGAACTGACAGCCTCCCAGGCCGGCCAGTGATGCATCAAAGCGACGTACGCCGCAATCCAGCGCGGCCAGTACGTTGGCCAGCCCAAGTCCGCGCGTGTCGTGGAAGTGCGCCGACACCGGCATCGAGCCGAGATCGCTCATGACCGCCCTGAATGCGCGTCGCACCAGCGCCGGGTCAGCATAGCCCACCGTGTCGGCAATCATGACTTCGTCCACGCCAGCCTCAGCGTAGGCCATGGCCCAGCGGCGCACTTCATCGACCGGCACGGCTCCTTCGTAGCCACAGCCCAGCGCGCTTGACAGGCCACCCACGATGCGCGGTCTGCGATCGGGTGGCACGGTCCGCAACAGGTTGACGATGCGCCGTACGTCGGCAATCGACTCTTCCCGCTCGCGCCGCACATTCCTGAGGTTGTGCGTGCGGCTCACCGACAACACATAGTTCAGCCGGTGTACGCCCAGTGCGAGCGCCCGTTCTGCCCCCTTGAGATTGGGGATCAGGGCCACGACCGTCAGGCCGGGGATGGCCAGCGACTCCTGCACGACCTGCCCGGCGTCGACGAACTGTGGCACCAGTTTTGGTGGCACAAATGACGTCACTTCGATTTCCGGCATCCCGGCGGCCGCTTCGGCGCGAATCCACGCCAGCTTCTCTTCCGTCGGGAAAAGCGTCCGGAACATCTGCAGCCCGTCACGCAACCCCACCTCGCAGACGATGACATCGCGGTCGTCTGCCTGCCCCTGGCGGGGAGATCGCGTCAGCGAGTCGGGGTGCAGTTGATCTCTGGCCGTCGTGAGTCGGTCGTCCGCCCTGTCCCCTTCCGTCGGCACATGCTCTGATAAGGCGCTCCTGATCACTGGCATGGGTGTTCCTCATTTTGCACGGAAGACAGGTTTGCGCTTCTCGTTGAACGCACGGACACCTTCCAGCCGGTCTTCAGTCACCACCAGCCGGTTGTATGCCTCGAGCTCGTACCGGTAGCCTGTGAGAAGATCGGTCTGCAGGCCGTGGTGTATGGATTTCTTGGCCTGCCAGATCGCCAGCGGAGCGTTCGCCGCGATGGCATTCGCGGTATCCAGTACGCCTGCAATCAGAGCTCCCACATCATCGAATACCTCGCTGACGATGCCCCAGCGTTCGGCCTGCTCTGCCGAGAACGCGCGCGCAGTGAAGATCAGCTCTTTCGCACGCCGCTCGCCAGCTGCCCGCGCGAGGGTCTGCGTGCCCCCGCCACCGGGCATGATGCCCAACCGGGTTTCCGACAGTGCAAACCGGGCAGAGCGACACGCATAGATGAAATCGCAAGCGAGCGCCGTTTCGAAGCCACCGCCGTAGGCATGCCCGTTGACCGCAGCAATGACCGGCACCGGCACGTCCAGCAGGGTCATGAAGGCGCGCTCGAACAGCTCGTGCTGACGTCGCCATGCCTCGTCGCTCATGCCGTTGCGCTCTTTCAGGTCGCCACCTGCGCAAAACGCACGATCGCCGGCGCCCATAAGGATGACGCAGCGGATCTCGCCAGGATCGACCGTCAGCCGGGTCCATACATCGAGCAGGTCACGCCCCATCTGCGTGTTGATGGCGTTCAGCACCTTCGGCCTGTTCAGCGTCACGCGCAACACATGGGCGTCGGGCGAATCCAGCAACAGGGTCTCGTATTCCGGGAAATCGTTCATGGATCTACCTTCACATCAGGCGCAAGAAATCGGCTCGTCGCCTCACCAAGCGCTGGCGGCGCCCATTTCGGTACGGGCCGCTGGCCATCGAAGCTGACCGGCAAGCCTATCATGGGAATGCTCGAACCCGGCACGCTCTGCAGAATGCCTAACGCGCGTGTCTGTTCATGTTCCAACATTTGCCTGACATCCTGCACGGGGGCATTGGGTACGCCTGCGGCATCCAGCCGCTCCATCCAGTACGTGTTGGGCTGGGCCGCCATGCAGGGTTCTATCAGGGCATAAAGTTCCTGCGCGTGCTGCACCCGTGCCGGATTGCTGGCGAAGCGTGCATCCTGTACCCATTCGGGATGGCCAAGCACCTGGCAGAAGGCCGCGAACAGCTTGTCGTTGCCGGCAGCCACTACCAGTTCACCGTCCGCCGTACGATAGGCACGGTAGGGAACGATGCCCACCTGGCCTGACCCCACCTTGCGTGGCACATCACCGGATGCGAGGTACTGCGCTGCGTGCATCGTCATCCATGCCGCCGCGGTCTCGAACAGCGACACATCGACGATCGCACCTTGCCCCGTATGCTCACGGCGCAGCAGGGCCGAAACGACCCCGAGGGCTGCCCACATCGCGGTTCCCATGTCGATGATAGAGGGGCCGACACGAACCGCCGGCCAGCCTTCCTCCCCCACCACGCTCATGATGCCCCCGAACGCCTGCATCAAAGGGTCGTATCCCGGTCGGTCCGCCAGCGGCCCCTGTCGTCCAAAGGCCCCCAGGTTGCAGTAAATGAGCCTGGGGTTGCACTTGCACAGTGTTTCGGCATCCAGACCAAGCGCTGCCGTCTGTCCAGGCCTCAGGTTCTGCAGCACGACGTCAGCGCGCGTCTCGATCAGCCTGACAAGCGCCATGCAATCCCTAGAATCGCGCAGATTGGCAACGACCGAGTGCTTGTTGCGGTTCAGCGCCTGGAACGTCGCGGCCGCGCCATCGACGAATGGTGGTCCCCACTTGCGTGCATCGTCGCCCTGCGGTTTCTCGATCTTGATGACCTCGGCACCCAGGTCGGCAAGAATCTGACCCGCATAAGGTGCGGCAACACTGTGACCCAGCTCCACTACGACGACACCAGCCAGCGGCAATGCCGCGGTCGAAGCGGATGTTTCAACGTCCATGCAAGCCCCCGTGATGCAACAGACCACAATGCCGTTTCGCCCCGCCGCATCCTGCGGCGTAGCCGGGACAGCCCCGGCACGAATCGTGCCTATTCAGCCGAAATCCCCGCCTCGCGGATCAGGGCACCTTTGGCCTCCATGTCTCGCTTCTGCAGGTCGGCCAGTGCATCCGGACTGGTATCCTTGGGCACCACAAGGCCCGCGGCACCCAGCTTCTCCTGGATTTCCTTGTCGGCCAGCGCCTTCACGATGGCTCCCGAAAGGCGCCGGGCAACGTCGGGCTGCAGCCCGGCCGGCGCGAAGAAGGCGAGCCACGATGGCATTGCAAAACCTTCATAGGTTTCTGCAACTGTTGGTACATTTGGCAGACCTGGATAACGCTCGGTATCAGTTACCGCCAGCGCTTTCAGCTTGCCCGACTCGATGTGCGGGATCACCGTGATTGCGCTTGCGAACAACGCCGGAATCTGGCCGCCCATGGTATCGGTCAGTGCCGGCCCACCACCCCGATAGGGCACATGCACGAGCTTCACGCCTGCCCGGCGCGCCAGCAGCTCGCCAGCCAGATGGTGCGGCGACCCCAGACCAGACGACCCGTAAGTGTTCGGAATGGTGCCGTTGCGCACCCCCTCGAGGTACTCTGCCAGCGTATTCGCGGGCACATTCGCATTGACTGCCAGTACGAGCGGGTTGTACGCCGCCAGAGCAAGTGGCGTGAAGTCCTTCACGGGGTGGAAGGTTGGATTCTTCGACAGACTGTAGTTCGTGCCGTGAGTGGCATCCGTGCCCAGCATGAACGTGTAGCCATCGGCCGGCTGACGGGCACCGTACTCGGTTCCGATGTTGCCGCTGGCTCCGCTGCGGTTATCGATGATGACGCTCTGCTCCAGCAGTTCTGACACCTTCTGACCGACCATACGCGCCGTGGCATCCGCCGAAGCGCCTGGCGGATAAGGAACGATCAGCCGGAGGGGCTTGTCGGGGTACTCGGCATGGGCAATGGGTGTCAGGCTGGAAAGCGCAAACAGTGCGGGCAGCAGGGCCCGCAAAACTAGACGTCGGCTCACGCGTGTGTCTCCTCTTTCTGGATTTTTCATGTACTCGGCATGTTGCCGTTGTTCGCGTTTGTCCAAACATCCGGACGACATGAAGTTATAATTCGCCAAGCAGACTTGTCAAGTGTCGTCTTTCCGTGAATCGATCCGCAGAAGGGTCACCCTGCCGAAGCAGGTGCGCCCTGAAGAGGGTCGTTACGCCCTTTTGCCAGTCTTCCTTACATGAGCCGTGTTGCCTCCCTCTCATTCAGCCACATGCACCTGCCACGCTATGTGCAGGTAGCCGAGACACTGATGCGCGAAATCCGGGAAGGGTACTATCCGGTTGGCACACTGCTTCCACCCGAGCCGCAACTATGCGAGCGGTTTGGCGTATCGCGCCACACGGTTCGCGAAGCCGTCCGATTGCTGTGCGAGCAGGGGCTGGTCTCCAGGCAGCAGGGCATCGGCACGCGCGTGCTGGCGCGCCAGATGCGCCAGCGCTACGTGGCATCGCTGTCATCGCTGCACGACCTGATGGCCTATGCACAACGTACCCGCCTGCGCTGCCTCGACTGCCGGTGGACCAAGGCCGATGGTGCTCTCGCCCAGTGCCTGCGCTGCGCCAGGGGTGAACTCTGGCTGGAACTCGAGGCCTGCCGCTATCCGGTGGACGGCGGCGATCCCATCGTGTACATGCGTATCTTCACCCGTCCCGAGTGTGACGGAATACAGCACGTACTCGACCAGAGCGACGCCTGGGTTTACGGTCTTATCGAGAAGTTCGGCGGCGAGCGCATCCTCGGCGCCGAGCAGGTGGTGAGTGCCATAGAAATGCCTGAGCGGGGTGCCAGGGTGCTGGGGGTTCTGCCCGGGTCGCCCGGCCTGTTCGTACGCCGTTATTATGTGGGGCAGGACAGCCGGTTGTTGTCTGTTTCCCTGAATTACTACCCTGTCGACCGCTTCGAAATCACCACGCGCTGGCACCTTGAAGGGTGAAGCAAAATCCTTCTGCGAGCCGCGCAAACACGAAAGAAACATAACGGGTACAATCCCCCCTCATTTCCCGTGGCAACTCCCGAAAATCTCCCAAACGGGAGATTTTTATTTTCTTGCCACGCAAAACGCAGCAGTCGCGCGGTTCTTTACATTTTGGTATTGATTTCAGAGACTTACTGTTTGCGTCTTGGAAGGTCAGAATAGGATGCACATAGGAGCTGCAATCCGGCAGGTACGCGAAACTTTCAAGCTCAAGATCGAAATGGTCGCAGCAGACGCGGGATTCGATGCCGGAAATCTGTCACGCATAGAAACGGGCCGTCAGAATCCCTCCATTCCACGCCTGGAGGCCATAGCGCGTGCCATGGACGTCACTGTTGCCGATCTCTACGCTCTGGTCGAGCGCCCCCGCTGGTGGGTGCCGAAAGGCCAAATGCTGCAGGAAGATTCACCCGGGTACGCTACCGACTGGACTCGCCTGCAGCGCCACTTCCAGAACCTCGACCAGCGCAATCGCAAGCTGGCTCTCGAAATGATAGAGGCACTTGCCCGAAGCCAGTGGGAAGCGGAAGTCGCACAAGAAGCCGCGATCAGGGTCGAACGCAAGGAGTCCATTCGTTAGTTCACCCCAGACTGCACGGCACCCCGGCTCAGCACGCCTTGCCGGCCCGGCATGCGTGCAGCCGTGTGCGTGTTCTGTAAATGACCCTACAATAAGCGCAGAATGGACCGTGCCTGTGGCACGACAGGGCCTTGCCGCCACAATCACGCGTCCAGTCAGGTTCGGAGCCAGGCTCACACACGTAGCGGTCCGGGCCGCCGGAAGCACGGAGAACGCCTCGCGTCAGGCTGCACTCAGCCCTGTTTCTGCTTCTTGTGGTGCAGCTTGGACGGCCGTACGTACAGGATGGCGAGAACCACGAAAGCCAGTGTGAGTACGAGTTCGCAGGCCGCCATGATGGCCGAGGTGGGTGAGCGGTCTGACCACAGGCGCACCGCACCCTCCATCATGTACGGCATCGCCAGCATGGCGGCCCACTGGAAGGTGTAGACGCGCCCACGCAGCAAACCCTGCAACGGCAGCAGCAACGGCAACGCCTTGAGGATCATCCAGGATCCACCCGGCTTCAACGGTGCCACAACACCTTCCCACAAGAGGCAGACGATGATGAGTGCGATCCATACCCCTGCCGCAGCCTGGCGATAACGGGGCTCTAGCCGGAGCGTGGAAGTCGGGCCGGCTGCCGGCGTCGCAGAGCCGGCTGTTGTATGCTCAGGATGTCGTGACGGATTCATGCTGATATTATCGCCGCTAATCGGCATGCTTTCGTGCAGACCCACGACTCTTCGAACTGCAACCTACACCGTGACACCCGATCGATCGACTCGCACATCAGCCGACGGTGACACCGGCCACGATGGCGTATCCGGCAGCGAACCGCGCACGCTTCCCGGCCAGGGCACGCAGCCGGGTGCGCCTGCCGCGTCCACCATGCCTGTAATGCCAACCGTGTCCGCCCAGCGGCGCGGCACCGCACCCAGGGACCGCGACTGGCGCAACCGCCTGCGGTTGCGAAGCGAGAAACTCCTGCGCATCCTGCGCTTCGCCGCAGCCCGCGCAAGCGAAGAGCGGGTGCCCCAGGTTGCGGCCAGCCTGGCCTTCACCACCATTCTGTCGATGGTGCCCATGCTCGCCGTAGCGTTCGCCCTGTTCACCGCCTTTCCCATTTTCGGCGAGTTCCGCCATGCGCTTGATGAATTCATGGTCAGCAGCCTCATGCCGGACGTGGTTGCCAATACCGTCATGGAGTACATCAACCAGCTCGCGCTGCAGGCATCGCGCGTGTCCACGTTCAGCGCCATTTTCCTCCTGGTCACCGCCATCTCCCTCATCGTGACCATCGACAAGGCGCTCAACGAGATCTGGCACGTCACCCGGCAGAGGCCGGTTACCCAGCGCATTCTCGTGTACTGGGCCGTGCTCAGCCTCGGCCCCATGATGCTGGGTGCCAGCCTCTGGACGGCGTCGTACCTCGCGCGCGAATCGCTCGGTCTGGTGGGCGACCTGCCCCCGTTCATCGCCTTCGCCCTGTCCTGCCTGCCACTGCTCGTCACCGGGCTGGGCATATCAGCCATCTTTCTGGTTGTTCCCAACCAGCACGTCGACTGGAAAGACGCACTGCTGGGCGGTTTCGGCACGGCCATCGTCCTGGAACTGATGAAGAACGGTCTGGCTTGGTATGTCACCCGCTTTCAGATGCACACCATCGTATATGGTGCGTTCTCCATCCTGTTCCTGTTCCTGCTCTGGGTGTACCTTGCCTGGCTGGTCATCCTGTTTGGCGCCAGCATCACGGCAAGCCTGCCCATGATCCGCCTTGGCCGGCACACGGTCACGCGCAGCGCGGGCGCCGAATTCCTCGACGCACTGGTCATTCTGCGCCGCCTCATGCTGCGGCAGGGTGCCACCCCTCCGGGCATTCCCACCCATATCTTGCGGGCACGGCTGCATCTGCACTACAACGAACTCATGCGGGTTCTGGAAGCGCTGACCGAACTGGGCTACGTGGCCCGGATCGGTGACGGCAGCAAGGAGCGCTGGGCGCTGGTCTGCGACCCCCACACGGCCACGCTGGCGCCGGTCTTCGATCGGTTGCTGCTCGATCGCGGACAGCCCGTGATTGCCAGCAACCCCGAGCTTGCACGAGTCCTGGCGATAGCCTGGGATGACCTCCGTCACGGTCGTGCACCTACGCTAGCCGAGGCGTTCGGGCCGCCGCGCAGAACGCGCAAGCAAGCCGCGGCGCACCCGGCCGGGTGAGGCAAGCGCCAGCACCCCCGACACCACGTTGCCTTCCCTCGGCCGGGACAACGGGCGATCGGGCCCGCATGCCGCCCGGGAAACTGCTGCCCGTCGACCTGGGCCGCGCAGCCCGCTGGTAATCTCACGATAAAATACGGGTCCCCAACGAATTCCCTGGGCATTGGTTGACCCGTTCAGGGTACACATCCCTTGCCGCGCGAGGATATAAACACATGCTTAAAGTTCACGAGATACTGCGCGTGAAGGGCGACGCACTCTATACCGCAACACCCGACACGCCCATCCGTCATGCGGTCGAGACCATGGCCACTCACGACATCGGTTCGCTGGTGATCATGGAATTCGGCCAATTGGTGGGCATGCTCACTTTCCGTGAAGTCATCCGGTACCTGCACGACAACGGCCATGTCATCGGCGATGGAACCATCCGATCGATCATGGACGACGCGCCGGTCAGCGTTTCGCCCAACACCGACATCGACGAAGTGCGCCGCCTCATGCTGGAACACCACGCGCGGTACATGCCGGTCATGGATGGTCCGACGCTGCTTGGCGTGATTTCGCTGCACGATGTCGCCCGTGCCGTAGTCAACGCCCAGCAGTTCGAGAACCAGATGCTGAAAGCCTACATCCGTGACTGGTCAGGCCCCGAGCCTGCAGAAGACAGGACGGCCTGAGCCGCATCCATGCCAACGCGCCGGGCGCCCGCACCGCACAATCATTCAGACACGGTGGGCCGGCGCTGACTCAAGCGACTGTAGCCTGACCCGCACCGCCCGCCAGGCTTCGCCAATGACGGCAGGATCGTTCTGCGCGAGCCGGGCAGGATCCGACAGAATCTGCCGCCAATGCCGGGCCCCTGGCATCCCGGTCGTGAACCCCAGCAAAGGCTTTACGATCACGCGCAGCGGCACTCCCTCGCCCACCTGACGCGCTGCATACTCCAGCATGGCCTGCACTACCACGTCCGGGTCGGGAATGTCCGTCTCGGGCCAGAGCACGCGTTCGATTTCCGATAGAACCTGGGGCCTGTTCCACGCTTCACGGCCCAGCATGATGCCATCCAGCGCCGGCTGTCCATCGCGTGCGTTCAAGTGCCTGACCGCCGTGATGTCGGTGAGCCCGCCATTGAGGATGATGCGCAGATGCGGGAAATCCCGCTTGAGGCGGTACACCACATCGTAGCGCAATGGCGGGATGGTCCGGTTCTCTTTGGGTGACAGGCCCTTGAGCACGGCGTTGCGCGCATGCACGATGAATACCGTGCATCCCGCCTCACTCACCGCACCCACGAAATCCCGCACGAATCCGTACGACTCGTCGTAGTCCAGCCCGATCCGGTGCTTCACCGTGACCGACGCATCGACCGCGTCGCACATCGCCTTCACGCAATCGGCAACCAATTGCGGTTCCGCCATCAGGCATGCTCCGAAGGCTCCCCTCTGGACGCGTTCCGACGGACACCCACAGTTCAGGTTGATCTCATCGTAACCCCACTGCCGGCCCAGCCGCGCTGCCCGGGCGAGATCGGCCGGTTCGCTGCCACCCAACTGCAAGGCCACCGGATGCTCTGCGGGGTCGTAGTCCAGGTGCCGTGCCACATCACCATGCAGCAGAGCCGCCGTGGTCACCATCTCGGTATAAAGCCTCGCATGCGGCGCCAGCAGCCGGTGAAAATACCGGCAGTGCCGCGTCGTCCAGTCAAGCATGGGTGCTACGCACAGCAACCATCCGGCCCCGGCATTCTTCGTCATGGCTCGCGCATCCGTTGCATCATCGCTACCGCAGCCTCGTGACCTGCCCTGCACGTCGCGCATCGGGACACGTCGTGCAGCGCTGGAAGCTACGGAACCTCTGCCGGCGTTCAGGCAGCGTCCCGCTGCATGCGGCGCCGCTCATGCTCCTTCAGGTAGCGCTTGCGCAACCGGATCGATTTCGGCGTCACCTCCACGAGCTCGTCGTCATCGATGAACTGTACTGCGTACTCGAGCGTGAGCTGGACAGGAGGCACGAGATCAATATGCTCGTCCTTGCCGGCAGCGCGAATGTTGGTGAGTTTCTTCTCGCGGATGGGGTTGACGACCAGATCGTTCTCACGCGAGTGGATCCCGATGATCATGCCTTCATACAGAGGATCGCCAGGCGACACGAACAGGCGTCCCCGCTCCTGCAACTTCCACAACGCGTAAGCGACCGCATTCCCGTCGTCCTGACTGACGAGTACGCCATTACGGCGCTCGCCGACGCTGCCTTCGCGCACCGGGGCATACTCGTCGAACACGTGGCTCATCAGCCCCGTGCCCCGGGTGAGAGTCAGGAATTCACTCTGGAACCCGATCAGGCCGCGTGCGGGAATGCGGTACTCGAGCCGGGTGCGCCCCTGTCCGGAGGACTCCATGTTGAGCAGCTCGCCCTTGCGGCGCCCCAATTCCTCCATGACGGCACCCTGATGTTCGTCTTCCAGGTCAACCGTCAGATGCTCATAAGGTTCGCAGCGCACACCATCGATTTCCTTGAATACGACGCGCGGGCGGGAGACCGCTAGCTCGTAACCTTCTCGGCGCATGTTTTCGAGCAGAATGGTTAGATGAAGTTCGCCGCGACCGGCCACCTCGAATACGGTGTCGTCATCGGTATCGCGCACGCGCAACGCCACGTTGGTCTTCAGCTCCCGATCGAGACGCTCACGCAATTGCCGGCTGGTCACGAACTTGCCCTCGCGCCCCGCCAGGGGGGACGTGTTCACCATGAAGTTCATGACCAGCGTCGGCTCATCAATACGCAGCAGCGGCAGAGCTTCCGGCTGCAAGGGATCGGTGACCGTGCAGCCGATGCCCACCTCCTCGATGCCGTTGATGAGGACGATGTCGCCCGCCTGCGCTTCGGGAACCTGCACCCGCTCCAGCCCCTGGAACATCTGCACCTGATTGACGCGGCCGCGGATCGGCTCACCCTCGGTGCCATACTTTACGACCACATCCTGCCCGGCGCGGATACGGCCGCGGTTGATGCGTCCTACGCCGATCTTGCCCACGTAGCTGCTGTAATCGAGCGACACGATCTGCAGTTGCAGCGGGCCGTCCGGATCGTCGTTGCGCACGGGCACATGCTGCAGGATAGCCTCGAACAACGGCCGCATGTCGCCCGAGCGCACGTCGGGCGAAAGCCCGGCGTAACCCGCCAGGCCCGATGCATAGACGATCGGGAAGTCGAGTTGCTCTTCGGTAGCACCCAGCTTGTCGAACAGGTCGAACGTGGCGTTCACCACGTAATCCGGGCGCGCGCCCGGCCGATCGATCTTGTTGACCACGACGATGGGACGCAGCCCCTGCTCGAGGGCCTTGCGGGTGACGAAACGCGTCTGCGGCATCGGCCCCTCCACCGCGTCCACGAGCAGCAGCACGCCATCGACCATGGACAGCACCCGCTCGACCTCGCCGCCAAAGTCGGCGTGTCCCGGTGTGTCAACGATATTGATGTGTGTGCCTTCATAGCGCACCGCACAGTTCTTGGCCACAATGGTGATGCCCCGTTCCCGTTCGATATCGCCCGAGTCCATGATGCGTTCACCCAGATGCTGGTTCTCCCGGAACGTGCCGGACTGCTTCAGCAGCTGGTCGACCAAAGTGGTCTTGCCATGATCCACGTGCGCGATGATCGCGATATTGCGCAACGCTCTGGTCATAATGTGTATTCCTCGGTTAATGCGATTAGTCGGTCGGGCTTGAGCCATGGGCCGGATCTGTTTGCGGTGCCCAGAAAGCGCCCGGTGGGTGCGCCATACACGCGCACCATGCCATCGGCCCCCGGCCCCGGTGCACGCACGGTCTGTCCGTGCAGGAATCGGCGGGCTTCCGATGATTCGAGCTCCTGCACAGGCAGGTGCTGCAGCAGCACATCGATTGCCTGGAGCCGTGCCACCGGTGCAGGGTCGGCCTCCAGTTGCGACAATGTCACTGCATGGTCGATGGAGAACCCCGCAGTGCGGGTACGCCGCAGGGCCGTCAGGTGCGCCGCGGAGCCCATGGCCCTGCCGATGTCCTGCGCCAATGTCCGAATGTAGGTACCTTTGCCGCAGTCCACACGTATGGTGGCGGTACCCTGCAACGCATCGAAATCCAGCAGTTCGATCTCATGGACTTCCACCTCACGCGCCTGGCGCTCGATCTCAATGCCTTCGCGCGCATACTCGTAAAGTGGACGCCCATCACGCTTCAGTGCCGAATACATGGGTGGTACCTGCGTGATGCGCCCCACGAACTGTCTCAGCACCCCTCGCACGCGCTCCTCGTCAAGCGCGGGCTGCACCTGCTGCCAGGGCTTTTCCATCACGACCTGGCCGGTGTGGTCGCCCGTATTGGTTTCCGTACCGAACCGCAAGGTAGCGACATACTGCTTGTCGGCTTCCAGCATCGCCGCGGCATAACGCGTCGCTGCCCCGAAGCACAGCACCATGAGCCCCGTTGCAAATGGATCCAGCGTGCCTGTGTGCCCGGCCTTGCGGGCATCCAGCAACCTGCGCACGCGCTGCAAGGCGTGGTTGCTCGACATGCCCTCCGGCTTGTCGAACAGCAATACGCCATCGATCGCTCGGCCGCGCCGCGATGCCATCACTCACCTTTGTTCAGGAAACAGGATAACTCGCGGGTGTCAGCCGCGCGCGTCGTCGGGGGGTTCGGGCTGGGGCTCGGAATCGGTCGAGCCTTCAACATCGTCGTCCGCGGGCGCACCGCCACTGATGCGGTTCGCGCGCTCGATCAGCTCGTTCATGTGAAAGCCATGCACCAGACCGGCATCATGAACGAAATGCAGGCGCGGCACTGTGTGAATATGCAGCAGCTTGAACAGTTGGGAGTGCAGCCAGCCGGCCTTTTCGTTGAGCACTTCGGCAGCTGCTGCGGGCTGCGCGCCCATGACGGTGAAGTACACCTTGGCATGGGCGTAATCCGGCGTGAGATCGACCCGGGTGAGCGTAACGAGCCCCGCCCGGGAGACCGGAATTTCACGCTGGATGAGCTGCGCGAGGTCCTGCCGGATCTGATCGGCCAGCCGGACGTTACGATTCGGCGAAGACCTTGAACTGGAACGTTTGCGTACCATTAAAGCGTCCGAGCAATCTCACGCACCTCGAAGAACTCGAGGTGATCACCGACCTTGATGTCGTTGAAGCCGCGCAGCGTGATCCCGCAGTCGAAACCAGCCTTCACCTCGCGGACATCGTCCTTGAAGCGACGCAGCGACTCGATCTGGCCGGTCCAGACCACCACGCTGTCGCGCAGCAGCCGCACCTGGGAATCGCGCCGCACCACACCTTCGAGCACCATGCACCCGGCAATGTTGCCGATGCGTGACACCGAAAAGACCTGGCGGATTTCGGCGAGACCAATGACCTCTTCGCGCTTCTCGGGGGCCAGCAGACCGGACATGGCCGCCTTCACTTCGTCGACCGCATCGTAGATGATGTTGTAGTAGCGGATGTCCACGCCATTGTCCTCGGCGAGGCGTCGCGCACCCAGGTCTGCCCGCACATTGAAGCCGATGATCACGGCGCCAGCAGCAATGGCAAGGTTGACGTCGCTTTCGCTGATGCCCCCAACGCCAGAGTGCACCACCTGAACCTTGACCTCGTCGGTGGACAGCTTGAGCAGCGCGTTGGTAAGCGCTTCCTGGGCGCCATGGACATCTGCCTTGATGATGAGCGGCAGGGTTTGCGTACCCTCACCCATGTTCTCGAACATCGATTCGAGCTTCGCCGCCTGCTGACGCGCCAGCTTGACGTCGCGGTACTTCCCTTGTCGGAAGAGCGCGATCTCGCGTGCCTTGCGCTCGTCAGACAGCACGATCATCTCATCACCCGCTGCCGGAACCTCGGTGAGCCCCTGGATTTCCACGGGGGTGGATGGCCCCGCCTCGTTCACGGTCTTGCCGTTTTCGTCGAACATGGCACGTACGCGTCCATAGCTTGCGCCGGCGAGTACGACATCACCACGACGCAGCGTCCCGCTGGTAACCAGCATGGTCGCAACCGGACCGCGGCCCTTGTCGAGACGAGCTTCGATGACCACACCCTTCGCAAGAGCGTCCACCGGCGCCTTCAGCTCGAGAATCTCGGCCTGAAGCAGCACGTTTTCAAGAAGGTCATCAATGCCCTGGCCAGTCTTAGCAGAAACCGGCACGAACGGCGAATCGCCGCCATACTCTTCCGGCACGACCTGCTCGGCCACCAGCTCCTGCTTGACCCGTTCGGGGTTCGACTCAGGCTTGTCGATCTTGTTGATGGCCACTACGATGGGTACTCCCGCCGCCTTGGCATGGTGGATGGCTTCACGTGTCTGCGGCATGACGCCGTCATCGGCCGCCACGACGAGGATGACGATGTCAGTCACCTTGGCGCCACGGGCCCGCATGGCGGTAAACGCCTCGTGTCCTGGGGTATCGAGGAAGGTGATGCGACCACGGGGCGTGTCGACGCTGTATGCACCGATGTGCTGCGTGATCCCGCCCGCTTCGCCGGACGCCACCTTGGTACGGCGGATGTAGTCGAGCAGCGACGTCTTGCCGTGATCGACGTGCCCCATGACCGTAACCACGGGAGCACGCGGCAACTCGGGCGCTTCGGAGCGGGCCGCGTCCTCGTCCATGAGGAAAGCTTCGGGATCGTCGAGCTTCGCAGCGATCGCGGTATGTCCCAGCTCTTCCACCACGATCATCGCGGTCTCCTGGTCGAGCACCTGGTTGATCGTGACCATCTGGCCGAGCTTCATTAGCACCTTGATGACCTCTGCTGCCTTGACTGCCATCTTGTGCGCCAGGTCGGCCACAGTTATGGTTTCTGGCACGTGGATCTCACGCGCGATGAACTCGGGTTGCTGTGACGACTGCTGCTGTTGCTGACGGCCACGGCCACCGCCCTTGCCACCGCTGGCCCTCCAGCCATCGGCACGGGCGCCAGCTGCACCACGACCCTTGGGACTGGGCTTCTTGCCACGAGTTTCTTCCGCCCACGTGGAGGCCACGTCGGTAGTCTTCGCAAGCTTCTTCCCGCCCTTGGTTTCCTTCTTCGCTTCCTTCGCGTCAGCGGCCTTGGCCGGCTTGCGCAGTGTACCCGTTACCCCTGCGGACTGCTGCTCCGGCTTTTGCTCGGGCTTCTGTTCCGGCTTCTGCTCGGGCTTGGTTTCCTGTCTGGATGTTGCCGCAGGCGCTGCCGGCTTGGGAGGTGGCGGCGCGTGCAGGACCTTGCGCGGACGCGCCAGCATCTCGCGCAATGCAGCCGCCTCTTCTTCGGCACGCCGGCGGGCCTCTTCACGAGCTGCCGCACGCGCTGCCTCGGCCGCAGGATCACGCGACGGCCCGCGGCGCCGTGTACTGACGGTTGGTGTACGGCCAGGCGCGGTGGCCTCGGAGGAGGTAGACGTAGCAGCGGGCGACTTGGCCGAAGCGGCTGAAGCAGATTGCGGCACAGATTTCTTCGATTCAGATTCTTGGGTTTCAGATTCTGCTGCTGATTCGGCAGCCGCCGCTTCAGTTGCAGAGGATTCTTCCTTGGCAGTAGCCGAAGCTTCGTCATCTGCCTTGGCAGCCGCGGCCGGGTCGCCGCCCGCTGCTTGCGCTTCGGCTTCAGCAATGGGCTGCTCCGCCTCAGGTTGTTGTGCATCAACCGGACCCGGCGTGTCGGCGGAACGCTCGTCGGCGGTGGCCTGCGGTGTGCTGCCTCCTGCCGGCGCAGGCAGTTGGTGGTCGGTAACGGTATTATCGGCAGCTGCGGACTCGCTGGCAGATGCAGCAGAACCAGCCGGCTCGGCGCGTGCTGGCGGCTCCGCCCCGACCGGGGCAGATTCAGACGACGCCACTTCCGGCACCGTGCCGGAAGATGGGGCTTCCACCTGAGTATCGGTTACCGCGGGTGCTGCAGCCGCTGCGGGCGTCGGTGATGTCGGCACGGTCTCCGTGGAGGTTTCCGCGGGTACTGACGCGGAAGTCCTGGCCTGCACGGCTTCGGCACGCGCCGCGTCGACGGCCGACTGCTCTCCGGCCGTATCGCCCCGCGCGGCCTCGGCAGCACGCTCCGGGACCTGCAGGGAAGGATCGGGCACATCACGCTTCACGAACACCCGCTTCTTGCGCACCTCCACCGGAATGGTACGCGCGCGTCCGCTGGCATCCGCCTGGCGAATTTCCGACGTCTGCTTGCGTGTCAGCGTGATCTTGGTGCCCTCACGAGCACCATGGGCCCGGCGCAGCGACTCCAGCAACTGGGCCTTGTCGGCCTCAGTGATGGCATCGTTTACCGAGTTCACACGCACGCCGGCCCCGCGCAGCTGTTCGAGCAACGCAGCAGGGGCCATCTTCAGTTCGTTGGCAAACTCGGTAACGGTATTACTCGACATGCGTTTCTCTCTTCCCCGATAACATCATCACCCGGCAACAATACCTGGTGTCTGGCCGGTTTGACGCCAACCGGCCGTTGCAACCTGCCACTCAGACCTGAATATCGCGATTACCCGACTCAGGTCTGGTCGCCCTCGAACCAATGGGCACGCGCCTTCACGATGAGGTCCTTGGCGACCTCTTCGGACAGCCCGGTGGCCTCGATCAATTCATCGACCGAAAGATCGGCCAGCTCGTCGCGTGTCAGCACCCTGGCATCGGCCAGGCGAGTAGCAATCTCGGGAGTCATCCCTTCGATATTGAAGAGATCCTGCGCCGCGTCAAGGCGCTCCTCCTGGGCGATGGCGTCAGTGAGCAGCGCATTGCGCGCTCGCGTCCGCAGTTCGTGAACGATTTCTTCATCGAACGCCTCGATATCGAGGAGCTCCTGAATGGGAACGTAGGCAACTTCTTCGAGCCCGGTGAACCCTTCGGAAATCAGGATATCGGCAATTTCCTCGTCGACGTCGAGCTTGGAGACGAACAGTTCGCGCAGTTCACGACGTTCGCGTTCCTCGCGCTCACGACTTTCGTCCGGCGTCATGATGTTGATCTGCCAGCCGGTCAGCTCGGATGCCAGACGCACGTTCTGCCCGTTGCGGCCGATCGCAACCGCGAGGTTGTCTTCATCGACGACGACATCCATCGCGTGCTTGTCTTCATCGACCACGATGGAAACCACATTGGCCGGAGCAAGGGCCCCGATCACGAACTGGGCCGGATCTTCGGACCACAATACGATATCGACCTGTTCTCCGCCCAATTCGTTCCGGACCGCCTGTACGCGTGACCCGCGCATGCCGACACAGGTGCCGATCGGATCGATCCGCCGGTCGTGGGCGACCACGGCAATCTTGGCACGCACGCCAGGATCACGCGCGGCAGCCTTGATCTCGAGCAGACCCTGCTCGATTTCGGGAACCTCGTTCTCGAACAGAGCCTTGATGAACTCTGGAGCGGAACGCGAAAGAATGACCTGCTGCCCGCGCGCGGCACGGTCGATCCGGAGCACATAGGCGCGCACGCGATCACCCACCCGCAGATTCTCGCGGGGAATGGTTTCCGACTTGGGCAGCCGGCCTTCGATCTTGCCGATCTCGACGATGTAGTCGCCCTTGTCTATACGCTTGATCGTCCCCGAAACGACGGTTTCGCCCCTTTCGAGGAAGTCGTTCAGCAACTGCTCGCGTTCGGCATCCCGAATGCGTTGCAGGATGACCTGCTTCGCGGTCTGTGCACCGATACGGCCGAACTCGATAGGCTCGAGCGGCTCTTCGATGTACTCGCCAACCTCGATGTCGGGCACGTCTTCACGCGCCTCTGACAACAGCGTTTCCTTGTCAGGATCCTGCAGGCCGGCCTCGTCGGGCACCACGAGCCAGCGACGAAACGCCTCGTGCTGCCCCGTCTCACGGTCGATGTCGACACGGATGTCGACATCTTCCTTGAACCGCTTCTTCATGGCCGATGCCAGTGCGCTTTCCAGCGCACCGAAGACCACTTCGCGGCTGACGTTCTTCTCGCGTGCCAGCGCATCGACCAACAGTAAAATCTCGCGACTCATCGCTTCTTGCCCTTGAAATCGAGAACCGGATCCAGCTTCGCCCGCTCGACCTCGTCCAGCGTGAAGTGTAGAACCTGGATTTCGCCGTTCGTTGCTTCAACCTCCAGACCAAAAACCGGGGCACCCGTTACTGACGGCGCCGCTGCACCAGGTTCGAGCCCGGCGGAAGGCTCCGGCGCGGGGTCTGGAGCACGCAATATGCCGGTGAAGGTTCGCTTTCCTTCAAACGGCTCCCGTAGCCTGATCTGGGCACGCTCTCCCGCGAAACGGTAATAGTCACTCTCCCGCCGTAGAGGACGGTCGGTACCAGGCGAGCTCACTTCGAGGTGCTCGTAATCGATACCTTCGACCTCAAACACGCGAGATAGTTGGCGCGACACCATTTCACAGTCTTCGATACGCACCCCGTCTTCGCGGTCGATGGTTACTCGCAACAAGCCCCGCCCGAGACGCTCGACGTCGACGACCTCGACGCCCAAGCTCGCAACGGACTGCTCCACCAGCGCGTATAAATCTGTCATATATAAAAAAAAATGGGCGGCGCTGCCAACCCATCCGATTAAGCCATGGCTGGGTGACCAGCCCTCAATTTTCGACCCGGTTCGGCCGGCCAGGCATGACCGCCCCAACGCTGCGCACTACATGCTGTTGCAACGACGGCAAACCAGCCGTGCCATACGGGCCGTACGCTTTGCAACGATTGCACATACCCTTGAAGCCTACCCGAACGCATCTCCGCTTCGGGCCCGCAGCTCAGGTGCGGCAAAACCGGCTTACATTTACCACCTGATGACGGAAGGCCAAGTGGGTGATAACCGTTGCGAAGCACCAAATTGTAGCCGAGTTTCGGGCAAGTATCAAACCTGAAAACCGAAAAACGCTGCGGGCACGCCCGGGGTCGCCCCAACGGTCGTAACGTCGTTCCGCTGACTCCTCGCTGCTGGCCAGCACCTGCGCAGCCGTGCCTGGCTCCGCAGCACCTCACCACGTGCCCGTCTTGAATCAGGAACCCCGCACGAAACTGAGATTGCGTGCCGGGCCGCCCTTGGCCGGTCGCAACGAGCCCTGGAGCCGGTCGCCCTGGGATTCACCCTCGAACACGTAATCGCTACCGGCATGCGCGACCGTGAAACTGATGGCTCGTCCGTTCATGCGCCCCTGCTCGATGGGAAGTGCCACGCCATCGAGCAGCAAGGTACCGGACAGGTGCTGGTACTGCTGCTGCAGCTGAAGGCTCGCTGCAGCGGGATCATCCGCCCGCGTGCCGGGCTGGACCCAACGGCCCTCGACATCGGCGGGCACGATCCATAACAGGAGATCACTTTGCTTGAGCTTGTTTACCGGCTTGTCGGGAGCGTCGACCGTTACCGTGCGGTCGGGCTCCCAGTCGCCGAACCCATAGTCGTGCGACACCACCCGCGTGCCCGGCTGTACCGTGGCAAGCAGCCTGGGACGCAGCTTGATGTTAACGTCGGGCAACAGATACATCATGATCACGGTTGCCTGACTGAGATCCGTCTCGAAGAGATCCTGCTCCAGGAAGCGGGCCCGGTCGGCTACGCCCGCCTCCTGTGCACGCCGGTTTGCCAGTGCAACGAGATTCGGGTCGATGTCCACCCCGAAACCACGTGCACCTCGCTCGACCGCTGCAGTAATCAACAACCGGCCGTCGCCGGAACCCAGGTCGATGACGAAGTCTTTGTCAGTGATTGCTCCGAGGTCGAGCATGGCCTGCACGACGTTGTCCGGCGTCTGCACGTAGGGCACATCGAGACTGCTGTCGCTGATGGGTATGACCGGGCCGGGTAATGCGGCCTGCGCCAGTGCTGGAGCGAGCATCAGGGCCAGGACCTGACCGGCCGCGCGTCGGCGGGCAGGACGCATGCGCGCTGCAAGCAGGCGGGAAAACATGGTGGACAACTGCTTCAAGGCGATCTGACTCCGGTGAATGGTAAACGCGAAAACCCGCAATCATGGCCGCGCTGTTCGTCACGCGGCAGCATGCAGGACGGCCCGGGTGGCGCAGGCGCCAGACAGGATGCCGTGACGCGATCCGGGCGGTGCGGGACGCCTTCGTGCCATCTGTATGGAACCGGGCCCGCCCAGTATACCGAAGAGCCTGTTCACGCCACAGGGCAACTCGCAGCCCTTACCGGCTTAACGTTATAGTCTGAGCCGGCGCGCGCATCCGAACCATGGCAGCGTCATCGGTACGGATTGCGCAAGTGCATCCATTCAAGGATTCAGGAGGCCCCCCCATGAAGTACATCGAACATCAACCTGGCGGCGGCGCTGACGTGCTGCGGATAGCGGAGATGCCGGTGCCGGAACCCGGACAGAGCGAAGTACTCATCGAAGTGCACGCCGCGGGGGTGAACCGCCCCGACGTAGCTCAGCGCGAGGGCAGCTATCCACCTCCACCGGGTGCTTCTCCGGTACTTGGCCTGGAGGTCGCCGGCAAGATCGTGAAACTCGGGCCCGGTGTAGCGCAATGGCGCGAAGGCGACCTCGTATGCGCGCTGACTCCCGGCGGCGGGTATGCCGAGTACTGCGTGGCGCCCGCATCGAACTGCCTGCCGGTGCCTGCGGGGCTGAGCCTCGTGGAAGCCGCCTCACTGCCGGAAACCTTCTTCACGGTCTGGACCAACGTTTTCGACCGTGCGCGCCTGCAGCCGGGCGAGCATTTCCTGGTGCACGGAGGCTCGAGCGGCATCGGATCGACCGCGATCCAGCTCGCCAAACAGTGGGGAGCTACCGTCTACACCACCGTCGGCAGCGCCGAAAAGGCGGATTTCTGCCGCCGCTTGGGCGCCGACGTGGTCTACAACTACAAGGAAGAAGACTGGGCTGCGCAGTTGTGGGAGCAAACCGGCAAACGGGGCGTAGATGTCATTCTTGACATGGTGGGCGGAGAGTACGTCATGAAGAACCTGCGCTCGCTTGCAGTCGAAGGGCGTCTGGTCAACATCGCCTATCTGCAGGGGCGCAAGGTGCCTGACTTCGACATCGCCCCCATCATGATGCGCCGCCTGACCTTTACCGGATCGACGCTGCGGCCGCGCAGCGTGGAAGACAAGGCACGCATCGCCGAATCCCTGCGCACTCACGTCTGGCCGCTGTTCGAAGCGGGCAGGCTCAAGACCGTGGTGCACCGAACGTTCCCGCTGGCCGCTGCGCGCGCGGCGCACGAGCTCATGGAATCCTCGCAGCATCTGGGCAAGATCGTGCTCGAGATCAGAGCATAATTGCCTTTGCCGGACGGGGCGGACGGCCCTGTTCGGCACACAAGAAGAACATTTCACCCATCTCCTTCGCATGGACACGACGGGCACACGCGTTCGCAAGTTTCTGTACAGCCATTATTTTTCTGGGGGACTGCGCCAGGCGCTTGGCATCCTGCTTCCCCCTTTCATCCTGATCGGGGTCTATGGCCTCGCCACCGTGGGAGTGGCGGCAGCCTTCGGTGCCCTGTGCGTGTCTACCATTGATCAGCCGGGCCCACACCAGCATCGACTTCTCGGCATGCTGGCAAGCGCCGTGCTCGGAACCCTGGCAGCCCTGCTCACCGGGCTCGCCACGCCATGGCCGCTGGTGCTCATTACCACCGCCATGGGCCTGACTTTCTTCTTCGGCCTGTTCTCGGCACTCGGCCGCAAGGCCAGTCTCGTCGGCTTCGGCTGCCTGCTGCTCATGACACTGACCATGCATGGCGAGCGATCGCCCGAAGCTGCATTCTGGCATGCCGCGGCCGTGCTGGGCGGTGGCCTGTGGTATACGGCCTTCAGTGTGATGCTGGGACGCGTGCAGGGCCTCAAGCAAGAGAAACAGGCGCTTGCTGTCACCCTCTTCGGGCTGGCCGAGTACATCCACACTCGGTCGTTCTTCTACGACGTCACGGTCGACCTGGAAGAGACCTATCGCCGCCTGGTGCCGAAGCAGTCGGCCCTCGCAGAAAGCGTGCAGGCCGCACGCGATCTCATCCTGCGCATGCTGTCCTCATCCTCCGGAGCGCCCGGCACCGATCGCGAACGTACCCGCCTGGGCAACATCTTCGTCGATATGGTCGACCTGCAGGACACGATGCTGGCCACCTACACCGATTACACCCTGCTGCGCGAAACCCTGGCCGACTCTGACTTCCTGCTGTTCGCCGGCCAGGCGCTGCGCCAGCTGGCACGCGACCTCGATCGCATGGGGCTGGCGCTCATTGAAGAGCGGCTGCCGCAACGCTCGACCCACATCAAGGCTCAGCTGCGGGCCATGGAGTATGAAACCGTGCTGATGAAACAGCGCGGTTTTCCCGCAGAACAGCCACAGGTCTGGATCATCGTGGTTCAGGTGCTGCGCCGGCTGCGCGTCGCATCGCGTCTGCTGGCGCGCATGGAGACGCACGTACGCATGCCTGCGACCAACTCGCCGGAACTATTGCTGCAGGTCGACAAATCATTGCGCCGCTTCGTGTCACGCGAAGACATCAGCGTGAAACGGCTGCGCACCCACCTCACCATGAGTTCCGCGCATTGCCGCTACGCCATCCGGCTGTCGCTGGCCGTTGGCATAGGGCTGACCGTTGGCCATGCCATGGCCTGGATAGCCAATTACTTCGGGTCCAACCTTGGCCACCAGGGCAACTGGATCGTGCTCACCATTCTGGTGATCATGAAACCCGGGTTCGCTCTGTCGTGGCAACGCAACCGACGGCGGCTGGCAGGTACCCTGATCGGCTGTGCCGTGGTGGCCGCCCTGCTGGCAACCACAAACGCACCCTTTGTGCTGCTATCGGTGATGCTGGTGGCCACCGTGCTCAGCAACAGCCTGGTGCAGGTGAATTACACCGCAAGTTCGATCTTCAACACCATCTTCGTGCTATTGGGCTTTTACTTCCTGTCACCGGGCTCTCTCATGCTCGTCGGCGAACGTGCCTTCGATGCGCTGCTGGGCTCGCTCATCGTGCTGGCCTGCAGCTTCATCCTGCCGTCGTGGGAAAGCCGTTCGATAGCCAACCTGGCGCGGTCGGCCATCACGGCGAACCGGCTTTTTCTGGAAGCGGCCACGAACCCCTCGGGCAGTCCGGCCACAGCGCCCCTGCCCCGCGATGACCTGAACTGGCGCCTTGCAAGGCGTGATGCTCAAACGGCCTTCGCGAACTTCGCCGAGGCCTACTATCGCATGATGCAGGAACCCAAATCGCACCGCATCGCCGTCTCGCACCTCAACGATCTGCTCGTGCAGACGCACATGCTGACGGCCCAGATCACGACCATCAGTCCCCTCATGACGGTGGTCGGCCCCGCCGAGCAGCAGCCAGAAAAACTTCGGCGGCTGTTCGGCCTGCTGGATGACGACTTGCAGGAAGCAGAGCATCTGCTGGCCACACCCGCTGCCCGGACCACCGACACCGCCGAGCAGGTGTCGCCGGTATTACGCACCACGCCAGAAGTGCTCACGGCGATCGGGCGCGCGCTGGATGATGAACTGCAGCGTCGCAACCAGGAGATTGAGCTGGACGAAACCGGTCTGCCCCAGTTCGAGGTAGCCCACGTGACCCATCAGCTGCGTCAGATTGGGCGCACCATACAGCGCATCGTTGAAGACGTGCGGGCGGTTCGGGTGGAAGCAGCCGCGCCCGCCAGATCAACCGCCGCGCGCAGCGGTGTCGCCCTCGCCCAAGGCTGACACGATGACCTGCGCCGGGATGGCGGCCTTCACCCAGATACGCTTCTGCCGCGAAGTCTGACCCGCAACGAGTTCAATGTCGGCACGGGCCACACCAAGAGCTCGTGCCAGAAAGCGCTGTAGTTCCGTATTGGCCTTGCCGTCGACCGGTGGTGCGGCAAGCTTCAGTTTCAGTGCGCCGCCATGTTCTCCCTGGGGCGCGGTGACACGCGCCCCAGGCTGCACGTGCAGCTCCAGCATCCAGCCTTCAGGTCTGGCCGGGCGCAACCATGACGGGACATTCCGGGTCATGCGCGAAGCATGTGATAAAGGTTGCGCAGCATGCCCGCGGTAGCACCCCAGATGAACCGGTCGCCAAATGGCATGGAGTAGTAACGGCGCACCACCCCGTCGCGCAGGGCGGCCGTGTGGAGGCGATGATTCTTGGGGTCCATGAGGAACTCGAGCGGCACTTCAAACACCTCGGCCACCTCGAACGGATCGTGCTGGATCTGGAATCCGGGCAGGGTGAGCCCGATGACCGGTGTTACCTGATAGCCGGAAGCCGTGACGTAGTCGGGAAGCGTGCCCAGCACTTCCACATACGTGCGGCTGATGCCGATTTCTTCTTCGGTCTCGCGCAAGGCGGTATCGACGCGGGTATGGTCGCCCGGGTCTACCCGCCCGCCAGGGAAACAGATCTGCCCGGCATGGTCGTGCAGATGCGCCGTGCGCTGGGTGAACAGGACATGCAGGCCATGTGCCCGTACGACCAACGGCACCAGTACTGCAGCCGGCACCGGTTTCTCTCGCCCGGGCAGTGGCCGACGACTTTCGTCCGGGACTTCCGGCGTCCACACGCGCGGCCGCTGGAACAGTTCGCGCAGCCTGTCGGGCGCAAGCTGGTTACCCCGCAGTGCCGGCAGGCCAGCGCCGGGTACTTCCCAAGGCTGAATGACCGGATCGAAGTTGCGAGCAAGAATGCCCGAGGAGGGTTGTGGACGTGAGAGTGCTTCCGACATGAAAAAACGGTACTCGAATGAGTACCGTCTATCTTATACCCCGGCTGGTCACCAACGCAAAAACAGCCGGGGCGAGCAGCAATGGAACGATCAGGAGGGCTTGCGCTGCTCGAGCTTTTCGCGGATGCGGGCGGACTTGCCGGAGCGTTCGCGCAGGTAGTAGAGCTTGGCGCGACGCACACGACCGCGGCGCTTCACCTCGATGCTGGCAATTTGTGGCGAGTAGAGCTGGAAGGTACGTTCGACGGCTTCACCCGATGAGATCTTGCGCACGGTGAACGACGAGTTCAGACCACGGTTGCGGCGCCCGATGACAACACCTTCGTACGCCTGCACTCGCTTGCGCGAACCTTCTACGACGTTGACGTTGACGACGACCGTGTCACCCGGCCCGAAGTCGGGAATTTCCTTGCCCTCGGTAAGTCGCTTGATTTCCTCCTGCTCGAGGATCTGAATGATGTTCATGGATGAGCTCCGTTTGCCATCGTGTGTACGCGGCCTGTGTATTCTGAAGCGCCCGCGCGTCGAGCCGTGCCGGGCATGTGCCGCAACCAGAGGATGGGGTTAGTAAAAAAGCCTGAAAGAAAGCTAAACGATAAATTTTATCACGATTGTCCGTTCCCTTCGGACTTCTCGCCCCGGGCCTCGGCAAGTCGACGCAGGAATGCTTCGTCCGCGGCTGTCAGCAAACCTTGCGCACGCGCCTGTGCCAGCAGGTCGGGCCGACGTTCGAAGGTGAGCCGCAGGGACTGCTCGCGGCGCCAACGTTCAATGCGCGCATGATGCCCCGAGAGCAACACTTCCGGAACGCGCACGCCGCGAAACTCTTCCGGACGCGTGTAATGCGGACAATCGAGCAAGCCACTGAGCGAACGGCCGAAAGAGTCCTGCTCGGCTGACAGTTCATGACTCAATGCCCCAGGCAGCAGCCGCACCACGGCATCAATGATTGCGAGTGCAGCAATTTCACCGCCCGACAGCACGAAGTCGCCCAAGGAGATTTCTTCGTCGACGGCAGCATCAATGAAGCGCTGATCGATACCCTCGTAACGGCCACATACGAATACCGCGCCGCTGCTGTTGGCCAGTTCGAGGGCACGCCGTTGATCGAAGCGCCGACCGGCTGGAGACAACAGGATGACGGGGGCAGCCCGTGCGTCGGGCCGGGCAGACCGTACCCGCTCGACCGCACGCAACAGCGGTTCAGCCAGCATGACCATGCCGGGACCACCGCCGTAAGGCCGATCATCGACGGTGCGATGAACGTCGGACGTTTCGTCGCGCGGATTCCAGCGATGCAGCTCCCACAGGCCCCGTGCATGAGCACGCGCCGTAATGCCCTGTTCCACAACTACGTCGAACAGCGCAGGGAAGAGCGTGATGACGTCGAACCTGAGCGGCATCAGAAGTCGTCCGGCCAGTTCGTGAGGATGCGCCGCGCGGGAAGATCTACCTGCAGTATATGGGCAGCTACGAATGGAACAAGAATTTCTTCGTCAGCCGACGTTTCACGCGCCGCAGCCTGGGACGTCGGACGTTCGCGCAGACGTCGCACGTGCAGGATGGCGTGCGCGCCATTGTCGCTGACGTGGGCGACCCGGCCCAACAACACGGGCTCACCCTCCGCCTTGGCGGCTGCTGAGTCCGCCGACGCGGGTGCAATGGTCGACCTGACCCCGGGCGTGTCACCGGACCCGCCAGTGACGCCATAAACCAGGGCTCCGATCAGGTCGACCCAGTAATACTCGTTGTCGGGTAATGGGGGGAACTCGGACCGGGGCACCAGCACCGCGCTGCCACGCCATTCCGCAGCCTGCTCGCGCGTGAGAATGCCTTCGAGCTGCGCAACGAGCGTGGCGCCATGAGGACGGACGGTCAGCACCCGTCGTGACTGGATGGAATTGTCGTGCCTGGAGCGCAGCCACCACTCCCTGGCACTCAGGAGAACATCAGCTTGCGCGCTGTGGGGTTCAATCTTCACCCACCCGCGTACGCCATAGGCAGCACACACCCGTCCGAGTTCAACGAGGTCGGAGGGGGGATTCGTACTGACCCTTTGCACGTGCTACGAGGATCGAGTTACTTGACCCGCACCAACGCAAGACGCCTCAGGCCGCCGACGAGTTCGCGACAGTCTTGGAATACTGCTTTACCAGGCGTGCGACAGCAGGCGACAGCTGGGCGCCATTGCCAACCCAGTATTCCAGGCGATCAAGCGCCAGACGAACGCCTTCCCCGCCGTCCTTGGCAAGCGGGTTATAAAAGCCCAGACGCTCAATGAAACGACCATCGCGACGGTTGCGCGAGTCGGTCGCAACAACGTTATAGAATGGCCGCTTTTTCGAGCCGCCGCGAGCCAAGCGAATCACCACCATAGGTTTCCCCTGTTTGCCCTAACTTAAGGTAAAAAACAAAGCCTGTTAGTATAACTTCCAAACATCCCTGCCAGCAAGGCAGCTTGCCTTGACGCCATGCAGCGAGCACCGTTCCGCTCGTTTCAACAGCGCATCATTCCATCCCGGAGCCACCATGATCCAGTCTGACCACCCGACGATCACCTTCGACGAACTGGTTTCCCTGGGTGCGGATTGCGTCGTGCTGACCGTCAACAACCGGCTTGCACGCAGGCTGACTGCAGAATTCGCGCAGTGGTTGCAGCAGCGCGGGCTGGCCGCCTGCCCTGCACCCGAGATTCTGCCATTTTCGGCATGGATCGATACCGCCACGGAGACCCTGGCATTTGCCCCGGATGCGCCGCTGCCATCGTTTCGCCTTGACGCATTCGGCGCGCAGCTGGTCTGGCATGAGGCGATCGAAGCCGAGGGCGGGGAACTGCTTGACGTGCGCGAATGTGCGCGGCTGGCGGCCGAAGCCGAACACCTGGTACGGGAATGGCAGGTGGAAACCCACGGCCATCCCGACCACGTCGAGCTGAACCAGTTCCTCGCGTGGCGCGAGCGCTATCATGCGTTGCTGCGGCAGTATGACGCGGACGACGCCGAAGCGCGTTTCGACCACCTGCTGCAAGCCTTGGCAAACGGGCAGCTGTCCCTGCGCTCCCACGTGGTACTGGCCGGCACGCGGGAACTCTCGCCACGTCAGCGTCAATTGTGCCGCCTGCTCGCGACACGTGGCTGCTCCGTGTACCGCTACGAGGATACTTCGTGCATGCACCCTGAGCGGCCGCGACTGGTCGCTGCAGACGACCGGTTCGACGAATGGCAGAGGGCGGTGGCCTGGGCATGCGAGCAACTGGCCAACCCCCAACGCAAGGTAGCCATCGTGGCCGCGAGCCTGCAGGCCGATGCCGCGCACGCGCGCCGCGTGTTGAGCCGCATGCTGCCCGCGGATGCGTATAACGTGAGTGTGGGGCGGCCCCTGATCGAATGGCCCCTGGCGCGCGCTGGTCTCGCCTGGCTGAAGCTGCTGCTGCAGCCTCTGCCCTATCGCCCCGAAGAGGCAGGGCTTGCCCTGCTTGAGGGCCACTGCGCAGGGCATTCCGAAGAGGCCGGGACCCGCGCCTTCTTCGATGCACACTGGCGCCTGCAGGCCTGTATCGCAGTCGACGATGAAGAATGGCAACGCCTGCTCTCGGCTTGTCCACGCCTCGCCAGCGCCTGGCAGGAGGCGCGGGTTCAGGCTGAAGCCTGGCGCAACACGCGAGCCAGCGCGGCCACCTGGTCGGAACGATTTCGTGCCCTCCTGCAGAAACTGGGATTTCCCGGGTTGCCTGCGCTCGACAGCACCGCATACCAGGTCTGCCAGGCCTTCGACGCCCTGCTGCAACACCTTGCTACCCTCGCCCCCATCCGGAGATCGTTGCGGGCGAGCGAGGCCTGCCAGCTGCTCGGGCGCCTGGCTCAGGAAAGCCCGTTCCAACCCGAGCGGCCGCACTCCGCACGCCTGGACGTGCTCGGTCTGCTGGAAGCGGAAGGGGGCCACTGGGACGCCGTCTGGATCATGGGCCTGACCGACAAGGTGCTGCCAGCCCCGCCTTCTCCCAACCCCTTGCTCCCGGTCGCTGCGCTGGCGGCGGCCCACGCACCGCGCGCTACGGCCCAGCGTGAGCTGAAATATGCGCAGGATCTGTTCGCTGCACTGATGCAATGCGCACCTCACATCGTGGTCAGTTACCCTTGCCATGACAACGGTGAGGAGCTGTCGCCCTCCCCGCTCATCGCCAGCCTCGCTGATCCCGAGACCACATCCGCTGACGACCGCACGACCGGTGAGGCAGTGGTGCAGGGCACCGTACCTGCCGCCCCACTGGAAACGCTGGAACACGATCCTGGCCCACCCCTTTCTGCAGACAGTGTCATCCACGGTGGCGCCCAGATCCTGGACGCCCAGGCACGCTGCCCGCTCTGGGCTTTCGTGCGCCACCGGCTCGGAGCACGTGAATTGCCCGGGTACGCTCAGGAGCCACCGCTGCCTCTGTTGCGCGGGCAATTCCTGCACGCAGCGCTGGAGTACATCTGGAGTGACCTGCGCGATTCCGATGCACTGGCACGGCACATCGCGCAAGGCACACTGAGCGAGCTGGTCGACGCAGCACTCGAGCACGCCCGGGCGATCGCCCTGAGCAGCATTTCCCCCGCGTTCGCCGAACTGGAGAAACAGCGCGCGCGCCATGTGCTCGCACAATGGCTCGCACAGGAAGCGGTCCGGCCGCCGTTTGCGGTACTCCACCTCGAAAACGAACAGGCCTGGAGCCACGGCGCACTCACGCTGCATTTGCGTCTCGATCGCGTGGACCGGCTCGAAGACGGGTCACTCGCCATCCTCGACTACAAGACCGGCAGTCAGATTGACATTCGCGGCTGGGTACGCGATCGCCCGATCAATCTGCAATTGCCCCTGTATGCGGTGGCTCTGCAGGACACCCTCCGTAGCCGGCGAACCCGGCAGGCAGGCGCAACGATCGCAGGTCGATCGGCTGACGTCACAGCGCAGTCCAGCCTTGATCTCTTTGAGCCCCTC
>CALAGD010000103.1 GCA_937891425.1 uncultured Pigmentiphaga sp.
CCAGCCGCATGGGGAAACTGCCTGTGATTCGCCACAGCCAGTTTGCCACAATTGGTTGCTTCTTGCCACGCAGGTCATCGGTGGAGCCGTGGCACCGTCCGGCGGCCCGCTTGCTGATCGCCCCCTGCTGAATACGGCGCGCGCCTTTCAGCATTGGTTGACCCGCATGGTCAGAATCCACGCGGCTGCCGCAGGTAGCTGGCGCTTTCCATGGTGGTGATGGACACTTTGTGCAGGGCTGCGCCTTGCACGACGTCCAGCTCGACCTTGACTCCGGCCTTTCCGCTGTTCCACAGCTGGCGGTAGAAGTCGGCAGCGTCTTTCAGCGGTTTGCCCTGGAAGCCCACGATGATGTCGCCAACGCCTATGCCTGCCTGTTCGGCTGGGCTCTCCGAAGCCACATGCGTCACCAGCAGGCGACCGCTGATGTCCTGTACCATGATGCCCAGCCAGGGCCGGGATGCGCCGGTGGGTTTGCCATGGGCAAGAAGCTGTTCGATGACCGGCTTGAGGGTGTCGATGGGCACGAACAGGTTGCCCGGAACGGAATTGCGCATGGCATCGGGTACCAGCAACATTCCCACGCCGAGCAGCTTACCTTCGCGGTTGATCAGCGCGGCACCGCTCCAGCCGGTTGTGGCCGGTGCGGTGAAGAGCGCGTCGTCCAGCAGATACTCCCAGCTGCCCGCATACTCGCGTCGCGAAACGATATACGCTGGTGCAACCCCGTCGTAGCCGACCACCAGCACGGGATCATTGACGCTGGCCGTGGCGGAATCGCCCAGGCTGATTGGCTTGACGGGCAAGGGAATGACGGCACGGATGAGGCTGATGCCGGTAGCAGGGTCGTGGCCCACCAGGGTAGCGGGAATCCGCTGCCGGTCCGGGCCGATGATTTCGATGCGCTCCGTTTCCGCCACAAGGTAGGCCGCCGTCAGAACAAGGCCCGCTGCATCGATCACGATGCCCCCGCCCACACGGCGCGGGCCGAGAAAGGCGTTGGTGCGTGCATCGGGCGTGGCGACCGTACGCACCTCGACCACCGAGAAATCGGCAATGGTGAGCTGGGGAGTACCTTGGTCGGGTCTCCCGCCGCGCGGTGCAGGTGAGTGGGCTGCCGCTTGATGCAGGTTCACCGGGGTTGCTGCACTGCCGGCATGCGCGAGTTCGCGGGCCTGGGAGGTGCCATCAGAGGTGACCGTGTACAGGAGCGTGGCAGCCAGCAGCACGGCTGCGCCTGAGCGAGACGGCAGCCCGCGCACCGACTGCATGCGGCAGGACAGCGCGGGGAAGAGACGGGGTAATGTACGCGAACGACCAGACCCACGGATGGTAGCAAACATGCGATGCTCCTGACGCACGGCCACGAGGCGCGTGCCCGGCGCCAGCCACGCTACCGCGCTGCACGCACTGGCGTCCGATGGCGCGAATGATTTACTTCTAAATAATACTACGCCTTCTTGGGGCAGTTGCAGCAGGAACCGCCCTGCTGCATTCAGCGACGCTGGGGTCTGGAGAGAGTGGCAATGCAAGCGGACGAGGTGACGGCATGCTGGTACCGCCGTGCCGCCCTGGCCCGGTCAATTGTACTTACCGTTGGCGCCACCTACGCTGAAGCGGCCGGCGCCGAGCAACGCAACCGCAATGGCGCCAAACAGGAACATGCCTTGCAGTTCGAGCTGCCATCCTCCGCTCTTGCTCAGCTGGAAGATTTCCTGCGCGTGTACCAGCGCAATGGCGACGAGCATGTTGAGGGCAATGAGAATGCCACCGATGCGCGTATAGATGCCGATGATGACGGCAATGGGAGCGATGACTTCGCCCACGTATACCGCCCACGCAAAGAAGGCCGGCAACCCCAGGCCCATGACCAGGTTCTCGATGAACCCGATGCCGTGAATCAGTTTGGCAATACCGTGAAGAAGAATGAGAATGCCCAGTGCAAGGCGCAGGACCAGTTTGCCAACATCATCGAGTGGGGTAGAAAGCTGTGACGTCATGGTAGGACTCCGTTTGTTGGAAGTAATTCTAGGTAGACCACGGTAGACCACACCTGCCTGTCCTATTCTAGTGTGGCACGTGCCGGCTTGTACGTCTGATCGGCGGTCGTGTGCGATTGTAGAAGTTCAGTTCAAGCTTCGTGGCGCCATCGCAACAGAAGGAATCAACGGCGGCCACGCGGATGGTGCGCGGAGTGCAGCGCCTTCAGCCGTTCTCGCGCCACATGGGTGTAGATCTGGGTCGTGGAAATGTCGGCATGGCCCAGCAGCATCTGCACCACGCGAAGATCCGCGCCATGGTTGAGCAGGTGCGTGGCGAAGGCATGCCGAATTACGTGGGGCGACAGCGGAGCGTTGATGCCCGCCATCGCAGCAGCTTTCTTGATGATCAGCCAGAAGGATTGACGGGTCATGGCCGTGCCGCGCGCGGTGATGAACAGGTCGTTGCTGGTGCGCGCGCCCAGCAGGGCAGGGCGGGCTTCCTGCAGGTAGCGTTCTATCCATCCGGCAGCCTCTTCTCCCAGCGGAACCAGGCGGTCCTTCCCGCCCTTGCCGCCGGTGACGCGCACTACGCCCTCATTGAGGCTCACATCGGTGATGCGTAGTCCAACCAGTTCCGAGACGCGCAAACCCGTAGCGTAGAGGGTCTCGAGCATGGCGCGGTCGCGCAGTCCCAGCGGAGTGTCGGGGTCGGGGGCAGCCAGAAGGTCTTCCACCTGCTTTTCCGTCAGCGTCTTGGGCATGCGGGGCATGCCGCGCGCACTGGACATGCGTAGGCAAGGGTCTTCATTGATGGCATGTTCGCGTAGCGCCCATTGGTAGAAACGGCGCAGCGCTGCAAGCCGCCGGTTGGCGGTGGACGCACGTGTGCTGGCGTGGTTCTGCGCGAACCACTGTTGCACGTCAGCGCTGCCTGCCTGTAGCAACGACTTGTTATGTTTGGCCTGCAACCATTCTGCAAACAGGCTGAGGTCGGCACGATAGGCATTCAGGGTGTTTGCCGACAGGCCATCCTCCAGCCACACGGCGTCGAGGAACCGATCGAGGTGAGTGTCGCCTCCTGGAGTACCGGGAGACGAGGCGTCAGGGGAAATGTTGCTCGTGGGCTGCTTTCGGGGACTGGTCATGCTTCGGACGCAGGGCAGAGTCTGCGGCTGGACACGATCGGGGTGCTCGTGTCGCATGCATCATACCCTGCGTCCGATGCGCGCGCGAGGCGGGGGGCGGCTAGCCTTCGTAAATGTAATCGCTGTTGATTTCGTCGATGGTTGAAACACCAGCAATCAGCATGGCACGCTGCAGCTCGGCGGCGATGCGGTCGTAAACGCTCTTGACACCCCTGGATCCACCCAGGGCAAGGCCATACAGGACCGGGCGGCCGAGCGCTACCGCGTCCGCGCCCAGCGCGAGCGCCTTGAAGACATCGGTACCGCGGCGAATTCCACTATCCATGATCACTGGTACCCGACCGTCGACTGCTTCGACAATGCCGGGCAGCAAAGTGATGGTGGCAGGTATGCCATCAAGCCCGCGTCCCCCGTGGTTGGACACCTGTATTGCAGCCACCCCCCGTTTCACCGCTTCGCGCGCGAGTTCCGGAGAAACCACGCCTTTCAGGATGACCGGCAGGCGGGTGGTGCGCTGAATGAACTCGACGTCATCCCAGCCCAGGCTGCGTTTGAAGAAGGGTGTCTTGCTGTTGACGAGCGGCAGGTTGGGGGGAAACGAAAAACCCAGTCGTACCGTTTCGTCGGAGGCGCCCGGCGCGAACGCATCGATGGTGAACACGATGGCCGTGAAGCCTGCCGCCTCCGCACGCTGCAGCAGTTCGCGCGAGGGCCCGCGATCGTCGTGGAGGTAGATCTGGAACCATTTCGGACCGCGCGTGGCGGCAGCAACTTCCTCGATGGTACGGTTTGCGGCAGTGCTCATCGTGTACAGAGTTCCTGCCTCGCCGGTGCCCCGGGCCGCTCCAATCTCGGCTGATTCATGGGCAAGCCCCTGGGCGCCCATGGGGGCGGTAATGATGGGCATGCTGAGCTTCTCTCCCAGCAGCGTGGTGGACAGGTCGGGTGCCGGCTTGCCAACCAGGTATCTGGGTAGCAGGCGGATGCGGTCGAGCTCTTCGCGGTTCGACCTGATCGTGACCTGGTTGTCGGCGCCCGAGGCGATGTAGGCGAATGCCCCGGGAGGCAGGATTTTCCGGGCCTGGGCCTCCAGGTCGTCCAGGCTGCCAATGACCAGCTCGCGCTCTCCAGTAGGCGCCACATAAATGTCAGCTGCCGCTGGGGCGGGTGCCGAAGTGGACGCGTTCCCTGCAATGCTGCCGGCGGTCGACTCAGTGTTCGAGGCTTGCGCGGAAGCAACCGATATGGGCAATGCGCTGGCTGCAGCGCCCGTGGCTGCAGCGGCCAGAAATTCACGACGGGAAAGCATATGACTCATGGCACACTCCTGTCAGCTTGAGGGTGATGCTCAATCTAACGCATTTACTGCATCTACTGCATCAGGATGTACCCTTTGATGGACATGGGGCAGGGTAACCATGTGTTAACAAAGGCTTCACCAGAATCGATCCGTGCCGGGAAACATGGCGAGTCCCTGGCAAGCGATATACGGGCAGCGCATCGTGCGCACGAACCGAATGCGGACGTGCTGTCTGGTGTGTACCCCTGAATTTGTAGGAATATTTATGAGCGTTGCGACGTTCGCGGCGGGCACGGAGCAGGCCTCGTGACCCTCATCACGCGCCCGGGGCGTGGCGTTCTTGCCGGGTGCAGGAAGCACAATGGCAGTCCAAAAACAAAAACCACAGCATGGTGCTGTGGTTCAAGGTGCGTGAATTGATCGGGTTTGGTGGGTCGTGCAGGATTCGAACCTGCGACCAACGGATTAAAAGTCCGCTGCTCTACCAACTGAGCTAACGACCCAGCCCGCTAAAGAGAAAAATTATGACATGTTTCGACGTTTGTGTCAAAAATGATCGGTCACGCAGGGGCCGCCCTGGCGTTGACGGCGCCATCAGATGTCGACCACGATCTTGCCGAAATGCTGGCCGCTTTCCTGGTAGCGGAAGGCATCGGCGAGCGCATCGAGCGGGAAGTGCCGGTCGATGACCGGGCGCAGCCCGTTCGCCTCGATCGCACGAATCATGTCGAGCTGGTGCTGGCGGCTGCCCACCAGGAAGGCGTGCAGGCGCACCTGACGTGCCAGCGCAAGCCCCAGGGGCAGAGCAGGCGAGAGGCCGCCAAGCACGCCAATCAACGAGACATGGCCGCCCACGCGCGTGGCGGCGATGGATTGCCCGATAGTGCTGGCGCCGCCCAGATCGATGACATGGTCGACCCCGGTGCCACCGGTCAGGCTGCGCACTGCGCGAGCCCACTCTGGCGTGGCCCTGTAGTTGATGACTTCGTCCGCCCCCAGTGCCTTCAGGCGCTCCAGCTTCTCGTCGCTTGAGGATGTTGCGATGACGTGTGCGCCGGCCATTTTGGCAAATTGCACCACGAACAGCGAGACGCCCCCGGAACCCTGAGTCAGTACGGTGTCGCCGGGCCTGATCGGCGCATTGACGAACAGCGCGCGCCAGGCAGTGAGACCCGCCGTCGTCAGGGTGGCAGCCTCGGCGTAACCGTAGCCCTGCGGAACGCGCGTGAACGCTGTGGCGGGCATGGTGACGCTTTCGCGCGCATAGCCATCGATCCCGTCACCCGGCACACGACCAAAGCCCTGGGCGCGCGGAGCGCCGTCGATCCAGTCGGGAAAGAACGTGCTGACGACCCGGTCGCCCACGGCAAACTCCGTGACGCCGTCACCAATCGCCACGACCTCACCTGCGCCATCGGACATGGGAATGCGATCTTCCTGCAAGGCAAGCTTGCCACTGGCGATGATGTAGTCGTGGTAGTTCAGCGAGCTGGCGCGCAAACGGACGGTGATTTCGCCGGGTTTCGGTTCCGGTGTCGTCCCTGCAGCGACGCGCAGACGGTCCAGCCCTCCTCCAGGCGGCACGATGATGGTCTTGACACTCATGCGATGGTTCCCATCTGAATTGAAAGAATGTTGCAGCTTGACGTTACCGCAAGCAATGCTGGTACTGATGATGGTACAGCCACGCGAGGCAGAGTGGTGCGTGCGCGATCAGCCGGCGCCAGATGGTTAGAATGAGACAGAGTCCGTATCGCAGGAGTATCGGATGAATTCGTCCTCCTCTTTTTCAGCGAGTGTCGGGGCGGTGTCCGTGTCGCCGGGGTGGCCGGCGATGGCAGACTGCTCCACGGCCAGGGCGCAGGCATGTGGATCTGGTGGAGCGGGGGTAATGCTGTCCGACGCCCGTGAGGGTGGACATGCTTCGATACCCGGTCGGGACCAGGCCGCATCCGTCGGTCGCGGGCACGCGCCCGATCCGCAGGGCGGCAAGGCCGGATGGGCGGGCGGGACCAAAGGGGTCGGGCAGCCACTGGGCTCTCGCACCGGTGGGCCGCAACAGCCGGGCGGCCTGCCGCCGCGCAATGCCTGGTTGCTGTTCCTGGTCGTGCTCATCGTGAACTATCTGGTAGTCAACTTCTTTTATGCGAGTCGGGAAGAACCCATCACTATCCCGTACACGCTGTTCAAGGAAGAAGTCGGACGCAACAACGTCAAGGCCATCTACAGCAAGGGACAGAGCCTCGAGGGAACATTTCATGAGCCCGTGACGTGGCCACGCGAGGCAGGCACGCCAGCGGGGCAGCCACGCACGTCGCGCAATTTCAACACCGAGCTGCCGGTATTCATCGATCCGGGGCTGGAAGCGTATCTGGTCGAACATGGCGTCGAGATCAGCGCCGTTCCGATCCAGGAAAGCAGCCTGCTGGCCACACTGCTGCTGGGATTCGGCCCGGCGATCGTCATCATCGGGTTCTATGTGTGGATTTACCGCCGCATGCAACGGGGTGGTGGCATGGGCGGGCCACTGCTGGGAATGGGCAAGAGCCGCGCGCGCCGCTACGACCAGGACACCGAGAATCGCGTGACGTTTGACGACGTGGCAGGCATTGATGAAGCGGAAGCGGAACTGGCCGAGATCGTCGATTTCCTGAAGAACCCGGAGAAGTACACCCGTTTGGGCGGCACGGCGCCGAAGGGGGTACTGCTGATCGGAGCGCCGGGTACCGGCAAGACGCTGCTCGCCAGGGCCGTAGCGGGAGAAGCCGGCGTGCCCTTCTTCTCCATGAGTGCTTCCGAGTTCGTGGAAATGATCGTAGGCGTTGGCGCCGCACGCGTGCGCGACCTGTTCCGCCAGGCACGCGAGAACGCGCCGGCCATCATTTTCATCGACGAACTCGATTCGGTAGGACGCGCGCGTGGCCAGGTCGCGATTGGTGGTGCCAGCGAGCAGGAGCAGACACTCAACCAGATTCTTACCGAGATGGACGGCTTCTCCAGCCGCGAGGGCGTGATCGTGCTTGCCGCGACCAACCAGCCTGACATCCTTGACAAGGCATTGCTGCGACCGGGGCGGTTCGACCGGCGCATCGTGCTCCATCTGCCCGACAAGAAAGGACGCGAAGCCATCCTGAAAGTGCATACGCGCAATGTTCCTCTGGCCGACGACGTGGACCTGGCCGAGATTTCACAGGCTACGCCGGGGCTGTCTGGTGCAGATCTGCGCAATCTGGTGAACGAAGCCGCATTGCTGGCCGCGCGGCGTGAACAGGAGCACGTTCACCAGAAGGATTTCTTCGATGCACTCGAGAAAATCATCCTGGGTCCCGAGCGTTCGCTGCTGCTGACCGAGGAGGACCGCAAGCGCATCGCCTGCCACGAGTCCGGGCATGCCATTCTGGGATTGATCGTCCCGGGGGCCGATCCGGTGCATCGGGTAACCATCGTTCCGCGCGGCATGGCCCTCGGTGTGACCTACCAGCGCCCCTCGGAAGACCGTTACCACTACTCGGAGGAATACCTGCGTGCGCGCATCATCGGCATGCTCGGGGGCCGGGCTGCGGAGGAAGTGGTTTACGGCACGAAAACGACCGGCGCTGAAAACGACATCGCACAGGCTACCGAGCTGGCGCGCAACATGGTGGTGCGCTGGGGAATGAGCGAGAAACTCGGCATGGTGCAGCTTGCACCGCGGCAGAATCCGTACCTGGGAACGGTGGCGCTCGAGCCGCGTCAGCACAGCGAGGAAACCGCTCGCCTCATCGACCAGGAAGTGGCGCGCATCATCCACGAAAGCCACGAACAGGCGAAACGTCTGTTGCGCGAACACCGTGCCCAGCTCGATGCACTGGTTGCAGCCCTGCTGGAGAAGGAAACGCTCGATGAGAATGAAATCCTGAAGGTGACCGGACTGGGGTCGGTACAACCCGCGCAACGGCAGGTGCCCGACGGGGTGCACGCTGCGCCCAGTACCGGGTCAACGCCCGCAGACACCGCGGCCGACCCAGGCGCCACGCCGCAGCCATCTTGAGCTGCGGTACCTGGTGCCCGGAAGCGTCGGGATGGGCGGTATCTAGCCATTCTTGTGATGCAGCCAGCGGGGCATGACGCAGGCAAACAGCACGGAACCCAGGCCCATGACTGCAATGGCCAGCACCATGGGGCTGGGCGTGCCGTCGGCCAGGACGCCTACCAGCCAGCTCAGCAGGGCCCCGGCACCATACTGCATGGCTCCGGACAGGCCGGAGGCGGTGCCCGCCGTGCCAGGTACTGCCGACATGGCGCCGGCCATCGCGTTGGCCGTGACCAGCCCGTTCATGGACAGAAATACGAACAGGGGAACGGCAATTCCAGCCAGGCCAAAGGCTCCGGTGACGCCGCAGATGGCCAATACCACGCCCGCAAATCCACAGGTGATGGCACCCCACTGCAGCGCCCGCTGCGAGCCGATCATCCTGACGAGCCGGCGGTTGACCAGGTTGAAGATCGTCATCCCGATGATGTTTGCCGCAAACAGGACACCGTAGTACTGCGCCGGCAGCCCGAAGTATTCGATGTAGACGAAGGGTGTGGCGGCGACGTAGGTGAGCAGGGCCGCGATGAAACAGGTGCTGCTGATGGCGTACGACAGGAACATCGGGCTCTTGAACAGCGGCACGTAGCCGGCGGCTACATCGCGCAGACTGTGTGCGTGCCGCTTGTCGGGCGGAAGGGTTTCAGGCACCGTCCAGAGGGCGACCAGCGCAATGCAGCCGAATACGGCAAGACACCAGTAGATTGCTTGCCAGCTGATGTGAATGAGCAGTTGTGCGCCGATCAGCGGTGCGATCATCGGCGCCCCGCTCATGATCAGCATCATCAGCGAGAGAGTGCGCGCCGCTTCATCCTGCGCGTAGACATCGCGCACCATGGCGCGTGCAAGCACGGGCGCGGCACCCGCCCCAATGGCCTGTACGAAACGCCACGCGGCCAGTTCATGCGGGCCGGAGCTGAGCGCGCAACCTGCGCTGGCAATCACGAACAGCAGAATGCCTCCGGAGACGGGAACGCGCCGTCCCAGCCAGTCGCCCAGCGGGCCCCACAGCACCTGGCTGATGCAGAAGCCCACCATGTAGGCTGACAGCGATAGCTGGATTTCGGCCTGGGTGGCTTCGAATGCCTGAGCCATTGCTGGCATGGCTGGCAAGCCCATGTCGATGGCCAGTGGAGAAAAGCCGATCAGGATGCTGAGGACGGCGACGAACCAGGAGGTATGTACTTGACGCGATGCCAGACTCGAAGTTGGGCGGGACATTGGGCGAGTTCTACGAGGGTGAGGCAACTTCCGGTTGATGCAGCTTCTGACCGCAAGGGCGCGGGACGGCACGTGGTGCCGTGCATGCAACGTGCTAGGTTACCAGTTACCATGCGCCCGCGGGCAGGGGTGAACGACGTACTTCGCGCGCAAATGTTAAGGTAACGGGATTGCTTCTTCTCAATTACCCTGTGACGATCATGTCTCGTGTTGACGATACGTCTGTTTCTACGGGTTTGGGTCAGCCCGACTGGAACCTGGCCGATCTGGTGCGCCGGCTGCGGGAGTCGCGTGAGCACACCCACAAGGTGAGGCATCGGGGGCGGCTGCGCGAGCTGCCGTCGCGTGCCGTTCTCATGGAAGTTCTTGACGGTCTGGCGGCTGCCATGTTTCCCACGCACTATGGCAAGACCGACCTCACCGACGAGAGCATCGATTACTTTGTAGGCAACACGCTCAACCGCACGCTGAATCTGCTGCAGGGGCAGATCCGGCGCGGTCTGCTGTTCCTTGCCGATGAAGACCAATGGACTCCCGAAACCCTGCACGCGCGCGCAACCGAAATCACCCGCGCGTTTGCCGAGCGGTTGCCCGAGGTGCGCGCGCTGCTGGTCAGCGATCTGCACGCGGCGTTTCAGGGTGATCCCGCCGCCACCAGCCTGTCGGAGATCATGCTCTGCTATCCGGGGTTCCAGGCCATTACGTATTACCGGCTGGCGCACGTGCTGCACCGTCTGAACATGCCCCTGCTGCCCCGCCTCATGACGGAGATCGGGCATTCCGCTACCGGCATCGACATCCACCCGGGAGCGCGTATCGGACACAGCTTCTTCATCGACCATGGTACCGGGGTGGTCATCGGGGAGACTGCCGAAATCGGCGACCGGGTACGCATCTATCAGGCGGTCACCCTGGGCGCCAAGCGTTTTCCCACCAACGAAGATGGCAGCCTTCAGAAGGGCATCAAGCGGCACCCCATTGTGGAGGACGATGTCATCATCTATGCGGGCGCTACCGTGCTCGGGCGCGTCACGATTGGTCGCGGGTCTACCATCGGCGGGAACGTCTGGCTTACGCACAGCGTGCCGCCGGGAAGCTACATCACGCAGCCGAAATGCGCCCCTGATGAAGAATGATGCCGCTGCCCCGGCGGCGGTCAACGACCGTTGGAGGGCTGCTGGGCGGCAGGCTTGCTCGAACCGTAACGCCTCCAGTATTCGCAGGTGAAAGCCGCGCCGAAGAACAGGATGAGCGACGAGAAGTAGATCCAGAGCAGCAGGGCGATGACCGAGCCGGCTGCTCCATACGACGAAATGATGTCGCCGCGGGCCAGATAGATGCCGATGGCGGTCTTGCCCAGGTGGAAGAGAACCGCAGTCAGCAGGGCGCCCGGCCACACGTCGCGCCAGCGCAGACTGACGTCGGGCAAGGTCTTGAACACCACGGCCACGAGCAGCACGACCACGACAAAGGGAAAGACGCTGCTGACAGATTGCGTCGCCAGGGCGAATACCCGTTCGTTGAAGAACAGATGCCAGT
Source organism: uncultured Pigmentiphaga sp. (assembly GCA_937891425.1). Classification (GTDB taxonomy): domain Bacteria; phylum Pseudomonadota; class Gammaproteobacteria; order Burkholderiales; family Burkholderiaceae_B; genus Verticiella. The sequence goes on from CALAGD010000103.1 coordinate 11,260, forward strand.
AGTGTTGCAGTGCCCGGGCCAGGGCGTCGACTACCAGTGATGCCAGCAATAGCGCTCCCAGCAGAAGTACCACCAGGAACGACAGCGCGCGGCTGATGATGGTCTGCAGCAGCCCACCGCGCCGGGCCGAAGGTGCATCGAAAATCTCGTCGAGGCTTGCCTTGAGCTCGGCAAACGCGGTGGTCGAGCTGAACACGAGCATGCCCAGCGAAAACCAGGCGGCAATGGTGCTGCCACGCTCGTAGTGCACGTTCGCAAGAATGCCCTGTATCGCGTCGGCGCTGCGCTGGTCGGCGATGCGCCGCACATGGTAGAGCAGTTCCTCCCGAATGGCGTCGGCGCTGAAGAACCATTCGCCCAATACCATCAGCAGAACCAGGATGGGCGTGAGCGAGAAGATCATGTACAGCGCCAGCGCTGCGCCCTTGCTGGAAGCGCGTTGGGCACTCCAGCGAATAAAGGAGTCAAGCAGCAGGCTGAGCGGGCCATTCGAACGGATACGTGTCGTGAGAGATTGCAGGGACATTGCATCAGGGCAGTGGAGACCGCTTGAGGTCAGGCCATTTGGTCCAACATTTTTCTGGTGACGGCAACGGCAGCCTCGTTGTAACCCTCCCAGGGATCGCCTTGCGACTGCACCCGCTCCAGCACGTTGAAGAGATTAAACGCATTTGCCCGCAAATCATAGTTCGGCGTCAGCTCTTCCCAGCGCAGCGGGACCGCGACCGGTGCTCCCTGACGCGCGCGCAGCGAGTAGGCGGCGATGGCCGTGGCCTGTTCTCCGTTGCGCAGATAGTCGACGAAGATGCGCCCCACCCGGTGCTTCCTGGCCATGTTGGCGGTGAATCGATCGGGCAGGTGTGCGGCCAGGTGCCGTGCAATGCCTGCGGCAAAGCCTTTTGCGGTTTGCCAGTCGATGGTGCGTCGTATGGGCATCACCAGGTGCAGGCCCTTGCCACCCGTGCTCTTGAGGAAGGGCTGCAGGCCCAGCTCGCGCACCAGGGTGGACGTGAGCAGGGCCGCTTCCACCAGTGCAGGCCAGTCCACCCCAGGACCCGGATCCAGGTCGAGCGTAAGACGGTCGGGACGGTCGCTTCGTGGCAGGCTCGAACCCCAGGTGTGCAGTTCAATCACCCCGCGTTGGGCGAGCTCGACCAGCCCACGAGCGTTACGTACCAGAATGTGTTCGCCATCCCGGGCCAGGCCCTGCGGCAGACGTTCAGCGATGTGCTTCTGGAAGAAGCATTCGCTGGCGAGGCCTTCCGGGCAGCGCAGAAAGGCCAGACGGCGCCTGACAATGTGGGGCATGAGATAAGGGGCAATGGCGTGGTAGTACTGGGCAACCTGGAGCTTGGTGATGGGCGGCGACGTGTAGACCAGGCGGTCGGGATGGGTAACGTGTACCCCTGCAACCGTGGAGCGTCCGCGCGCGGGTTGCGCTTTGCGCACGCGCTGGTGTGTCGCAGGTTGGGAGGGAGCCCGCGGTTGCATGGTGGAAGCCTCTTGACGGGTTGGACCGCTGTCAGCCGTTTCGGTGGTGATTTCGCCTACGGCCTTGTCTTCTCTTATCCCCTGAAACGAGGCCTGGCGCAAGAGCCCGTCGCTGGTCCATTCCGAAAATGCCACTTCGACCACCAGTTCCGGGCGAACCCAGTGCAAGCAGGTCGCCTCCCGGCGTGCGGTGCGGCCTGCGTCGGTGGGAGGGTCTGTGAATGGGCAGCGCTCAGTGCGCAGGGTCCGCAGGCGAGTCTGGATCTCTTCGATCGCGCGCTGCGTGAAGCCGCTGCCGACACGGCCAGCGAACCGGAACTGACCATGCTGGAACAAACCCAGCAATAACGAACCGAAGCCCTGGCGCGAGCCGCGCGGGCTGGTATAGCCGCCGACCACGAACTCCTGGCGGGGCCGGCATTTCAGTTTCAGCCAGGTGCGGGCGCGATCCGACACGTAGCCTGCGTCTTCCTGCTTGGCGATCAGGCCTTCGAACCCGAGCCGGCAGGCGTCGGTGAGTGCGGCCCGGGCCGTGGCGGCATCGGGAATGTCGAGGCGGTCTGCCACGCTCACAGGGGAACCCGGAGGCACATCCGCCAGTACCCGTACAAGTTGGTCATGACGCTCATGCAGTGGCTGGTGGCGCAGGTCGCGGCCATTCCACCATAACAGGTCGAAGGCGATGAAGTGCAGTGCTTCGCCCGAACCGTCGAGCGCACGCTGGAGTGCCTGAAAACTTGAGCGTCCCTGCTGGTCGAAGACGACGATCTCGCCGTCGATCCAGCCCTGGCCCCGCAGGAGGCTGGCCAGCGCGCGGGCCAGTGGCGCCATGCGGTCGGTCCAGTCGTTTCCCTGCCGGCTCACGAACCGCGGAACGGTTCCGTGGCTTGCGCGACAAAGCATCCTGTAGCCGTCGTACTTGAGTTCATAGACCCAGCCCGGCCCCTCGGGTGGCCGGGCGGCCAGCACGGCGAGTTGCGGGTAGAGTACGTCGGGCATCGCACCAGACTTGCTCCGGTCGAGGTTCGCGGGGGCCTTGCGTAGCGCGTCATCGCGTTCGATGGCGTCGATATCGTCGCCCGCGATCGCGTGTGCGTCATCGATCTTGCGCAACAGCCACTGGTTGGTCTGGCCGGTGCGCACCAGCAGCCAGTCTCCGCGTAGCGTGGAGCCGTGCAGTGCAAACCTCAGGTGGCCCCGCTCAAGCGCGGCTGCTGCGTCAGACGGCGGTGACCAGCTGCCCGCGTCCCAGATCTCTACATGGCCCGCACCATAGTTCCCGGAGGGAATTTCGCCCTCGAACGTGGCATAAGCCAGTGGATGGTCTTCCGTTTCCACGGCGAGGCGCTTGACGCGCGGATCCCGCGAAGGTCCTTTCGGGACGGCCCAGCTCTTGAGCACACCGTCCAGCTCCAGCCGAAAGTCGTAGTGCAGGCGCCGTGCTGCATGGCGTTGCACCACAAACTTCGGGGTGTTGTTTGTGCGCGACCGTCTGGATGACGGGCGATCGGTCTCGCGCGCCGGGCGCTCCTCGCAAGGTTCTGGCGTGCGGTCGAAATTGCGTTTGCGGTGATAGTTCTCAAGCGGACTGCGCTTGCTCACGGGCGTGGGTCTCTGCTCAGGCGGCGCGGCGGTCGCCGCGTGATCCCTTGCGCGGGCCCCTGGCAGGTTGCGAGCCACGGGCGCCGTGGGAGGCGGTCTTGGGCGCTGCTGCAGCCTTGTGGGTGCCGGTCGAGCCGGAGGTCTTCCTCGTGGCCCTCTGTGTCGCTGCCGGCTTCGGGCGCTCCGTCTTGCGGGAGCCCGGCGACTGCGCCTCTGCCTGAGCGGGGCGGGTAGCCTTCGCTTTTGACTCTCCCCGTGCAGGTGTCTTCTTGCCTGCTGCCTTGCTGGACTTACGGGCGGATGCTCTGGCTGTTCCCCGCGGGGCGGCATTGCCTGGAACGGGTTCGGGGGTATCGTCCGACGACGACGCCGGTGGCCTGCCCCCGGTGCGCGAAGCGATGCTTTTCTTGAGCATCGCCATGAGATCGATCACGTTGCCACTCGCAGGGGAAGCATCGTCCTCGTCAGCCGGGGCGAGCGCGCGGGTTTCGCCACTTTCGATTTTCTCCTCGATGCGGGCGAGCAGATCGTCGCGATATGTGTCGCGGTACTTGTCCGGATTCCAGGCTTCCGTCATGTCGTTGACGAGGCGGGTGGCCATCTCAACCTCCTTCCTGGAAATGCCCAGTCCGGAGAGATCCGTACCCGGAAGCTCGAGCTCGTCACGCGACTGGATTTCGTCGGGGTAGCGCAAGGTGTTCAGCAGGAGCACGTTTTCGACTACCAACACTGCAGCCAGGTGCTGTTTCGTATGCAGCACCACGTTGGCAACGCCTGCGCGACCGGTCTTGCGCAGGGTTTCGCGCAACAGGGCATACCCCTTTTCTCCACGCTTGTCGGGCGCGAGGTAGTAGGGGGTCGCGAAGTAATATGGAGGCAGCTCGGCCAGGTCCACGAAGCTGACTATTTCTACGGTCTGGGTGGCTTTCGGGTTGGCCTGGCGAAAGTCCTCGTCGCTCAGCAGTACGTATTCGCCTTTCTGGTATTCATAGCCCTTGACGATCTGATTGAAGTCGATGGCCTTGCCGGTGCGCTTGTTAATCCGCGCATAGCCTACGGGCGACATGTCGCGCTTGTCGATCCAGTCAAAGTCCAGGTTGCCACGCCGCGCGCCAGCGTACAGCACGACCGGTACATGTACCAGGCCAAATGAAATGGCACCTTTCCAGACGACGCGTGGCATGACTTTCTCCTTACCCGGTCCTCCAGTGCCAGCAAGTGCAGTGCCAGCCATGGTTTCGGCTGCACACTACATGCCGTACATCAGGGTGAGGGCCGCTGCGCTTGCCAGGCCGGTGTATGCGGTCCAGGTGCACGAATTGGCGAGATCGAGGTCGCGCAGCGGCGAGATGAACCCGGCACGTTGCCGTAGCGTCGCGAAGCCTGTCATGAGCGTGCCGATGCCTGCGTGAATGGCCATGTAGCAGAACAGGGCGGTACATAAGGCCGGCTGGGCATGGCGGCTGGCCTGGGGCAAGGACAGGCAGACGAGCGTCACGAATGCGATGGCCGCCAGCAGGTTGCCCATCGTCGCCAGGGCGACCCAGCTGCCGGGCGCCCGGCCATGTTCATTCATGGTCGATGCGCGTCGCAATGCGACATACGCTGCTGCGAGGGTGGTCAGCCCGCCCAGGGCCACCGCGATGCGGGCGTCGAGGATGGTCCGGGTCGCGTGCGCATCTGTGGCCAGCATCTGCACGTAAACCCAGCCAAAAAGCAGTGAAGCCAGCAGCATCGCATCAGCCACCAGCGCACACAGCAGGCCGCTGCGGCCAGGTGCCGCCTCAGCCTGGCCATGGTGTGGACGCAGGTACAGGCCTTCGCCGACTTCGAGCAGTTCCGGATCGCTGCGCGCACCAGTCTGCCAGGCCCAGACCAGGACGAACGCTGCGGTACCGAGCATGCCAGCTGCGGCCAGCGGGTAGAGCTTCAGCAGGAGCGCCAGGAAAAAACAGCCAGTCATGAGGGCCGTACCGAACGGCAGCCAGCCTGGACCGGTAAGCACGACCAGATGGAGCGGTTCACCACTCAGCGGGTCCACCGCGATGGTCTCGCGGCGCGTGGGCCAGGGGCTGCCGGGGTAGGGCGTGCCCGCAGCCAGCCGTGCACCGAGCCCAGGCTCGTCCCACAGCGGGTGGCGGCTGGACACGCGGGGTTGCGCCGCGAAGTTGTAGGATGGCGGTGGTGTGGGCATGGCCCATTCGAGCGTGTCAGCTTCCCAAGGGTTGCGCGGTGCGATTTTTCCGATGCGTACGTGCAGGACAAGGTCGAGGAGCAGCATGGCGAAGCCCACTGCCTGCAGGAATCCGCCGATCGATGAGACGAGATTGGGCAGATCCCATCCAAGGTCGGGGGCGTAGCCGTACACGCGACGTGGCATGCCGAGCAGGCCTGTGAGGTGCATGACCAGGAAAGTCAGGTTGAAGCCGATGAAGATGAGCCAGAATGCCCACGCTCCCAGGCGTTCGGACGCCATATGGCCGGTAAAGTGCGGCAGCCAGTAGTAAGCGGCTGCGATGACGGGGAAGACCATCCCGCCGATCAGCACATAATGGAAGTGTGCCACCACGAAGTGGGTATCATGAACCTGCCAGTCGAATGGCACCAGCGCCACCATGACACCGGTCAGGCCGCCAGCCACGAAAATGGCGAGAAACCCGAAGAGGTAAAGCAGGGGCAGTCGCAAGACCGGACGCCCGGCCCAGAGAGTGGCAATCCAGGCGAACACCTGGATGGAAGTGGGAACTACGACCAGCATGCTGGCGACCGAGAAGAAGGCCTCCGCCCCATATGGCAATCCCACCGTGAACATGTGGTGCGCCCACAGGCTGAAGCTGATCAGGCCAAGCGCAATGGCGGCGGCCACTACCCATGCATGGCCCACCATCGGGTGACGTGCAAGCACCGGGACCAGCGTGGAAACCATGCCGGCGGCGGGCAGGAAAATGATGTAAACCTCGGGGTGACCGAACATCCAGAAGAGGTGCTGCCACAACAGGGGGCTGCCGCCGCGGGCCGCCTCGAAGAATGGCCAGCCCAATGCCCGTTCGAGTTCCAGCAGGATGCTGCCCAGGATGAGCGGAGGAAACCCTGTCAGTATCATGAGCGCGGTCACCAGCATGTACCAGGCGAACAGGGGCATGCGGTTCAGCGACATGCCGGGCGCGCGCAATCGCAGAATGGAGACCACCAGCTCGACGGCACCACACAGGGCCGAGATCTCGGCAAATGTCACGCCAATGAGCCAGACGTCCGCGCCCATGCCGGGGCTGTACACTGCGTTCGACAGGGGGGTGTACATGAACCAGCCGCTTGCGGGCGCGATCCCGGCCAACAACGCCACAACCAGCATCAGCCCGCCGAACACGTAGCACCAGTACGCATATGCTCCCAGCCGCGGAAAGGCCAGATCGCGCGCGCCCAGCATCTTTGGCAGCAGATACATGGCGAATCCTTCCAGCATGGGTATGGCAAAAAGGAACATCATGATGGTCCCATGCATGGTGAACACCTGGTTGTAGCTGCCAGGGGCCAGAAACGCATTGTGCGGCGTAGCCAGCTGGGTCCGTACCAGCATCGCGAGCGTGCCACCAATCAGGAAGAACGCCAGGGCGGTCAGAATGAAACGGCGTCCAAGCGTACTGTGGTTCACGGCGGTGAACCACCGCGCGGCGCCGGTTGGCGGGTCGCGCCAGAGCCGTGCGAGGTGCGCGTGGCGCGCAATCGGAGACGGCATGCTCATGGTTCGCGTCTCTCCAGGAAGGTGGCGATATGTTCGACTTCCTGCGTATCCAGGCCAAGGTCAGGCATGCGTGCTCCAGGCTTGAACATCTGCGGAGACCGAATCCATGCCCGCAGGTTTTCGGGGGTGTTGGGCAGGGTGCCTCCAGCGAGCCGCTCCCGCAGGTACAGATCGCCCAGGTTCGGGGCAGCCACTGACCCGGAAGACGCCAGCCCAGGATCCAGCGCATGGCATCGCAGGCAGTGGCGCTTGAATGCCTGCGCACCGGGTTGCGTGTCGGCAAGCTTCATGGGAGTCAGGAATGCGAGGCGACGTGCGAGGGACTCGCCGTCATGGGCAACGATCTTGAGCTGCATGCGTGCATGCTGTGCACCACAGAATTCCGAGCACGTCCCGTCGTAGATGCCCACCGCGTCCGCCTGGATGCGCACGACATTCACCCGACCTGGTACGGCATCGATCTTCCTGCCCAGGCGGGGAGCCCAGAAGCTGTGAATCACGTCTTCACTGGTGACGTACACGTCAACGGGCCGTCCGACAGGAATGTGGACTTCATTGGCTGAATGCAACAGGAGCCCACCGTCAACCGGATAACGCACTTCCCACCACCACTGGTGTGCGTGTACATGCACGCGCCATGGTTCGTCCGCAGGGTCGGGCAGCAGGGCGTATCCGGTCCGTGCTCCTTGCACCAGCAGCAGTGTGAGGCAGGCGACCGGCAACATGAGCCCACCTCCGACCAGCAGCAGGGTCGATGGCACCGGCCGGAACCGGGGCCCGAAGGTGGCGTACAAGGCAAGTGCCATCACCAGTACCCACAATGCTACTGCCGCCGCGAACATGATCCAGCCGATGGATGCGATGCCTGCGCTGCCCGGTCCGACCGGGTCTAGGATGGACAGGGGGGCGGGCGCACAGCCCGCGAGCAGCGCCGTGCAGGACACGACAGCACACCGCCTTGCCGGCGCGGTAAGGGAGGTGCTGTAGCCGGGGGCAGGCATGCAGCGTGCATGACGCCGTGGCATTGCCTGCCGTTCAGCCACACGATGGAGCATCACATGAAGGCCTTCGACCAGCCGCTTGCCCGCGGGACCCGTACCGTGGTTGCCATTGCCCGCCATCCTCTGCACCCCATGCTCGTGACGTTTCCGATCGCGTTCTTTGTTGCCGTCCTGGGTACTGATCTGGCTTTCTGGTACTTGAATGATCCGTTCTGGGCGCGCGCCAGCCTGTGGCTGCTGGGGGGCGGGCTGGTCATGGGCGGCCTGGCGGCAGTGGCCGGTACCGTGGAGCTTCTGGTCGTGGGAGGCATACGCCGGCGCCCTGCAGGCTGGAACCATTTCGTCATGGCTGTCATGTTGTTGGCTGTCGAGTTCGTGAACTGGTGGTATCGCCTGCCCGACGCGCCAGCATCCATCGTACCGGGTGGGCTTTGTCTTTCGGCCCTGGGGGTGGTGCTGGTGGCGGCGGCCGGATGGATGGGAGCGCACCTGATATTCGAGCACCAGGTCGCGATTGCACCGGATGCGGAACGCACGAAAGTTGCAGGTGCCGTGTCCGGACCCGTTCGGTCAGGGTCGAAAACCGTTCAATAATGCAGGCTTGGCCAGCACAAGCCACAGAATGATGACGATCAGCAGGAAGGGGACCAGAACCGCCCAGATGCGCAGTGTGGCGCGCTGGCCGTGTGCTGACTGTCCCAATTGCGTCAGGCAATGACCGCAGAATACGTGATACGCAGCCAGCAGGCTGACGAACAGAAGCTTGGCTGCGAGCCAGTCTGCACGGGCGCCGGTCAGGTACACCAATAGGGTGCCGGTCATGATGGTGACAATCGCCGCCGGTGAGCTGATGGCAAGGAAGATCGTGCCTGTCAGGATCCGTTGCTGCTGTAGTTCGCGCGGGCCCTGGCGTGCCGTATCCTGGGCAAAGAGTACCGCCAGAGACAGCAGTCCGGCGCTCCAGATGGAAAGGGCCACGATATGCAGTGAGAGCATCAATGCCATGGCGCCTCCGGTGAATGCGGTTGATTGATCCGGGTGCAGTGCGACGGAACATCGCAAGCCGCATTCCCGCAAACGGCGGGTCTACCGGACCTGGCGCGTCCTGCAGGAATCGCGAAGTCGGTTTACCATTCGGCAGAAAACGAACAAGGGCGGGGCACTCTGGCACCCGTCCGTTGCCAGAATGGAGAAGTGCATGCAGTCTGAACGTCATGGTGCAGTACCGCAGCTGCTGCAGGTGGAGCGGCTGGAGTTGAATGTGTTCCGGGGCAACAGTGCCGACGTTGGCAGCCACAGCGTTTTTGGCGGCCAGGTACTCGGGCAGGCGCTGATGGCGGCTGCACACACGGTGGAGTCCGGTTCGCTGCATTCCTTGCACGCGAACTTCCTGCGAGCGGGCGATATCGCGCACCCCATCCTGTACATGGTCGAGCGTACGCGCGATGGCTCAAGCTTTACGTCCCGGCGTGTAGTCGCGGTGCAGCACGGCCGTCCGATCTTCACCGCGGCATTGTCATTCCATTTGCGGGAAGAGGGTATCGAGCATCAGGGTGTGCCCATGCCCGACGTGCCCTCCCCCGAAGAGGTGCTGGCCAGCGGCCAAACCGGAGATATGGTGCGACGATTACCCGATGGCATACGCGCGTGGTACGAGCGCGAACGCCCGTTCGACCTGCTGGAGCTGCCGACCAGCCGTCGTCCCGAAGAGGGTCCCCGCATGCACTACATGTGGCTGAAGCCGGTCGTACCGTTCCAGGGTTCTGCTGCGCTCACCCAGGCCATGCTGGCGTACATTTCCGACTTCAACATCCTGCATGCCGCGCTCTGGCCGCACGTGCTGGTCTACGGGTTGCCGCACCTGATGGTGGCCAGCCTCGATCATGCCATGTGGTTCCACCGCGACTTCACCCTCGACGACTGGCTGCTTTACGCCACCGAGTCGCCCGTTGCCGGTGGGGGGCGTGCCCTATGCCGAGGAAGCTTTTACACGCGCGACGGGAAACTGGTGGCTACCGTCATGCAGGAAGGGCTGGTTCGACAGCTGAACGACAACGCGCGTGCTGCACCACCCGCCTCATCCAGCGCGGCATCGAAGCGGGCATGAGTCGCGGCACGGCAGCGCGCTATCCACGTGTGTCGGGATTGCATGGCTGCATGTCGGTCGAGCGGCTAGAATAGGCTCGGACGATGCGGCCTCCTGCCGGTGCCTTGCGTCCTGCATCGGGGCAGCCGGGCCGGCTGCGGCCCTTGTTGAAGCAGTTCAGATCACGGGACACCGTTGTCCCATGCATTCAGCGCGTTGCAACGCGCCCCTTTCAGAAAGGATATACCCATCATGAAAGACATCATTCTCGCAACCGATGGTTCGGTCTACAGCGTCGAAGCGGCGCGTTTCGTCCATGAAGGCAATCTGTTGCCGGAAGGGGGCAAGGTGCATGTCGTGCATGTTTCCGCTCCGCTCAGCAGCCGTGTGGCTGGCTTCGTGGGCAAGCAGATCATTGACGACTGGCACGCCGACGAGTCGGCCAAGGCCATCGAACCGGTAGCCGAAGTGCTCAGTGCTGCCGGCGTGCCTTACGAAACCCATGCTGTGGTGGGCCAGGCCGCCAACGAAATCGTCAATCTGGCCGAACGGCTGAACGCGAAGATGATCGTCATGGGCGCGCATGGTCGTGGTGTCTTCCTGGATGCGGTCGTGGGTTCGGTTGCCGGGCGCGTCGTTTCGCTGTCCAAGTGCCCCGTCCTGCTCGTCACATCCAAGGGCAAGGACAAATAGAACAACAAGTACAAAACTTCCATCATTGATGTAGCCGACATGTGGTGCCGTTCCGCCCACCTCATGCCATCATGTCGGCACAGCCCGCGCAGGCGCATCTGAAACGCCAGGCGCAGTACGAGAACTTTCCCATTGTCGAAGCCGTGCCGGCATGGCACGATGTAGTCACATTTATGACGCCCTGAGTGCGACGGTCCAGGGGGGAGCCGTTGCACGCACGATAGCCCCTCGAGGAGACAGTCATGATGCCAGGAAAACGCATACCTGCATGGTTGGCCATGGTGGGACTTGGCGCGCTGGTCGCGGCAAGCTCCGCGCCACTACACGCTGAAGAAGCACCCAAGAGCATACGCATCGGGTATACCCTGGCCAAGAGCGGGCCCAACGCAGCTGGCGCCGATACCACGGTACGTCCCAACTACCAGATGTGGGTCAAGGAAATCAACGATGCCGGCGGTCTCATGCTCAGGGCCTACGGCAAGCGGGTTCCCATCGAAGTCATCGAATATGACGACCGCTCCAGCACGGAAGAGGCCGTACGCAACATCGAGCGGCTGATTACGCAGGACAAGGTCGATCTTCTGCTGCCTCCGTGGGGAACGGCCGTCAACCTGGCCGTGGCGCCCCTGTTCGAACGTCATGGTTATCCGCAGGTTGCGGGTACCAACCTCACCGACAAGGCCGACGAGCTCGCGAAACGCTGGTCCACCCATTTCTTCCTGCTGGGTACCGGCCGCATGTATGCCGAAGGACTGTTTGATCTCCTCGACCGCGCCGCACGCGAAGGCAAGATCGGGCGGCGGGTCGCGATGATCAGCGTTGCCGACGGGTTCGGTGTGGAAACCTCTTCGGCCGCGCGCAAAGCCGCCAAAGAGAAAGGTTTCGAGATCGTCCTCGACAAGACCTACCCGGTTGGCACCAACGATCTTTCCTCACTGTTGAACGAAGCCAAGGCGTCGGGGGCTGACACGTTCATTGCGTTCTCCTATCCGCCCGACACGGTCCTCATCTCTGACCAGGCACGGGTCGTGGGGCTGAATCCCAAGGTGTTCTATACCGGCGTCGGCACGCAGTTCCCGTTCTTCCGCGACAAATACGGGGTGAAGGGCGTTGAAGGGCAGATGAGCCTGGGGGGTATCGACGGCAGCTCGTCCAGGATGCAGGATTACCGCGCACGCCACAAGCAGATCACCGGGAAGGATCCCGACTACTGGGCCAGTGCCGCAACCTATGTGGGGTTGCAGATGCTGCAGCAGGCCATCGAAGCCGTAGGCAAGATCGATCGGCCAGCCATACTCAAGGAACTCAAGACCGGTACTTTCGACACCATACTCGGGCCCATCAAACTCGAAAATCAGCAGCTCAAGGGCCTGTTCACGGTGGGGCAGTGGCAGGACGGCGTTTTCCAGGGCGTCGCTCCGGCCGATCACCCGGGTGCGAAACCGCCCATCATCCCCAAGCCAGCCTGGTAAAGCCCTGCACGGGTTCATCAACAAGCGTTTTCACCGCCGGGGCGCTGCGCGCAAGGTCGGGCGGCGCACCACCGTGCTCACGTGCAGAGAACTGTCATGCTGTTCATCGAGTTGGTAGTGGCGGCACTTACCCTGGGCGGGCTGTACGCGCTGATCGCCATGGGGCTCACGCTGCAGTATGGAGTAGCACGCATCATGAACCTGTCACATGGCGAGTTCATGATCGGGGCCGGATTCGTGACGTACTGGCTCGTTACCAGTCTGGGCGTCAACCCGCTCTGGGCACTCGCGTTCTCTCTGCCGGCGGGTTTTGTCCTGCAGTGGCTGGTATACAGCATCCTGCTCACGCCGCTGGTGCGCAGGTCGGCCTCGGCGGCCGCGCTCGAGGTCGACAGCATCCTGGCCACGTTCGGCATCCTGTTCATCGTGCAAGGGATCCTGCTCGTCATATGGGGGGGCGGGTTCTACAGCTACGAGTTCCTTTCCGTGCCGGTGCAGGTGCTGGGCGTACCAGTCGCTGCCAACCGCCTGCTGGCCGCGATCGCCGCCTTCGTCCTCGGAATCGGCGTGTACCTCGTGCTGGCCCGCACGCGGTGGGGCGCTGCGCTGAGGGCCATGGCCGATGCCCCACAGTTCGCCCACCTGGTGGGTATCAACCCGCGCCTGATGGCAACGTTCGCCTTCGCGCTAGGTGGTGCGCTCGTGGTCGGAGCGGGTGTTCTGGTCAGCATGTTCCTGCCGTTCAGCGCCACCATGGGGGTCGCGTTCACCATGAAGGCGCTGGTCATCGTGATCATGGGAGGAGTGGGCAACGTGCTGGGATGCCTGCTTGCGGGCCTCTTGCTCGGCTTTGTGGAAACCCTGACAGCACGGTTTCTCGATCCGGGACTCACCATGGCGGCCGTGTTCGCCATTTTCCTGCTGGTTCTGCTGCTGCGCCCGCAAGGACTGTTCGGGAGGGTGCGCTGAATGATCCGTACATTCCTGCGCTCGCCCGTAACATGGGGCGTGCTGCTCGTGCTGGTACTGCTGGCATCCGTTCCACTCTGGGTGTCCAGCCAGTACGTCGTTGCCTATGGCATCAACGTGCTGCAGTATGGGGTACTGGCAACCGCATGGGCACTGTTTTCGGGTCCGACGCGCTACATTTCACTTGCCACCACCGCCTTTTTCGGAATGGGCGCCTACACCGTTGCAGTGCTTTCGGAAACTCTGCCATGGGGCGCGCTGCTTCTTGTCGCCGGCGTGCTGGGTGCCGTGCTTGCCCTCATTGTCGGATTGTCCACCCTGCGACTTTCGGGGGTGCACTTCGTGATCTTCACGTTCGGGCTGGCCGAGCTGGTACGGCAACTGGTCACCTGGTACGAGGTCAACATCACGCGGGTCATCGGCCGTTACATTTTCCTCGACATCAGCAATGTCGACATTTACTGGCAACTGCTTGCGCTCCTGGCATTGGTGCTGTTCACGGGAGCGGTCATCCAGCGTACCCGGCTCGGGCTCGTGCTGCGCGTCATCGGAGAGGACGAACTCGTGGCGCAGCACCTTGGCATGAACACCACGCGAGCCAAGGTGGCGCTATTCGTGCTGAGCGCAACCTTCATGACCCTGGTCGGTGCCATCATTTCACCACGCTGGACCTACATCGACCCGGCTATCGTATTCAACCCCACGGTGTCGTTTCAGGTACTGATCATGGCGCTACTCGGAGGTGCCGGACATCTGCTGGGGCCCCTGACTGGTGTCATACCTCTGACGGCACTATTTGAACTGCTGGCCGCACGTTTTCCCAACCATTTTGCGGTCCTGCTGGGCGTGACCTTTCTCGTCATCGTCTATCTGCTGCCCAACGGTGTTTTCGAACGGGTACACCAGTGGTGGCGCAGGCTCCGGGTGTCGCGTATGGGCATGCAGACCGGATCGCCGCAAACGTACGCCGGCGTGGCCGAGGGCCGGGAAGCAGCGGATGTTTCCGATGCCGTCGATGACAATGAGGCTCGTCCGTGAGTTTGCTGACAGTACGCGGTCTGACAAAGTCGTTCGGTGGCCTGAGAGCGGTCAACGACCTGTCATTTGATATCCACGCAGGGCAGATCGTCGGCCTGCTCGGACCCAACGGTTCGGGCAAGACGACGGTCATCAACCTGATCTCGGGCGCATTGCGTCCTGACGGGGGAAGCATCCGGCTGATGCAGGACGAACTGGCGCGGCTACCCGCGTACAGGATTGCCCGGCTGGGAGTTGCCCGTACCTTCCAGCTGGTCCGCGTCCTGCGCGGCATGACCTGCCTCGAGAACGTCGAGGCAGGCATGGCCTATCGTGCCGAAGCAAGATTCGGCGAGGACGCCCGCGGGGAGGCCCTGGCTCTGCTCGAGCAGGTGGGCCTGGCGGGCTGGGCCGACGTGCTGGCGCAGGACCTTACCTATATCAACCAGAAGCGCCTGGAACTGGCACGTGCACTGGCACTGCGTCCGCGTCTGCTGCTGCTGGATGAATGGCTGGCGGGGCTGAACCCTACCGAGTTGCAGGAGGGCATTGCGCTCATCCGGCAACTGCGGGCGGGCGGGCTCACCATCCTGCTGGTCGAGCACGTGATGGATGCGGTGCGGGCGCTATGCGACCGGTGCGTGGTGATGTCGGCAGGCAGCAAGCTGGCCGACGGGGACGTTGCCGAAGTGCTCGCGCGGGAGGATGTCATCCAGGCTTACCTGGGGGTGCCGCATGCTTGAGGTCGGGAATCTGTCGGTGCGCTATGGCAAGCACCTGGCGCTGCACGAGGTATCGCTGCGAGTGGATGCGGGCGAGCTGGTGGTCATCCTGGGGGCAAATGGCGCCGGCAAGTCCTCGCTGCTGCGCGCCCTGGGGGGCATGGTGCGGCCTGAGCCCGGCGCACGCATGCTGCTCGACGGTACCGACCTGCTTGCGTTGCCGCCCCATCGTCTGGTCGATCAGGGGCTGTCACTGGTGCCCGAGGGCAGGGGCGTGTTTCCCGACCTGACAGTGGCCGAGAACCTGGCTCTGGGAGCGCTGATCCGCCGGGCTCGCTCCATGGAGCAGCAGAGCCTCGAGCGCGTACTCACGCTGTTTCCCAGGCTGGCCGAGCGCATGTCGCAACGTGTAGGCACCATGAGCGGTGGCGAGCAGCAAATGGTGGCCATTGGCCGTGCGCTGATGTCAACCCCGCGCGTTCTGCTGCTTGACGAACCCTCGCTGGGGCTGTCACCGCTGCTTGGTCTGGAGCTGTTCAAGGCCGTGGCACTGGTGCGCGACATGGGCGTCGGCATCCTGATGGTGGAGCAGAACGCAAATCTCAGTCTCCAGATCGCGGACCGTGGCTATCTGATCGAGGTGGGACGCATCGTGGGGGAGGGCACTGCCGCCGAATTGCGTGAAGATCCGGCGGTGCGGCGCGCCTACCTGGGCAAGGCGTGACACCCCTGGCTGTCCGCGCAGTGTCGCAGCCTCACGCCGGCTGGAATGCCGCCGCCACTGCTGCGCGCTTGCCGTTGGTCCTGCAGCGGATCTCCATCACGGGTGCGCCGAGGTCAGCAACGAACGAGTCCCGCCAGTGGGCGATATCGTGTGCCTCGAGCTGTTCCATCATGGCCTGGTGCCGTTCCAGCCGCTCGTCCAGGGGCATGGTCAGTGCCTGGTACAAGGCACGGGCCATGGCGTCCGTGTCGTAGGGGTTCACCAGCAGGGCACCGCAGCCCAGCTCATCGGCAGCGCCTGCAAACTCCGACAGCACCAGCACGCCGGGATCATCCTCCGGCTGGGCCGCCACGTACTCCTTGGCGACGAGGTTCATGCCGTCGCGAAGCGGGGTCACGAACCCCACGTGTGACGCGCGGAAGAAGGAGAACAGCATGGCGCGTTCGTACGACCGATTCATGTAGCGCAACGGTGTCCAGGTCAGTTCAGACCACTTGCCATGGATGCGTCCAGCGGCCGTCTCCAGCTGGCGGCGGATCTGGCGATAACCCTCGATGTCGCTGCGCGTGGTGGGCGCGATCTGCAGGAAGGTGACCTGGCCGCGCATGCGGGGGCGCGTCTCGAGCAGCCGTTCGAAGGCATTGAACCGCTCAATGATCCCCTTGCTGTAATCGAGGCGATCGACGCTGATGATGAGCTTGCGGTCTTCCAGCCCCTGTTTCAGGGTATGGATGACCTTGGAGCGCCGCCGCGACCGCGACAACGCCCTGACATTGTGCGGATCAATACCTACGGGGTAGTGGCCGATGCGGACCTTATGCCTGCCGAGGCGCGCGTAGCCGTCATCATCTACATCTGCCTGCAGGTAGCGTTCGAGATAGCCGATGAAGCATCGTGCATCGCCTTCCGTCTGGAAACCCACGAGGTCATAGGCACACATGGCCTCGACCAGCTCCCGGTGTGGAGGGATGGTGCGCAGGACAGGGGCCGCCGGGAACGGTGTGTGCAGAAAGAAGCCGATCCGGTTCCTGATGCCCTGCTGGCGGCACGCCTGGGCAAACGGCAACAGATGATAGTCGTGCACCCAGATGAGGTCATCCGGTTCGACATAGTGCCGTAGCAGCCGGGCGAAGCGCGTGTTGACGCTCAAGTAACCGGCGTAATCTTCAGGCTGATACGCGCTGAGATCGACCCGGTAATGAAAGGTCGGCCACAGCACGCCATTGCTGAAGCCACAGTAATAGCTTGAGTATTCGGCGCGGCTGAGAGATGTCGTGGCGCACCGTATGCCCAGGTACTCGTAGTCGGTAGTTTCGGCTGGCGGTTCGTCGCGGACTGTGCCATCCCAGCCGAACCACAGTCCCTTCTGACTGCGCAGCGCATCCAGAAGGCCGACGGCCAGGCCGCCGGCAGCCTCCTTGCTCATGCTCGGAGTCATTACCCGATTCGAGACCACAATCAACTTGCCCATGACATTAACCTCCAAGTTGATCGGCAGGGCAGGAGCCGACACTTGCAGAATCTGTCCAGCTACCGTGATTGTGCCGCACGGCAGCCTGGTCGTGTGGTCCTGCCTCGCCCGCATCCAGCACAGCGTTCAGCCAGCGTGCCAGTGCCTGAGGTGATCCCAGGCAGTATCGGGCCTTCGTGGGCCCCGGGCCAATGCGAATGGAAATGCCTTGCAAGCGATTGGTGACGCCAAAGGCACATTCATCGGTATCGTCGTCGCCTGCCATCACGGGTGTTCTGCCCGCGAACACGGGGTCGTGCAGAAAGCGTTCCAGCGCTTCGCCCTTGTTTGCCCCCTTCGGCTTGAACTCGACGACCATCTTGCCGGGCTGCAACGTGAATACATCGGCAAACTCGGCTGCGAGCTCCTGGGTGGCAGCCAGAATGGCCGTTTCGTGCTCCGGAGCCGTGCGGAAATGAATTGCAACCGAGAACCGCTTGTGTTCCACCAGCGAGCCAGGGTGTCTGGTTGCCAGCCGTACCAGCGCCCGATGGAGGGCCGCAACCGGTTCGACCGGTACGAACGGCTCGTCGAGGGTCCCGTCGCTGCCGCGCCATTGGGCACCATGCAGACCCGCGAGCGGCCACCTGAACGGGGAGGTCATCGCGTCGATGCGTTCCGCAGTACGCCCGGAAACAATGGCCACCGCGCCAGCACACGCATCGTACAGGCGTTTCAGCAAGTCGAGGGTATGGGGAGGAATCGCGGCGGCATCCGGGGTGGCGGCGATGGGCGCAAGCGTACCGTCGAGATCGAAGAAGAATGCGAATTTCTCGAGCGGGCACACGCGCGGCGGGGGCATGGGTCCAGGCAGGCCAGCCCTGGGCGACACGATGGTGTCGGATGTTGAGTCGGCACGCGTTTGCAAAACGGAATTCATGCGATGGTGGCAGGATGGAACCATCCTGCTGCGTTGACCTTCGCCGTAATGTAAGGGCGGTGGAGCCATCCTTCAACCCGCAGAGGGCGCGACGGATGACTTCGCCGGGGCCACGCCAGCGTCGCCGGAAAGGGTTGCTGTCAGCGTCACCGACTGACGGGGGGCTGCACGAAGCGCTGAACCCGCCTTTCATATAACGGCGCGCCTTGTTCAGTAACCCCTGAAACACGAAAGGCCTTGCCGCTTTAGCGGCAAGGCCTTGTATTCTTTGGCTCCCCAAGCTGGACTCGAACCAGCGACCTGCGGATTAACAGTCCGTCGCTCTACCGACTGAGCTATTGGGGAGCAGAGAAAATAACTATAACAAGAATTTTTGAGTTGTGCAAGCCTAACGGCGACCGACGGAGAAGATCCGCACTTGACTGCAGCGCGAAAGATGACTCAGCGCCCCTTGAACACCGGGCGGCGCTTCTCGCGCCAGGCGCGTGCTCCCTCCCGGAGATCTTCTGATGCGTCCGCCTGCTGCCGGTCTTCGGCGAACAGTGCGGGGTCGATGCCGCCATGGCCCAACGCGTTCAGATGGCGCTTCATGCCCCTCAGGGAGAGCGGCGCCATACCCGCCAGCCGTTCGCTCAGATTCTCGACCTCAGCATCGAGCGCCGCGACGTCCTCGACACAATGTGTAAGAAACCCGCTTGCGAGCAGCTGTTCGGCGTCGAACTCCTCGGCCGCGAGCAGGATACGCTTGGCCATATTCAGGCCAAGACGGGATACGAGGCGTTCCATACCGCTCTGGTAGAAGTGCAGGCCCAGGCGGGCTGCCGGAACAAACATGCGGCATGACGTCACGCCGATGCGGAAGTCGCAGGCGAGGGCGAGGTCGGTCGCACCGCCGAACAGCCCGCCGTTGAG
The DNA here is from genome assembly GCA_937891425.1 of uncultured Pigmentiphaga sp. GTDB lineage: Bacteria > Pseudomonadota > Gammaproteobacteria > Burkholderiales > Burkholderiaceae_B > Verticiella. Next base: position 30,081 of record CALAGD010000103.1, read on the forward strand.
CGCGGCAATGGTGATGGCGCGGACCTGTTCAAGGCGGTTGGCGACCTGTTCAAAGGACACGGTGGAGGCGCCAGGCGCGGCAAAACTGTCGACGTTGTATCCGCTGCAGAAGTAGCGGCCCGTGGCGCGCAGGCGCAGGACCAGTACCTCGGGGTGGGCGTCAACGGTCTCGAAATGTTCGTGCAGTACGGCCAGATCGGTGTCGTCGAGGCGGTTGGCCTGATCGGGACGGCGCAATGTGATGGTGGCCAGACGGCCGTGGATCTCGAGCGAGGGTACCGTTCCTTGGGTAGACATGTTTGCTCCGGCAGTGACGGGTTGTGCTATTTGTGTGCCACAGAGATTCTATGGCATAACTAGTTGCAGGAACAGGCCTGGTCATGAGCGAAGGGGCAGAAACGGCCCATGAAACAGGGATAAACCCGAGTCAGAACCGGCTGAAAGATGGTCCCAGGAGGGAATTCGGGATAACGATAGGTAGTTTCCTGTCCACGGGTGTTTAAAACTTCATGGCATGTATGCCACAATAGGTTATCTGTATAGAGGATAAAACGGAATCCCGTTATGCTCATGCGCCGGGAGTTATTGCCGGAGTCATCGCACCTCCAGTCGTCCGGCACTCACACAGGAACGGCCTTGGCGGAGGAGGGCAGGAGACCAGCCGTCAGTCACTGGAACACCGTCACCGCGGACCCGGGCGATTGCCTGCTCAAGGTCGAAGGACTGCGGGTCAGTTTCAGGACGGCCGCCAGAGAGGTCGACATCATCGACGGGCTTGACTTCGAACTGCGCCGCGGTGAAGTGGTCGCTGTGGTGGGCGAGTCAGGGTCGGGCAAATCGGTCAGTGCCCTGGCCATCATGGGCCTGCTGCCACCGTTTGCGCGTGTCAGCGCGGGGCGTGTGCTTTTTCAGGGGCGCAATCTGCTTGAGCTCGATGCCGAAGGCATGCGTCGTCTGCGCGGCAAGGACATCGGCATGGTGTTCCAGGATCCGATGTCGGCGCTCAACCCGGTGCTCACCATCGGCGAACAGATTGCCGAACCGTTGCGGCTGCATCTGGGCATGTCACACCAGCAGGCGCGGGCGCGCGTGCTGGAGCTGCTGAACATGGTCGGCATCGCGGACGCCGAGTCGCGCATTGATCTGTATCCCCATGAATTTTCGGGCGGCATGCGGCAGCGCGTCATGATCGCCATCGCGCTCGCCTGCCAGCCCAGCCTGCTCATCGCCGACGAGCCGACCACCGCGCTCGACGTCACGATCCAGGCCCAGATTCTCGAGCTCCTCAAGAATCTGGCCGATCGCCTGGGCATTGCGCTCATGCTCATCACCCACAACCTGGGCGTGGTCGCGCGTTACGCCGACAGGGTACTCGTGATGTATGGCGGTCAGCTGGTCGAGCAGGGGCTTGCCGACACGCTGTTTCATCACCCCCGCCATATGTATACGCTGGGCCTGTTGCGTTGCGTGCCGCGGCTAGAGGGCGACATCCGTGGCAAGCTCGCCGAAATCCCGGGCTTGCCGCCCGACCCGCGCGAGATGCCTCCGGGCTGCCGGTTCGCGCCGCGCTGTCCCCAGCGGATCGACGTGTGCAGGAATGAGGCGCGCCTCGTCGCCACCGACGTCGGCTCGGCCAGCCGATGTCATCGGGTGACCGACCTCGCCGCGGGGAGTATTGGCTGGCCCGAGCCTGCACCGGGTGCAAGCTTGATCGAAAACGTACCTGCTTCCACACACGGTCCGGCTGCCGTGGGCTCTCCCGCTGCCATGCCGCTGCTCGAGGCACGCGACCTGACCCGGGTGTTCAACGTGAAGCAGGGCATGTGGGGCAAGCGGCGTCAGGTTACCGCCGTGCGCCAGGTCAACTTCTCCCTCGATCGCGGCGAAACCCTGGGCGTGGTGGGCGAGTCAGGTTGTGGCAAGAGTACCCTGGCGCGCATGGTGCTGCGCCTCGACCGCCCCAGCGCAGGCCAGATCCTTTTCGGCGGCCACGACATCACCAACCTCGGGCACCGCCTGCTGCGCCCCGTACGCCGGCGCATGCAGGTGGTGTTCCAGGATCCGGCTGCCTCGTTGAATCCGCGCATGACGATCGGCCAGATCATCGGAGAACCCATGCGCGTGCATGGCCTGGTGCGCGGCGATGCCGAGGAACAGGAGCGTGTCATCGACCTCCTGCGGCAGGTGGGTCTGCGCGCCGAACTCTACGGCCGCTACAGCCACCAGATCTCAGGGGGGCAGCGCCAGCGGGTAGGCATTGCCCGTGCGCTCGCCCTCGATCCTTCCCTCATCGTGTGCGACGAGGCCGTATCGGCGCTGGATGTCTCGGTGCAGGCACAGGTGGTGAACTTGCTGGCGGATCTGCAGCAACAGCGCGGGCTGGCCTACCTGTTCATCGCGCACGATCTCGCCCTGGTGCGCCGTATCTCGAACCGCGTGATGGTCATGTACCTGGGGCGGGTAGTCGAATACGGGTCGCGCGAGCATATCTACGCACAGCCGACGCATCCCTATACCCGCCTGCTGCTGGAAGCCGTACCGGGTACCGACCCCCGCGAAGAACGTAAGCGTGCGCCGATTCTGATCCAGGGCGACCTGCCCAGCCCGTTCGCGCCACCGGATGGCTGTGCGTTCCGGACTCGCTGTCCGCGGGCCACCGCCGACTGTGCCCGGGCCGTTCCCCAATTGCGCGAAGTGACGTCGGGCCATTACGTGGCCTGCGACCGGGTATAGGGGGCAGGCATGACCGGTTATCTCCTGCGCAAGTTTTTTCAGTTCCTGCTCACCCTGCTGGGGGTGGCGGTACTCATTTTCTTCATCGTCCGGGTATTGCCCGGTGACATCGTGGCGCTGAAGCTGCAGGGTGATGGCGTCACGGTGTCCGCCGATGTCCTGGCCGCCGAAAAGGCCAGGCTAGGGCTCGACAAGCCCATGTTGCAGCAACTGCTCGACTGGCTATGGGGGCTGGTCAACCTTGACCTGGGCCGATCGCTCTGGACCGAGCGTCCCGTTACCCAGGAAATCGCGGAGCGGCTGCCCCTCTCGGTTGAGCTCGCCGTGCTGTCGACCATCCTGGCGGTCGTGTTCGCGCTGCCGCTTGGCATCGTTGCAGCGCTCACTCGCGGCACCGTGGTCGACCAGGGAATACGTCTGTCCACGGTCGCGGGCCTGTCGATCCCCGGTTTCTGGCTGGGGCTGCTCGTACAGACCTTTCTGCTCAAGACCTTTGGCTGGCTGCCTTCGCTGTCGGGCGTGAGTTGGACGCTGGATCCGGTCGGGCGGTTCGCCATGCTGATCTTTCCGGCGCTGGTCGTGGCCTGGCGGATGTCTGCCATGCTGGCGCGCATGCTGCGTTCATCGATGCTGGAAGTGCTGCAGGAAGACTACATCCGGACCGCGCGGGCCAAGGGGGTGCGACCGCGTGTGGTGGTGACCCACCATGCGGCGCGCAATGCACTGCTGCCGACGGTCACGCTGGTAGGGCTGGAGTTCGCCTTTCTGCTGGGGGGCCTGACCGTGACCGAACAGGTGTTCAACCTCAACGGGGTAGGTCGCTTGCTGGTACAGGCCGTCACTCAGAACGACTTCATGCTGATTCAGGGACTCGTCATGCTGTTCGCCGCCACATTCGTCGTGGTGAGCTTCGTGATCGACCTCGTCTATGGCGCGCTCGACCCGCGCATACGCACAGTACGTTGAGTCAGGGAAGCCATCATGAGTGTTTCGACCACGGTTTTCACGGTATCGCGCCCGGCGCGCTGGCGCGTGGCGTTCGGGCAGTTCGCGCGACGCAATCCGCTCGGCGCAGCAGCGCTGCTGTTCCTGGCGGTGCTGTTGCTGGCCGGCGTGTTTGCGCCCTACGTAGCACCCTACCACCCGCTCGACACTGATTACGAAGCCATTCTTGAGGCTCCTTCCTGGGCCCATCTGATGGGTACCGACGAGTACGGGCGCGACATTTTCTCCCGCATCATCTACGGCGCGCGCACGGCGTTGACGCTGGCCGTCTGTGCATCGTTGCTGGGCTGCCTGAGCGGTGCCGTCATCGGCATCTCTTCGGCGTACTTCGGGGGCGCATTCGACACCACCATACAGCGCCTGATGGACATCATGCTGGCCATACCCGGCATCGTGTTCGCCATGGTCATCGCGGCGGTGCTGGGCCGGCACATGGTGTTCGGCATTGATGTCAATCTCGTGCTGGCGATTGCCATTCCTGGTATTCCCAACGTCGCCCGGGTATTGCGATCCGCTGCCCTCAGCGTGCGTACCATGCCGTACGTCGATGCGGCGATTGCAGCGGGGTATTCCCGCAGCCGGGTCATTTTCAGGCACATGGCGCCCAACCTGATCGCACCCTGGCTCGTGCTGGTGAGCGCGTTCGCGGCACAGGCGATCCTGCTCGAATCGGCACTCTCGTTCCTCGGCATTGGCGTCGTGGAACCTACGCCAGCCTGGGGTCTCATGCTCTCCGGCATGAGTACCCAGCTGTTCGTGGAAGCGCCCTGGCTGGTGATATTTCCGGGGCTTGCGGTAAGCGCAACGGTGTTTGCGTTCAGTTTGCTGGGCGATGCCTTGCGCGATTTTCTGGATCCCCGGTTGCGCATGTGACGGGGCAGGCCGGTGCACACGGACGGGATCGTGGGCATGTCTGTCCGTGTGTGGAAGCGGCTTCCGGTGAATACCCCTGTTTTTGGGAGGAGACCCATCAATGAGACTGATTCCGATGTCGGCTGCCTGCCTGCTGGCAGCAACCCACTGGCTGGGCGGGCACGCCCTGGCCGAGACGCCCCAGCGGGGCGGCGAGTTCGTCTACGCCGTATCGCAGGGCGATCCGTCCACGCTGGATTGCCATGCAAGTTCCACAATTACCACCACATTGAGGATAGGGCCGCACTACTCGACCTTGCTGAAGATCGACCCGGCGAATTATCCCAAGGTCGTGGGCGACGTTGCCAAGGAATGGACCATCTCCGACGACGGGCTGGTCTACACGTTCAAGCTGCATCCGAACATCAAGTTCCATGATGGCAGCAAGCTCGATTCGGAAGACGTGAAAGTATCGCTGGATCGCTTGCGTGCGCCCCCTCCGGGCGTGTTCTCTGCGCGCCAGAGCCTGTACTCCGACATCGAGTCGGTCGAGGCGCCAGACCCGGAAACCGTGGTGGTCAGGCTTTCGAAGCCCAACGCTTCCATGCTCGAGATCCTGGCGGTGCCCACGGGTTGTATCTACTCGGCGGAGCTGCTGAGAACCGATCCTGACTATCCGGCCAAGAAGGTCATGGGATCGGGTCCGTTCCGCTTTGTCAGCTACACACCGGGCAAGGAGTGGGTTGCCGAGCGTTTCGACGACTACTTTGTCGAGGGCAAGCCCTATCTTGATCGCGTGCGCTCGCTCACGCTGACCACGCCGGCCATGATCAACGCGATTGCGTCGGGTCAGGTCATGACCGATTTCCGCGGCATGACGGAGGCAGATGCCCAGCGCATTGTCGAGGCCAGGGGCGACGGCGTGAAGATCTATCGCACGAACGGCTCGCACAACCTCCTGCTGCTGGTACTGCCCAATCTCGAAAACCCGGCCCTGAAGGATCCACGCGTGCGCAAGGCTCTGGCCATGGCGCTCGACCATTGGGGTGGCTCCAGGCTGGTGGCGCGTTCCACGCACTCCAACTATCCGGGCGGACTGTTGCGGCCCGGTTCGGAGTTCGCGCGTACGCCTGAAGAGTTGAGCAAGCTGCCTGGTTTCAGTCGTGACATGAAGACAGCACGCGAGCAGGCACGCGCGCTGCTCAAGGAGGCAGGATACGAAAAAGGCCTGACATTGCGTTTCCTGAATCGGCGCCCGTTCCCGTACGTGGGGGTCTTCCTCATCGACCAGTGGCGGCAGATCGGCGTGAACGTCGAACACCAGCAGCCCGAGGATCCGCAATTCTTCGCGCGGCGTGATGCCGGTGATTTCGACGTGATGCTGAATGCCTTCCCCGATTTCTCCGGTGATCCCACCATCCAGTGGGGCGGTTTCCTCTCGTATCCCGAGAACAAATCCAACTTCGGCCGCTTCAGCGATCCGAAAGTGGACGAATACTACGAACGCCAGAAGCGCGAGATGGATCCGGCCAAGCGCAAGCAGATTCTGCAGGAAGCTGAAGCCTACATCCTGGAGCAGGGCTATGCGATGCCGTTCATGTGGGGTAACCGGGTGATGGTTGTGGATTCACGCGTGCAGAACTACCACGTGACACCGTCCAACTGGGTGGGCCTGGACTTCGCCGATCTCTGGCTTAAGCAGAACTGAGGCCGAGGCAGCGCGGGTGGAATTGCGGCGGATTGCCGCAATTCCACGCGTGGCTGGCCGACAGTCGGTGCCGGGCCGCAGTGCAGTCTGCATGGCGCGGATCCCGGTATCCGCAAATTGTTCATACAAATTGTTCGTACAAATAAGAATCCCCCGCAACACTTGCGGGGGATTCTTCATTTGGGAATGGGGCCGATCGTGGGCGCTCAAAGCTGGTTGAAGCGTCCGCCTTCGCGTGCAAGGCGTGCCAGCAGCGGGCTGGGTTCCCAGTAGTCGCCGCCCTGTTCACGGTGCAGGCGTTCGACGTCGGCGTACACCTGATCGAGTCCGATCTGATCGGCCAGGTACATCGGGCCGCCACGCTCCTTGGGGAAGCCGTAGCCCGTGACATACACGATGTCGATGTCGCTGGCGCGCAGGGCGATGCCTTTCTCAAGCAGGCGCGCGCCCTCGTTGATCATGCCGTAGATGCAGCGCTTGAGAATCTCCTCTTCGCTGATCGGACGGCGGGTGATGCCCAGGCGGGCCGAGTAGTCGACGATGAACGCCTCAACTTCCGGGTCGCGGTGTGGCGTACGGTCGCCCGGCTCATAGCGGTACCAGCCTTTTCCGGTCTTTTGGCCCAGCCGGCCCAGATCACACAGGTGCAGGATGATGTCGTTGTACCGCCGGCCGGGTGGGCGCGTGGCCATCTGTGCCTTGCGGGTATGGTAACCGACGTCATTGCCGGCGAGGTCGTGCACGGCAAAAATGCCCATGGCGTACCCGAACCGGGTCAGTGCTGCGTCGACCTCGTGCGGAAACGCGCCTTCCTCCAGCAGAAAATGCGCTTCGCGCGTGTAGTTGCGGAACAATGCGTTGCCAATGAAACCGGGGTAGATCCTGGCCAGGACCGAAACCTTGCCGAGGCGGCGGCCCAGGTCCATGAGGGTGGCGACGACATCAGGCGCCGAATGCGATGTGCGGACAACTTCCAGCAGGCGCTGCACATGGGCGGGGCTGAAGAAGTGGGCACCGACCACATCGGCCGGGCGGGACGTGACAGCCGCGATTTCATCGATGTCCAGGCCGGAGGTGTTGGTGGCGAGGATGGCGCCGGTGCGGCAGACTGCGTCGAGGCGGCGGAAGATGTCCTGTTTCAGACCCATGTCCTCGAACACGGCCTCGATGACCAGGTCGACATCTGCCAGTTCGTCGAGCGAGGTGGCCCCGCGAATGAGTGCAAGGCGCCGATCGACGTCTTCCTGGGTCAGGCGGCCGCGCTTCACGCTGCTCGCATAGGTGTCGCGAATGCGTTGCAGGCCGCGCTCCAGTGCTTCCTCGTTCTGGTCGATGATGACGGCGGGGATGCCTGCGTTGGCGAACGACATGGCAATGCCGCCGCCCATGGTGCCCGCGCCAACGATGCCCACTGAATGGACGGGCCTGCGGGGTGTGTCGGCCGGAATGTCGGGAATGTGCGCGGCTGCCTTCGCCGCGGCGTCGACATGGGTCAGGGCGGCGGCGCGGGCCGCGTCATCGACGGGCCGGAGCAAGGAAGAGGTGGTATCCATGGGAACGGCCTTATTTCTTGGGTGGAATCAGCGGTTCTGCGCGTTTCTCGACGAATGCGCGCAGGCGTTCCGCGGCTTCGGGCGAACGCTGCATGTTCGAGCACAGATACTCCATGAACAGACCATCGTCGTGCGACAGGTCGTTGACGCGCGGCAGCACGTTGGTGATTCGCCAGTTGGTGTCGTGTGTGTTCTGCGCGATGCGGCCGGCCAGTTCGCGGGCTTTCTCCAGCGCCTTGCCCGCCGGGGTGATGTACCGCACGATGTGTACGCGTTCGGCCTCTTCGGGGCTCAGCAGGCGGCCGGTCAGCATCATGTCAGCCATGACGCTGTAGCCGATCACGCGCTGGATGCGCACGGTACCGCCACCACCCACGAAAATGCCGCGCTGGGCTTCGGGCAGGCCGAAGAAGGCGGACTCGTCGCACACGCGGATATGCGCAGCGCAGGCAAGTTCCAGCCCGCCGCCGACGACCGCTCCGTGCAGTGCGGCCACGTAGGGGATGGTACCGCGGGCGATGGTGTCGAACACCTCGTGCCAGGAGTGCCGCCGGCCGTGGCGCGGGCGCTTGACCTGGCCCGTCGCACGGGCCAGCGCTTCAGCGAGGTCGAGCCCTGCGGAGAAACAGTTGCCGTGGCCGAACAGCACGCCCACGTCTGCTTCATCGGAGGCGCGCAGAACGGCTTCCCGCAATGCGTTGATGCATGCTTCGTTGAGTGCATTGCGCTTGTCCGGGCGGTTCAGGCCGATCAGGGCGATGCGGCCATCGAGTTCGTAGGTCACCAGAGGTTCAGACATGACAAATTTCCTGGAATGCAGTGAAACAACGGCCGTGATCAGGAATGATCAGAGCTCGATGATGTTCTGGTCACGCAGGCGAATGCCGGCGGCTTCCTCGTATTGCCGTTTGACCCAGTCCGGCTGGCCGGCATGGAACAGGAAGTGGTACAGCAGCCTGTGCCACTTCGGTTCCTTCTCGTATTCGGCCAGGGGCAGCCCGTCGAGGAAAAACCAGCGGTGATCGCTGGGCAGTACGATCCGGTGGTTGGCGGCCGGGTCGCGGATCACGCCCTTGGGGTCGCGTCCGGCACGCACGGCGTCGATGTCCTCGAACAGCTGGCGGCGCAGCATGGCGATGCCCTGGTCGCTGGCGCCCAGGTTTTCCCGGGAGCGGTCGGTGATGCGGCCCTGACCTACCCAGGCCACGATGTCCTGATTGATGATGTGGGTGGTGATCCAGCGGCCATGCTCGTCGCGGATGGGCGAGTACCAGGACGGAATGGTCTTCTGCTCGAAGGGTTCACGCTCCTTGGGCAGACGGATGAAGAACCAGCCCACGCTGAGCATGTTTTCGTCATCAATGGGCACGCGCCACTCGAAATGATCGCCAAGGAAGAAGCCGTTGGGCCAGAGGCAGACGCGCCCGATGGTCCAGAGCGGGTTGTTCTCGTCGGTGTCTTCGGTGATGCGCTTGTAGATGAACCCGTACTCGAACGGTTCGAACGCCAGTTTCAGGTGGGTCGGGGCATACGGACCCGGCTTGTTGCGCTGGCGCAGCGTCCAGTTGGCATGCGTCCATTCGAAATGTACCGGATCGATGGAGTTCTCCTGGGCCTGCAGCCAGTTGCAGGGCACTTCGGAAAATACGATCTGCACGAAACCGTTCTTCCAGTAGAAGGGCTCCCAGTCGGGCAGTTCGGGCGCGGGTTCGGGCCCGATATAGGCCCACAAAAGCCCGCCGAGCGCCTTCACTTTGTACGACCGCAGGCGGATGCGCTCCCGGAAACGACCATCGGGTGATACGACGTCTTCATATGGTGCGGCCAGGCAACGACCGTCGTGGCCGAAATACCATCCGTGGTAGCTGCAGCGCACGCCTTCGGACTCGACCATGCCGTAGCTGAGGTCGGCCCGGCGATGGGCGCAGTGGCGCTCCAGCAGACCGTAGCGTCCCTGGAGATCCCGGAACAGCACAAGATCTTCCCCCATCAGGCGCACGGCCTTGGTGGGCGAGCGTTCCAGCTCATCCACGGCAGCGACCGGGTGCCAGTAGTGCCGCAGCACCTCACCCATCGGGGTGCCGGGGCCCACACGCGTCAGTTCGGCGTTCTTTTCAGGACTGAGCATAGGCGTCTGTCTCCTCCACTCTCAGCGGCCGGACCGTTCAGGTCTGGCTGACGGTCTCGGCCGACTTCTTGCAGACCAGCGCGCGCCAGTCTTCACCGGGCCGCAGGAGGCCTCCGATGGATTCGACCTGGCGGTAGTCGAGATCGGGATTGTCGGCCAGCGTGGGAACCTTGCCCTCCATGAATTCGCGTACCGAGCGGAGCAATTGCTGGCGCACCTTCACGACGGCGGCGTCAGCCGAGCAGAGCTGTTCGTCGGTGCGGTCGTGAATGGGGCCCTGGCTCAGGAACATCGCGAAATCCTCCGTAGCCAGGTGCTGCGGAAAACCGCTGGCATGTCCTCGCTTCATCAGTTCGCGGTTCTGGCCCCAGGCATTGTTCGCATCGCCCGGAGGCAGGGGCGGGTAATTCCAGACATCGGGTGAGGCCGACATGATGGTCATGCCCAGCGGGCGATGCGGGTTGAACTGCACGAACCAGGCGCGGTGGTGCGTGTCGTCGACCGGAGTCGAGAAAAATACGGTCGTGGGACCGAGTGGCTCGGGAGGACAGATCACGCCGTACCAGGGCATGACGAAATTGTTGATGCGGGCGTAGGTCGTGCTGTCGGGCATGCTGCGCAAAGCGGCGTAGCGAAAGCCGTAGGGGCGGTCTTCGAACTCCATACGCGGCGCCAGCACTTTCGTCATGTTGATGCGCTGGTTGGCTGAGCTGCCGGAGGTGATTTGAGTGGTCGATTCGTGCAGTACTCCCACGTGCGAAGAATCCATCGAGGCCTCGACCGCCTGCAACCAGTTGGTGGGCACCTCCACGCTCGTGACCGAGCGGTGCTCTTCGGGCAGATAGGTAAAGGGCAGGTCGGGGAAACGGGGCGGTTTGTCGCCCTTGCCCAGCCACACCCACACGATCCCGCCACGCTCTTCTACCCGGTAGCTGTTGAAGCGCACGTTGCGGCAGAAGCGCTCCTGGTCACCTACCTGGTTGGGTGCCTCGACCAGCCGGCCCTCAACGCTGAACTTCCAGCCGTGGTAGATGCAGCGCAGCGCGTTGTCCTCATTCTGGGCCAGCACCAGCGACGCCTTGCGATGCGGACACAGTTCGTCGAAGCAGGCGACTCGACCGTCGTGGGCCCGAAATACCACATAGTTCGAGCCCAGCAGGCGTACGCGGACGGGGGCGCCACCCGCTTCGAGCTTGAGCGACGGCACCGCCGGCAGCCAGTAGTACTGACGGAACATTTCTCCCATGGGCGCACCATTCTCGACGCGCGTCAGAAGATCGTTTTCTTCTCGGGTAATCGCCATGATGTCTCTCCTGTAGAGCTGGGTCGCGCCAGGCGTGCTGGCAGGCCCGCGGACGGGTTGGCGGGCCAGGAATACGACCCGATGTCAGGCTTCCGGATCTTTCCGGAAAGCACGGGTGTACAGCCGGCGGCAATTGCATTCGAAGATGTTGCGGCGGGCTTCATCGCTGAGCCACGCAATACTCTCGATGACCGGCTTGAGATCGTCGAAGTCGCGCCCCGTTTCAGGGTTGCGCGCACTTCCGGTGCCCGGCTTCTCGGTACCGAACAGTACGTTGCGGTCGCCGGCAACCTTGATGAGCAGCTCGAGGGAGTCCTGCGAGTAGTTGCAGGTGTCGAAGTACAGCCGCTTCAGCTTCTCGTCGAAGGGCACCGGTTCGCCCCTGCGTACGGCCCAGGCGCGGAAACGGCCCATCTGGTAGGGAATCGCGCCGCCGCCATGAGCGACCACGATCTTGAGGTTGGGGAACTTCTCGAAGACCTCGGAGCCGGGATCCAGCAGCGAGATTACGGCAATGCTTTCTTCGTTGATGAACTTGAGCGTGTAGGACTCACGTGGCTGGCAGCTGCCCGCAGAGTGGATGAGCCCGGGAACGTCCAGCCGCGTCATGGCTTCATAGAGCGGATACCAGAACGGATCGCCCAGGCCGGGAGGCGGGGCTTCTGCACCTTCGGTGGGATCGGGGTTGATCAGGCAGCCGACGAAGCCCAGCTCGTTGACGCAGCGCTCCAGTTCGGCCACGACCCTGACCGATGGGCATTCCTTGCGGTGCTGGGGCAACCCGGCAACGCCACGGAAGCGATCGGGGAACATCTCGACCACCGCATGGATGAGGTTGTTGCAGTAGCGTGTCCAGAGCTCGGTGACCTTGGGTGGGTTGAGCGAGTGCATCTGCAGGTAGGGCCGGGGCGAAATGAACTGGACGTCGGTACCCAGTTCGTCCATTTGGCGGACCAGCGCTTCGGTGACCTTGCGGAGCGACTCCATGGGAATCTTGGGAGTCACGCTGGGGTTGGCCCGGCCCCCGACGAGTTCCGCCATGTAGCGAAAACTCTCGGGGGGCATGACGATGTGGGCATGCATGTCGATGATCACGAAGACCTCCTTGCGGTGGGGATGCTGCCTGTTTGATCGTTTGATCAAACAAATATACAAGTAAATTCGTGTGGCATGCAATATTCAACCGAAATGACCGTGTCTGTTACAGAAATCGGGTTAGGTGGTGCCCGGAGTGATGCATGTGGGGAATCCGCAAGAGCGGGGTCATGGCGCATTACTAGGGTTTATACGAATGTCGTGGGATGTTGCGGTGCACAGCCAGCATTCATAAATGTCTGATTAATTTCGGATTATTCATATCGTGGCAACTATAGGTGCACTACGTTCAGACAGGGTGTCGTTGAAAATCGGAATACTGTATGCCACAATCAACATGTGAAATACAAAAATAGAACGAGGTCCATTTTCATGATTTCGTCCGCCGCATCCGATCGTCCCGACGACTTATCCCGCCGGCGGGTCGCTGCCCTGGAGCGAACGCTCAAGCCGCGCTCCGTTGCCATACTCGGGGCGTCACCCGAACCTACCGCCGCTGGCCACGTGCTTGCCAACCTCGAGCGGCACGGTTTCAGCGGAGATCTGCATCTGATCAGTCGCAGCCGCGACGAGATCAATGGCAAGCGCTGCCTGAAGTCCCTGGAAGAGCTTCCGGAGGGCGTTGACGTCGTCGTCCTGTGCATTCCCGAGGCGGGTGTGCTGGATGCCGTCCGCACGTGTGCACAGCGCCGGGTCGGGGGCGTGGTCATCTTTGCGTCCGGGTATGCCGAAACCGGGGAGGAAGGGAGGGTGCGCCAGGAAGCCATCGCCGAAGTGGCGCGCAACGCCGGGATCGTCCTGGTTGGCCCCAACTGCATGGGGTACTCCAGCTATGCGGGCGGCGTGCCGGTCACCTTCGAGCCCCTGGTGCCCCTGTATCGTCTTGATGAGCCCCGGGGCGTGTCGGTGGTGGCGCAAAGCGGGGCCATGGCCGCGAATCTGCGCGACGCCCTGCTGGCACGCTGGGTGCCGGTCGCGCATGTGGCATCCACCGGAAACGAAGCATGCATCGGGGTCGAGGATTACGTCGAGCTCTTCCTGGAAGATGTGACGACTTCGGTGGTTGGCGTATATGCCGAACAGATCCGGCAGCCCGCACGCTTCCTGCAGCTCGCTGCGCGCGCCAGGCAGCTTGGCAAGCCGCTGGTGCTGCTCATGCCTGGTCGCAGCGAGCGCGCCCGGCAGGCGGCAGCTTCGCACACGGGTGCGCTGGCGGGTGACCACGCCAGTGCTTCTGCGCTGCTGCATGGTGAAGCCGTGGTAATGGTCGAAAGCCAGGATGAACTGTATGACGTGCTGGCCATCCTGGCCCGTCACCCACGTCCACCCAAAGGCGGCGTGGGCGTTGTTACCGGCTCGGGTGCCATCAAGAGCCTCACCATCGATTTCGCCGACAGCATCGGGCTTGATCTGCCCGGCTTCGAGCCGCACACGGTCGAGCGGCTGCGCCAGATCCTGCCGGATTTCGCCGTTGCAGAAAACCCGCTGGACTACACCACCGTTGTCATGCGCAATCCGCGCATCGTGCAGGACATCATCGACGTGGTGGTTGAAGACCCGAATGTCGGCAGCGTACTGTTCACCATGATCACTGGCCCAGAGCAGGGCCAGAAAGGCAAGGCGACCACCATGGTGCCTGCCCTGGCTAACCGCAACAAACCGGCCGTGCTGGTTGCACTGGGCGATACCTGGCCGATCAGCGAGGTGCTGGCCGACGCCCTGCGGCAGACGCGGGTCACGGTCTTCCGGTCTCTCGAGCGCGCGTTGCGGGCATTGTTGCGAGTTGACGATTACGCGCGCAACCTCGAACGGGCCGCCCGCCGTCAGGCGCAGGTCAGTGCCGCGGCATCATTGCCCGCGGCCGTTCCCGCGAACGGCATTTTGCCCGAGTACCAGGGCAAGCAATGGCTGCGCGCGCTGGGGGTCAGCGTGCCCAACGGAGAACTCGCGCGCTCCGTGGATGAAGCGGTACGGATTGCGGCGCGCATCGGGTATCCGGTCGTGATCAAGGCGCAGGCGAGCGAGTTGCCGCACAAGAGCGATGCGGGCGGGGTTCTCGTTGGGCTGCGCGACGAATCCGCCCTGCGCGCCGGGTGGGAGCAGCTGCACGCCAACATCGCCCACCACCGGCCCGGGCTGCGGCTCGATGGCGTGCTGGTCGAAGCCATGGGCAACAAGGGGCTGGAGCTGGTTGTCGGTGCGCGGCGCGACGCCCAATGGGGGCCCGTGGTGCTGGTCGGCCTGGGAGGCATATGGATCGAGGCACTGAAGGACGTGCGTCTGATGCCACCCGATCTCGCGCCGGAAGATATCGTGAACGAACTGCATCAGCTGAAGGCGGCGCCGGTACTGCACGGGTTGCGCGGCGCACCGCCCGTCGACCTGGCCGCGGTCGCGCGGGTCGTGGCTGCAGTTGGGGCGCAGCTGGTAGCCAATCCTGCCATCGTGGAGGTGGACATCAACCCGCTGGTGGCCACGTCCGATGGCGTGGTGGCGCTCGATGCTCTTGTCGTTTGTCAGAACAATTAGCCAACCGGGGTGGAGGCAGCATGAGATACCGGTATACCGCTGAGGATGAAGCGTTCCGTGAAGAAGTCAGGCGCTTCATCCAGGAGAACCTCGATCCGGAGCTGAAGCGCAAGGTCGAGCTGGGCCTGCGCCTTGATCGGGCCGACTACGTGAAATGGTACAACCGGCTCTACGAGCGGGGCTGGGCCACCCCGAACTGGCCGAAGGAGTACGGCGGGCCCGGGTGGACGCACCTGCAGCGCCACATATTCGACGAAGAGTGCCAGCTGGCGGGCGCCCCCCGCATCATTCCCAGCGGCATCAACATGCTGGGCCCGGTGCTGATGGCATTCGGTACCCCCGCGCAGAAAGAGCGTTACCTTCCCGCGATCCAGCGCAGTGAAATCTGGTGGGGCCAGGGGTTTTCCGAGCCCGAATCGGGGTCCGACCTGGCATCGTTGCGGACCACGGCGGTGCGTGATGGCGATCATTACATCGTCAACGGCCACAAGATCTGGACATCGTATGCACATTTCTGCGAGATGCTGTTCTGCCTGGTCCGCACCGATCCGAACGCGGCCAAGCCGCAGGAAGGCATTTCGTTTCTTCTGATCGATGCGAAGTCGCCGGGTGTCACGATCCGGCCGATCCGCATGCTCGATGGCGGGGTCGACCTCAACGAGGTATTTCTCGACAACGTGCGCGTGCCGGTCGAGAACCTGGTCGGTGAAGAGAACAAGGGCTGGTCCTACGGCAAGTATCTGCTGGGCCACGAGCGCACTGGCATCGCCGGTATCGGCTCTTGCAAACAGCAGCTTGCACGCGCCCGCAAGCTGGCCGCCACACAGCGAGCCGGTGACAGCACCCTGCTGGACGACCCGGCCATCCGCATGCGGCTGGCCGAACTCGAGGCCGAACTGCTGGCACTCGAGTGCATGGGCCTGCGCATTCTCAGTGAAAACCAGGATCTGCACACGCCTGGCGTCGAGGCTTCCATCCTGAAGGTGGCGGGCACTGAGCTGCGCCAGCGCATCTATGAGCTTCTGCTCGACATAGCCGGGCCCCAGGCGCTGCCGTTCAGCGAGGAAGCGGTGCAGACAGGACTCGACCCTGCACTGCCCGTAGAAGAGCTTTACGCCGCGGTTGCGGCCAACACGCTCGATGTGCGCAAGGTGTCGATCTATGGCGGTACCAACGAGATTCAGCGCAACCTGATTGCGCGTGCCGTGCTGGCTTGAGGAGGCGTTCATGGATTTTTCACTCGATCAGGAGCAGCTGGCGCTACGCGATGCGGTCAGGCGCTACTGCGAAGGTACTTACCCGGCGCACGAGCGCGGCAACCCAGAGGGGCCGGAACTGGCCGCCACGCGGTGGCGCGGGCTGGCGGACATGGGCCTGCTGGGATTGCCGCTGCCTGCAGAGCTCGGCGGCAGCGCGTTGGGAACGACGGAGATCATGCTGGTCAGCCAGGAGCTGGGACGCAGCCTTGGTGGCATGGGTTTTGTGCCGGCGGTCGTGATGGCGGGCCAGCTGCTGGCCGAGGCGGCCTCACCTGACATATCGGGAGCGTGGCTGCCGCGGCTGGCCGAGGGTCATGCACGACTGTCGGTTGCACTCAGCATGCCTGAAGCGCGCGGCGATTTCACCCGCCCCGCAGTGCGTGCCGAACGCCGTGCATCCGGCTATGTGTTGTCCGGACACAAGGCCTTCGTGCTCGAGGCCGAACGGCCCGATCTGGTGGTCCTCGCGGCCCGTACAGGAGCCGCCGATGGAGATCCCGATGGGCTCACGATGTTCGCAGTGAACACAGCGTTGGCGGGGGTGCGCCTGGTTCCTTATCGCACCCTCGACGGGCGCGAGTGCGCGCAACTGCATCTGGACACGGTGCAGGTCGACACGAGCGCGCTCATCGGCAACCCTGGCGAGGCCTGCGGGCTGATGCGCCTCACAGCCGACCGCGGCATCGCCGCTTGGGCAGCGGAAGCGGTTGGGGCCATCGAGGCCCTGATCGACCTGACCGCCGAGCACCTCAAGACGCGGCGCCAGTTTGGTGCACCGCTGGCGCGTTTCCAGGCTTTGCAGCATCGGGTCGCCGACATGCTGATGCGTCTTGAAATGGCGCGTTCCCTGGCGTGTGCGGCGGCCGTGGCCGTGGCGGAAGCGCCGGATTCCGAGCGGCGCCGTTTCATCGATTCCGCGAAGGGGTACATCGGCAAGGCGGGCCGCGAGGTGGGGAACGCTGCCATCCAGCTGCACGGCGGCATGGGCATGACCGAAGAGTGTCGCGTCGGTCACTACGTCAAGCGCCTGATGGTCCTCGATCAGCTGTTTGGTAACGCAACCGACCATATCGAGCGCCTGGCAGCCCGCATTGCGGCGGGCTGACGTGGACGGGCGAACCGGTTCTTTTTCGAATTGTGTCGCGAAGCCCGTACAGGTGAGCCAGGCGAACCGGCGGGTCGTGGTCAGGGCGGCGAGGCATCGGCCGGGCACGCGGACAACGACCCGATGCAACAGTTGGCGAAAGGCAGTTGCAGGGTGTTTGTAGGAACAATCAACGAAAGGAGACAACGGATGAAAGTGATGCGCCTGTTGAAGAGCGTCATGGGGCTGTTTGCCCTGTGTACCGGCATGGCGGTCGCCGCCCCGAGCAATACGATCACCTTCCTGGTCGGCTTTCCACCGGGAGGGTCGACCGACACGATCGCGCGGGTACTGGCCGAGAATGTCAGCAAGGAACTGAACCGCACCGTGCTGGTAGAGAACCGGCCGGGTGCCGGTGGACGCATCGCTGCGGTAGCGCTGCGCAATTCCCGCCCCGAGGACAGTACCTACCTGATCATGCCCAACGCCGTGGCCATATTCAACCATCTGCTCTATACCACGGATCAGCTCGGCTACGACGTGTTGAAGGACATGGAGCCGGTGGCCATCATCACGGAGGGCCCGATCGGCATCGCGGTGAACGCGGACCTCGGCATCAATACCATCGGCGAGTATATCGAATGGGTGAAGAAGAGTGGCAAACCGGGCTTTTTCGGAACAGCCGGACAAGGTGGACAGACCCACTTTTCCGGGCTCGCGTTCGGCAAGGCTGCAGGTATCGACATGAGCGTGGTGCCCTATCGGGGCAATGGTCCGATGATCACCGATCTCATCGGGGGACAGGTACCCGCTGGCGTTTCCGTGGTCGGCGATCTGCTATCGCACGTGCAAAGCGGTCGTGTGAATCTGCTGGCCATCTTTGGCGACAAGCGTTCCCCCCTGGTGCCGGATGTGCCCACCTTGAAGGAGTCCGGCATCGACGTGGTGGCGGGTGCCGCGTGGACCGGTATCTGGGCCCGCAAGAATGCCCCGGCAGATGAGGTCGCCCGCATGCGCGAGGCGATCCGCAAGGCGCTCCAGAAACCCGAAGTCCAGGAAACGTTCCGTCGCGCGAACCTGTTGACGGTGGACATCGGTGGCGAGGAAATGGGCCGGATGCTGAACGAGGAAATGACGTTCTGGAAGCCCATCATCGACGCCTCGGGCTTTACTCCCGAGAAGTGATGCAGTGCATGCGGGCGGGGCGCAGGTTCCGCCCGGAATTGACCAAGCAAGCAAGGAAATCAACATGAGTCTGGACGGCAAGGCCTACATCGTGGGTGTCTACGAACACCCCACCCGCAAGGCGGACGACCTGACCGTCGCGCGTCTGCATGCCGACGTTGCGCGCGGTGCGCTGGAAGATGCCGGTTTGAGCAAGGAGGACATCGACGGATATTTCTGCGCCGGTGACGCACCAGGGCTGGGCGCCACGTCGATGGTCGAATACATGGGACTGAAGGTACGCCATGTCGACTCGACCGAATGTGGTGGCTCGGCTCCCATCCTGCATGTGGCGCATGCGGCCGAAGCCATCGCCGCGGGACGCTGCAATGTCGCACTGGTTACCCTGGCCGGCCGCCCGCGGGCGGCCGGCGCGGCTCTGCGCCTGGCTCCTCCTGATCCGGATGCACCGGACGTGGCTTTCGAGCTGCCGTTCGGGCCATCGACACATAATGGGTACGCCATGGTGGCACGCCGCCACATGTACGAATTCGGCACCACCAGCGAGCAGCTCGCCTGGATCAAGGTCG
>CALAGD010000104.1 GCA_937891425.1 uncultured Pigmentiphaga sp.
TTTCTGGTATTCGACTTTGCAGGGTCTGTCGATGGCACCGTCAGGCGTTGGCGGCGGGCCGCAGCACGGGTGGTCGGGCCTGGGGTTGCATATTGAACACCAGCGCGAAGAGCTCGCTGCGGAAGCGGATGCCAAGGCGCGTGAACGCCCGATTGCGGTACGTCTTGACCGTGGCGAGCGAGACGCCCAGGTCGGCCGCCACACCATCGTGTGAGTACCCGCGCAGCAGCCTCTCGCATACTTCTATTTCCCGCTGCGTGAGGGCAGGGCACAGTGCGCGTAGCCGCTGCCGCAGGGGTACCTCGCCAGTGGCGGGTACTTCGTCGGCATGCTGCCAGCGAATATGGCGGCGTACGCAGGCCGATATGACGTGTGCGAGTGCGCGCAGGTCGGTGAGTTCGGCCGTGGTATACGCGGGCTGGTGGTCGTGGCGGTACAAATTGATGGCCAGCAGGTCGCCTTTGGCGTCGACGCTGAACAGCGAGACGCGCTCGCGCAGGCCGTGCCGGATGTAGATCTGGTCGCGGTGCAAGGGATGAATATCGGCCGCCGACCAATGCCCCATCAGCAGATGATCGGGGTATGCCCGCCGCCGCGCGGTCGAGAAGGTCGTGTCGGTACGATAAACGCCCTGACGGCAGTAAGTCTGCCAGCACTCGCGCGTTCGGTCGGGAACGCGATAGCTGGCCGACAGGTGCATGGCAAGCGGATGATTGGGCGCAAGGCGGTACACCGACCACGACCCGACCGGGATCATCCGATTGATTTCGGCCAGGGCAAGCGTATCAAAGTCCGGTTCGCCGATGTACTGGATCAGGTTGGCCATGATCGCGTCGGCCGCCTGATTGCGCCCATAGGCACTTGACACGTCCCACACGTTCATACCGTTGTCTCCCTCCGACTGATGCGGGCTGCACGCCAGCAGGAAAACCGGTGCGCGCCCGTTCTTGCGTTCTGAGGCCCACGGAAGCATGCGCCTGGTGAAGCGTGCAGTCAGTATTATGACGACTATTATGCGCGGTTTTTCCGGCAATATGTCAGCAGCGGCATGCGTGCAAACCCGCGGGGAGGCGATGAATTCCAGCGCTACAGGCGGGCGGCCTCGTCGGTTTCATCGGTCAGGGGCGCGCGCGGCGCTCCTTCCTGCACCATGTCCCGTTGCAGCTGCAGCATGGCCTCGGCCAGCGCATGGCGATCGGCCTCGGGCAACAGGTGGCGAATCTTCGGAAAGAGGTCATCTTCTTCCTCCTCGTGGTGATGCGCGGCCTGCTCCCGAAGAACCTTCAGTTTGGGCTCGAAGGTGGCGTCATCGGGGCGGAGTCCGTTGAGATCGGCCACCAGGCGTTTCAACGACAAATGCTCTTCCAGTGACTCGAGCAGAATGTCTTCGGTGCGATGCGCGTTTACCGCCGGAAACAGGATCTGCTCTTCCGAGGCGATGTGTGCCGCGAGGTGGTCCGCAGCGCGTTTGTAATATTGCAGGCGCTCGGCGGGGTTGTCGGTGTCGAGGGCCTTGGCCATGAGGTCTTCTGCTTCGCGGTGCTGCTGCACCAGAAAATCGACGACTTCCATCGGGGTCTCCGGTTGGTGGGGTGTGCCGCAGCACAGCACCAATCATGCCCGGGTGGCGTGGTTCCCTTCCGTTCCGGAAGCGCGGGGCGGTTCGCGCCGGCGTACGCCCAGGCGCTCGAGCAAGGTGAGCAATGCATCCAGCGTTACCGGCTTGCCAAGGTGTGCCTTGAAGCCGGCCGCCAGGGCGCGGCGAATGTCCTGGGCCCGGGCGAACCCGGTGAGTGCGATGGCGGGAACGTCACGCATGCCGCATTCGTGATGCAGGCGTGCCAGCAGCTCGTGCCCGTCCATGTTTGGCATGGAGACGTCCGACAGGATGAGATCGAAGTGCTGGTTGTGCGCCTGCTCCAGCGCCTCGATGCCACTGCGTGCGAGAGTGACTTTCGCGCCTTCGAGCTCGAGCAGATAGCCGAATGCCTCAAGGGTATCGACGGCATCGTCCACCAGCAGCACGCGCAACCCGCATAGCCTGCCCTGGTTCGGCCGCGACACCTCGGGGCGGGGACTGGCCACGGCATTTTCCGACTCGGCCACCAGGGGTAGCCACACGGTGAAGCGCGATCCCTTGTCGATACCTTCGGAGCAGGCCTTGACCTGTCCGCCGTGCAGCTGCGTGAGCTGCCTGACCAGAGCCAGCCCCACGCCCAGGCCGCCTTCACGTCGGGTCGTGTGCGTATCGGCTTGTCCGAACATTTCGAATATCTTGGGCAGCAGCCGATGATCGATGCCCCTGCCCGTGTCGATGACGTCGATGCGCACCCGGGGCCCGTCGCGCAGCACATTCACGGTGATGCGTCCTCCGCGAGGGGTGAATTTGATGGCATTGCTGAGCAAGTTCCATACAATCTGCTCAAGTCGCACTTCGTCGCCGTCAAGTACCAGTGGTGCCTCTTCAGCATTCAGCACCAGTTCCAGCCCGGCCTGATCGATGTCGTTGCGCGCATTCTCGACCACGTTGCGCACCACGTCCACGGCATCGAGGCGCGTACGGTTCAGGGTGAGCTTGCCGGTATGAATGCGTGAAAGATCCAGCAGGTCGTCGATGATCTTGACCTGGTTCATGACCGAACGCTGGATCGTTGCGATCGACTTGCTGGCCATCGGCGAGTTGCGCACTTCGGGCAGGTGGGCCAGCAACTCGGCGTTGACGTAGATGAGGTTGAGCGGGTGTTTCAGCTCGTGCGACATCACGGCGAGGTATTCGTCCTTGAGCTGATTGGCCATTTGTGCCCGTTTGCGCACCCAGCGCTCGTGCCGCAGCATGGCCTCGTGCAGCCGCTCCACGCGCTTGGCGACCGTGTAGTCGCGGGTGATCTTCACGAAGCCCAGGGTGGGGTCGTGGCCCAGCGGGGTGGTGACGCCGCTGCAATAGAGGCGGGTGCCCCCCTTGTGCTGCAGCCAGCGCTCTTCCGCCGAGCGGCCGTAAGCGCGGGCCCGGCGGATTTCATTTTGCGGAACACCGTTCGCACGATCCTGTGGCAGGTAGGTGAGGTCGACGGGTTGCCCGATGGCTTCCTGGGCCGGATAGCCGAACAGTATCTCGGCACCCTGGTTCCAGGTCGTGATGATGCCGCTGGCATCCAGTGTGATGATGGCGTAATCGGTTGTACTGTTCAACGCAAGTTGAAGCAGCTCGTTCAGATTCGTATTGCTTGAACCTGGCCTGGGAGTGTCGGGGTGCATGAAACCGTCTCCGCGGAGAAACCGTGTGCAAGCGCCGGACGTACGCAGACGTTTACTACTTGCTTCCTCCATCCTGGGGGCGCGGTGGGGTTACTGGCATGCCAGCAGCACGCGCGCATATTCAATCATGCCACAAGCCAATCGAAAATGTGTTAACGACCTTGCCTACCGGGAGGTGGTCGTCGTGCAGCGTGAGCGGGGGAATTTGACCGGACAAGGCGGAGTGCAGGGTCGTACCGAACATCTCCGGCGGTATCCGCAGCGCCGTGTCGCCCCAATACCGCGCCGGTATCACGGGCAGTGTCAGTCTGGCCCGACTTTTTGTAAGCTTTTGCAACAAGATGTACGGCATGCGCGGGACTACGACCAGCACCGAGCGCCCCGCGTGCTGGCGCAAGAATGCAACGACGTGCTCGGCTGCCGCGCCTTGCGCCGGGAGCGCGCGATATGTGCCCCTGGTGAACAGCTCGGGGAAGCGTCGCCGCAGGTGGAGCGCACGCTGAATCAGATGCTGCTTGATCCGGCCCGAACGCCAGTCGTCGAGCAAACCGGAAAACCCCGATGCGTCAGTCAGTGCTCTGACCCTTGCACCGAAATCGACCGGACGGCGGTTGTCGGGGTCAGTCAACGAGAAATCCCACCATTCGCATCCCTGGAACATGTCGGGCACGCCAGGTACCGTCAGGCGCAGCAGGGTCTGCGCGAGGCTGTTCAGCGCCCCAGCTGGTGCGATCCAGTCGATGAACTGCACGAGCATTTCGCGATGTTGCGCGCATTCGGCAGCTAACAGACGGCTGCGAATGAATTGTTCACATAATGTTTCGTATTCGGTGTCCGGGTCGAACCAGCTGGAGCGTTGTTTGGCCTCGCGCAGCGCCTTCCGGTGCCATTGGACCACGCGGTTCGTGAAGTCTGCCAGGCCGTCGCGGTCGTCGGCAGCGAGGTTCAGCGGCCAGACGCCGACCAGGGTCTGCAGCACGACATACTGGTCGACCGGATGGGGCAGGCGGGTCGTGTGGTGCTCGGCCACAGGTACAGCACTGCTCTCGGGAAGACTCATCCATGTGCGCACAAAGTCGCGCCACACATCGGGAACCTCGCTGAGCACGGCAAGGCGTGCGCGGGCATCTTCGCCGCGCTTGTGGTCGTGGGTGGCCGTCGCCAGCAAGCCCGTGGGGAAGGACTCGCGCCGCCGCTGCATGCGTGCGTGAAATTCCTCCGGATGCAGGGAGAACTGCGCGGGTGTGCCGCCGACTTCGTTGCGTGAAAGCAGTCTGGCGTGCCGGTAAAAGGCGGTGTCTTCGACCGATTTGGCCGCCAGGGCCGAGGTGAGTTGCTGGAATTGCCGGATCGCGGTCAGCTGCAGCTCACGCTGCGCGCTTGCGCCCGCTTTCTCGGGCGGGTGTCCACCCAGCCATGCATCCAGACACTCAAGCAGCGGCAGATCGACGCGCGGCAGGCGGTTGGCCGCCTGTTGCCTGGCCATGCCAAAGAACCGGGCGTCGTCATCATGGCGTCCGTGCGCGTCGGCATAGGTGCGGTACACGGGGAAGCTTGCCAGCAATTCGCTCAGTACGCGCCGTATGGCGGGAACCGCGAAGTCGCGCGTGGCCGCATGGGCCTGTCCAAGCTGGTGCAGACGTCGCGTCAGAGTTTCTGTTTCTCCGGCAAAATGCCGGGTGATCAGCGTAACCCTTGCTTCGTATTCGTATTGTGCGAACTCGGCCGTATCGCCCGCGATTTCCTGCCACAATTGCTCCAGCGGCTGTTTACCTTCGGGTGCATGCAGCAGGGCGCCGACTTCGTTCATGAAGTCGTATCCGCTGGTGCCGTCTACCTGCCAGCCAGCGGGCAGGCTTTCATCGGCTGCCAGAATCTTCTCCACCAGGATGTACGGCGGGCGCTGCGCAAGGGCGTCAGGGCGGGCGGTACCGGCCGCCGCCAGGGCATCGCGCAGGGCCAGGCAATACGCTCGCGGATCGCCCAGTCCGTCCACATGATCAATCCGCACACCATCTATCAGGCCTTCGGCGTAAAGGCGCAGCACGAGCGCATGCGCTGCCGTGAAAACCTCCGTGCGCTCCATGCGTGTGCCGATCAGGTCGCTCACTTCAAAGAACCGGCGCCAATTCATGGCGTCAGCGGCACAGCGCCACCATGTCAGGCGGTAGGGCTGGCGCTCCAGCAAGCGGTGCAGGCGTAGCCGCCCGAGCGGCTGGAGCGGGTCGTAATGGGCAAGTGCCGCGGCGATGCCTGCCGCCACTTCGGGCAAGCGCGCTGCCTGCCGGAGCAGCTCGCAGGCCATGTCGCCGTGTCCGCCATACGTGCTGGTCGAAAGGGCGTCGAACGCCCGGCACAGCGCGAGCAGGTGGGCCGATTCGGGCGCGTTGCGCAGGATGCTGCCATAGCTGGCAGGGGTAACCGGAAACGGACGGTCGTGATAGCGCACGACGAACTCGGCGGTGTCGACCACGTACTCCAGCCGCAGGTTGCCCGCCTCAAGTTCATCGGCATAGGGATCGGCCAGAAAGGGTGCGATGACCTTGCCGCGCATGCCCGGATAGGGAGACTGCCAGTCGATATCGAAGAATCTCGCGTACGGGCTGGCCTGGCCCCACTTGAGGACGCTCCACCACCAGGCGTTGTCCGCATGGGTGGCCATGTGGTTGGGGACAATGTCCAGAACGAGACCCATGCCATGCGTTCGCAGCTTCTGCGCGAACCGGCACAGTGCTTCTTCGCCGCCCAGCTCGGGATTGATGACGTTGTAGTCGACGACATCGTAGCCATGAGCCGAGCCCGGTACGGCACGGGTCAGGGGTGAGGCATAGACGTGGCTGATGCCGAGCGCAGCGAGGTAGTCCACCCGCGCGCACGCATCATCCAGGGTGAACTCGGGCCGAAATTGCAGTCGGATGGTGGCGCGGATGGGCAGGGTCATGGTGCGGTCGGGTGAGGTGGGGGTGTGCCTGGCGGAGCTGCGTCAGCGGCGACCTCCGACATGACGCTGCGGCGCCGGGCGCGCGCCAGCTGCTGTACCCGGTTGTAGCCTGCGCCGCCGTAGAACAGCTGCTCGACGGTTTCAGGCATGCGGCGGCGCCAGTTGGGATGCGCATTGACGGTACCCGGCAGGTTCGCCTGCTCGATCACGCCGCAAAGATCATCGAGCGGCATGAGCACGAGCGGCGCGGGGGTGCGGCCGACGAAATCGATGATGCGCTCGAGCGGAGCCCGTTGCGGGGGCTCAGGGGGGTCGTCCGGCCGGCGTACCGCCATCCACAAGGCCGTACGTTCGCGGGCGCGCTGGGCGCGCGCCTGGTCTTCGCCACGGCCACCCAGCAGCTGAAGTCGGGCCCGCCAGTCGAGATCGCGTCCGTTCCACCAGCCGGCCACGGTGGGCAGGTCGTGCGTACTGGTCATCGCCACGTTCTGCCGGTCCCATTCGGCTGCTGGCAGAAATTCGGTGTCGTTGCCTGGCCGGCGTTCGAACCACAGCACGCTCATGCCGTACATGCCGGCGGCGTGAATGCGAGCGTTGAAGTCGGGGGGCACGCTGCCGAGGTTTTCTGCGAGTATCACTGCGCGGTGCCGGGCAGATTCCAGCGCGATGAGTCGGGCCATGTCGTCGAAGGGGTAATGCACGAACGCACCCTGGGTGGGATCGGCTCCACGCGGGACCAGCCACATGCGTGCCAGCCCCAGCGCGTGGTCGATGCGTACACCCCCGGCGTGGCGCAGGGCCGCGCGCAGCGTTGCGATGAACGCCTGATAGCCATTGCGGCGCAGAGCCTGCGGTGAAAACGCAGTCAAGCCCCAGGCCTGGCCCAGCGGATTGTACGCGTCAGGGGGCGCACCCGGCGTCAGGCCGGTGAGCAGGTCGTCGGGCCGGCTCCAGGCCTGGCTGCCGGCCGGGTCAGTGCCCACGGCCACATCGGTGATGATGCCGATGTTCATGCCGGCCGAGGTGGCGGTTGCCTGGGCCTGCTGCAACCCCCGGGTGGCCAGCCACTGCAGGAAGATGTGAAAGCCGATCTCATAGCCATGTTCGCGCGCGAACATGCGCACTTCAGAGGTGTCGGGACGACGGTATTCGGCCGGCCAGGTCTGCCAGTCGGGCAAGTCTTCGGCCATGAGCCGGGCGTGCAGGGCCTCGAACACGGCGTGCTGCTCGAGCGACTGGCCACCTTCCCGGCGAAACGCCTTGAATTCTTCCACCTGCCGGAGCGGGGCTGCATGGGCGAAAGCATCGAACAGCCGGCGCATGACCGCCATGCGCGCGCGCACCACCGTGGGCCAGTCCACCAGCAGCGATTCTTCCAGGCGCGAGAAGATCTGTTCCAGACCAAGTTCCCAGATGGCGCGGCGCACCGCATGGGCGTCGAAGGTCTGGTAAGGGTCGACATGGCTGACATTGAACCACTCGCGGCTGGAAGGCGCGTAAGGGCTGTAGTGGTACGGGTTGGCGCTGAACATCGCGTGCACCGGACTGATGGCAAGCGCGTCTGCGCCCGCCCTGGCAACCGCGCGCGCCAGCGATTCGAGCGACGAGTAGTCACCGACGCCGCCCAGTCCATGCTGCTCGCTGCGTACGCCATAGAGCTGGACGCTCACTCCCCAGGCATGCGGGCGGTCGGAGTAGCACACGGTTTCCAGCGAAACACAGCGTTCCGGTGCCACCGCCAGGGTCACCGAATGTTCTCCCAGGTTCAGCCGGTGGTAGCCTGCATGCGCGATGGGGGGCAGCACCAGCCGGCCGTGGCTGTCCGGTACCACGGTGCCGGACAACTCTCCGCCGTGTTCCAGTTCGATTTGCCAGACACCAGCTGGCAGGCAACCGGGCAGGATGACGGGTTGCCCGATGGTGGCGGTCAGCAGCGGGGGGCAGGCGCGCGCCTGTTCGTGCAGGCGCTGGAGACTGTCGCGCAGGTCGCCGGCCGTGCGGGCGGGCAGGTGCAGCGCTTCAAGTATCGCGTGCAGCACGTCGTCAGTCACGGCATGCGTGCGGCCCGTGACGTCGTGCCATTGAATCTGTATGCCGGCGGCTTGCGCCAGCGCATGCAACGGGTTCGAACTGCTCATGATGTGCTGCTCATTGTGGCGACCAGTGCTCCGGGCGGCACCGCGCCAGCATTCAGTTGCGTCGCGGCTCCGGGGCGTGTTTCATACACGACCGGGTCCATGGCGGTGGCTTCCTGGGCGGCGAGCGGCACAGGTTGGGCGGACAGGTTCACGTAGAGCGACCAGGTGCGTCCGCTTCCCAGCTGCCAGTGGGCATGCAGGCAACCCCACCCGAGCACCTGGCAGCGAACCGCACGCGCACCGGGCAGATGCGGGACCACGCACTGGTGGCGCGTTTCCAGCGTGCGGCGATAGAAGGCGCGCCAGGCGTGCGCCGCAGGGCGGTCTGCGTCAAGGTGCGGGATGCAGCGCCGAAATGTCTCGATCGCGTTGGGATCGGGCAATGAAAGTTCCCCGTCGCGCGAGGTGAACGCGCGGAAAGCTGCGAACTCTTCGAGCCGACCCTTGCGTACGGCATCCGCCAGCTCGGGCGCATGGCTCGTAAAGTACTGGAATGGCGCGGTGGACCCCACTTCCTCGCCCATGAAGATCAAGGGTATCTGGGGGGAAAGTAGCACCAGGGCGATGGCCGCGGCAAGCGGGTGAGGGGCATTGCCGGGCGGGTCAGCATTCAGCAGCTGGGTGAGGCGCTCACCCAGGGCGCGATTGCCGACCTGGTCGTGGTTCTGCAGGAAACTGACGAAAGCCGTGGGTGGCAGGTGCCCGCTGGGTTGGCCGCGTGCTGCCCCCTGGCGGTGTCCCGATTCCTCGCCCTGGTAAACGAAGCCCTCCATGAGGCTGCGCGCCAGTTGCCCGGTGGTGTCCTCGGAGTAGTCGCCGTAGTAGCCATCGGTTTCCCCGGTGAGCAGGACATGCAGCACATGATGGGCGTCGTCGTTCCATTGTGCGTCGAAGGGCCCGGGAAGATGCGTCGCTTCGTTGTCGTCGTTCTCGAGTACCAGGTGCACGTGGCGGTCGATATCGAGGTTGGCGCGCACGAAACGCCCCATGTCGTCGAGCCAGGTCGGGTCATGGATGGCGTGCACGGCGTCCAGGCGCAGTCCGTCGAAACGGAATTCGCGCAGCCAGTACAGTGCGTTCTCGGCGAAAAACTGTCGCACCAGGGGTTGCCGGAAGTCGATGGCGTCGCCCCACGGGGTGCGAATGTCCGGACGAAAGAATGAAGGTGCATACAGGCCCAGATAGTTGCCATCGGGGCCGAAGTGGTTATAGACCACGTCCAGCAGCACCATCATTCCAAGGCCATGGGCCTCGTCGATGAGCGCCTTCAGCTCGTCGGGGGTGCCGTAGGCGGAGTCGGGAGCAAACGGTAGTACGCCATCATAGCCCCAGTTGCGCGAGCCGGGGAACTCCGCAATGGGCATCAATTCGATGGCGGTGACGCCAATATCGGCCAGGTGCGGCAGGTGGCGGGCAACTCCGGGGAACCCGCCCAGCAGGCCCGGATGCAGTTCGTACACGACAGCCTCGTGCCAGGGACGTCCGCGCCAGCCGGGATGGCGCCACTGGTAGCGGTAGGGATCGGTGACGACACTGTAGCCATGGACGTCGCCATCCTGCTGGCGCGACGCGGGGTCGGGCACCCACAGGTCGCCGACGCCGAATCGATAGCGGGTGCCAGGCCCGCAGTCGCAATCGAACTCATACCAGCCGTCCGACAGCGGGTCCATGCTGACGGGGTCATCCTGGTTGATCTGCAGGCATACTCCGTGGCGGGCGCCGGGGGCCCACAGGCGAAACCGGGTGAAGTGCGGATTGGGCGTGAGCGGGCCGAACGCAAACTGATATGAATTCAGTCGGTAGGAAACCATGTGTCTGTCTCCTCACCGGGGTCTGCTGCATGGGCTGTCACATCAGGCTCGCCAGCACCGTCGGGCGCTACTGCCGGCGTCATCCCGGTGGACACGAACAGCACGACGCTGCGTGCCCCGATCGTGACCTGCCCGTCACTGTCGATGGCTGGCAATGCATCGGGTGTACCGCTGTCGAGCACCGGCTGCCATGTACCCAGGCCGGGCGGCAGCCGGAATTCGATGGCACTGTCGGAGCCGTTGATCGCTACCAGGGTCAGGTCGATTGCGCCATCGGAGTCGTGTACTGCACGGCGCAGCATGACGCTGCTGCTTGCGGGATCGTCCCAGTGGGCCGGTTCCATGGGCGTACCGTCGCAATGAAACCAGGCGACCCGGCTGATCTCGGGGGTCACCAACGTATCGCCCGCCAGGTAGCGGGTTCCACGCAGTGATGGGTGAGCATGGCGCAACGCCGAGAGCTGCTCCACGAAGCGCAGCAGGGCGGCGCCCGGTTCCCTGCTGGCGTCGCGCCAGTCGAGCCAGGAAATCGGATTGTCCTGGCAATAGGCATTGTTGTTGCCATACTGGGTGTTGCCGAACTCGTCGCCCGCCAGCAGCATCGGGGTGCCGGTGGACAGCAGCAGGGTCGATAGCATGGCCCGCTGTACCCGCGCGCGCAGCGCCAGGATATCGGTATTGTCGGTATCGCCTTCCACGCCCCAGTTGTAGCTGGCGTTGTCGCTATGGCCGTCGCGGTTCTCCTCGCCATTGGCGTCGTTGTGCTTCTCGTTGTAGCTGACCAGGTCGCGCAGGCTGAAACCGTCATGCGCGCAAATGAAGTTGATCGACGCCCACGGCCTGCGATGCCGCCGATCGAACAGGTCGGGAGAGCCGCTCATGCGCCCGGCCAGTTCGCCCAGCAGGCCGGTGTCGCCCTTCCAGAACCGGCGCGTGGTGTCGCGGAACCTGTCGTTCCACTCGGCAATGCCGGGGGGATGGTTGCCAAGCTGGTAACCGTCCGGCCCCAGGTCCCAGGGTTCGGAAATGATCTTCAGGCGCGACAGTTCGGGATCCTGGAGCAGCGCGTCGAAGAACCCCGATCCGGGGTCGAACCCCGGGCCTTCCCGACCAAGCGAAACACCCAGGTCGAAACGGTAGCCATCGATGTGGAACGCCTGGGCCCAGTAGCGCAAGGAATCCGCCACCATCTGCAGCACGCGCGGATGCGACAGGTTCAGCGTGTTGCCGCAGCCCGTGTAGTCGAGGTAGTAGCGCTCGTCGCCGGGCACCAGTCTGTAATAGCTGGCATTGTCCAGACCTTTCCAGGAAAAAGTCGGTCCCATCTCGTTGCCTTCGCAGGTGTGATTGAAGACTACGTCGAGAATGACCTCGATGCCGGCCGCGTGCAGGCGCCGTACCGCCATGCGGATTTCATTCAGCTGGTCGGTGGCCAGGTAGGCGGGTTCGGGGGCAAAAAACGACAGCGTGCTGTAGCCCCAGTAATTGCGCAGGCCTCGTTCGACCAGGAAGCGGTCCTGCAGGTAGGCGTGCACCGGCAGCAGTTCTACCGCGGTCACGCCGATGCGATGCAGATGATCGATGAAGCGGCGGTCGGCCAGCGCAGCGAAGGTTCCGCGGATGTGCGGGCGCAGGTCGTCACGCTGCATGCTCAGGCCCCGGATGTGGGCCTCGTAGATGAATGTCTGGTTCCAGGGGTGATTGGGGCGCACGTCGTTGTCGAAGCTGGGTATGTCTTCCACCACGACGGCCTTGGGCATGGCCGGCGCGCTGTCGCGGCGATCCATGGCGAGGTCGGCCCGTGCGTGGTTCACACGGTAGCTGAAGAGGGCATCTGACCAGCGCGGCGCACCAACCAGCTGACGCGCATAGGGATCGAGCAGGAGCTTGTTGGGGTTGAACCGGTGTCCGTGGCGCGGATCGTACGGCCCGTGCGCCCGGTACCCGTAGATCAGGCCCGGACTGGCATCCGGAAGGTAGCCGTGCCAGACTTCGTCGGTACATTCAGGCAGTGGCAGGCGCACCAGTTCCTTGCGGCCGTTCGGGTCGAAGATGCACAGGTCGATGCGGCTGGCATTCGCCGAGAAGACGGCGAAGTTCACGCCCAGGCCGTCATACGTCGCGCCAAGCGGGTATGGTGCACCGGGATCGAGGCGGTCGGGTAATGTTGCGAATATCATTCATGCCTCGCGTGGAAGATCAAGGTCGCAAGAGGGGGCAAGACCAGGTTCATGGAGCAGGGGTAGCCATGCAAGGGGGTGGGGTCGGCATGAGCCTGGCCGGCATTGCCCATGTTGCTTCCTCCATACAGCGCGGAGTCGGTGTTGAGTACTTCCTTCCAGACGCCGGGCAGGGGTACGCCGACACGATAGTCCTGGCGCGGCACAGGCGTGAGGTTGCATACCGCGAGCACCGTATCGTGGTTGCTTTTGCGCAGGAACGCAAGGGCGCTGTGCTCATGGTCGTCACCCACCACCCATGCGAATCCGTCGGGTGACGAGTCGCGCTGGTGCAGTGCTGGCAACGCGCGCATCAGGTGGTTCAGGTCTTTCACGAGGCGTTGCATGCCGCGATGGGTGGGCGTGTCGAGCAGGTTCCAGTCGATCTCGCTGTCGTGGTTCCATTCCCTGAACTGCGCAATCTCTCCGCCCATGAAGAGGAGTTTCTTGCCCGGGTGCGTCCACATGAAGCCGAGATAGGCCCGCAGATTGGCAAAGCGCTGCCATTCGTCGCCGGGCATCCTTCCGATCAGCGAGCCCTTGCCATGGACGACCTCGTCGTGCGACAAGGGAAGGACGAAGTGTTCGGACCACGCGTACACCAGCCCGAAGGTCATGTTGTGGTGGTGATGGGCACGGTAGAGAGGATCATGCGCCATGTAGTGCAGGGTATCGTGCATCCAGCCCATGTTCCACTTGTAGTGGAAACCGAGACCGCCTTCATGCACTTGCGCGGTCACACCGGGCCAGGCAGTCGACTCTTCGGCGATGGTGATGGCGCCAGGGAACTGCTCACGTACGGCCAGAGTGAGCTCACGCAGGAACGCGATCGCCTCCAGGTTTTCCCGTCCGCCGTGGATGTTGGGTATCCACTGGTCGGGCGCGCGGCTGTAGTCGCGATACAGCATGGACGCAACGGCATCTACCCTCAGCCCGTCCACATGGTAGCGTCCAAGCCATTCCTGGGCGCTGGCAATCAGGAAGTTCACTACTTCGTTGCGGCCCAGGTTGTAAATCAGGGTGTTCCAGTCGGGGTGATGGCCTTCCCGGGGATCTTCATGTTCATACAGAGCCGTTCCATCAAAGCGCGCCAGGCCATGGGCATCCGAGGGAAAGTGTGCCGGCACCCAGTCGAGAATGACCCCGATACCCGCGTTGTGGCACTCGTTCACGAACCAGGCAAAGTCGGCGGGCCTGCCGTGGCGCGCCGTAGGGGCAAACATGCCAAGGGGCTGATAGCCCCACGATCCGCCGAACGGGTGTTCCATGATGGGCAGCAGCTCCACATGGGTGAAGCCCATTTCCTGCACATAAGGAATGAGCCGCTCGGCCAGCTCGCGCCACGACAGCAGCGAGCCATCGGGGTGACGGTGCCACGAAGCGGAATGCAGTTCGTAGATCGAGATGGGGGCATCGTACTGTTGACGCTCGGCGCGCCCGTGCATCCAGTGCTCGTCGGTGAATGTGAACGGCTCAGGGTCGGGTACGATGGAAGCAGTGGCGGGCGGCAGCTCGGTCTGGCGTGCCATAGGGTCGGCGCGCTGCGCGCCTACCTGGCCGTCGGCTCCCACGATCTCGTATTTGTACCGTTCACCTGCACCGATGCGTGGTATGAAGATTTCCCATACGCCTGCCGCGTAGCGCAGCCGCATGGGGTGGCGGCGACCATCCCAGGTATTGAAATCCCCTACCACCGACACACGCTGTGCATTCGGGGCCCACACGGCAAAACGCACGCCGGTGCAGCCGTTGATGCGCGTGACATGGGCGCCCAGGCAGTCGGCCAGGCCAGGATGCGTTCCGTCGATGATGCGGTTCAGGTCGTCTTCGCTGAGCAGGGTACCGAAGGCATAGGGATCTTCCGTCACCTGCGTGCCTCCAGGCCACTGGATGCGCAGGTAGTAGCCCTTGACTGCAGCATCGGCGCGCCCTTCGAAGAATCCCGCCCGAAAATGATGCAGTTCGGTAACGCTGCCATCGTCTGCCACCACGTTCGCCGCGAGTGCGCCCGGCAGAAACGCGCGCACATACCAGCCACCGCGCACCCGATGCAGCCCCAGTACCGAGAAGGGGTCGCCATGGCGCGCATAGGCCAGCGCATCGATGGCGCGTTCAAGCAACGGGTTGGACAGCGCGGGCTCGCTCATGCCGGTCCTCCTGCCTGACGGTCGGCTGGCGGGTTGGCCAGACGTGTGGCGATGTCGGCCAGTCCGCGCAGGGGAATGTCGATCCAGCGTGGGCGATTGGCGGCTTCGTAACACGCCTCGTAGGCGGCCTTCTCCAGGAGGGCGAGTTCAAGATCGGCTGCTCCGCCATCGTCGGCCAGCCAGGTACCGCCCAGGTCGGCTGCTGTCGAGCGATAACTGTCGAGGAAGGAAGCGGTGGCCGATTCGCGGAAACGCTGCAACAGCGCTTCGCGATTCTGCCTGACGGTGCCCTGGGGGTCGACGCCGGCCCCGGTATCCGGATGGGCGAGCGCTTCCTGTTCAGCCACCACCGCAGCGGCTGCGTAGTCGAACGAGCGCAGCATGCCTGCTACGTCGCGCATGGCGGTCGAACGTGCGCGGCGCTCCTGCATCGACCGTACCGGCTCGCCCTCGAAGTCGATGATGTAGGCGTCGCTTTGCGCAATCAGGATCTGGCCCAGGTGCAGGTCGCCGTGGGTGCGGATGAGCAGCCCGCCCCGCATGGTCGCGAGCTTCTGGATGCGTTCGACTATTGCAGGCTCCAGAGCGCGCAGCGCCGCTGCGCGCCCCCGTTTTGCCTCGGTCTCCCAGGCATGGCGCTCGAGCGCCTGTAGCGCCTGGTTGAACATGGCGGATACCGCGGACGCACGCGCTCTTGCGGAACGGCCATCGGGAACCCGGGGCTTGAAGGCGGGGTCTTCGGTGTCGCGCGCGAGTACCGCATGCAGTTCGGCCAGCCGGCGCCCCATGATGGCGGCGATGGCGTTATAGCTGGCCAGCAGATCGTCGTAACGGTCGGCAGGCTCGCCGGTGAGGGCGATTTCATCCAGGGTGCGGCGCAGGTATTCAAGCGTCCAGTCCCACGCGTTGCCCTGGTTTGATATGTACGCGTGCAGCAGCATGAGCGTATGGCTGTCACCGCCGTCATGCTCGAACAGCACCTCTCCCAGCAATGCTGGCGTGTTCTGGTAGCCGTGCGTGGTGAGATAACCCGTCATTTCCGCTTCGGGGTTCACGCCTTCAGCGACGCGCCGGATCTGCTTGAGCACGGCGCGGTAGCCGACGATGACGGAGCTGTTCGACTGCTCGCCGCCAAGCCATTCGAGTTCGCTTTCCGGGCCGAGTTCCAGATTGTCCAGCCCCGGCTGCGGAACGAAACGGACTTTGCCTCGTGTGGCGCCGAAGCTGACCGGTATCTCCGACCCGTTGCGCAGATGATCGATCACTGCGCGAATGAAGCCTGGCATGACAAAGGCGTCGGTGAGCATGCCCGGATTGGCCGCGCGACGCACGCGCGCCAGTGCCAGTTGCTGGGGTGCACCTTGCAGGTTCTCGTCCCAGATGAGTGCCACGGGTACTGCGTAGCACTGCGTACCCGAGTTGGTTTCGACCGACACTTCTGCGAGGTAGTTCTCGCCATCGCCCGGCAGCCTGACGGCGTAGCGTACTTCTGCTTTTTGTATGCGCAAATTCTTGCCTGCGAACCAGCGTCGCAGTCGTAGCCACGTGGGCAGGACGTCGCGCTGCAACGAGCGCAGCGAGTTCTCGGTGAGCTGGTAGCCCGTGCGCCCCTTGAGCACCAGGGTATTGAGTTCCTGCATCTGCTCATGAGGCGTCGCATGCCAGGCCGGGGGTGCTGCATCGGTACGCAGATCGAACCAGTAAAATCCGTAAGGCGGGAGTGTCAGCAGGTACGGCAGTTCGCCGATGGTGGGAAACGGCGTGCCGCCCAGCATTTCCACCGGCACCCGCGAACTGAACGCGGAGAGCTCAAGTTCCACTGCCTGGGTGGCGTGCGAGAGGTTGGCCACGCACAGGATGTCGGTGCCCTCATGGCTGCGCAGATAGGCCAGGATCTTCCGGTTGCCTGGGTACAGGAACTGCAGCGTACCCCGGCCCAGCACGCGCTGCTGGCGTCTTACTGCCAGCATGCGGCGCATCCAGTTCAGCAACGAGTGGGGATCGCGCTGCTGCGATTCCACGTTCACTGATTCATAGCCATAGAGCCCGCCGAGGATGGGAGGGAGAACCAGCCGTTCGCGGTCGGCACGCGAGAATCCGCCATTACGGTCTGGCGACCATTGCATGGGTGTACGCACGCCGTCGCGGTCGCCCAGGTGGATGTTGTCGCCCATGCCGATCTCGTCGCCGTAATAGATGACGGGCGTGCCGGGCATCGACAGCAGGAGACTGTTCATGAGTTCGATGCGGCGACGGTCGCGTTCCAGCAGGGGTGCGAGCCGGCGCCGGATGCCCAGATTGAGGCGCGCACGCTGCTCCTTGGCATAGGTTTCCCAGAGGTAATCGCGCTCGCTGCTGGTCACCATTTCCAGCGTGAGCTCGTCGTGGTTGCGCAGGAACACCGCCCATTGGCAGGTTTCCGGAATGTCGGGGGTCTGGCGCAGGATGTCGGTAATGGGAAAGCGGTCCTCGCGCGCAATGGCCATGTACATGCGCGGCATGAGCGGAAAGTGAAAGGCCATGTGGCACTCGTCGCCGTTGCCAAAGTATTCCTGCGCATCCTCAGGCCATTGGTTGGCCTCGGCAAGCAGCACCCTGTTGGCGAACGAGCGGTCGAGATCAGCCCGGATCGCCTTGAGCACCGCGTGTGTTTCAGGCAGGTTCTCGTTGATCGTGCCTTCGCGTTCGACCAAGTAGGGCACCGCATCCAGACGCAACCCGTCGATGCCTGTCTCCATCCAGTAGTGCATCACCGCCAGGATTTCTTTCAGTACCTGGGGGTTGTCGTAATTGAGATCGGGCTGGTGCGAATAGAAGCGGTGCCAGAAATACGCCTGGGCTTCGGCATCCCAGGTCCAGTTGGATTTTTCCGTATCGAGGAAAATGATCCGGGTGTCGCGGTACTTCTGGTCGTTGTCTGACCAGACGTAATAGTTGCGGTATTTCGACCCGGGCCGGGAGCGGCGGGCGCGCTGGAACCAGGGGTGCTGGTCGGATGTGTGGTTTACCACCAGTTCGGTAATCACGCGCAGACCACGTGCATGGGCCGCGCGCACAAAGCGCCGGGCGTCGGCCAGCGTTCCGTAGTCGGGATGGACGCCACGGTAGTCGGCAATGTCGTAGCCGTCGTCACGGCGTGGTGACGGATAAAACGGCAGCAGCCAGATGGTGTCTACACCCAGTTCGGCGATGTAGTCGAGCTTTTGCAGCAGTCCCGGAAAATCACCGACACCGTCGTTGTTCGAGTCGAAGAACGATTTCACGTGTAACTGATAGATAACCGCTTCCTTGTACCAGAGCGGATCATCCCGGTTCGGAGCATTGACCGCCGATCTGGCATTGTTCTTCATGTGTGCACCTTCAGGCCGGCTCATGTTCATGTGTTGGCGCGGACCCGCCAGATGGAATAGGGTTGATCGGGGTCCAGGTGAATTGTCTGGTACTTTCCATGCCAGTCGAAGCGGTACCCATGGACCAGGTCCTCACAGTGCAGCACGCCGTCGTCGGGCAGGCCCAGCATCCACATGGGCAGTTCGATGGTCGCGTCATGGCCATGGAAAGGATCCAGGTTCACCGCGATCAGCAGCACGTTGTCGA
The DNA here is from genome assembly GCA_937891425.1 of uncultured Pigmentiphaga sp. Lineage (GTDB taxonomy): Bacteria > Pseudomonadota > Gammaproteobacteria > Burkholderiales > Burkholderiaceae_B > Verticiella. Next base: position 18,109 of record CALAGD010000104.1, read on the forward strand.
GTTCGGGTGTGGCTTTCGAGTAGAACAGAATTTGCTCGTGATGCGCTGGATGGAAGGCGATGCCTCGATGCGTGTGCAGCGCAGGGTTGTCCAGCCGAAGCTGGTTGAGCCGGGCGATCTCATGCCGTATGTTGCCGGGGCGGTCCCAGTCCCACGCCTTGATTTCGTATTTCTCCGAATCCAGGTATTCCTCGCGACCCGGCAGCGGGGTGGCTTCGCACAGCTCGAACCCGCTGTACATGCCCCACAGCCCCGACATGGTGGCGGCCAGTGCCGCACGGATCAGGAACCCTGGCCGCCCCGAGGTCTGGAGGAACCGGGGATTGATGTCCGGAGTGTTTACGAAGAAGTGCGGCCGGAAGAAATCGGCTACCGGCGCATTCCCGACCTCGTTCAGGTAGTCGGTCAGTTCCTGTTTCGAGGTGCGCCAGGTGAAGTAGGTGTACGACTGCGAAAAACCGACACGGGCAAGACGATACATCATGCTGGGGCGCGTGAAAGCTTCCGACAGGAAGATCGTGTCCGGATACTGACCCTGTACCTCGCGAATCAGCCATTGCCAGAATGGCAGCGGTTTCGTGTGGGGGTTATCTACCCGAAATGTCCGTACACCAAGTGCGGCCCAGTGGAGCACGACGTCGCGCAGCGCGAACCACAGTGCCATGGTGTGCGTGCGCCGTTCTGGCGTGCGAGCCAGTTCGTCAGCGTTATAGAACTCGAGGTTGACGATGTCTTCGTATTTCTTCGGCGGGTTCTCGGCATAGTGCAGCGAGCCGTCGGCCCGCCAGGAAAACCATTCGGGGTGGGTTTGCAGCCACGGGTGATCGGGCGAGCACTGTATGGCAAAATCCAGCGCGATCTCGATACCCATGCGGCGCGCTGCGGCCAGCAAGTCCCTGAAGTCATCCAGGGTGCCTAGCTGTGGGTGAACGGCATCATGCCCACCCTCGATCGCACCGATGGCATATGGGCTGCCCGGATCATCCGGCCCGGCCTGAAGGCTGTTGTTGCGCCCCTTGCGATGGCTGTTTCCGATCGGGTGAATGGGTGGGAGGTACAGCACGTCAAAACCCATGTCGCGAACGTAGGGCAGGCGGAAGATGACGTCACGAAATGTTCCGTGGCGGGCGGCGTCACCGCTTTGCGAGCGGGGAAACATTTCGTACCAGCTGGCGAAGCGGGCCGCACGACGTTCAACCATCAGGGCTTGCGGCGGCTCGAGTGTGGTCTCGAACTCGTGCAGTTCGGCGCCTTGGGCAAAGTGCAGGGTGTCGGGCGACAGCAGCCGTTCGCAGTCATAGGTGTCGGCATCGGGCACGCCACACCGGGCGAGCAAAGCCTGCCCCTCGCGCACGTCCAGGCTCACGTCGACTCCAGCCTCCACTTTCTTGGCCAGACCCGCGCGAAAACTGCCAAAAGCATCGCGCCACGCGCGTATGGTGTACTCATGCAGGCCGATGCGTTCCGGTATGCATGTCGCTTCCCAGGCGTCGTTGCCAAGAGCCTTCATTTCCACCGCATGCCATCCAATCTCATCGACGGCACGCCAGAGCAGGAACACGCGCAAGACGTCATGGCCATCCATGAAGACGTTGGCGCGCACGGTCAGGGGCTCGCCGGCAATGCGCTTGATGCAATGGGTGGGGTCGGGCGTGGAAGGCGAGAGGTCCTGGATGACGATCCGGGGTGCTTGCAGGGCAGCAGCCAGCGCTTCGGTTTGCAGTGTGCGGTTGCGTTTGCGCTTGTGGGTGATGACCGGTTCAGGCGCCACCAAAGGGGCGCTCGCGCTGCCCCCAGCGGGGAGGTGGTCGGGCAGCGTGGGGCCGAGAGGCCGGACCAGTGCCGGAACGTCTGGCGGGCCGGATCCGGCCAGCGCATCGCGTGGGAGCGGCGCTTGCCTGTCCAGGGTCGGCGCGACGTCTATGGGCGGCGGCACGACCGGGGCACGTAGCTGCATCGACCTGCCATCGACGACGAATCCGGATAGTCGGGTGCGCACCATCTGCCAGTCGAGCGGAACCGGTGCAACAGGGGACGGATTGAGCAGTACGAGGCAGCCCCGGTCGCCATGCGTGCGTTGGAGCGCGGTGAACGGCGCAGCGTCGCCCGTCAGCTGTTGCAATGGACCTCCGCCTGCCGGGTGCCCAGCCGTGCATGTATTGGCCGCCGCGATCTGTGCCACCAGTTCACCCGCCTGCGGGTGATCCGGCGCCGGCAAGGTAGCCAGCAGGGCATCTCCGATACATGCTGCGCACCACAGGCGCTGCTGCACCGCGACGTCGGAGGAATTGCACAGCGTGGGGTCTTCCGGCGCGATGACGGCCATGTATACCTGTCCCAGGGCAAGCTGCAGTTGCCGGAACTCCTGCACGAACCATGGATCGCGCAGGTTCCACCAGGGCAGTGAGGCGTACCCGGCGGTAAAGCCGCCGGCGCCAAGCCCGGAGAAGTGATGGTAGCCAATGCCCGGGGTCCATGCGGTCCACTGGGAGTCGGGGTGCGCAGCGCGTAGCGGGTCGAGCAGCGCACGCCAGGCGTCGGCACCGAGATGCTGCGGGTGTACCACACGAAAACCCGTGACGCCCAGCTCCAGCCAGTGTCGCAGGCGCTCACGCCAGAAGTCGAGATAATCGTTGCCAATCGCGTCGGTTCGCAGGCGGCAGCAAGCACGGTCGTGGTCCGAGAGCCGGGGGTCGAGCGCCGCCAGCCCGTTTTGAGGGTGGTGCCACCAGTGCGGATGGTCGCGCGCCAGTGCGCCATCGGCGGTTGCCTGGCAGACGCAAATGTCCATCCAGAGCTCAAGCCGATGCTCGCTGCAGGCTGCGCAGGCGCTGGCGACGGCGTCGTCGAGTGTCAGCGCTGCCGGCCAGCCGGGGGCGGGGTCCAGCTGAAACGGGTCGTCGACCAGGAAAGGGTCGCGTGCGGCGCCTCGCCACAAGGGTCCGCAAACCAGATGGGTGAAACCTGCGCTGGCAGCGCGTGCTGCCCAGGAGCGCCAGTCGGGCGCGGGCAGTTGTCGTGGATCAACGTAACACAGCCGGGTAAGTCCGGGTCGACGGTTATTCATGGCGCGTTGACCGGTTGAAACACGTGCATTGCACGCGTCCACGATTCGCCTGTGCCGCCGGTTCAGAGTGAAGGCGCCGGTCGCGCACGCAGCAAGCCCGTACCCAACTTCTTGTCGCGGCGCTGGGTGACCGACCACAGGTCCGCGTTGACCGCGGGTTTGACGGGCGGGCTGGCCACGGGGGCGATCATGGACTTGAATGGACGCGGCACGGTGACGTGTGCATCCACCATTTGTGCATACAGATCGAGGTAGCGGTGAGCCGATGTTTCCCAGTTGAACCGGCTCAGCATGCCATTGCGCTGCATGCTCCACCAAAGTTGCGGGTGCTTGCGCAGCGCCATGGTCCGGTCGATCGCCGCGAGCATGTCTTCCATTGTCTCGCCGTCGAACAGGATGCCAGTCGCGTGTTCCATGGCATTCGGACCTGCCTGGGGCCCCGGATCGCTGACCGTATCGACCATGCCTCCCACTCGCGAGCAAATGGGGAGGGTGGCGTAGACCATGGCGTACACCGGTGCCAGTCCGAACGGCTCGAATCGGCTTCCATGCAACAGGATGTCTCCGCCGGCATAGAGCAGGTGGGCGCGGCGCTCGTCATAGCCGATGTGCACTGCCATGCGGCCAGGGAACTGACGGGCAACCTCGCGCATGGCGTCCTCGATGCCGCGATCGCCACACCCCAGCACGGCAACCTGCAGGTCCGGATGAGCCGCCAACGCGCGCGGTATGGCCTGGGCCGCTACATCGCCCATTTTCTGGCTGGTGAGTCGGCTGCACGACACCATTACCGTCGCGTTCGGGTTGGCAATGAGACCGACGTCTTCCTGCAGTGCCCGCTTGCACGATGCCTTGCCGGCGAGATCGGCAACCGAGTACACATCCGGCAGGTACGCATCGTTGGACGGGTTCCACACCTGCGGATCGATGCCGTTGGGTGTAGGCGATAGCCGGGCCTTCCGGCTGGAAAGCACGCCCTCCAGCCCCATGCCGAACCGGGGGGTGAGGATCTCGGTGGCGTACTGATGGCTTACGGTGGTGATGCGGTCGGCAAAGAGCAGGCCCGCCTTCAGGAAGTTCAGCTGCCCCCAGTACTCGGCTGCATCAGCACCACGGTATTCCAGAGGAATGCCCAGAGATTCTGCCTGCTCCATCGGGAAAATGCCCTGGAAGGCCAGATTGTGGATGGTGAGCACGCTGCGCACATTCGTTACGCCTCGCGCGTGCATGAGCATGGGCACCAGGCCCGCATGCCAGTCGTTGGCATGCACCACATGGGGCACCGGCAGCGTGGTGCGGCCTTCCGCAATACGCACCGCAGCGTGCGACAGGGCGGCAAAACGAATGCCGTTGTCCGGATATTCCTTGCCGTGGGCATCCAGATACAGGCTGCCGTCGCGCTCGTACAGGGTATCATTGCGCAGCAGAATCACGGGAACGCCGGTCTTGACGATACGGCCTGCCAGCAATTGGGCGGTGCCACCGGGCAGATCGTCGAGGATGCCGACCGTGCGCAAGTGGGTGACGTGTCGCAAGGTGGAGCGGTAGGCGGGCAGCAGCAGTGAAACAGCGACACCTGCGTCATGCAGCGCGTGCGCCATGCCGCTGATGGCATCGCCAAGGCCACCGGTTTTCGCCAGCGGAACGGCCTCCGAGCTGACAACAAGAATATTGAGTAACAAGATATCGCCTCCTGCTTATGGATATATGGTTCAGACGCAGTTCGGAAGAGCCGCAGTCCGGGTGAAGGCGCCACTTCCCGGTGGAAGAACGGAGGCCGCGCGGAGGCGGAGCTACAGAGAGGCACCTGTGCCAGCCGGCCGGTGGATGCCAGGCTGACGAAGTCATGCTGTTGTCGTGGGAACTAGCGATTTTCGTGCCCGGCACGAAAACCACGGTGGAGGAGGGGCGGACGGAAGCCTGGCGCGACCAGGCAGCTCACAGGTTGGGTGCGTACGGTGCACCATTCGGGAACGCAACTGTAGCAGATCGGTGCAACAGGTGCCGGCCTTCACCTGGAAACGCAGCGCGACTGCTGTGGCGGGCGCGCCGGCCGGATTGGGGCAATAGGCCCGGGGCGTAAGGGAAAGCCCCGGGGGAAAGGCACCGCCCGGCAGGATGGGCTGCCCGTGGCGGAGCGGGTCATGGGCAATGACGAGGAGCGGCTGAATCAGGCGCCGGCAGCGGCCATGTGTTCTTCGAGTTTAGCGTAGAAATCGATGAAGTACTGGATGCTGTCGGGATTGGCCATGGCATCGCGACTAGCGACCTTGTCAGGGTCGGCCCCCAGCAACAGCTTGCGCACCGGCAATTCCATCTTCTTGCCGGTAAGCGTGCGCGGAATTTCGGGCACGGCGTAGACCTCGTTGGGCACGTGTCGCGCCGAGGCGTGCTGGCGAATCTGGTTCTTGATGCGGTTCTTCAGCTCGGGCGTGAGCTCCTGGCCAGGAGCCAGCACGACGAACAATGGCATGAATGAGGGCCTGCCGAGATATTCCAGGTCGACGACCAGGCTGTCCTTCACCTCGGGCATTTCCTCCACCACACGATAGATTTCGGCAGTACCCATGCGGATACCGTGGCGGTTGATGGTGGTGTCGGAACGTCCGTAGATGACGGCAGTGCCACGTGGCGTGAAGCGTATCCAGTCGCCATGCCGCCACTTGCCCGGGAATTCTTCGAAGTAGCTTTCCAGGTAGCGTTTGTTGTCCGTGTCGCCCCAGAAGTACAGCGGCATGGACGGCATGGGTCTGGTTACCACCAGCTCACCGACTTCATCGACCACCGGCTGGCCGGCCTCGTTGAAGGCATAGACCGCCACGCCAAGCTCGGGGCACTGCAGTTCGCCCGCGTGTACCGGCAGGGTGGGGGCGCAGGCGACGAACCCTGATGCGATGTCGGTACCGCCACTGATGGAGGCCAGCCAGAGGTCGCGCTTGACGTTCTCGTAGGTCCAGACGTAGGCGTCGATGGGGAGCGGCGACCCGGTGGAATTGATGGTGCGCAGCGCCTGGAATTCACGTTGCGGCCTGACGCCCTCCTTCATGTTCTGGATGAGGAAGGCTGCGCCGCAGCCGAAATGCGTGATGGCGTAGTTGTCGATGAAATTCCAGAGGGTCTGGGCGTCGGGGTAGGCGGGGTTGCCGTCGGAGAGCACTACGGTGGCACCGGTGAGCAGGCTGCCGATCATCAGGTTCCAGACGATCCAGCCAGTGCTGCCGAGGAACATGAAGCGGTCGCCGGGCCGGACGTCGTGCTGGAGCGCGTCGGTCTTGAGATGGGTGATGACGATGCCGCCGTGTCCGTGCACCATGGCCTTGGGCAGCCCGGTAGTGCCCGATGAGTAGACGATCCAGAGGGGGTGGTCGAACGGAACCCGGTTGAAGCTGAGTGGCGCCGGTTTGCGCGTGACGGATTCCCAGGTGCGGTAGTTGCGCCAGGCGGGCTCATCAGCACGCTCGGCGGGGCCGGCGACATGAATGACCTGCTCGATGGTGGGAAGAGCCTGCAGGATGTCGCTGACAAGGGCGGAGCGGTCGAACAGCTTCCCGTTGTAGACATAGCTGTCGACGGCAAACAGCACCTTGGGCTGGATCTGCGTGAACCGGTCAAGCACGACCGACACGCCCATTTCGGGCGAGCAGCTGGACCAGATGGCGCCGATGCTGGCGCATGCCAGGAACGCAATGAGCGTTTCCGGAATGTTCGGCATGTAGGAGACGACACGGTCGCCAGCTTGCACGCCCATGGCGCGCAAGCTTGCGGCCAGAGCGCCCACCTGCTGTTCGAGTTCGTCCCAAGAGACGGTACGCACGGGGCGGTTCTCGCCACGAGCGATGACCGCAGGGCGGTCGGCCGTCTTGTTGCGGAAGATGTGCTCGGCGTAATTGAGCCGGGTGTTGGGAAACCACTGCGCGCCCGGCATGCTGGCGTTCGCCAGGACCGGATGCGGATCGCCATCGGCGAGGATGTCGAAGTACTCCCAGATGGCCATCCAGAACGCGTCGAGATCGTCGATGGACCACCGCCACAAGGCGTAGTAGTCGTCGAACTTCAGTCCGCGTGTTTCCTCCAGCCAGTTCATGAAGTGGAACAGGCGGCTTTCCCGTATCTGCTCGGCACTGGGTGCCCAGAGCTCATCCCCTTGCTTGATTGTCATGCGACGTCCTTCCGTTCTGTCGGGCACGAAAATTATTTAATGAGAATAACAATTTCCGCAAGCCACGCCAATCGTCAGCGACGCGGGTCGAGGAGGACCCTGGGCACAAGACCGGTATCAGGGCGCGGCCTTCTTCTCTCCGCCCAGCACGTCGACGAGGGCGTCGATCATCTGGCTGAGTTCGCCGGTCATGAGAGTGAACTCGTTGTCGAAGCGTTCGGCCTCGTCGCCGGCCGCAACGTCGGTGTTCTCCTGGATGACATCGAGGGGCGTCACGCGCTTGATGGCGAGGGTTTCGGTCAGCACGAACGATACGCGGTCGGCCCAGGTGAGCGCCAGGCGGGTGCACAGTTTGCCGCGCTCAATGTGACGCCGCACGTCGTCCGCCTCGACGGTGTGGCGTACGTAGCGCACGGTGGCCTTGCTCTGGGTGGGCGAGCGCAGTTCAGCTTCCTGATCGATGCTGAAACCCGCAGGGGCCATGTCATCGGCCAGCCACCCCGTCATCGCGCTGGTCGGCGAAACCTGCGTCTGCAACAGGCGCGCGCCCTGTCCGTCGAGCGCCTTGCTGAGAAACTGCATGATCTCGTCGCAGCGTGTGCTGCTGGCCGCATCGATGACCAGCCGCCCCCTGGTGGGATCGATCCATACCGCCGTATCACGCCAGACGCTGAACGCGCGCGGCAGCAGTTCGTCGGTGACGGCTTCCTTGATTTCTCGCATCTGCTTGCGACCGGGCTTGTAACCCTGCTGTGTTTCGATATCGAGCGCGCGCTCGCGTGCAACCTGGTTGACCACGGAGGCTGGCAGCAGCTTCTTCTCGCTGCGGAACGCGAGGAGGTAGTGGCCGGCCACGGCATGCACCAGCTGGGCTTCGCCGCGTGGAGCGATCCAGCCGTACCGCTGCTTCTCCAGGGTGGAGCTGGCGTTGAAAACCTGGGATCGAAGCCGCTCTTCGAGTTGAGCGGCGTCGAGTTGGAAAGCATCGAGTCGGTAGACGTGCAGATTCTTGAACCACATGGCGGCAACCAAGGCAAAGGGCCGATTCTAACCGCCATACGGTCAAGAGCGCGCCGGCCTGCCTGCCGGCCACACGGCGGGTGAAACGCGGGGAGCAGTCCCGGAGGCCGCCGCGAAAAGCAGGGTTAAGGTGTCCAGTGCTCGACTGACCAGTCGCGCACAGTTCGCTTGGCTGGCTGGTTGGCATGCGGCGTGTTGGCGTTGCGGGTGGCACTGGACACGGCGCGCCCGTCGCCCTGGGCACGGGCATCTTCCTGCAGCTTCTGGGGGGGTGGGGTTGCGCCGGTCTTGTTGAGCGGATCGGATGCGGGATCGTGCGGAGAGCGGGTAGGGTTGTCGGATGCGACCGCGGTGTGACGGATGGGCGGAATGTACACCATGGAAATTGCCTCGTGTGCGTTGATGGGTGGGTGGACGGGGCCTTGCACGACGCGTGCCCGGAGCGGGCGCAATAAATGCTGAGCAGCGTGCTCCTTCACCAGGCATGAAAAGGGAGCAGGCCATGTCCGAACACGTTTACAAGAAGATCGAGCTGGTCGGGTCGTCGACCGTTTCGAGCGATGACGCAGTCCGCAATGCACTGGCGCGCGCATCAGCGACCCTGCGCAACCTCGACTGGTTCGAGGTGACGGAAGTGCGAGGCCACATAGCGGATGGCGCGGTGAGGCACTGGCAGGTAGTGTTGAAGGTGGGCATGCGGCTCGAATGAAGCAGGAGGACTGACAGGAACGCCCCTTGCTGGACACGGCGCCATGACTGAATCATCGGCGCCGCTTTCCTTGAAGATCATCACGCTCAATGCGCACAAGGGTTTTACGGTATTCAACCGCCGCTTCATCCTGCACGAATTGCGAGCCGCGGTACGCACGGTGGGAGCGGATCTGGTCTTCCTGCAGGAAGTACTTGGCAGTCACGAGCACCACTCGACGCACTACGCCAACTGGCCCGATAACCCCCAGTACGAATTTTTGGCGGATACTATCTGGACGCAGTACGCCTATGGCCGCAATGCGGTCTACCCACATGGGCATCACGGGAACGCACTGCTCTCACGTTTCCCCATCGTTCATACGGAAAACTGCGATGTGTCCGTGGGAGGGCCGGAGAAGCGCGGTCTGCTGCATTGTGTCATGCACATTCCCGAACGGGAGTTGCAGGTGCATGCGATCTGTGTTCACCTGGGTTTACGCGAGTCGCATCGGCAGCGGCAGTTGGAACTGATGTGCGATCTGGTCAACAGGAAGGTGCCTGTGGATGCACCTTTGGTGATCGCAGGCGATTTCAACGACTGGCGACGGCGGGCCCACGCCTATCTGGCCCGGCGCCTGCATCTCAAGGAAGCTTTTCTGAACCGGGCTGGCAGCCTGCCACGCACCTTTCCCGCCCGCTGGCCTCTCTTGAAACTGGACCGTATTTACGTCCGCAATCTGCATGTCGAGAAAGCGCAAGTGCTGACGGGGCGACCATGGTCGCACCTGTCCGATCACGCGCCTCTCGTTGCCAGGGTAGCAATATGAGCATGTATACGGTGTGGAGAGAAGGTAATCAGATTCGTTTGCTGGAAAACGGGGAAGAATTTTTTCCGGCCGTGTTCCGCGCAATCGAGCAAGCCCAGCATGAGGTGCTCATTGAAACCTTCATTCTTTTCGAAGACAAGGTGGGGCTTGAGCTGCTGCGAGTGATGGTGGCGGCGGCGCGGCGCGGGGTGCACATCACCGTGACCGTGGACGACTACGGTTCGCCAGGTTTCTCCGAGGAGTTCCTAGCGACCATCCGCGACGCGGGCATACGTTTGCTGGTATTCGATCCCAAACCACGCGCGTTTGGCATGCGTACCAACCTTTTCCGGCGGCTGCATCGCAAGATCGTGGTCGTCGACCGTGAGATCGGCTTTATCGGCGGCATCAACTATGCCGCGGACCATCTGTCGGACTACGGACCAGAAGCGAAGCAGGACTATGCCGTGGAACTGCGCGGACCAATCGTGGGCGACCTGCATCACGCGGTGCTCGCCCTGATCGAGCGCGGAGCGCGTGGCCGGGTGCCGCGTCGACCCTTGCGCGATCCGGCGGCGGGCATACCATACGCCGGCGACGCCACCGTGGCCCTTCTGGTGCGCGACAACGATTACCACCGCAACGACATCGAATGGCATTACCGAATGGCAATCCGCCTGGCGCAAAAGCGAGTCATCATTGCGAACGCATACTTCCTGCCCGGGTACCGGTTGCTGCGAGAACTTGCCAAGGCGGCGCGGCGGGGCGTTCAGGTACACCTCATCCTGCAGGGCCAGCCCGACATGCCTTGGGTGCGTGCCACCAGCACATTGCTCTACGACTATCTGCTCGACAAGGGTGTACATATCCACGAGTACTGCCAGCGCCCGCTGCATGGGAAAGTGGCACTGGTGGACGACGAGTGGAGCACGGTGGGATCGAGCAATCTCGACCCTTTGAGTCTGTCGCTCAACCTAGAAGCCAACGTGGCGATACGCGACCGCGAATTTACCCAGCACCTGGCCCAGCGCCTGGAGGTGCTCATGAAGGAACATTGTCGGGCGGTGCGGCCCGCGCACAGGCACGGCCGTGGAGTCTGGCGCCTGGCGGCGGGTTTCCTGGTATTCCACTTCCTGCGCCGCTTCCCCTCGTGGTCGGGGTGGCTGCCGGCGCATCGACCTTCGCTGGTTGAGGCGGAAACCGTGGCTCCCGCCAGCGTCGTGGCCAAGCAGCGGGAGCAGGGGGTGGTCTGAACACGCCAGGCGGTGCCCTGGGGCATCGTCCGTGGTTCATTCC
>CALAGD010000105.1 GCA_937891425.1 uncultured Pigmentiphaga sp.
TGGGGCTGGATGCGAAGTGACCCAGGGCGCACTGCTGCGCCAGAGCACGGCGCGCAGGAGCATGCGTGACAGCCGTATACAGGCGTGCGTATGCGGACTATTCGGTAACCACGGGTTGCAGGGCTAACCCGATCAGCTCACGCTGGCTGGAGACACCCAGCTTGCGATAGAGCCGCTTCACGTAAGTCTGCACGCTGCTCAGCTGCAACCCCATGGTCTTGGCAATCGTTTCCGATTCGCGGCCGCTCAACACATTGCGTAGCAGTTCGCGCTCGCGGCGGGTGAGTTCGGGATGCAGACGGGCGACACGCTCGGTCACGAACTGCGGCAGTTCGTTTTCGTAGACGTGGGAGTTGTAATGCAGGCGCAGCAGCTGCATGAGCAGCGGCGCCATGCCCTCGATGAAGTCGATCTCGCGCTGCGAGAACACGCCGTACTCGCGCCCCCGATAGAAATTCAGCGACAGCCAGCGCCGGCCATCAAACATCGACAACAGCGCCAGCCGCTCGGAGATCTTCGGCAGTTCGTAGCAGATGCGACGGTAATCAGGATTTTCGATTTCTTCGCGCGACTGGTGATGCACGAAGATGTTCTTCGCGCCCTGGGGACGCGCCCCTTCGACACTCATGACGTTGCGATTGCCGTCGAGCGAATAAAAGCGCCAAGCGTAGCTGTGCGAGATCGTGGGCAACTCTGGCGTCCGGGCGCGATCGGCAAACGAGATGATCTGGGGTGCCTCGCCATCCTGATAGGCGAATATCGTGCACTGGGCAACGGGCACCTCGGATGAAATCGCCTGCAAGAGCTCGCTGGCAATGGCCTTGGCGGGCAGCGAACCTACCCGCCCAAGCATACTGGCCACCTGCGCGACACTGAACTGGAAGTCGGAACTGACGGTTCTGAGTGGCCAGTACGTCATTGCCGTCCTCCTTCTGGTCAGGCGTGCGAGCGGTTATGCCGAAGCGTGGAGCCACGCGGCATGCTTCGGTGCACGCTTCGTCTTCGCCCATTCTTCAAGCATGTCCCACTTCACTTCGTCGAGCTGCTTGTACATGTCGGGCGTGCCGGTGTTGTACGCAAGCTCCAGACGGTGGCCGCTGGGGTCGTAGAAGTAGATCGACTTGAAGATGGTGTGATCGGTAGGACCAACCACCTCAATGCCGTCGGCCTCCAGACGCGCCTTGACATCCAGCAGCTCCTGCTCGGAGTCGACCTCGAGCGCCAGATGCTGTGTCCAGGCGGGCGTGTTCGGGTCGCGGCCCATCTCCGGCTTGGTGGGCAGCTCGAAGAATGCCAGCACGTTGCCGTTGCCTGCATCCAGGAAGATGTGCATGTACGGATCGGGTTCCTTGGTGGAGGGAACCTTGTCTTCGGCAATGGCAAGGACGAAGTTCATCTTCAGGTATTTCTGGTAGAACTCGACCGTTTCCTTGGCATCCTTGCAGCGATACGCAACGTGGTGAATGCGCTTGATCAGACTCATGGTCAACTCCTTGTACAAATGTACTTACAAATCGCTCAGTGCCGATTCGGCAAGCTCGATGAACCGCTGCGCATCACCCATTTCATTGGCTGCCAGCAGCGCGAGCTTTACAAGAAACAGTTCGGACTTCTCGGGGGTTGCGCGGTCGATGGCAACGGCCAGCGCGTCGTAAACCTTTTCCAGGTCGGGGATGGACAATGCCGTCATGTGGTGCTCCTTGATCATTCGTGTCCCAGCGCAGTTTGAACAGCCGACCGCAACCGATCGGGCGAAAGGGTAAGCCAGCGTGCGCACACATGCTGGTCGGGACGTACCAGATAGGCAGCGCCATCTCCGATCACGCCATACTTCGCCCGGAAACGCCCACCCGGATCGGGCAGCACCAGATCCGCACCCTGCACCTGCGCGGAGGCGTCGTGCCGGATGGCGATGACCTTGAACGGAATTCCGCGAGCGCGGATGCGTTCGATCTCTTCCAGCAGCCCTGGTGCAAGGGCAGCATCGGTGAAGAAATCGAGCAGGTAGAAGGAGGCCCCCAGGTGATCGAAGAAGTATCCGGCATCGCCCAGGTACACGTTATTGAGTGGCGCCCCGTCGCGCGGACCGCCACGGAACAGATTGTCGTCGTCACCGCGCGAATTCAGCACGGAATCGGCATAATCGTGCGGACGCGAGGTACGCCAGTGGAACAATGGCCTGACAAATTCGGTCTTCAGCGACAGCGACAGCACCGCATCGCGCAACAGGCGGAACCCGCGCGTAGGCGGCGTCATGAAACGCGTGCTCTTGCCTGCCTCATCGATGATTTCACGCGCTGCGGCAACACGTTCGCCCGAGTACGAGGGCAACAGGCGCGGGCCGGCCCATCCATGGATGGTGAAGGCCAGTTTCCAGATCAGGTCGTGGGCGTCCTGCCAGCCGGTATTCGCGCCGCGCACGCCGAAGATGGGCAGCATGTGCGCGGCGTCGCCCGTGAAGACGACGCGGCCATGCACATACTCGGGAAGGGTAAGCGCCCGCGCGGAGTACACCGAGCACCAGTCGAGTTCCCACTGCGGATTCTCGACGCCGATCATCCTGAGCTGGGCATCGATGCGTGCCTTGAGCGACTCGGGGCGCAATGCCTCTTCGGGCGACTCGCCTTCGGGCAGCTGGTAGTCGACGCGCCAGATACCTTGGGGCTCGCGATGCATCAGCACCGTATTGCCCGGATTCCACTCAGGATCGAAGAACGCGAGGCGTTCGGTGGGAAGGTCGAGGTCGATCCGGATATCGGCAATCACGAAACGGCCTTCATACGAATCGCCTTCCATTTTCAGGCCCATCATGCTGCGGATGCCTGAACGCGCGCCATCGGCCGCGACTACCCAGTCGGCCTCCTGCGTATAGGGACCTTCGGGCGTGTCGACCTCGAGCCGTACGCCACGGGCGTCCTGCTGCACGTCGATCACCTTGTTGCCCCAGCGCATCTCGATCAGCGGATTGGCCTCAACCGCATCAACCAGAAACTCTTCCAGGTACTGCTGCTGCAGGTTCAGCATGGGAAAGAAGCGATCATCGGGATCGTGCGGAGCTTCCATGCGGAATACGCGCTGCCCGCGGTAATAGGAATTGCCGAAACGCCAGGGCAACCCGGCCTTCGACACGCGGTCGGCCACGCCAACCTGCTGCAGGATTTCCATTGAACGGCGGGTGAAGACGATAGCCCGACTGCCGTGTGACACCTGCAGCTCGGCTTCGAGCAGGACGCAGGGGATGTTGTAGCGGGCAAGGTCAAGCGCCGCCGACAGGCCAATCGGCCCGGCACCGACGATGACTACTGGCACGCGCGCAGGTGCGCCAGCAACCTTCGACGGCACCCAGGCCGGGTGGACTTTGTACTCGTAGTAAATCGATCGACGCGGTTCAGTTTCGGGTCGATGCATCGTGTGATGCCTCCATTTAGTGTTGACTCATGCAGCACGCGGGGCTGCTCCAACACTAAAAACTTTATAGAGCTAGCTTGCATCACACGTCCTGAAAAGGGAACAACTATTTGAGCGAAGCTTGACCCCGATCAAACGCGACTGAGGGTTTGCCCTGATATGGCGAGACCCGGTCTCATCCCAGACGGCCCGCGCGAAAATCCTCTACCGCCTGGTAGATCTCTTCCTCGCTGTTCATCACGAATGGACCGTACTGGACAATGGGCTCGTTCAGCGGGCGACCTGCGATGAGCAGCACGCGGGCCTCGGCAGCAGCACGCAGGATGACCCCGTCGGCATCGTTGCGGTTTTCGAGGATTGCCATCTGTTGCGTGAGCACGTGGCGCCCTTCGATGTCGACTTCGCCACGGTATACATATACGAAGGCGTTGTGACCGGCGGGAAGGGCCTGGGAAAACTGCGCGCCTGCGGACAGATGCACGTCCAGGTACAGCGGTTCAGTTATTTCGCGCTCGACTGCCCCCCGGATACCGTGGCTTTGCCCGGCGATGACCGTCACCGAGACGCCCTCGTCGGTGGTGAACCTAGGCAGTTCGGCGTTGGGAATGTCGCGATACCAGGGCGTGCACATCTTGGCGCGGGCGGGAAGATTCAGCCACAGCTGGAATCCTTCCATTACGCCATCTTCCTGCTGGGGTATCTCGGAGTGGATGACGCCCCGGCCGGCAGTCATCCATTGCACGTCACCGTTTTGCAGCAGGCCTTCATGCCCCGCGCTGTCACGATGCCGCATGCGGCCCGCAATCATGTAGGTCACGGTTTCGAAGCCGCGATGCGGATGATCCGGGAAGCCGGCAATGTAGTCGTGCGGGTTGTCGCTGCCAAAGGCATCAAGCATCAGGAAGGGGTCGAGCCGACGCTGCAGACGGTGTGTCAGCACGCGGGTGAGACGGACGCCTGCGCCGTCCGTGGTGGGCTGCCCCACCACGATCTGTTCGACCTGCCGCGAGCGGTTGACCGCGTCGGGTGCCACGGTTGGTGCCAGGACGTGAGTATTCATGACATTTCCTTCAGACCATAGAGCGGGTTGACTTATCCGACACGTCTGGGCTGGCGTGTCGTCGCTGTATGCTCACTGTATGCCCATTCCCGCTAGAGAAAAATCCCTGCATTTGCATCACGTTGTTCCAGCTATGAAACAATAGCCATGTGCCGGATGCGTCACGTGACGCCCATGCTGCACTCGCAGTGGGGCCACACAGTTGTGTGCCTTTCGCGTTTTCAACAGAGATAGTCATGCAAGCTTCCAGAACCAAGTGGATCGTCACGGCAATCGTCCTCGCTGCCGCCCTGGTCGGTACCTATGTGTGGAACCAGTCGCGCATCGCAGGGCCGGGCGAGGGGTTCATCAGCGCCAACGGCCGCATCGAAGCCACCGAAGTCGACATCGCCACGCGCCTGCCTGGCCGGCTGGAAACCATCTTTGTCAGCGAAGGCAGCTTCGTCGAGGCCGGACAGCCGCTGGCGCGCATGCAGGTCGACAGCCTGATCGCCCAGCGTGCCGAGGCCGAAGCCTACTTGCAGCAGGCCAAGGATGCCCTCAGTAGCCAGGAAGCCGTGGTGGCGGCACGCATCAGCGAGCTGGAGGCTGCAAAGGCGCGCGTCGCGCAGTACGAAAGCGAACTGAATCTCGCCCAGCAACGGTTGGCACGCTCGGAAACCCTGGCCAGACAGGGAGCCACGCCCCAACAGACACTCGACGACCACCGCGCCGCCCTGCTCAGTACCCGGGCACTGCTCACGGCCGCACAGGCACAGGTCACGGCCGCGTCCGCGGCAGTGGACGCAGCTCGCGCGCAACTGCAAGGCGCCCGCTCGGCGGTGAAAGCGGCCCAGGCCACGGTCGAACGCATCCAGACCGATATCGACGACAGTACCCTCAAGGCGCCACGCAGCGGGCGCGTCCAGTACCTGATCGCACAGCCCGGCGAGGTACTGGGCGCTGGCGGCAAGATCATGAACCTGGTCGACCTCAGCGACGTCTACATGACATTCTTCCTGCCCGAAACGGTGGCCGGGCGCATCGCATTGGGTACGCCCGTGCATCTGGTGCTGGATGCCGCTCCCGAGTATGTCATTCCCGCTGAGGTGTCATTCGTTTCCAGCGTGGCACAGTTCACCCCCAAGACAGTGGAGACGGCGAGCGAACGGCAGAAACTCATGTTCCGGGTGCGTGCACGCATCGACCGCGAGCTGCTGCGCAAGCACCTCAGGCAAGTGAAGACCGGGCTGCCCGGGGTCGCGTGGATACGCCTCGACGATGACGTTGAATGGCCCGAGCAGCTTCGCATTCGCGTACCTGAGTGACCATGCAGAGTCTCGCAGTCCAGATCCGCGGCCTGTACCACGATTACGGCAGGACCCGGGCGCTCGACCACATCGAGCTCGACATCCCCACGGGGGCGATGGTAGGACTGATCGGCCCTGACGGCGTGGGCAAGTCGACCCTGCTGTCACTGATCGCGGGCGCACGGGCCATCCAGACCGGCAGCATCATGGTGCTGGGTGGCGATCTGCGCGACGCGCGGCAGAGGGCCGCGATCTGTCCGCGCATTGCCTACATGCCTCAGGGGCTGGGACGCAACCTGTATCCCACGCTGTCGGTCGAGGAAAACCTGCAGTTCTTCGGCAGATTGTTCGGACATGATGCGCGGGAGCGCCGGCGCCGCATCGATCTGCTCACGCAAAGCACCGGGCTGTACCCGTTCCTGGGGCGCCCCGCCGGCAAGCTTTCGGGCGGCATGAAGCAGAAACTGGGGCTGTGCTGCGCACTGATCCACGACCCTGACCTGCTGATACTTGATGAGCCCACTACCGGCGTCGATCCACTGGCACGCCGCCAGTTCTGGGACCTGATCGCACGGATCCGGGACGAGCGGCCCGGCATGACCGTGCTCGTGGCCACCGCATACATGGAAGAGGCCGAACGCATCGAACAGCTGGTGGCGCTGGACGATGGCCGGATTCTCACCACCGGAAGTGCCGCCGAATTGCGGGCACAAACGGGCACGGACACGCTTGAAGATGCCTTCATTGCCCTGCTACCCGAAGAAAGGCGCAGGCAGCACCACCCCGTGGTCATTCCGCCAGCGTCGGCCACGACCTCAGAAATAGCCATCGAAGCGAGCGACCTCACCATGCGCTTCGGCAGTTTTACTGCTGTCGATCATGTGAGCTTTCAGATCCGGCGCGGGGAAATCTTCGGTTTTCTGGGTTCGAACGGGTGCGGCAAGACCACCACCATGAAAATGCTTACCGGGCTACTGCCGGCGAGCGAGGGTGAGGCCTGGCTGTTCGGGCAGAAAGTCGACCCGGAAGACATGGCGACACGACGGCGCGTGGGCTACATGGCCCAGAGCTTCTCGCTGTATGGCGAACTTACGGTCTGGCAGAACCTGAAGCTGCATGCCCAGCTGTTCCATGTGCCGCCTGATGAAATGGCCGAGCGCATCGACGCCCTGGTGCAGCGCTTCGGCCTCGCCGACGTGCTGCACGCGTTGCCCAACGATCTCCCGTTGGGCATGCGCCAGCGGCTGTCGCTGGCGGTAGCAGTGGTGCACCGGCCCGACATCCTCATCCTGGACGAGCCAACTTCCGGTGTGGACCCCATCGCCCGCGACACATTCTGGCAGCTGATCGTCGACCTGGCGCGCCGCGACAACGTCACCATTTTCATCTCCACCCACTTCATGCGCGAGGCCGAGCGCTGCGATCGCATTTCGTTCATGCATGCGGGCCGGGTACTGGTGAGCGATACGCCCGATGGCATCAAGCAGCGGCGCGGCGTCGCTACCCTGGAAGATGCTTTCGTCGCTTACCTGGAAGACGCCATGAAAGAGGGGCTGGAGCAGCCCGCGCAGGTCGGCCCTGCCCCGAAGGCCCCTGCCGTCGAGCCATCCAGCGCACGGCGCCCCGCTGACGTTACGCGCTTCAGCCTGGCACGCCTGCTGACCTACGCGCACGTGGAAACGCTGCAGCTGCAGCGCGACCCTGTGCGGCGGGCACTGGCGTTTCTCGGCACCATCGTGCTCATGTTCATCATCAGCTATGGCATCAGCCTGGACGTGAATGATCTGCCCTACGCCGTGCTGGATCGGGATGACACCACGCTCAGCCGTGCCTATGCACTGAACCTTTCCGGGTCGCGTTACTTCAGCGAACGTCCGCCCCTGGCCAACTATGCCGAACTCGATGCCCGCATGCGCAGCGGCGAGCTCGGCCTGGCCATCGAGATTCCCCCGGGCTTCGCACGCGACGTGCAGCGCGGCGCGAACGTGCAGATCGGCGCCTGGATCGATGGGGCCAACCCGCAGCGGGCGGAAACCATCCTGGGCTATCTGCAGGGCATGCACCAGCAATGGCTGCTCGAGCTGGCGCGCCACCGCCTCGGCACCGAGGTGCCGCTGGGAGCGGCCACGATAGAGACGCGATTCCGTTACAACCCCGACATCCGGAGCCTTCCTGCCATCGTACCTGCGGTCATCCCGCTGCTGCTGCTCATCATTCCGGCCATGCTGGCGGCCCTGGCCATCGTGCGCGAGAAAGAACTGGGCTCGATCGTCAACTTCTACGTCACGCCCGTCAAACGCAGCGAGTTCCTGCTGGGCAAGCAGCTGCCCTACGTCGTCATCGGCATGCTGAACTATCTGATGATGGTGGCACTGGCGGTGACGGTGTTCGGCGTCCCGCTTACCGGCAGCTTCCTCACGCTCACCCTTGCCTCACTGGTGTTCGTGAGCTTCGCCACCGGCTTCGGGCTGTTCGCATCCAGCTTTACGCGCAGCCAGATCGCCGCCATGTTCCTGACGCTTGTGGGCACCATCCTGCCCACGATCCAGTTCTCCGGGCTGATCAACCCGGTGTCGTCGCTCGAAGGCTTCGGCGCCATCATCGGTCACATCTACCCGGCAACCTACATGTTCACCATCAGCCGCGGGGTATTCGCCAAGGGACTCAATCTGTTCGAACTGGGCACGGCCATCTGGCCACTGCTGCTGTCGGTGCCGGTGATCCTGGCGCTGGCCATCCTGCTGCTGAAAAAGCAGGACAGGTAAGCCCAACCGTTGCAACGGGAACTGCCATGTGGAAGCACCGTCTGGCCAACATCCGCCGCCTTGGCATCAAAGAGCTCTGGAGCCTGTGGCGCGATCCGATGATGCTGGTGCTCATCGTGTACACGTTTACCGTGTCGGTATACACGGCTGCTACCGCCATGCCCGAGACGTTGCACCACGCGGCCATTGCCATCGTCGATGAAGACCGTTCGCCCCTGAGCGCGCGGATCGCGTCGGCGTTCTACCCACCTTACTTCACCACGCCGCAGATGATCACGCTGGAGGAAGTGGATCCGGGCATGGACCATGGCCGGTTCACCTTCGTCCTTGACATTCCCCCGAACTTCCAGCGCGACGTGCTCGCGGGCAAACAGCCCGAGATCCAGCTGAACGTGGATGCCACTCGCATGTCGCAGGCCTTCGTGGGCGGCGGGCACGTGCAGCAGGTGGTGCAGCGGGAAGTCGCCGAGTTCGTGCAGCGGGTCCGGGCTGCTACCGAGCTGCCCATCGACCTTGCCGTACGCATGCGTTTCAACCCGTCGCTGGAACGCCCCTGGTTTGGTGCCATCATGGAGATCATCTCGCTCGTGACGATGCTGTCGATCATCCTGACCGGCGCTGCGCTGATCCGTGAACGTGAGCACGGCACCATCGAGCATCTGCTGGTCATGCCGGTGACACCCACCGAGATCATGCTGTCGAAGGTGTGGTCGATGGGCCTGGTTGTCCTGGTGGCCGCAGCACTGTCGCTGCATTTCGTGGTGCAGGGCTGGCTGCGCGTACACATCGAAGGCTCGGTCGCGCTTTTTCTCACTGGCGCTGCACTGCACCTGTTTGCCACGACCTCAATGGGCATCTTCTTCGCCACGCTGACGCGCAGCATGCCCCAGTTCGGTCTGCTGCTCATGCTGACTCTGGTGCCCATGCAGCTGCTCTCGGGTGCGACCACGCCCTACGAGAACATGCCCGAGCTGGTGCAGATCATCATGCTGGCAGCACCGACCACCCATTTCGTCGCCCTGGGACAGGCGATCCTGTATCGCAGCGCCGGCCTCGATGTGGTCTGGCCACAGTTCGCCGCCCTGCTTGCCATTGGCGCGGTGCTGTTCGCGATCTCGCTGCGGCGCTTCCGCACGGCGCTCAGCCGGATGGCGTGACGCGGCTCCACGCAAGAAACGAAGCGCGCGCTCCGCCCGCCGCATCGTCCAATCTCCACCTGCACCAGCGCAGTCACTTGACGCAAGCAGGGCCGGGTAATCTCAAGCAATGCATGGAAATGAAAAACCCCGGAACTTCCGGGGTTCTGGCGCTGCTTCAGAGCTTCTGAGCCATCTTGCGACATGCTGAGAAATGGTGTGTCGGCTCAGACGTTGAACAGGAAGTTCAGGACATCGCCGTCCTGCACGATGTAGTCCTTGCCTTCCGAGCGCATCTTGCCCGCCTCGCGCGCCCCCTGCTCACCCTTGTACTGGATGAAGTCATCGAACGCGATGGTTTGCGCGCGAATGAAGCCGCGCTCGAAATCGGTATGGATGACGCCGGCCGCCTCAGGTGCGGTAGCTCCGACGCGGATGGTCCACGCGCGCACTTCCTTCACGCCCGCGGTGAAATAGGTCTGCAGCCCGAGCAGCTTGTAGGCGGCGCGGATGAGACGGTTGAGGCCAGGCTCTTCCATGCCCATGTCGGCCAGGAAGATGGCCTTGTCTTCATCACCGAGCTCGGCGATTTCGGCTTCGATGGCCGCACAGATGGCAACCACCGGCGCGTTCTCGGCCGCCGCGTACTCGTTGAGACGGTCGAGCAGCGGGTTGTTGGTGAAGCCGCTTTCATTCACGTTGGCCACGTACATGGCGGGCTTGGCCGTGATGAAACCGAACGACTTGAGGCGCAAGCGGTCTTCGGCATCCAGGTCAAGGCCGCGGATGGGTTTGCCCTGGTCGAGCTGGGCCTGGCAGCGTTCGAGCACGGCCACCAGCTTGGCGGCATCCTTGTCGCCGGCGCGGGCGGTCTTGCTGTGCCGCTGGATGGCCTTCTCGATGGTCTGCAGGTCGGCCAGCGCCAGTTCAGTATTGATGACCTCGATATCGGCAATGGGATCGACCCGGCCGGCCACGTGCACGACGTTGTCGTTCTCAAAGCAGCGTACGACCTGGATGATGGCGTCGGTTTCACGGATGTGCGCCAGGAACTGGTTGCCCAGGCCTTCGCCCTTGCTGGCGCCCGACACCAGACCGGCAATGTCGACAAACTCGACCACCGCCGGGACCACCCGCTCGGGCTTGACGATTTCCGCCAGCTGCGCAAGCCGCGGGTCGGGCACCTCGACAACGCCCACGTTGGGCTCGATGGTGCAGAACGGATAGTTTTCGGCTGCGATGCCTGCCTTGGTGAGCGCGTTGAATAGTGTTGATTTACCGACGTTGGGCAGACCGACGATGCCGCATTGCAGAGCCATGCAAGTTCCTTACGTTCGTCGCGCCCCGGCGTGCCATGTGGCTGCCGAAGGCGCACTCATGCGAAGCCAATGCTGTCAACTGATACAGGGATAACCGGTCATTGTACCGCCTGACGGCCTCTGACCCGGCCGGGAAGACACATGGAGGCGGAGGGCCGCCTTTGCAAGCGGGAGACAAGCCTTGAACATTCGCAGCTGCCTCGGTAACCTAGCTTGCCCGATTCCCTGCCCGCCCCCGGGCAGCATCCGCCGCGCTGCGCGCTCGCGGGAGTACCGGCGCACGGTGCCCGAATCGCCCCATCACGACAATGAACATCGGTCCAGAGACAACCCATCGCCTATGAACGCTTCACATCAGACCCCCGCACGACCCGCCGCCGTGGCCCAGGACGTTGACCCGCAGCTGCTGGCCGACCTGGTTGACGCCAATCACATTCTCTTCAACGAGAAGGTGCTCGACGCCTTCGGCCATGTCAGCGTGCGCCATGACAAGGATCCGAACCGTTTTCTGCTGGCACGCAACCTCGCGCCGGCGCTGGTCGAGGCGGAAGACATCATGGAATTCGACCTCGACGGCAACCCGTTGCACGGCGACGAACGCCGCCCCTACCTCGAGCGTTTCATCCACGGCGAGATCTACCGTGCGCGGCCTGACGTCGTGGCAGTGGTGCACAGCCATTCGCCATCGGTCATTCCGTTTTCAGTGGTGAAGTCGACCAGACTCCGCCCCATATGTCACATGTGCGGATTCCTCGGACGTGGACCCGCCATCTTCGACATCCGCGACCATTTCGGCGACGGCACCGACCTGCTCATTCGCAACAAGGAGATGGGTGCCGCCCTGGCGCGCGACCTGGGTCAGGACAACGTTGTGCTGATGCGCGGTCACGGCTCCACCACCGTGGCACCTTCGCTGCGCCTCGCGGTGTTCCGTGCCATCTACACGGAAGTGAACGCGCGCCTGCAAGCCACCGCCATGACGATGGGGCCGGTGACCTACCTGAGCGACGCCGAGGCCGAGGCGGTGCTGGAGATGCATGAAAGCCAGCTGCACCGGCCATGGGCCCTCTGGAAGGCAGCCGCGCAGGCAGGCCGCGAAGAGTACAAGAAAGCCCTTGGCCTGTAAGGCCACCGGGGCGAGGCAGTGCCATCGGTCTGGTCGCCAGTGTCGGCACGGTCGCGGCGGGGCGTGTTTCCGGGCAGGTTGCGCGCAAGTACATCCTCGCCGCCATATACTGCATCCGTGGACTCGGCTTTTTCGCCCTGCTTGTGGTCACCGTGAAATGGGAGCTTCACGCTGCTGCCGCGATCGGCACAGCTGACATGTTGCTGTTGCTCGCTGCTCTGGTCTCCCGGCGCCTGCCCGCCTCCCGCACCGAGTTCATGCCCCGTCCAATGGCTTCGGCCACCGCCTCCTCCTGAAGTGAACGACATGTCCCTGCCTCGCATCGCTATCGGTTCCTTGGGCGGAACCATCAGCATGACCCCCGATGCCGCCGCCGGCGGCGTCGTACCCCGGCTCGGTGCCGCGGAACTGATTGCCTCCGTACCCGGTTTGGGCGCCGTTGCCGACATCAGCGCACACACCCTGTTTCAACTGCCCAGTGCCTCCATCGACATCCCCCAGGTGCTCGCGGCACTCGCCTGGGCGAAGGAGCAGGTCGAATCCGGGGCGCATGGTGTCGTGCTCACCCAAGGCACCGATAGCATCGAGGAAACGGCCTACCTGCTTGACCTGTACTGGCCCTGTGCGCAGCCACTGGTGGTAACCGGTGCCATGCGCGCTGCAGCCGCTGCAGGTGCCGAGGGCCCCGCCAACCTGCTGGGCGCGGCCATTACGGCGGCATCGGCGGCCAGTCGTGGGCGTGGCGTGCTGGTCGTCATGAATGACGAGATCCACCATGCGCGCTGGGTGCGGAAGAATCATTCGCTCGCCGTACAGGCATTCGTCTCGCCCGAATGGGGCCCGGTCGGACGCATCGTGGAAGGTCGGGCCCGATACCTGACTGCCGCCGTACAGCGGCCCACTCCATTGCCCTGGCCGATCCCGCAAACACCAGCCCCCGCAGCAGGCTGGCCGCGCGTTGCCTTGCTCGAAACCTGGCTGGGCGATGACGGGCTATTGGCGGAATTGGCGGTGCAACAGGGCTACGACGGCCTGGTCATTGCCGGTTTCGGGGCCGGACATGTCTCGTTTGCCTTTGCCGAACGCCTGGATGCCATCTGCGCCCGCGTTCCGGTGGTCTTGGCCAGCCGTACCGCGGCCGGGCCCACCACACAGGCCACGTACGGATATGTCGGCTCGGAAATCGATGCGGTGCGCCGCGGCGCCCTCATGAGTGGCTGGCTGCCGGCGCGCAAGGCACGGCTGCTCCTCTGTGCCCTGCTGGCGCAGCAAACCCCGCGCGCGTCGCTGGCCGAGGTATGGCACGTTTACACTCAGGCACTCGGCGGCGATGCAGGTTAGGAAGTGGTCAGGCCCGCCTGCATCATCAGCCACACCACCGCGAGCGGGCCCGCATTGAACAGGCTGTGGGCCACCATGGAGGCGCCGATGCCGCTACGCACCCGCAGCCACCCGAGCACCAGCCCGGTGACCCACTGGGGCAGCACCAGGAACGGCAGCAACCACCACACCATCGAGCCCAGCGAGAAGTTCAAGAGGTGCAATATCGCGAAGATGGCTGACGCCAGATGGAATACCAGGGGAAAGATGCGGCGGTAACGCCGGTTCCAGAGCATGCTGAAGCGCACTCCCGGCAACAGCGGCAGCCATGGAAACGCAGGGGCGACTCGCGGCCGGGTTCCACGCCCATGGGGGCGCGGCAGTGCCACCAGGGCCAGCGATACGGCGAGAAAAATGCCCGTGTAAAGATCGCGCCCGTGGATCACGAGCAGGGAGAAGGCGGGAACGAGCCACAAAGCGGCGCCGGGCCGGCGCATGCCCAGACGGAACATCAGCTCTTCCATCAGCGGCGCCCACACCAGAGCCAGGAACCAGGGCAACACCATGGCATTGAAACGGTGCGACGCGCCTGCCAGCATGGCCGCTGCCGCGGCCAGCGGCCCCAGCACGATGAAGTTGACGGCCCACAGCAGCAGTACCCAGCGCACGATCCGGCGCAGGTCGAGGCAGCCGAGCCAGTCGGCCGCGAGCGCGTGCATCGGCCGGCGCGGCAGCCGCGGCCCAAACGTGGGTCGGCGCACGAAACGAAGGAAATCGCGCAGCTCCGCACGCATCGTGTCGCGCGTGGGCCGAGGAGATGGACTAGCGGTTGCCTTCATGCAATTGCCGTATCGCCTGGTCGAACCTGCCTTCGAGCACAGTGGGAACGATGGCACGTGCGCGTTCGATGGCGTCTTGAATGAGACCGAGCTCTTCTGCGCGCGGCGGATGCAGCACGTAATCGGCAACCGGTTGGGCCAGACCCGCCTGACGCGGGTGACCGATACCGATGCGCAAACGCCAGAAGGCAGGCGATCCCAGGGCCGACTGAATGTCGCGCAGGCCGTTGTGGCCGGCGTGCCCGCCGCCCTGCTTGAGCCGGGCCTGCCCCGGGGGAAGATCGAGCTCGTCGTGCACCACCAGGATCTCCTCGGGAGCAATGCGGTAGAAACGGGCGATGGCGCCCACTGCCTGGCCCGACCGGTTCATGTAGGTGTTGGGCTTGATGAGGTGGATCTGCCGCCCATGCAGGGTGAACCTGGCCACGTGGCCGAAGAACGAACGATCCAGCGCGAACGACGCATGGAAATCGTCGCAGAGGCGGTCGACCAGCCAGAATCCGGCATTGTGGCGGGTGCGTTCGTACTGGGTACCCGGGTTGCCGAGTCCGACGATGAGGCGCACAGGAGCATGAGACGACACGGACAGCATCCTTTCAATGTTGGCCTGGCGTGATTGTAGTCCGCCCTCATGGACCGCTTCCTGGCGGGAACTGGCTCGGGCCAACGCAGACACCATGAAACAATCCGGTGCTGGCAAGCATGGCCGCGATCACCGGGCCCGCATCCACATGCGTACCCTGGAAAAAACCCCCGCTCATCCGCATGGACGAAACGGGGGGTTTGTTTCTGTTGCCGGCTGACGCCAACGGCATCGGCCGGCACGCCCTGGCCGTTCGGCGCAGGGCAGTGGCAGGCAGATCAGCCCTGTTGCGATTCGCCGCCTTCGCCTTCACCACCGGAGCCCGCGCCAACGGCCAGGGCAACAGCCAGGGCAGGGTTGGGATCACCACCATGCGCCACGTACGTGACGCCGGGCGGCAGGGTGATCTGGTCGAGGTGGAGCGTGGCGCCCGGAGCGAGCTGGCTGAGGTCGACATCGATCGCTGCGGGCAGGTCTTTTGGCAGGCAGCTGATCGGCAGCTCGGTGAGGACGTGGCTGATCACTTCGCCCGCAAGCTTCACGGCCGGCGCCAGTTCGCCGTTGATGAAATTGAGCGGTACCTTGGTTTCAATGCGTTGGCCGGCAGAGACACGCTGGAAGTCGACGTGCAGCACGAGGGGCTTGTAAGGGTGCCACTGAACGGCACGCAGCAGGACCGACTCGCTCTTGCCATCAAGTTGCAGCTCGAGGATCGATGAATGGAACTCGGGACGGCGCAGTGCGTGGTAGATCTCGTTGTGGTCGAGCTCGATGTTGACGGGGGACTGGCCCGCGCCGTAAACGATTGCCGGAACCCGGCCAGCACGACGCAGGCGGCGGCTCGCACTCGATCCCTGCACCGTACGGGTAGTGGCGTTGATCTGCATGAGAATCTCCTAAGAAGCGGACGGATCCGCCAGGTACTGAAAAGGCCGCACCATGCGGCCTTCTGCATGGCCCGGGCCGCGACCAGCCCGAGCGGTGAAAAACTATTCTACGAACAGCGACGATACCGATTCGGCGTGCGAGATGCGCAGCATGGTTTCGCCCAGCAGCGCCGCACAGGACAGCTGGCGAATGCGGCCAATGGCACGGGCTTCGTCGCTGAGCGGAATGGTATCGGTAACCACCAGGCTGTCGAGATCTGACTGGGCGATGCGCTCAACCGCGTTGCCCGACAGCACTGGGTGCGTACAGTAGGCATCGACACGCAGCGCGCCCTGCTCTTTGAGCGCGGAAGCGGCCTTGCACAGGGTGCCTGCGGTATCGACCATGTCGTCCATGATGATGCAGTTGCGCCCCTTGACGTCGCCGATGATGTTCATGACTTCGGATACGTTGGCGCGTGGACGGCGTTTGTCGATGATGGCCAGGTCAACTTCGAGGCGCTTGGCGATGGCGCGCGCACGGACCACACCGCCGATATCGGGAGACACGACCACCAGGTTCTCGAGGTTGCGCTTCCAGATATCGCTCAGCAGGATGGGCGACGCGTAGATGTTGTCGACCGGGATGTCGAAAAAGCCTTGGATCTGGTCGGCATGGAGGTCCATGGTGAGGACCCGGTCGACGCCTACCACCTGCAGCATGTTGGCGACCACCTTGGCGGAAATGGCCACGCGTGCCGAGCGCGGGCGGCGATCCTGGCGCGCATAACCGAAGTACGGTATGGCAGCAGTGATCCGGCCGGCCGAGGCGCGCCGCAGCGCGTCGACCATGACCATGATTTCCATGAGGTTGTCATTCGTGGGAGCGCACGTGGGTTGCAGCACGAATACGTCCTTGCCACGCACGTTCTCGTTGATCTCGACCATGACTTCGCCGTCGGAAAAACGACCGACGGTCATTTTGCCGAGAGGCATGTCCAGGTGATTGGCAACATCGGCAGCGAGCTTGGGGTTCGCGGTGCCGGTGAAGATCATGAAGTTGTGTTGCGCCATTACGCCTGTCCGTTACCTATTGCACCAACAAACAAGGCTGCTGAACATGCACGCGTTCAGCAGCCTTAGCGAACCTTACACGATGAGAACAGCTGCAATTCACTTCTGGACAAAGCCAAAAAAGGGATGGCTGGGGAGGAAGGATTCGAACCCTCGAATGCCGGAATCAAAATCCGGTGCCTTAACCAGCTTGGCGACTCCCCATCAGACAGACGGCTTATTCAGCCCATTGCTGCAGTGGATGCTGATCAAGCCCCTGGCACGTGTGTACCGACCTGATCGCTTTTGCCGCTACCGTTGAATGACGAATTGTAGCGCTGATTTCCAACTGGACGAAAGCGGCTTGTTGCCTGGAAGTGCATTCTATGAAAAAACATGCACCCGAACCACTCATGCGCGCAAGCGGTGCTTTTGCGTTGGCGGCAATGCGCTGGGCAACCTGCTCAACCAAGGCCACCTGATCGTAACGCCTGCAGACTACCGCCTGCAAATCGTTACAACCGAATGTCTTGGCGTAACCTTCATCATCAGTGAAGAGCGCCATTTTGACAGGTTCTGTATTGCGCGTCAAGTCAGGTTGCGAAAAAACTTCGGCGGTCGACACGTGCGCATCGGGCTGGATGATCACGTACCAGCGCGGACGCAGCTTGACCGGCCGCAGACGTTCCCCGATGCCTTCGGCAAACGCGTTGCGGCCAAAAACGAACACCGGAACATCGGCCCCAAGGCGCACGCCCAGCTGCATCAGCTTGTCGCGCGACAACCCGGTTTGCCATAGCCGGTTGAGCGCCAGCAGAACGGTAGCAGCATCGCTTGAACCGCCGCCCAGCCCGCCCCCAGCGGGTATGCTCTTCTCGAGCTCGATGTCGACACCGTAGCGGCAGCCGGTGGCCTCCTGCAGCAGCCGCGCCGCGCGCACGGTCAGGCATTCCTCTTCCGACACCCCCGTGAACCCGGACACGCGCCGGATCAGGCCGTCGTCGCGGCGCCGGAAATGCAGGGTGTCGTTCAGGTCGATGAACCGGAAGACGGTCTGCAGAAGGTGGTAGCCGTCGGACCGCTGGCCCACGACATGCAGGAACAGGTTGATCTTCGCGGGCGCGGGAACGTCGCGCAGCTCATTCGTACTCATGATGGGATGGCCCGGGTGATGCTCAAACGGACCTCGATGGTTCGCACGCCCGGTTCGGCCCGGTGCAGCTGCATGCGCAGCGGGCCCAGATCGTCGTAGGCCTCGACCCGCACCTGCCAGCCGGTGTGTACGAAGCTCAACGGCCGCTGCCGCTCGTCATGCTCAAGGACCGTGACGGCGGATCCTGGACGGGACGGCAGACGTCCGCGCAACCAGTAGCGCAATTCCTGCACCGGAATGGGGGTACCCAGCACACGCTCGACCAGGGCGTCGGCCGAGTCGGCCTCGGTTCGATTGCCATTCGACTCGATGAGCACGGCACGCCCGTCGGGCCCGATTTCCACGCGCGCGAGCGAAGTGCCCACGGGCGTCATGAGGTCAAGTCGCACCTGGGTGCCACTGTCGTACCACGCAAAGCCGCCCTGCACCGCCTCGGGATCGGCCCCTACCGGCTCGACCCGTACCGCAAACCGACCTGTGCGTGCCAGCGTGCCAGCGCCCGCGAGCTCGTCGGGCATGGACAGGGGCGGCGGCGCGGCGCATCCCGCCAGTACTGCCAGCAGCGTACCGAGAACAGCACGGCGCAGGTTCATCTCAGCGGTCCGTCAGATCGATATGCAGACGGCGCAGGGTCTGCTGCAGCAGTGAGTTGTCGGGCTCCTCGGCCCGAATGGTGCGCCAGATCTGCAGCGCCTCGTCATGCCGCCCGACGCTCCAGAAGACCTCTCCCAGATGGACGCCGATTTCGGCCTCCGGCTGCAGACGCCAGGCGCGTTGCAGATACTCAAGCGCACGCTCGTTCTCACCGCGCCGATACAGCACCCAACCCATGCTGTCGAGGATAGCCGCATCGTTGGGCCGCAGCTGCAGCGCCCGCTCGATGAGCTGGTGGGCTTCGTCGAGGCGCACGTTGCGATCGGCCAGCGTGTAACCCAGCGCGTTGTAGGCATGGGCGTGGCCGGGGTCGAGCGCAATGATGCGACGCAGCTGCTGCTCCATGTCGCCCAGCCGTCCCAGCCGCTCGTATAGCAACGCAAGGTCGTAACGCAGCTCGGTGCTGTCGGGCAGTACGGCTACCGCCGCCTCGAGCGCGGCAGCAGCCTGTGCCACACGGCCGGCCTCGCGCAGGATCTGGGCCCGGGTCAGCGCCTGCATCACCTGTTCGCGCTCATCTTCCGGATTCGACTCGTCGAGCAGGCGCATGGCCTCGTCGATGCGGTTCTGCTTGCCCCGCACGACCGCCTGCCGCAGGCGCGCCAGATATTCAGCTTCGGGGGCAGTCACCTGTTGCAACAGGCGGAATGCGTCGTCATATCGCCCCTCTTCCTCGGCGATGCGCGCGAGCATGAGCTGCGCGTCGGCGAGCGCAGAGGTCGGGTCGTAGGCATCGGCGCTGGCCTGGCGACGGCCCGATTCGATCTGGATGTACGTGTTGAGGTATTTCTCGGCCTCGCGCGGACGCCCCGCCTCGTAGCTGATCGCGCCCTGCAGGTAGATCAGTTCGAAGTCTTCCGGCGCGTACTTGCTCATGGCCTGCAGCTCGGCCATGGCGCCGTCGTAGTCGCCCCGCTGGACCAGCGCGCTGACGAGGGCCAGGCGCAGGTCGCGCGCCTCCGGATGGCGTTTGATGAATGCGCGTGTACTGGTGAGCGTCTCCTCGGGTTCGAGGTTGACGCCGAACTGCAGGACCATGCCCGCGGCGATGTCCCAGTCGGGCCGTGCCGCCAGCGCAGCGCGCGCCTCGCGCAGGGCGCGCTCGTGATCCCCCGCTTCGAATGACGACTGGGCAAGCGCCAGCCGCGCCTCGGGCAACTTGCGCAGATCGCCCGCGAGCACCTCATCGAGCAGCGCGAGCGCACGCGGCTTGTCGGCCAGGCGCGACAGAATCTGCTGTGCGTGAATGATGGCCGTGCCCTTGTCCTTGGCCCCGTCGATCTGCTGGCGCAATGCCTTGGCGAGGTTTTCAGTATGGCCATTGGCGGCGGCCAACATCAGTTCGGTCTGGCGCGCCTGCGGATCCTGGGGGGAGAGCTCGGCCCACAACTGTGCAGCTTCCCACGCGCGGGGAAGATCGTTGCCCGCAAGCGCATACTCGAGTGCCCGCCGCGCCAGACGATAGTCGCGGGTGGAACGGGCGATCTGCAACCCGGTATTGGTGGCCGCAGCCCAGGCCCCGCGTTGTGCCGCGATGTCGGCCGCCAGGATCTGGAACAGCAGCTCGCCGGTGAGTTCCAGCTCGGGCACCGGAGCGGCAGCGGGCGAGGGATCGACTCCGCTGAAAAGCGGGAGATCGGAGCCTGCCAGGGGTTCGTTGTCCGGCTGCGCGAAAGCCACGCCGCCCACGAGCGCGCAGCTTGCCAGCCCAGCTTTCAGAGTCAGGAATATGTTGTGCCGCATTAATGCTTTCCGCGTGGGTTCTTCAGGCCGCCTCCGGCGTTTGTACCTTCCATTCTCCCACGTTCCCGCACGAACACGGGGACACCAGCCCTCTGGTATGCTGCGATAGCCGCTGATTCACGGATGACCCACTCCATTCCCTTGGTTTCAGCATTTCGTATGCCTGATTTACCCTGCACTGACGATGCCAGAGTTGCCTGAAGTCGAAGTTACACGCCGGGGCATCGCACCGCATGTCGAAGGCGAAGTACTGCGCGGCATGGTGGTGCGCAATCGCCAGCTGCGCTGGCCCGTCCCGGCCGAACTCCCCGAGCGATGCACTAATTTTCGCGTAAGCCAGACCGGCCGGCGCGGCAAATATCTCCTGTTGCAGTTTGACAACGGCACCCAGATCATCCATCTGGGCATGTCGGGCTCGCTGCGCATCGTCGAAGCGTCCGAACCACCCGGGTTGCATGATCATATCGACTGGGTCTTCGACGCAATAGTGCTGCGCCTGCGCGATCCCCGGCGCTTCGGCGCCGTATTGTGGCACGACGCGAGTGCGGGCCCGGTGCTGCAGCACCCGCGCCTGGCTTCGCTGGGCGTCGAACCACTCGAGTCGGGCTTCGACGGGCGCTACCTGTATGCGGCCACGCGCGGCCGCACCGCGAGCATCAAGCACGTGCTGCTCGCCGGCGACGTGGTGGTGGGCGTCGGCAATATCTATGCATCGGAAAGCCTGTTTCGTGCGCGCATCCACCCGCTGACGCCTGCCAGCCGGCTGAGCGCCGCACGGGCCGACCGCCTCGCCGAAGCCATACGCTCGACCCTGCTCGATGCGATCGCCGCCGGGGGCAGCTCCCTGCGCGACTTCATCGGTAGCGATGGCACCGCCGGCTACTTCCAGGTACGCTGCAATGTTTACGGGCGCGACGGGCAGCCGTGCCTCGTGTGCGGCTCGCCGATCCGCCGCCTGGTGCAGGGCCAGCGCGCCACCTTCTACTGTGTGCATTGCCAGAAGTACTAGCATGGCCCGCTCCGCACCCCCGGATCTCGCCGCCTGGATCGACCCGCCATTTGCACGCCGCGTCGTGTCATGGCAGCGCGCCCATGGCCGACAGACGCTGCCCTGGCAGAACACCCACGATCCCTACCGCATCTGGCTGTCGGAAATCATGCTGCAGCAGACTCAGGTGGCCACCGTCATTCCCTACTACGAGCGGTTTCTGGCGCGGTTTCCCACCGTTGACCGCCTGGCCGAGGCACCGGAAAGTGAGGTAATGGCATTGTGGGCGGGGCTGGGGTATTACACAAGGGCACGCAACCTGCACCGTTGCGCGCGCGCCGTGATGGCCGATCATGCCGGGCGGTTTCCCGACACTGCCGAGGCGCTGGCGGGGCTGCCGGGCATCGGCCGCTCCACCGCGGGCGCCATCGCCGCTTTCGCGTATGGCAGGCGCAGTCCCATCCTTGATGGCAACGTGCGCCGCGTCTTCGCGCGGCATTTCGGCATCGAGGGAGATCCGGGCGCAGCCCCGGTACAGCGGTTGATGTGGGAACGCGCCGAAGCCGAGCTGCCCCGGCCAGCCGCCGGCAAGCCGGCATTTCCCGAAGAAGTACAGCGCGAAGTGATGCGCGCCTATACCCAGGGCCTCATGGATCTCGGCGCCACGTTGTGCACGCGCTCGGCACCGCGCTGTGGCTCGTGTCCGGTGCACGACAGTTGCATCGCCCGGCGCGACGGCCGGCAGCACGAGCTTCCCGCCCCGCGCCAGCGTCGTCCGCTACCTACGCGCAACACGCAGCTGCTGTGGGTGGTGCAGCACGACCGGGTGCTGCTTCAGCAGCGACCTCCCCAGGGAATCTGGGGAGGTCTGCTGAGCTTGCCCGAGTTCGAGGGGACAAACGCGGAATCGGCGTGCCGGCAGCTTGGCCTGGAACCGCTGCGCGTGCAGCCATTGCCCTCGTTCCTGCACACATTTACCCATTTTCATCTGCACGCCACGCCATGGCGCGTCGAGGTGCGGCCGGGACAGCTGGAACACGACAGCAGCCTGTGCTGGGTGGCACAGGCCGAACTGCCCGAGGCCCCACTGCCCGCGCCGATACGCAAGCTGCTGACCGCGACGCTGCCGCTCAGTTTCGACGCGCGCTGTGCCTGCGAATCGCCATGAGCAGCCCGGCCGCAACCCCCAGGGTAAGCAACGCAGTGCCGCCATAACTCATCAGCGGCAGCGGAACGCCCACCACCGGCAGGATGCCCACCACCATGCCGATGTTCACGAAGGCATAGACGAAGAACACCATCGTCAGCGCGGCGCTCAACAGACGGGAGAAGGCAT
Organism: uncultured Pigmentiphaga sp.; assembly: GCA_937891425.1. Lineage (GTDB taxonomy): Bacteria > Pseudomonadota > Gammaproteobacteria > Burkholderiales > Burkholderiaceae_B > Verticiella. Next base: position 22,639 of record CALAGD010000105.1, read on the forward strand.
TGGGTGCCGACCATGCGATGGCCAGGCCACGCATCAGCAGCAGGAAATACAGCAGCAGCAGGAAGACGCCCCCGACGAGACCCAGTTCCTCGGCGTATACCGCGAAGATGAAGTCAGTCGTGCGCTCGGGAATGAAATCCAGCTGCGACTGTGTGCCGTTCATGTAGCCCTTGCCGAACAGGCCGCCAGACCCGATGGCGATGGAAGACTGTATGGTGTGGAAGCCCTTACCGAGCGGATCCGTGGTGGGATCGAGCAACGTACAGACCCTGTGCTTCTGGTAGTCGTGCAGCACGACCCAGTCGAGCGCTGGGTCGCATAGCCGGTCCTGGTAATGGATGAGGGCTGCAATACCCACCAGCGCTGCCAGCAACAACGGCGCCAGCAGCCGCAACGACAGGCCGGCAAAATAGATCACCAGGAAACCGGCGGCGAACACCAGCAGCGCAGTGCCCAGGTCAGGCTGGCGCACGATCAGGATGAACGGCACCGCCAGCAGCACGCCGGCTATCAGGAAGTCACGCAGGCGCAGCATGCCTTCGCGCCGATGGAAGTACCACGCCAGCATCATGGGCATGGCGATCTTCATGAGTTCGGCCGGCTGTACCGTCACTACGCCCAAGTGCAGCCAGCGCGTTGCGCCCTGGCGGGTCTCGCCGAAGAACTCGACCGCCAGCAGCAGCACCAGCCCGATCAGGTAAGCGGGCACCGCGACCTGCTGCAGGACGCGTGGAGAAGTCTGCGCCGCCAGCCACAGCGCCAGCGCCGCCACCCCGAAATTCCGTACCTGCTCGACGAAACGGCCATCGGTACCGCCCACCGCCGAGTGCATGGTCGCCAGCCCCACCGCGGCGAGCGCCAGCAGGATGAGGAGGAGCCAGGGATCGAATACGAAGATGCGCGACAGCACCCGACGAGCCAGCGAGGCACTCATGGTTCAACCCTCACGGAAGACAGGGTGAGCGGCACCGGAGGAATGGGAGGTGGCGGAGGCAGACCCTCGGCACTCTTGCGCACGGAGAAGCGGGCAACCGGCGCTGGCGGAGCGCCTTCCGGCGTCCGTGCTTCCATGACGGGACGGCTGCGAGCCTGCGCATCACGCCGCCCCGGATTGTCGGCACGTGCAAGCCCTGGATCGGCAGTGAGCACCATGCCGCGCGCTGCCGAGTCGGCGGAGACCGCGGCGCGCGGCGCTGCCGGGCCGTTTGCTCCCCCTGCCGGCGCGGCCACCGGCTGTGGCCCCGAGGCCGCTGCCACGGATGTCGCTCGCTGTCCCGGATTGGCCGCCCCAGCTCCGGTCGCGGCATCCACCGATTCCGCGATGAGCAGGCGGGCCCTGGGTCGCTCGACCAGCCAGTAGTCGAACATGGCACGCGCGATCGGCGCCGCCGCCAGTGCGCCCCAACCGCCGTTCTCAACCAGTATGGCAACCGCAATCTGCGGGTGATCAACCGGTGCGAACGCCATATACAAGGCATGGTCGCGCATGCGCTCATCGAGTTCGGTTGCGCGGTACCGATCGCCCTTGAGACTGAAAACCTGCGCCGTGCCGGTCTTGCCCGCCGACTGATAAGGCGCCCCCTCGAACGCGCGCCGCGCCGTACCAGTGCGTGTAACGTCCGCCAGTGCAGCCTTCACCACTTCGACATTACGTGGATCCAGCGGAATCACGTAACTGGGCTCGCGCACCGTCGGCGACTCCGGCTCCCGGTCGTTGGCCATGATGCTTTTCACCACGTGCGGGCGGATGTACTTGCCCCCGTTGGCCAGCACCGCGGTGGCCTGGGCCAGCTGCAGGATGGTGAACGCGTTATAACCCTGGCCCACGCCAACCGAAACGGTTTCACCGTTGTACCAGTGCTGGTCGCGCGGGCGGGAATAGCGGCGGCGCTTCCATTCGGTGGAAGGCAGGATGCCGCGCTTCTCGCCCTCGAGGTCGATGCCAGTGATCTGGCCGAAGCCGAACGGCTTCATGAAATCGTGAATCCGGTTCACCCCCATCTCGCTCGCGAGGGCATAGTAGTAGGTGTCGGATGACACCACCAGCGAGCGGTGCAGATTCACGTGTCCGTAGGCTACGCTGCCGGCATTGCGGAACCTGTGTCCCGCCAGTTCGAAGTACCCCGGGTCGTACGTGGTTTCGCGCGCCGTGCGGAAACCCAGCTCCAGCGCGGCCAAGGCCATGAAGGGCTTGTAGGTGGAACCAATGGGGTAGGTGCCGGTGAGCGGGCGGTTGATGAGAGGCTTGTCGGGCGACTCGGACAGCGCGCGCCAGTTCTCGGAATCGATGCCGTTGACGAACAGGTTGGGATCGAACGAAGGCTGCGAGACGAAGGCCAGGACATCCCCCGAGTCGGGCTCGATGGCCACCACGGCCCCGCGGCGCCCTTCAAGCATCGTCTCGGCCACCCGCTGCAGATGGATGTCGATGGACAGCCGAAGGTCGCGCCCGGCCACGGGATCGGTTCGATGCAGCACGCGCACCGGCCGCCCCCGCGCAGTGACTTCAACCGCCTGGGCGCCGGCCACCCCGTGCAGGAGATCTTCGTACGATTTCTCGACCCCCTGCTTGCCGATGTATTGCGTGCCGCGATAGTTGGCAAGCTTTCCTTCGGCTTCAAGGCGCTCGACATCCTGCGCGGAAATGCGGTTGATGTAACCGATGACATGTGCTGCGGTTTCGCCTTGCGGATACTCGCGCATCCAGCGCGAACGCAGCTCCACACCGGGAAACCGGAAGCGCTGTGCTGCAAAGGCTGCCGCTTCGAGTTCGGTGAGGTCGGTGCGCAGCGGCACGCTCTGAAAGCGCCCCGACTCTTTCGCCAGACGGGTAAAACGCCGGCGATCAGCTTCGGAAAGTGGGATGATTTCCGCGATGGCGTCGAGCGTGGCCTGAAGATCGGGCACTTGGTGCGGGGTTACTTCGAGCGTCCAGGTGGATACGTTGCGCGCCAGCGGAATGCCGTTGCGGTCGAAGATTTCGCCGCGACGGGGCGGAATGGCCTGCACCGAAATACGGTTGTTCTCGGCACGGGTGAGGTAGGTACCGTGCTGTACGACCTGCAGCCACCAGAAGCGCGAGATCAGTACGGCAAATGCAAGCAGCGCGAACGCGCCAGCCACCAGGATGCGGAGCCGAAAAGCGCGCGTTCTTTGTTTGACTTGCAGGAGATCAACCATACCGGCTCGAATCAGGCGGGGTCAGCTCTGGCCATGATCCGCTGGGGCAGCTGCAGCAGCCACGCGAACATGGGCCAGAAAAAGGCGCTTGCCAGCGCATCGGCAATCCACCACCAGCCGGGCAATGACGCTACCAGCCAGCTGCGTATGGCCACGGCGACCGCCCAAGCCAGCACGAATACCGGAAAGACGTGCAGTGTCTGGCCGATGAGACCGAAACGCAGCATGCGCTGGCGCAGCACCATGATCCAGTAAAGCATAAGAATATAGGCTAGCGCATGCTCGCCCAAGAGGGCAGCGTCGTGAACATCAAGCAGCAGGCCGGCAACCAGGGCAATCAGCATCATGCCTCGCAGCGGGCGGTGCAGAGCCCAATAGACAAGACACATGCCAAAAAAATCCGGTACGCCGGGAATTCTTGCGTAGGGCAGCAGGTTCAGCAGCCAGGCGATGAAGAGGGTCAAGGCCACGTACCACGCACTGACCTCCACGGGCAGGCGCTCGGGGGTCATCGTATGATGCGGTGGACGCGCACCTGTGCTAGCGGGCATATCTTCGTGCAACCTCGTGCGATGGTGTCATCATCCGGGATTGTCGCGCCGCCGTGGGCGGGCGGGTGCAACGGTTTCGGACTCGGCCGGGCCGGACACCGCCGGAGGCTCGGACGATCCGGTATCGGGGTCGAGCTTCTCGCGATCCAGCCCTTCAGTCAGCAGGACGAGGAAGTGACGGTAATGATCGGCGCTGGCCAGGGGGCGCGCCACGATGCGGGCATAGCCGCTGACCGGATCCGGGCGTACGAGTTCCACTTCGGCAACCGGCACCCCAGCGGGAAACCATCCGCCCAGCCCGCTGGTAACCAGCAGGTCGCCTTCGTCGACATCGGCATCGATGGGCACATACCGCAGTTCGAGCTTGCCCGGCTGGGCATCAGCAAAAGCCAGGGCACGCAGCCCGTTGCGCAATACCTGTACCGGCACCGATACCAGCCGGTCGGTAATGAGAGCGACTTCGGCGGTCACCGGTCCGGCGCGGACGACTTGCCCGACCAGGCCTTTTTCATCGATGACCGGCATGCCGGCAGCGATACCGGCATTGCGCCCCTTGTTGATGATCAGCCGCTGGTCGACCGACGTCCGGGACTCGTACAGTAGCTCGACCAGCACGGTAGGTGGCCCCTCTCCTTCTTCCACTACCCCCAGCAGACGGCGCAGCTGACTGTTCTCTTCGGCCAGCCGGGAAGCATATGTGGCCAGCTGGGCCAGTTCGATGCGCTGGCGCTGCAGGGCTTCGGCTTCCGCGCGGATGCGTGCCGCCGCGTCGAGCCAGCCGGTGAACTGACGCGCGGCATCGCGCGGCAACATCATGACGTACTGGAAGGGGTAGACGGCTGCCGAGAGGTAGTAGCGCGCCACTTCAAGCACGCGCCAGCGCGCATCGGCGAGCATGAGCGCGACACATACGGCGATGAAGCCAAATACCTTGGCCCAGCCCGGCGGGCCTTGCCTGAAGAGCGACGGCGCGCTTCCGAGCATCCGGCACCATCAGCAGTCAGTCGTGAATGAACACCGAGCCGAGCTTGTCCATGTGCTCGAGCGCCTCGCCGCAACCGCGGACCACGCAGGTGAGGGGGTCGTCGGCAACGAGCACGGGCAATCCGGTTTCTTCCTGCAGCAGGCGATCAAGGTCGCGCAGCAACGCGCCCCCGCCGGTGAGGACGATGCCCTTCTCGGAAACGTCGGCACCCAGTTCCGGGGGTGCCTGTTCGAGCGCGATCTTGACTGCCGAGACGATCTGGTTGAGCGGATCGGTCAGTGCCTCGAGGATTTCGTTGGACGAGACGGAAAACGTGCGGGGAATGCCTTCGGACAGGTTGCGCCCCTTGACTTCCATCTCACGGATTTCCGAGCCCGGGAACGCGGAACCGATTTCCTTCTTGATGAGCTCGGCAGTGGGTTCGCCGATGAGCATGCCGAAATTGCGGCGAATGTAGTTGATGATGGCTTCGTCGAACTTGTCGCCGCCAACCCGCACCGACCCCTTGTACACCATGCCACCCAGCGAAATGATGGCCACTTCCGTGGTGCCGCCCCCGATGTCGACCACCATGGAGCCGCTGGGTTCGGAAACCGCCAGCCCGGCGCCAATGGCGGCGGCCATGGGCTCTTCGATGAGGTACACCTGGCTGGCGCCCGCCCCCATGGCTGATTCGCGAATCGCCCGGCGCTCGACCTGGGTAGAACCGCAGGGCACGCATACGATGATGCGTGGGCTGGGTGCGAGCAGGTTCTTGGGGTGAACCATGCGGATGAACTGCTTGAGCATCTGCTCGGTGACGGTGAAGTCGGCGATGACGCCGTCCTTCATGGGCCGGATGGCTTCAATGTTGCCCGGTACCCGACCCAGCATCATCTTGGCCTGGTGGCCGACCGCCTGGATGGTTCGCTTGCCGTTGGGACCGCCTTCGTGACGGATGGCGACCACGGATGGCTCGTCGAGTACGATGCCTTTGCCACGCACATATATAAGAGTGTTCGCGGTACCGAGGTCGATAGCCAGGTCGCTGGAGAAATAACTGCGCAGGAATCCGAACATGGGGACTTAGATTTCAGGAGAGGCGCCAGGCGGAAAACAGCTGCGGCAATAATACATGGCAAACCCGCCGCATAACAGTGGGGTGCGCCCGAGGCGGGAATGGAGGGTCAACTGCGACCGCCGGCTGCGAGCTACCGCTTTCGTGTGGGTTACCGGAAGAAACTGACCGCTGCACCCGCCAGGATCAGGGCGTATACGATGCCTTGAAAATGCGCGCAAAAAAAGCGCAAAAAACGCGGGTAAAAAAGGCTAAACCAGCAACTTGCCCGGCAAATGGGAAATGATAACTTATAATCGAATTGGCAGGATTGCCCCTGCGGCACTAAACCCTTTCATTCCCCGCATCACCGCTGCGGCAGGCGCGTTGCATGCAAGGCTGTTCATTCGTGCAGCCCTGGTGCTCCGGGTCGCGGCGTCCGGCAGGAATCTACATGGCGCTTACCGAAAACGATGTCATCCGCATGGCGGCACTGGCCCGCATCGACCTTCCGGCCAGCCAGCGCCCCGCCGTGCTGGCTGAACTGAACAAGATCTTCAACCTCATCCAGAAGCTCCAGGCGGCTCCCACTGAAGGCGTCGAACCGCTGGCGCACCCGCTGTCCGCCATCGAAGACGTCCAACTGCGCCTGCGCGAAGACGCCGTCACCGAGCCATCCAGCGAAGAACGCCGGGCCGAACTCATGGCCAACGCTCCTGCGGCGCATGAAGGCCTGTTTCTGGTACCCCGGGTCATCGAATGACCCCTCTGCGGGAACCAGACGCATTGCGTACCTTCCGACGACAGCGCTGCAGCGCATTTCACCGAACATGACGCATCCCCTGCACACCGAATTCGAATCGATCGCCGCCCTGCGTGATGCACTCAGGCAGAAGCAGGTATCGGCACGCGAGATTGCGCAAAGCGCCCTGGGCGCCATCCATGCGCAGTCCGACCTGAATGCCTTCCTGCATGTTGACGACAGCCTCACCCTGGCACAGGCCGAGGCGGCCGATGCCGCGCTGGCCCGGGGCGAGGCCGGTCCACTCGCTGGCGTACCCATTGCCCACAAGGATGTCTTCGTCACGCGTGGCTGGCGCACCACCGCGGGCAGCAAGATGCTCGCGAACTATGTCAGCCCGTTCGACGCCGCCGTGGTCGAGTTCCTGCAAGCCGCCGGCGCGGTCTCGCTGGGCAAGCTCAATTGCGACGAGTTCGCCATGGGTTCGTCCAACGAGAATTCCGCCTTCGGTCCCGTGCGCAACCCCTGGGACCCGCGCGCAGTACCGGGCGGCTCTTCGGGTGGCTCAGCTGCCGCGGTTGCCGCTGGCCTAGTCATAGCTGCCACCGGCACCGACACGGGCGGATCCATCCGCCAGCCGGCCTCGATGTGCGGCATCAGCGGCATCAAGCCCACTTACGGCACCGTGTCGCGCTGGGGCATGATCGCCTATGGTTCCAGCCTCGACCAGGGCGGGCCGATGGCACGCAGCGCAATCGACCTGCTCGAACTGCTCGACCCGATCAGCCGCTTCGACGAACGCGACTCGACCAGCCTGCAGCAGTGCGGTCAGCAAGCGAACCGCCCGGGCCGGGTACGTGCAGCGTTCGAGGCCGGACACGTGGGCGGCACTGACAGTGCACCCCTGGCTGGGCTGCGCATCGGGGTTCCCGACGAATTCATGGGCCCGGGCGTCTCGCCCGACGTGGCTGCCGCCATCAAGGCCGCTCTCCAGCAGTACGAGGCCCTGGGCGCAACCTGTGTTTCCATTTCGCTGCCCAGCACCGACTACGCCATTGCCGCCTACTACGTCATTGCCACAGCAGAAGCATCCAGCAACCTGTCGCGCTTCGATGGCGTCCGATACGGCCACAGGGCCAGCACCTACACCGACATCGCCGACATGATGGCCCGCTCGCGCGCCGAAGGCTTCGGCGCCGAAGTGCAGCGGCGCATCCTCACGGGAGCCTATGTGCTGTCGCACGGCTATTACGACGCCTATTACCTGCAGGCCCAGCGCGTGCGGCGGCTGGTGGCTCAGGAATACCACCGCGCCTTGTCGGAACAATGCGATGTCATCATGGGGCCGGTAGCGCCCACCGTGGCCGGTGACCTGGGCACGGTAGCCAACGACCCGGTAGCCATGTACCTGGCCGACGTGTTCACGCTGGGGGCCAACCTGGCGGGCCTGCCTGCCATGTCCATTCCTTGCGGCTTCGGCCACGGAGACCACGCACGCCGCCCGATCGGCCTGCAGATCATTGGCAACTACTTCGATGAAGGCCGCCTGCTGCACGTCGCGCACTGCTACCAGCAGGCAACCGACTGGCACAAGCGTCGTCCGGAGCAAGCATGAACTGGGAAATCGTCATTGGTCTGGAAACCCACGTACAGCTGTCCACGGTTTCCAAAATCTTCTCGGGCTCCAGCACGGCCTTCGGTGCCCCGCCCAATACGCAGGCCAGCGCCGTCGACCTCGCCCTGCCCGGCACCCTGCCCGTACTGAACCGGGGTGCGGTCGAGCGCGCCATCCTGTTCGGGCTGGCGGTCGGTGCCAGCATCGCGCCGCGCTCCATCTTCGCGCGCAAGAATTACTTCTATCCTGACCTGCCCAAGAACTACCAGATCAGTCAGTATGAAATACCCGTCGTTCAGGGCGGCACCATCAGCTTCCTGGTTGGTGACACGCTCAAGACCGTGCGACTGACGCGCGCCCACCTCGAGGAAGACGCGGGCAAGTCGCTGCACGACGCGGCATTCATCGGGCCCAACGGCGAACCCTCCAGCGGCATCGACCTCAACCGGGCGGGCACACCGCTGCTGGAAGTAGTGTCCGAACCCGACATGCGTTCACCCGAAGAAGCGGCCGCCTACGCGCGTGCCCTGCACACCCTGGTGGTGTGGCTGGGCATCTGCGACGGCAACATGCAGGAAGGCTCGTTTCGGGTCGACGCCAACGTGTCGGTACGGCCTCGCGGGCAAGCAGAATTCGGCACCCGCACCGAGATCAAGAACGTCAACTCGTTCCGCTTCCTCGAGCGGGCCATCGCATACGAAGCCCGGCGCCAGATCGAGATCCTCGAAGATGGAGGTACCATCATTCAGGAAACGCGGCTGTACGACCCGGACAATGACGAAACCCGCAGCATGCGCACCAAGGAAGACGCGCATGACTATCGCTACTTCCCTGACCCCGATCTGCCGCCCCTGGTCATCACCCACGACTGGATCGAGCGCGTCCGGGCCGACATGCCCGAGCTGCCCGAAGCGCGGCGCGCGCGCTTCGTGGAAGAGTATGGGGTAACGCCGTACGATGCGTCCCAGCTTACGCTCAGCCGCGCCATTGCCGACTATTTCGAGGCCACGGCGCGCGCCGTGCCCGCAGGCCAGGGCAAGCTCGCGGCGAACTGGGTCATGGGCGAAGTGGCTGCTGCCCTCAATCGTGAGGAGATCGGCATCGAACAGTGCCCGGTCTCCAGCGATGCGCTGGCACGCCTCATCGGCCGCATCCACGATGGCACCATCTCGAACAAGATTGCGCGTGAGGTGTTCTCTGCCATGTGGGCGGGCGAGCACGGCGGCGATCCCGATGCCATCATCGAGGCCAAGGGCCTGAAGCAGATTACCGACACGGGTGCCATTGCGGCCATGATCGACGAGGTGCTCGCAGCCAATGCGCGCATCGTCGAAGAGTATCGTGCCGGCAAGGAGAAGGCCTTCAATTCGCTCGTCGGCCAGGTCATGAAGGCCGCTCGCGGCAAGGCCAACCCGCAGCAGGTCAACGAACTGCTGCGCCAGAAGCTCGATCAGTAGCGGGTGACATGCGGCCCGGGGGGCGTCCACCCCCGCCGCCTAGGCAATGCGCCCATGAAACGGTACGCCCCAAAAAACAAAGGCGCCACACGCAAGTGATGGCGCCTTTTCTGTTGCCGGCCGACGGATTTCAGCCCCGTTTCATCATTTCGAAGAACTCGGCATTGTTCTTGGTAGAGCGCATCTTGTCGAGGATGAACTCCATCGCTTCCACTTCGTCCATTTCGTGGATGAACTTGCGCAGCACCCAGATCTTCTGCAGCAGCTCGGGCTTGATGAGCAACTCCTCGCGACGTGTGCCCGATTTGTTGAGATTGATGGCGGGGTAGATGCGCTTCTCGGCCAGACGACGCTCGAGGTGCACTTCGCAGTTGCCGGTGCCCTTGAACTCTTCGTAAATCACTTCGTCCATCCGGCTGCCGGTGTCGATGAGCGCGGTACCGATGATGGTGAGCGAACCACCCTCTTCGAGGTTGCGCGCCGCACCGAAGAAGCGTTTGGGGCGCTGCAGGGCATTGGCATCGACACCCCCGGTCAGCACTTTGCCGGATGCCGGCACCACGGTATTGTAGGCACGCGCCAGACGGGTGATCGAGTCGAGCAGGATGACGACGTCATGCTTGAGCTCCACCAGCCGCTTAGCCTTCTCGATGACCATCTCGGCCACTTGCACGTGGCGGGTCGCGGGCTCGTCGAAGGTGGACGCCACGACTTCACCACGTACCGAGCGCTGCATTTCGGTGACTTCCTCGGGCCGCTCGTCGATGAGCAGCACGATGAGGATGACCTCCGGATGGTTGGCAGTAATCGCATGGGCGATGTGCTGCATCATCACGGTTTTCCCCGACTTCGGGCTGGCCACCAGCAACGCACGCTGGCCCTTGCCCATGGGGGCGAAGATGTCGAGGATGCGACCCGTCAGGTTTTCTTCGCTCTTGATATCGCGTTCAAGACGCAGCGGCTCGTTGGGATGCAGCGGCGTGAGGTTCTCGAACATGATGCGGTGCTTGACCGCTTCGGGCGGCAGGCCATTGACCTTGTCGACCTTCACCAGTGCGAAGTACCGCTCGCCATCCTTGGGCGTACGTACCTCACCCTCGATGGAATCGCCGGTGTGCAGATTGAACCGCCGGATCTGGGAAGGCGAAATGTAAATATCGTCGGTGCTGGCCAGATACGAGGTTTCGGGTGAGCGCAGGAAGCCGAAGCCATCCGGCAAAACCTCGAGCACTCCGTCCCCGAATATCTGCTCGCCTTGTTTTGCACGCCGCTTCATGATGGCAAACATCAGTTCCTGCTTGCGCATGCGGTTGGCGTTCTCGATATCCAGCGAAGCGGCGAGCTCAAGCAGCTGCGATACGTGCAGGGTTTTCAGTTCATTCAGATGCATAGAAAGCAGTATGGGAGAGGAATGCCTGGAGCGAGAAACACGTTGGTCGATTCACGGAGTATGCGACTACCGGCTTACGGCCCAACCTTCCTCGCAGGGATCCGCGATTGCAGACACAGAACCGCAGAGCGGGAGGCCAGGATGGGGTTCTCATGCCAGGGCTTCGATCGGTTGGACTCTGCGGATTGCCAGCAATCACGTCGTCGGAAGTGTCTGTTCAAGGTGCAGACGATGCTTCGTCTGCCGGACGCGTGACACGGTTTACAGGGCGTTGTTCAGGAATTCGGTGAGCTGGGATTTCGACATGGCGCCGACTTTCGTCTGCGCCGGCGCGCCATTCTTGAACAATATGAGCGTGGGTACGCCACGGATGCCGTACTTGGCAGCCGTACCCGGACATTCGTCCACATCGACCTTGACGATACGCAGGCGGTCGGCGAACTCTACGGCTACCTGTTCGAGAACGGGCGCAATCATCTTGCAGGGACCGCACCAGGTGGCCATAAAGTCGACGAGTACGGGTGTTGACGATTGCAGCACCTCGGCCTCGAAAGTGGAGTCGCTCACGTGCTTGATAGCGTCGCTCATGGCTGTTCCTTCATGGATAGGACAGGCGCACCCGGCGCCCGTCCGATTGATACGAATGTTCTAGGAATGTGAAACACGAAGATTGCCGATCTTCACGCAACATGAAGACTCGAGCTTGGTAATCTGGTGTGATTTACCGGTATGGGAAGTGCGCGCGCTGTTACCCTTACGGCAGCACAGCAACTTCTAGACGCGCCTTGGGATGGGCGAGAACCGTCTCCGGAATTTTCGGACAGCTTCCAGGATGCGTGTCTTAATCGTTACAGAATAACCCGAAACCACGCCCGAGTTGGATCGCATGTTAGCGGAGTGTACAAAAAAACCAACAGGCGTGGGGCAAATCCACACCATGCTGTTTCGCGCCCGCGCTGCCTGACGGCGCACGCGGGTTGAACACGCCGCGCGTCAGGCGCCCGCGCCAGCCGGGCCGCGCCGGTGCGCCCGGAAACGGTGGGGATCACCCCAGCATATGAAACAATGTTCCGTTTCTGCAGCACACCGTACATGGCACCGGCGCTTGCGTTTCACTTTCCCTTCAATTCGTTCACCGTCTGAGCGATGTCCTCCTTGCGCCAGCCAGCTCAGCCAGGCAGACGGGAGCTGCCCATCAGGTAAGTGTCAACCGCCCGCGCTGCCTGACGGCCCTCGTGGATGGCCCACACCACCAGCGACTGGCCACGACGCATGTCACCCGCAGCAAATACCTTGTCGACGTTCGTGCGGTAGGTGGTGTTGGGCGCGAGGGCGTTGCCGCGCTTGTCGATCTCGACGCCGAACGCTTCCAGCACGTTGCGCACGGGTGCCACGAAACCCATGGCCAGCAGAACCAGGTCAGCCTTCAGCGTGAACTGGGAGTCGGGCACTTCCTGCATCTTCATCTGGCCGGTGGCCTCGTCACGCACCCACTCCAGGCGGACCAGCACCAGCCGCTCGACGCGGCCATTCTCGCCTTCGAAGGCCTTGGTCGCCACCGACCATTCACGTTCGCAGCCCTCCTCATGCGACGACGAGGTTCGCAGGCGCAGGGGCCAGTATGGCCAGGTCAGCGGCTTGTTTTCCGACTCGGGCGGGCGGGGCAGCAGCTCCAGCTGGGTGACCGACTTCGCACCCTGACGGTTGCTGGTGCCGACGCAATCCGATCCGGTGTCGCCACCGCCGATGACCACGACGTGCTTGCCCGCCGCCGAAATGTGGCGCTCGATGCGATCGCCGGCTACCACCTTGTTCTGCTGGCGCAGGAAGTCCATCGCGAAGTAGATGCCCTCGAGCTCGCGACCCGGCACATTGAGGTCACGCGGGGTTTCAGAGCCACCGGTCAGCACGATGGCGTCGAACTCGGCGTGCAGTTCCGCCGGCGTGCGGATGGTCAGGGCATGATCCAGGGTGGCGGCATACGCCTTGCCCGCCGCCGGATCGCCAATGTAGGTTGAGGTCTGGAACACCACGCCCTCTTCTTCCATCTGCGCGATGCGGCGGTCGATCTGGTGCTTCTCGAGCTTGAAATCAGGAATGCCGTAACGCAACAGCCCACCGATACGGTCGTTCTTTTCGAAGACAGTCACCGCATGACCGGCACGCGCCAGCTGCTGTGCACAGGCCAGGCCCGCCGGGCCCGACCCCACCACCGCGACCTGCTTGCCGGTCTTGCGCAACGGACGCTGCGGCGTGATCCACCCTTCGTGCCAGCCCCGGTCAGCGATGGCATGTTCGATGGATTTGATGCCGACGGCATCGTCGTTGATGTTGAGCGTGCACGCCGCTTCGCACGGCGCCGGGCACACCCGCCCCGTGAATTCCGGAAAGTTGTTGGTCTGGTGCAGCACTTCCAGCGCTTCACGCCACTCGTTCCGGTACACCAGGTCGTTCCAGTCGGGGATGAGGTTGTGCACGGGACACGCGTTGTTGCAAAACGGGATCCCGCAATCCATGCATCGCGCCGCCTGTTGTTGCGCGTCGGGCTCGGCCAACGCTGCAACGAACTCACGCCAGTGCCGGACGCGCTTGCGCGGCGGCTCGGTCGGCTCGCTCAATCGGGCGTATTCGAGAAATCCGGTGACTTTTCCCATAGGTCATCCTGCTGATTCGTAGCCTCGCGTCGTCAGCGCGATGCGGTCATGGTATCCAGGTGGGTGGTCGTGGAAGGCAAGGCCATCATCATGCAACCACCCTCAGCTTGCGGCGACGGTCTCGGGGGCGGACTCGTCGCGTTGTTCGGCGGCAGCCGCGTGCCACATGTCGGCCAGCGCGCGGCGGTATTCACGCGGCATGACCTTCACGAAGCGGCGCCGCGCCTTGGCCCAGTCGCCCAGAATTTCGCGGGCGCGCAGGCTGCCGGTGTAGCGGAAATGGCTTTCGACGAGCCGTTTGAGAATGACTTCGTCGGCTTCCCGCACGCCCCCACGCTCGACCATGTGCCATTCCGCACGGTTGCCGAGCGCTTCCTGCTCGGCCGCCGGCAGCACCGGCTCGAGGTCGACCATGGCGCGGTTGCAGCGGGCCGCAAAGCTGCCGTCCGGGTCGTACACGTAAGCCACGCCACCCGACATCCCCGCCGCGAAGTTGCGCCCCGTCCGGCCCAGCACCACCACGGTTCCGCCGGTCATGTACTCGCACCCGTGGTCGCCGGTACCCTCGACCACCGCAGCCGCACCCGAGTTGCGCACGGCGAAGCGTTCGCCGGCCACGCCACTGAAGAATGCCGTGCCCGCGATGGCGCCGTACAGCACCGTGTTGCCAACAATGATGTGTTCGGGCGTGTAGCCGCGGAAGTCGTTGGGCGGACGCACCACGATCCGTCCACCTGACAGGCCCTTGCCGACATAATCGTTCGCTTCGCCGACCAGGTCGAACGTGACGCCACGCGCGAGGAAGGCGCCGAAACTCTGGCCAGCCACGCCGTTGCACTGGATGTGGATGGTGTCGTCGGGCAGGCCTTCCTGGCCGTACCGCAGGGCCACCTCGCCCGAGAGCATGGCGCCCACGCTGCGGTTGCGGTTGCGGATGGGCACGATGAACGACACTTTCTCGCCACGCTCCAGCGCCGGCATGCTGCGCTCGATCAGCTGCAGGTCCAGCGCGTTCTCGAGGCCGTGTTCCTGTGCTTCCACATGGCGGCGCGCCACGGTTTCGGGCACGACCGGTTGATGGAAGATGCGGCTGAAATCCAGCCCTGCTGCCTTCCAGTGAGCGATGCCCGCACGCATGTCAAGCAGGTCGGTACGGCCGATGAGTTCGTCAAATCGGCGCACGCCCAGCTGCGCCATGAGCTCGCGAACTTCCTCGGCAACGAAGAAGAAGTAGTTCACCACGTGTTCGGGCTGGCCCTGGAAGCGCTTGCGCAGCACCGGATCCTGGGTGGCAATCCCCACCGGGCACGTGTTCAGGTGGCACTTGCGCATCATGATGCAGCCTTCGGCAACCAGCGGCGCGGTGGCGAAGCCGAACTCGTCGGCCCCCAGCAGGGCGCCGATGACGACATCGCGTCCGGTCTTGATCTGGCCGTCGACCTGCACGCGGATGCGCCCGCGCAGACGGTTGAGCACCAGCGTCTGCTGGGTTTCGGCCAGCCCCAGTTCCCACGGCGTGCCGGCGTGCTTGATCGATGACACCGGCGAAGCGCCCGTGCCCCCGTCATGCCCCGCGATGACCACGTGGTCCGCCTTGGCCTTGGCCACGCCTGCGGCAACCGTACCCACACCCACCACCGAGACGAGCTTCACCGAGATCGAAGCACGCGGATTCACGTTCTTCAGGTCGTGGATCAGCTGGGCCAGGTCTTCAATTGAATAGATGTCGTGATGCGGCGGAGGCGAAATCAGGCCTACGCCAGGCACCGAATAACGCAGTTCCGCGATGTACGGCGAAACCTTGTGCCCAGGCAGCTGCCCGCCCTCGCCCGGCTTCGCGCCCTGCGCCATCTTGATCTGGATCTGGTCGGCGCTGACCAGGTATTCGGCAGTGACACCGAAGCGGCCCGACGCCACCTGCTTGATGCGCGAACGCAGGGAGTCACCCTCGCGCAGCAGAATATCGGCCACGACCCGGTCGGCCCCGAGGATGGAAGCGAGCGTATCGCCGTCGTGGATACCGCTGCTGCCGGTGCGCAGTTCCTGGCGGTAACGCAACGGGTCTTCACCGCCCTCACCCGTGTTCGACTTGCCGCCGATGCGGTTCATGGCCACGGCGAGCACGGCATGAGCTTCGGTGGAGATGGAACCCAGCGACATGGCGCCGGTGGTGAAGCGCTTCACGATCTCGACGGCGGGCTCCACTTCGCTGACAGGGATCGCGCGGGCCGGGTCGAAGCGGAACTCGAACAGCCCACGCAGCGTCATGAAACGCCTGCTTTGGTCGTTGATGATCTGTGCGTATTCCTTGTACGTGCGGTAGTCGCCGCTGCGTGCCGCATGCTGCAGGTGCGCGATCGCATCCGGCGTCCACATGTGCTCTTCGCCGTTGTAGCGGAATGCGTACTCGCCTCCGACATCCAGGCGGCGGGGCTGGCCGGGCTCGTCCGCGAACGCGGCTGCGTGCTGGCGCAAGGCTTCTTCGGCGATCTCGAAGATGCCCACACCCTCGATACTGCTGGCCGTACCCGGGAAGTACTTGTCGACCAGCGACTTCTGCAGGCCCACGGCCTCGAAGATCTGCGCCGCGGTGTACGACATGTAGGTAGAGATGCCCATCTTGGACAGGACCTTCTTCAGGCCCTTGCCCAACGCGTTTACATAGTTGGCGATGGCCTGTTCGCCGCTGATTTCACCATTGCTGCCGTCGCCAAAGCGGGCCATGAGCGATTCCATCGCCAGGTAGGGGTGGATCGCTTCGGCACCATAGCCACCCAGCAGGGCGACGTGATGCACTTCGCGCACCGAGCCGGTTTCAACCACGAGTCCGGTCGACGTACGCAGGCCCAGCCGGATCAGGTGCTGGTGGATGGCTGACGTTGCCAGCAGCGCGGGGATGGCGACCCTGTCGGCGTCCACACGACGGTCGGTCACGATCAGGATGTTGTAGCCACGGCGCACGGCGTCCGCAGCCTGCGAGCACAGCGCGGCCAGCGAGGCCTCGATCCCTTCCTTGCCCCAGGCAACCGGGTAGGTGATGTCGAGCTCCCAGCTGCGGAACTTGCCATTGGTGATGCCCTCGATCTGGCGAATCTGCGCCATCGCGGCAAAATCCAGGATGGGCTGGGCCACCTCCAGGCGCAGCGGAGGGTTCACGTTGTTGATGTCGAGCAGGTTCGGCTTGGGACCGATGAACGACACCAGCGACATCACCAGCTGCTCGCGGATCGGGTCGATCGGCGGGTTGGTAACCTGCGCAAACAGCTGGCGGAAGTAGTTGTAGAGCGGCTTCGGCCGGTTCGACAGCACCGCGAGCGGCGCGTCGTTACCCATCGACCCCACTTCTTCTTCAGCCTTGCGGGCCATGGGCTCGAGTACGACCTTGAAATCTTCCTGGGTCCAGCCGAAGGCCTTCTGGCGTTCAAACAGCGACGCATGCGAGCGCGGAACCGCATGAGCGTGCTCAGGCTCGGGCAGGGAATCGAGCTTGACGCGCAGCCGGTCGATCCATTGACGGTATGGGCGCGAGGCTGCGATCTGCGCCTTCAGTTCGTCGTCTTCGATAATGCGACCCTGCTCCAGGTCGATGAGCAGCATCTTGCCCGGCTGCAGGCGCCACTTCTTGACAATACGGTGCTCGGGCAGCGGCAGGGTTCCCGCTTCCGAGGCCAGGATGACCATGTCGTCATCGGTGACGATGTAACGGGCCGGACGCAGACCGTTGCGGTCGAGCGTGGCGCCAATCTGACGACCATCGGTAAACACCATCGCGGCCGGGCCGTCCCATGGCTCCATCATGGCCGCGTGGTATTCGTAGAAGGCGCGCCGGTGGGCATCCATGCTTTCGTCCTGCTCCCACGCCTCGGGGATCATCATCATCATGGCGTGGGCCAGCGGGTAGCCTGACATCACCAGCAGTTCCAGGCAGTTGTCGAACACCGCCGTATCCGACTGCCCCTCGTACACGATGGGGTACAGCTTGGCCAGATCGTCGCCCAGCACCGGCGAGCGCATCGCTCCTTCGCGCGCGCGCAGCCAGTTGAAATTGCCCTTCACGGTGTTGATCTCGCCGTTGTGCGCCACCAGACGATAGGGGTGAGCCAGCGGCCAGGCAGGGAACGTGTTCGTGGAGAAACGCTGGTGCACCAGGGCAAGCGCCGAAGTCGCCCGCGGGTCGGCCAGGTCGCGGTAATACACGCCAACCTGGTTGGCAAGCAACAGGCCCTTGTAAATGACAGTGCGGGTGGAGGCCGACGGAACGAAGTATTCCTGACCGTGCGCGAGCTGCATCTTCTGAATGGCGTGGCTGGCCGTCTTGCGAATGACGTACAACTTGCGCTCGAGTGCATCGGGCACCATGATGTCGCCGCCCCGGCCAATGAACAGCTGACGGATGACCGGTTCGCGCTCACGCACGGTGGGCGACATGGGCATCTCGCGATCTATGGGAACGTCGCGCCAGCCAAGCACGACCTGCCCTTCGGAACGCACCGCACGCTCGAGCTCCTGTTCGCAGGCCAGGCGCGAGGCCGTTTCCTTGGGCAGGAACACCATGGCAACGCCGTAGTCTCCGGGCGGCGGCAGGGTGACGCCCTGGCGTGCCATGTCTTCCCGATACAGTTCGTCCGGAATCTGGATGAGGATACCGGCGCCGTCGCCCATGAGCGGGTCCGCACCTACCGCACCGCGATGGTCGAGGTTCTCGAGGATCTTCAACCCCTGCTCGATCACCGTATGGCTTTTGCGGCCCTTGATGTGGGCCACGAAGCCCACGCCACAGGAGTCGTGCTCGTAACGAAGGTCATACAGGCCGCGCGCGTCGCGCGGGGCGGACGGGGAAGCAACGCCGTCGTGAAGACGAGGGTCTTGAGCCATGATGAGTTTCCCGGTTTGGATGAGCCCTGGCAAATGCAGCGAAGGGGAAACACGCGCGGCGCACGGCACACGCATACACCACAGGAACTACTTCGCAGGGGCTGATTCGTCGATGGTTGCGACTTGACTGAATTCGAGAATTCGGGCGCACATGGGCGCGTGGAGGAAACATTACAGCGGATGGCCGCGTCAAGCAACGCACGTCTTCATGATGCGTCCCTAATTTTAAGGCGCTGAAGAACGCAGCTAACGGAGTTTGTGAGTTTAATTTTATCTATTATTTTCAATAGCTTATTGAAACAACATGCTGACATTCGCATCATGCCATCAGACTCTTTCATTAATGCGTCCCCATTTTCTATGGGTCGTCACATAGCATGCTGTTACAATTGCTTTCAATTTTATCTTGCATTTGCGCTGCAATGGTGCATGAATTTGACGCTGCAGCGAAACAGTGTGCGCACTGATGGAGCCTTGCAAGCTCGAAGTAAATGCCTCGCCGGTTACGTCGGGTGTGGGCCCTGCAACGCACTGGAATCAGGCTTCTGCTGAGGCCCGACCGGCTGACGCGTGGGTTCCGGCGTCCAACCCGGATTGACGCTCGGGAGCAGTACCCGACTCGGCGTGGTCACCCTTGGGCACCGGGTCCTGAAA
>CALAGD010000106.1 GCA_937891425.1 uncultured Pigmentiphaga sp.
GTCGTGAATTGAGCAATGTTTGTCGAACTGGTCATTCGGCTGATCATTGCCGAGTTCCCTGCCTCATCGGGCATGTCATCGACGCCACCGCCGAAGACCCCACGCCACGCATGTATCGCAGCAACCTCGAGCTGCGCCCCCACAACGACATTACCGCGATCATTTCGCTGGCCTGCTGGCACAAATCCATGAAAGGGGGCGCTTCGGTGGTGGTTAGTGCGGTTACCGTGCACGACCAGATCCGCGACACCGCCCCCGAGCACCTCGACGCCCTGTACCGCGGTTTCCACTACCAGCTGCTGGGAGAGGAAGGTCCCGGGCTTCCGCCAGTAACTGCCGAGCGCGTCCCGGTGTTCGCAGTGGTGGATGGCCAGCTGAGTTCGCGCTACTTGCGCTCGAACCTGGTTGCCGGACACAAGGCTCTGGGCGTGCCGCTTACCGAACAGGAAATTGCTGCCCTGAATTACCTGGACCGGGTGGCCACGGCCCCTGAGAACCGGCTTGCCTTCTTCCTGGAACGGGGTGACTTCGACACAGTTTGGCTTCACTGTCTTTCAGGCTCATGTTGCCGCACGGCCTCGAACAGAGCAGGCAGGACTTCTCCCGCCTTGCCGTGCAAGTTGTAACGGACGCGCGCGTCAAGTTCGGTGGGCTGCGGGTTCACCTGAACCACGGTGGCGCCGCGGGACAGGGCAATCAAGGGGATTTCGGCGGCCGGGTACACCACCGCCGAGGTGCCCACGCAAAACAGCGCGTCGCACTCGTTGACATGCTGCAGTACCTGTGACCAGACGTCGTGCGGCAACGATTCGCCAAACCAGACCACCCCGGGACGGATCGGATGGCCGCATGCCTCGCAGGTGGGCGGCGTGATCTCGGCCTCGCCTGCTTCGGGCGGAGGAGGCCCCTGATGTCGATAGGGGCGGTCGCAGCGGAAACAGCGTGCTTCATCGAGGCGCCCATGCAGGTGAAGCACCGGATGGCTGCCGGCACGTTCGTGCAGGTCGTCGACATTCTGTGTGACGACCACTACTTCGGGCAGCAGCTCGCCAAACCTGGCCAGTGCGATGTGAGCCGGGTTGGGCCGGGCGTTCAGAATGGAGCGTCGCCGTGCTTCATACCAGCCCCAGACCAGCGGTGGATTGACTCTGAATGCCTCGGGCGTAGCCAGTTGCTGGGGATCGAAGCGCGCCCACAACCCGGTGGTTCGGTCGCGAAACGTTGAAATACCGCTTTCCGCGGATACGCCCGCTCCCGTGAACACGACGAGCTTGCGCGCCGACGCGAGCAAACCCGGCAGTTCGGGTGGAATCGGAAAAGTGTCAGGTAGAGTCATTTCCTCGCAGGTACAGGTTACTTCGCGGCGCCGGATACGGCCAGGCGGCGCGCTTTGCGCAGCCGCCACCAGGATATCAGCACCGCCAGTATCAGACCGATGCCCAGATAGCCCAGCAGCGGATACACCGTGCCGATGAGGGTGGTGAAGCCGGCGAAGCTGGCGCCGAACCCGACCACGCAAAGGATTACTGCCAGGATACGGAACTGCTTCGTTTCCTGGGTGGTCCAGCGCGCGGTGCAGCTGAAGAACATGCCCACGGCAGTACTGAAAATCATGCAGAGGATGGATATCGACATCAGGACCGTAAAGAACGTGCCATGACGCCCGGCAAGACCGAGGGTGGGCAGTTCCAGCCCGTGGATCTGTTCCACATTGAAATACAGGCAAACGTTCATGATGCCCAACAGCAAACCCAGGCCGATGCCGCCGAGCAGGCCGCCCACGGTGGTTGTCCTGATGCTGGGTGTAAGGCCACCGATGACCGCCAGCATGGGAAACGCCACGGCAATATTGAACGCTACATAGAGCACGGCTGACAGCAGCCAGTTGGGTGCCGCATGTTCCATCGTGGCGGCTGTGGTATTCAGGGTGCTGCTGGGCAGAATCTCGATGTCGGTCAATGAATAGATTGAGATCAGCAGGATGGTGACGACCAGCAGGGGAGTGACGGCGCTGATCACTTGAACGATGCGTTCCGAGCGCAGGCAGAGCGTGAGAATGACCAGCACCGTCATGCACAGGCTGCCGTAGAAGGCGTCAATGCCGAACAGTTGCTTGCCCATTGATCCTGCACCCGCCAGCATGGCGACCCCCACGCCAAACAGGAAGAAGGTGAGGCCGGCATCGAAAACCACGGCGAGCCGGTGGCCGAACAGGTGGCGCAGCACTTCCTTGTGAGAAGTAGCGCGCAGCTCGCCGCTGATGCGACCGATCTCCATGCCCAGAAATGCGAACAGGATCGTCGCTATCACCGTTCCGACGATTCCGATCGTCCCAAAGGAGGTGAAGAACTGGGTGATCTCCAGCCCGGATGAGAAGCCACCTCCGATGATGACGCTCATGAACGCGAAGGCGATGATGAGTGCGGTCTGTACCATTAATGGTCTCCTTTCTGGTGGTACGCAGGAATACCCTGATCTGCATCGGTGCCCGGGTTATGGTGGGCCTCCCGCAAGTGTAGGGGTGTTTGCCCGTCTGTTAGAAGAATTTTGTGAACCTGTGTGGGCGTGCGGCACCCTCCTCATGCGAGGATTGCGAAGATTGTCCAAGAGATCCACGCCGGCTCTCGCTCGAAGGAGAGGGCCGCAAAGCGATCGTTTCGTGGGGGAGTTGCGGAATCCGGCGGCAGTGCGCCACGTGGGCCCATGGGCGGATGCCACGAGGTGGCGGGTTGCCTGGGACGGCAGCAGGCAGGTGAGCTGTATGGGGCGTGGGCAGCGACGTGGGCGGGGCCGCGTGGCCCCGCACGTCACCGGTACTGCTGGTATGGAAGACGCTGGTATTCGCGTTACGAACTGAGCGGTCTCAGAACGCGCGGGCAACGCTCAGCACGAAGCCGGGACGGCCGGCGTCACGACCCTTGTCGGTCTGGTACCAGTCTCTGTGTGTCGCGCCAACGACCGATGCGCCGATCACCCAGCCATCGATGTCCTTCGTAACCCCGACCAGATAGTCTACGTAGCCGCTGATGGCGGGATCGTTCTTGAGTTTCTGATAGCCGAGGTGGGCTTTCAGGCCCCAGCCGTTGCCAAGTTCGAAGTCTGCACCGACGTCGATGTAGTAGTTGTTCTTCGAGTTGGGGGCACCGAAGAAGTCGGAGACTCCGTGCGAGTACTTCGCCGAGAACGGCCCATAGCTCAGGCCAATGTAAAGCTCGGTGTTGTTGATCACACCACCCTTGGCCGAGGTCGTGCCGGGATAGTAGTAGTACAGCACACCGAGGTCGAGACCGATTCCTCCGAAATCCTTGGTGTAACCGGCGTAGAAGTCCATCTCGATGTTGCCGCCGGGGAACAGGTCGCTGGTGACGTTCGAGTTCCAGTTACCAATGTAGAACCCGGATGAGTGGGAATAATCGAAACCGCCCTGAATGGCCGGACGCATGTTGGTCTGCGTAAACCCGCGGAAGCGGTAGTCGCTTACCAGGCTGACGTTCGCGGAAAAGCTATGGGGCGATAGTTCCGTAGTGCTGCTGGATTCGTTGGCGAATGCCTGAGACGTTGCAACCAGCAAAGGTAGTGTTGCCGCCAGCACAGCGTATTTCATATTGAACTCCGAGAAGTTGGATTGGTATTTATCCCAACAATTCGATGGGGTGACGAAGGAGTCCATCACGGCATTGCCGTCATGACACGTGTGACTGAATGCAAAAGCAATGCCAATTCATGGCTTGCGCGGCTGGCAGGGGAGATGCGGGACTCGGGCAGGAGAAAAGGCAGGAACCAGGCCCGAAATGGTGCGTGGTCGAGGGCAGAAAGCCCCACGGCGATGCGTGATGCGGGTCCATGATCGCGCGTTGCCGGGGTTGCATGCACGATCAGGGTGCATGGGTACGTGCCGTTCGCCGCAGTCGGTGCCGGTGCGTGCTGCGTCGGCGGTATTCGTGACAGGAATCAGGCGCCCGGGTGACCTGGGTGCGTGCGCGGTAACCAGCGCCAGAATACCCAGGCTGCGACCAGGCCGGCCAGCCCGATGGTGAAGATGCCCGTGGCAAGGCCGGCCAGCCCCGTAATTCCCGAGAGCAGGGCCGGGCCTCCGCTTGCTCCAACATCGTGCATGAGGCGCCACAGACCAAGAAAGCGCGTGCGACCCTGGACCGGCGATGCGTCGGCAGCCAGCGTCATGACGATGCCGGAACCGATGCCGTTGCCAAACCCGAGCACGAGGGCAACGATGACGAAACCGATCGGCTCGGACGTGAACGGCATCAGAAGCAGGGAGCCACCCATGAACAGGGCGCAGGGGACGGCCACCCAGATGCGTCCGTGTTTGTCCATGACTTTGCCCGCCGGGTAGAACACTGACATGTCGACGGCAGCCACCAGACCGTAGATAAGGGAAATGACGGTTGCGTCGAGCCCCAGCTGGTAGGCCCACAGCGGGATGACGACCTGGCGGGAAGACCGCAGCACGGCGATCAGCATGACACCCAGGCCGAGCGTGGACAGAACCTTGTAGTGCGATCGCAGGATGTCGAGCATGGTGGGGCCACGCGCGCCGGGCTCGGCAGTGTGTTCAGGGCGCGCCTCGAGTTCGGGAGACCACCAGGCCAGAATGCCGCCCAGCATCATGGCGATGGCCGCGATGAGATATGCGCCGGACAGCCCCATGTAATGTATGAAGGCAGCGCCGGCGAAGGGACCAATGAATGTGCCGATGCGCGTGGTGCCGCCCAGGGTGGACATGGCCCGGGCGCGCAGGTACAACGGAACCGCTTCCGCCAGGTAGGCCTGCCGTGCCAGCAGGAACACCGAGGCGGCCATGCCCACCATGAACACGCCCACGCCCAGCAGCCACACGTAGGGGGCTACGGCACATATGAGCAGGGCCAGCATGCTGAAGAATGCCGCGCCAATGATGGAACGGCGTTCGCCAAAGCGCGCCGCAATCAATGCCGCCGGGATGTTATTGAACAGCGACCCGATGCCAATGAGGGCGGCGATGAAGCCCGAAACGGCCACCGACGCCCCCATCTCCCGCGCGCTGAGCGCCACCACGGGCAGGATGGCCCCGTTGCACAGGCCGTACATGAGTGATGGGCCAAAGGCCGGGATGGCGATCTTCTTGAGGCTGAACGACTCTTCACTCATGGGAGTTGCGGCTGGAGGGGATGTCGACGACGGCTGGCAGGCAATCTGTGATCGCGCCGCCACAGGGGAGGGATTCTAACCGGCTCGAAGGCAAGTTGTCTGGTGCGGGAAGGCGTACACTGGAAGAAGCGCAGGGACGCGGGGTATGTCCGCCGTTACGTATGGGAGGTTTGCATGATTGGACGCTATGGCGTGGCATCGATTCTGGTGACAGGGCTTGCGGGCGGACCGGCCGCGGCACAGTACACCGGACCATCGCAGGCAGAGCAGGCACGGGGTGTTCAGACGCCCCGGACAGCCGGCCCAGCCTCAAGTTCAGCGGGCGTGACCGCGGTGGCCGAGATACTGCGGAAACCACGCGATGACCAGAAGGTCACGGTACGGGGTTACCTGATCCGGCACCTTGGTGGCGAGAACTACCTGTTCAAGGATGACACGGGTGAGATCGTGGTGGAAATCGACGTTGACGATTTCCCGCGAGCACAGCCGATTGACGACACAGTGCTGGTGGAGCTGCAAGGGGAGGTCGACGCCCATCGCCGCCGGGCCCCGGAAATCGACGTGAAGCGCGTCAGGATCGTGACGCCCTGAAGGAAAAGGAGGCGCATGGCTCGACCAGGTTGATGCCTGCGCCATGCGGGCCTGCGGGACAGGGAAAGGGGCCAGCACCCGCAGGATGCCGGCCGCTGGAATCCGCGTTACTCAGCGGGCGCAGAGCTGCGGATGAGATGGTCGAATGCCCCCAGGGCTGCCGAGGCCCCCTGACCGGCCGCGATGATGATCTGCTTGTACGGCACGTTGGTGCAGTCGCCGGCGGCAAACACTCCGGGCACGCTGGTCTGGCCTTTGGCGTCGACGATGATCTCGCCCATGGGATTGAGTTCGACCGTGCCGCGCAACCAGTCGGTGTTGGGCAGCAGCCCGATCTGCACGAAGATGCCTTCGACGGCCAGCTCGTGCATTTCACCGCTCACCCTGTCCTTGTAGACCAGGCCGGTGACCTTGTTGCCGTCGCCCTTCACTTCGGTCGTCTGCGCGTTGACGATGATGTCCACGTTCGGCAGGCTCTTCAGCTTGCGTTGCAGCACGACGTCGGCCTTCAGGGTGCCGTTGAACTCGATCAGGGTGACGTGCCCGACCACACCCGCGAGGTCGATGGCTGCTTCCACGCCCGAGTTGCCGCCGCCAATGACGGCCACGCGCTTGCCCTTGAAGAGGGGGCCATCGCAGTGCGGGCAGTACGTGACTCCCCGCGTGCGGTACTGTTCTTCACCCGGGACGTTCATGTTTCTCCAGCGTGCGCCGGTGGAAATGATGACCGCTTTCGACTTCAGCGATGCGCCGTTCTCGAGCTGGACCTCGATGAGGTCGCCGGGCTTGCTGGCCGGGATCAGCTTGCTGGCCCGCTGCAGGTTCATGATATCGACTTCGTAGTCGCGCACGTGGCGCTCGAGGTCGGCTCCGAAACGCGGTCCCTCAGTCTTCAGGATGGACAGGTAGTTCTCGATGTCGAGCGTGTCCAATACCTGTCCGCCGAAGCGCTCGGCCGCGACCCCGGTACGGATGCCCTTGCGCGCGGCGTAAATGGCTGCTGCTGCGCCGGCCGGGCCACCGCCGATGATGAGGACGTCGAACGGTTCTTTCTTCGAGATCTTTTCCGCCTCCCTGGCGGTGCTGGAGGTGTCCAGCCTGGCGACGATCTCTTCAAGCGCCATGCGGCCCTGCGCGAAGTACTCGCCATTCAGGAATATGGTGGGCACAGCCAGAACGTTGCGGTCTTCCACTTCCTGCTGGAAGACGGCGCCATCGATGGCCGTGTGCCGGATGCGCGGGTTCAGTACGCTCATGAGGTTGAGCGCCTGGACCACGTCAGGGCAGTTGTGGCACGACAGCGAGTAATAGGTTTCGAAGTGGAAGTCACCGTCGAGGTTCTTCACCTGCTCGAGCAACTCGGGAGCTTCCTTCGAAGGGTGGCCGCCAACGTGCAGCAGGGCAAGCACGAGCGAGGTGAATTCGTGGCCCAGGGGTACGCCGGCGAAACGGACACCAACGTCCTTGCCCGGGTTGGTGATCTGGAATGAGGGCTTGCGTACCGGCAGGTCGTTGTTCTCGACCACGGTGATCTTGTCGCAGACTTCCTGCAGATCAGTGAACAGGTCACGCATTTCGCCGGACACCTTGCTGTCGTCCAGCGTTGCCACGATCTGGATAGGCTGCTGCACACGTTCCAGATATGCCTTGAGTTGGTTCTTGAGATTGGTGTCCAGCATAATTAATTTTCCCTATTGAAACTTATCAATCAATAGATGGGGATGCTCGCCGGAAAAAAAAGCCCGGTGAACCCGGGCTTGCCAGCAAGACGGATCAGATCTTGCCGACGAGATCCAGCGAGGGCTTCAGGGTTTCCTGGCCTTCTTCCCACTTGGCCGGGCAGACTTCACCCGGGTGAGCGCGCACGTATTGCGCGGCCTTGACCTTGCGCAGCAGGTCGCGGGCATCGCGGCCAATACCTTCGGCGGTGATTTCAACAGCCTGGATGATGCCATCGGGGTCGATGATGAACGTACCACGATCGGCCAGGCCCTGTCCTTCGCGCAGGTTGTCGAAGTTACGGGTGATTTCCCAAGTGGGATCGCCGATCATGTAGTACTTCACCTTGGAGATGGCCGCCGAGGTGTCGTGCCAGGCCTTGTGGGTGAAGTGCGTGTCGGTGGACACGGCATAGATTTCCACGCCGAGCTTCTGGAATTCTTCGTAGTGGTTGGCCAGGTCTTCCAGCTCGGTGGGGCACACGAAGGTGAAGTCGGCCGGGTAGAAGAAGAAGACCGCCCACTTGCCGCGCACATCAGCATCGGAGATCTCGACGAACTTGCCGTCCTTGTAGGCCATCGCCTTGAACGGTTTGATTTCGGTGTTCAATACTGACATTGCTGATTCCTCTCTTGTGGCGTTGTTGGAAAAGCTACGGGTACAGTCTAGCCTCAAACGCGCAATAAACAAAATTGATTAATTTCATTGCGCTGATTGGGCGTGTCTATGAAGGTAGCCTTGCACTGATGCGTCAATTCTAGACCATGATCTGCCCGTTGGACGCAAGTGTTGCAGCGTGCGTCTAGGCATTGATATCGATGTCCTTGGTTTCCGGGCCGAGCAGGAGCGCAATGAGGGTGAGCAGGGCTGCGAACGCCAGGTACACGCCAACCAGTACCGGGCTGCCGTCGGCCAGGTCCCACAGCCAGACAGCGATGAACGGGGCAACGGCAGCACCGATGATGGACGAAACGTTGTACGAGATGCCCGAGCCCGTGTACCGCACGTTGGTGGGGAACAGCTCGGGCAGCAAGGCTCCCATGGGGCCGAACGTGAGCCCCATGAGCACGAAACCGATGATCAGCCAGGCCATCACGCCCACGAACCCCGCACTCAGCAGAGGAACCCACAGCAGGCCGAACGCGATGATGGCCAGCGTGACCCAGATCAGCATCTTGCGCCGGCCTACGCGGTCGGCCCACGGGCCCGACATGAGAGTGAAGATCCCGAAGAAGATCACGCCGACGATGAGCATCAGCACGAAGTCGTTATAGCTGTAGCCCAGACCGCTGAGCTTGCTGCCGACCGGGTTCACCGGCGCACGGCCATAGCTGAGCGAGAACGTGGTCATCAGGTAGAAGAGCACGTAGGTGGCGAGCATGTAGAACGTGCCCAGCACCAGTTCTCTGCCGTTCGAGCGGACGACCTGCTGCAAGGGGAGGCGAACCACCTTGCCGGTGGTGACCGCCTTCGAGAAGGCGACGCTTTCCACCAGGTGCAGGCGGACCCACAGGCCGACGATGACCATGACGGCCGAGAAGAGGAAAGGAATGCGCCAGCCCCAGGTGAGGAATTCCTGGGAGGGGCGGGAAGGGTCGTCCGACGGCAGTATGGCCGCGACGATGAGGAAAAGGCCGTTGGCGATGATGAATCCCAGTGGGGCCCCCAGCTGGGGGAATGTGCCAAAGAAGGCGCGCTGGCCTGCCGGCGCGTTCTCGGTGGCCACCAGCGCGGCACCTGACCATTCCCCGCCGATGGCGAAGCCCTGGGCCAGGCGCAGGATGACCAGCATCAGCGGCGCCCACCATCCGACCCGCTCGTAGGTGGGAAGCAAACCGATGAGGAACGTGGCAATGCCCATCGTGAGCAGGGCTGCCACCAGCGTGGCCTTGCGCCCGATCTTGTCGCCCAGGTGACCAAAGAACACCGCACCCAGCGGGCGCGCGATCATGGCTGCACCGAAGATTGCAAACGAGGAGAGCAAGGCGATGGTCTCGTTGCCGTGGGGAAAGAACAGGTGCGGAAAGACCAGCACCGCTGCGGTGGCATAAACGTAGAAGTCGTAAAACTCGACGGTGGTGCCAACGAGGGTAGCGACGATGACCCGCGACCGCGGGTTGGCCGGGGCGTCAGTCGTGATGGGCGTTGCAGACATGGTCAGGTAACCGGATCGTAAAAAGATTGAGGCCGGCACATCCAGACCGCAGATTTCGGCAGGACCAGGCGGCCGGCGTTGGGTTGTTGCGAAATGAAACGATCCACATTAACACGGAACCGGCAAGCTTTATACCCGAGGAAGTGCCGGGGTGCGCCTTCCGCGTGGGGCTGCGCCGCACGCGGATGCGTGACGGCAGGCCGCTGCCCCTGGGTGGGTCGTGCGCAGGCAT
The DNA here is from genome assembly GCA_937891425.1 of uncultured Pigmentiphaga sp. Taxonomy (GTDB): domain Bacteria; phylum Pseudomonadota; class Gammaproteobacteria; order Burkholderiales; family Burkholderiaceae_B; genus Verticiella. Next base: position 9,846 of record CALAGD010000106.1, read on the forward strand.
TGGCAGCCCGGCAGGTTGGCATCCGGTGCCGGCAGGTACCGGGCGCGCGTCGCATTTTGCGGATCGGCCGGGTTTGCTAACCTTGCGCCATGACGCAAAGAGGAGGAAACCATGACCTCGCAACGGGTACTGATTACAGCGGGGGCGAACGGTATCGGCAAGGAGATCGCCCTGGCGTTTGCTGCCAAGGGTGCGCGGGTATTCGTGGTCGACATCGACGCAGAAGGGCTGGACCGGTTGGCACGGTCGTCTCCCAACATATCTGTTGCCTTGTGCGACATGGCGCGCCGCGCTGATATCGAGCGGGCCGTGGCGGCCGCGGCCGAAACCCTGGGCGGGCTGGATGTGCTGGTCAACAATGCCGGCATCGCGGGCCCCACGGCGCCGGTGGAAGCGTACGACCCCGACGCCTGGGAAGCCGTGATGCAGGTGAACCTGAACGGCACCTTCAACGTGACGCGGCTGGCCATCCCGCACCTGAAGAAGTCGCCTGCCGGTTCGGTCATCATCATGTCGTCGGTGGCGGGGCGATACGGCTACCCCAACCGCAGCGCCTACTGCGCCAGCAAGTGGGGGCTGGTGGGGTTCACCAAGACGCTGTCACGCGAACTTGGGCCATACGGCATCCGGGTCAATGCAATCCTGCCGGGAGGAGTTGCAGGCGACCGCGTCGAGCAGGTGCTGGCGGGCAGGGCGCAGCTCAGTGGCCGTAGCATTGAGGAGGAACGGGCCGACGCGATGGCCAACCAGTCGCTCAAGCGTTTCGTCGACCCGCGCGATATTGCCGCGCTGATCCTGTTCCTGGTTTCGGACGCTGGGAAATCGATTTCGGGCCAGATGCTGCCGATCGACAACGACAGCCAGAACGCAGCCTGACTTCCATTGTCATCACAATAACGCTTCATTCAGCCAGGGAACGGACATGCAATCATCTGCCAACACACCTGAACTCCGCATCGCGCTGGAATGGTTCCTGAACCCTGACCACCTGCCGCTGTTGTGGGCACGCGAGCAGGCAAGAAAGGACGGTTCACTGAACATCGAGCTCGTCGTCCCCGATGACCATTACGATGGTTTCGCCGCGCTGGCTGACGGTGCGGTGCACGCGGTCGTGAACGAGCCCCTGCATCTGCTGGAGAAACATGCCGAGGACGTTCAGCTGCAATCGCTGGGTACGTTCTTTCACACCGAAGGCGGAGTGCTGATCTCGCACGCAGCCCAGAAAAAACTCCGGAACGGGGAGGACATTCGGGTCAGTTCGCCGGTATCAAACCCCGTCACCGATGGGCTTTGCCGGGAAATCATCATGGGCGTGCTCGCGGCGCAGGGGTATTCGGCGGTCGACGATCAGATCACCGTTTATGAAGGCGGGTTCGACCATGTGGCCAACCTGCAGCAGGGGGCCGACGCGGCATGGCTCGCTTTCGCCAACATTGAGGGCGTGCATGTGCGGCATCTTGGGTTGCCCGTCGACCTGTGGCGCACCACCGATGGCGGTGTGCCGGGCTTTTCGGCGCTGGAACTGATCGGCAGCCGAGATGCAGCCCCGGAAACGCGACAGGCACTGCAGCGCCTGGTCGGCTACCTCGATGCGGCTGTTCCCGCCCTTGCCAACGATCCAGAGGCCGCGCTGGCGTTGTGGTATGCCGCCAGCAACGAGGAGCCGTCAGCGCTCACCCGCGCCATGGTCTTCGACACGGTCAGGCGTTTCGTGGCTCCGGTGCGGCCTGATGCCGGGCGCTGGCGCGAGGTGTGGCGCTACATGCAGGAGCGCGGCGCCGATATCGTGGGTGAAGAGGTCTACGAGTCGATCTTCCGGCCGTGAACCACCACATCCGTCACGGCCGTGGCTGGTGGTGCGGCGTGGGGTCAACCCGCTCGTGGGGCGAACATGATGATGGCCATGCCCGCCAGCATCAGGCCTACGCCGACGTAATCCCAGAGATGGGGGCGCACGCCATCTACCAGCCACAACCATATCAGTGCAACGGAAACGTAGACGCCGCCGTAGGCGGCGTAGACCCGGCCTGCGGCGGTGGGGTGTAGCGTCAGCAGCCATGCGAAGAGCGCGAGGCTGAGCGCGGCAGGCACCAGCACCCACGCCGGTGCAGATTGTCTCAGCCAGAGGTACGGCAGATAGCAGCCGACGATTTCGGCAAGCGCGGTCAGAACGAAGAGGACTAGCGTTTGCAGTAGTGATGCCATGCGTGCGTAGCGAGCTCGATATGCAGCGTTTCCTGATTATTCTTGGAATTGCCATTCTGGTGGCGGGCCTGGCCTGGCCCTGGCTTGCCAAGCTGCCATTCGGCCGGCTGCCCGGCGATATCGCCGTGCAGCGGGAGAACTTCAGCTTTTACTTCCCCATTACCACGTCGATCCTGATATCGATCTTCATTAGTGTCATTCTCTGGATATTCAGAAAGTGACTGCGCGCCCGGACCATGCTGGTGCCTTCGGCGACTGCAGGCAACACGTGGGCGCGGATAGTGAAGCTCCGTGCACGGACGTACTAGTGTGCAGTTGCGTTGTTCCGGGTGGGCGTGTCCGATGGCGCCGGGTTCGCGTCCGCTTCGTTCGCTTCCTTGAACACGAACAGGCGGGTCACCATTTCCATGTCGAACTTCTCGCCGCGCAGTACGCACGACAACAGTTCGGCACCCAGCAACTGCGGCGAGAACACCAGGTCGGGCTTGACGTGACGGATCTTGTCGAGATTCTGGCTGTTGTTCACGACTGCCACCGTTTTCGCCCTGCAGTCAGGAATTGCCTTGACGGCCAACACGATGAAGGCGTTCTCAGGATCTTCCTCGAGCATGGCGAGCACGTAACTTGCCGCGCGCACACCGGCCTGCTCCAGGGTGGAGTCTTCCGTGGCATCGCCCACGAGGATGTCGGCCGTTGGCGGGTAGACGTGCTTGACGCCTTCACGCACGATGATGGTTACCTGTTCGCCCTGCGTCACGAGGCTCTGGTAGAGCGTGTGTGCCAGCGGGGTGGCACCGCACAGGATGATGTGATTCTTTTTCATGGAAAGTCTGGCCTTGCGCTGGATGATCTTTCGGATTGCGCCGGTGGTAGCGGGCGTCAGGATCGCGCCCACTCCGCTGGTAAGTACCGCCACACCCAGCACGATGATGGAGACGACGAAAAGGCGGGCAGCTTCGGAAACTGGAACAATATCGCCGAATCCGACGGTAGCGATCGCAACGATCGAGAAATAGACGGCATCGGGAAGGGTGAGGACGCGTGGATGGAACTCGTGTCCGAGGTATAGCACGCCAAGAATGGCATACCACAGCAGCGACGCCAGTGCCGACATAGCGAACAAGGTGCCTGCGGCAACGCTGCTGCGCGGAAACGCGGCACGGTAATGGATCAGCAGGACCATCAGGACGATGTTGTATAGCGTTTCCGGCGGGATTGGAACACGGGACGGCGTGTATAGCGGTATCACGATGGCAGGCGCGAGCATGACCAGCGTGAACGCCCACGCCACGCGCGCCCGCGAGAGCAGGCCGATCGACATCAGCACCAGCGAGAGCGAAATCACCACACGGGGCAGCTGAGCCAGGCCGACGGCATCGAGCACGTCGCGCCAGGAATCTTGCGCGAACCAGGATTGATGATCGCCCCGCATGACGCCGATGACCAGTGGTGCAATGAACCACAGGCCGGCGACGAAGACGGCAGCGGGAAGAATGCGATGCACCCCGGCGTCGAGTTTGCGCGCCAGGGCGGCGATGAGATGCCTGAAGCTCAATGTATGCCCATGCTCGGTGGTTTGGCTTCGGCTATGTTAGCCAGAATACGCCTGACCGGCCACTGCGCGGGCAACGCCGGTGGCGCGGGCGCACCACCGGAAAGAGTCAGGTGCGGAAGCTGGGGTCGAGGCGCTCTGCAATGCGCAGGTAGGCGGGCCATTCATCACGTGGCCCCAGCTCGGCCAGCTGCTCCCATTGGAGTGCTGCGTGCTCACACACGTCCGGAGGAGGAATGACCAGTGGCGCGCCGGTAGCTTCCAGCATCAACTGTGTGCGGCACGACGTGACGAGGTAGAGCATGTTGGTCAGGGCCTCGACGACCGTCGCGCCCGCTGTCAGCAGTCCGTGGTTGCGCAGGATCAGCGCCTTGTTCTTCGGACCGAGACTGGCAGCGATGCGCTCCCGCTCGTCGACATCTCGCGATATGCCCTCGTAGTCGTGGTACGAGATCCGGTTGTAGAAGCGCATGGCGCCCTGGTTGAGCGGAAGGAGCCCCTTGCCATGTGCTGACATGGCCATGCCCACCTCGGTATGCACGTGCATGGTGCAGTTGAGATCGGGGCGCGCCTGCAGGATGGCGGTATGGATGGTGAAACCCGCCGTATTCACGTTCTCGGTCTCGCCCGGGGCTCGCGTGCCGTCGATGCGAAGCTTCAGCAGGTTCGAGGCACAGACCTCCTCGAACAGCAGGTTGTGGCGCTTGACCAGGAAATACTCCGGCTGGTCGGGGACCCGCAGCGCCACGTGGTTGTAGATGAGATTGGTCCAGCCGTAATGGGCCACCAGCCGGTGGGCAGCGGCCAGGTCGACCCGCGCCTGCCATTCGGCAGCGCTCATGCCCTCACCGCTACCGCCCGTGCGGTGGATGGCTTCACTCATGTTCATGACATGCCTCGTATGTATGGATCTTTTGCCGATGCATGAATCATTCGACGCGAATGTTGGCCGACTCGACGATCTTGGCATAGAGCGCCAGCTGATCGCGCCAGTACTTGTCGAACTCCGCCGGTGTGGAGCCTACCCCCTCGATGCCCAGCGATTCCAGCTTCTTTGCGGTTTCGGGGTGGCGTACCGCCTTGTGCACTTCCTCGGCGATGCGCTCCAGAACGGGGGCAGGCGTACCTTTCGGGGCAAACATTCCGGTCCAGAAAGGAACGTCGTAACCGGGCAGCACCTCATTGATGGCGGGAACATCGGGCACGAGATTGCTGCGCGTGGTGGTACTCACCCCGATGGCGCGCAGTTTGTCGGTACGAATGTTGGCGAGCTGGGGTGGCAATCCGTCGATCAGCATGCTGATGCGCCCGGCCATGAGGTCGGGAACGACCGACACCGTGCCTCGGTAGGGAACGTGCAGCATTTCGGCGCCGGCCAGCGAGGTAAACAGTTCAGCGGCGATGTGTATGCTGGTGCCGACTCCGGATGAGCCATAGCTGTATTTACCGGGGTTCTTGCGTATCAGCTCGACGAATTCCTGGAGGTTCTTGGCCGGAATGTCGCGATTGATGACCATTACGAGCGGAAAACGCGAAACGAGGGTAACCGGGGCAAAATCGTTGATGGGGTCGTAAGGCAGGTTTTTCAGGGTAACGGCATTCGCCACTGCGCCAGAAACCGAGTGGAACACCAGCGTATGGCCGTCAGGAGCGGCACGGGCAACGCTTTGCGAGGCAATCGTCCCACCGCCTCCGCCCTGGTTTTCGATGACGACGGGCTGCCCGATCTGCTCGGCCACACGTTGCATCACGATACGCGCAACGGTGTCGATACCGCCACCTGGGGGGAAGGGCACGACCACCGTCACTGGCCGTTGCGGCCAGTCCTGTGCAGGCTGTGCGGACTGGGCTGCCTTTGCAGACGGAAACGCAATCGTGGTAACGAGACACAGGGCGCCGGCGAGAGCGCGGCCCAAGGACGAAATATTCATGATCAACTCCTCCTGATTCTGGTGGAAACACGAATGATGCTTCGCGCTATTCTTCTTTGAACTTGTAGACATGCGTCTTTGATGCCAGCTCGAATACGGGCACGCCGGCAGCAATATCGGCATAGCGACGTGCCTCGCCTTCATGAATTTCGCGGGCACGCTTGAGCACGACTTCGACAACCTCGCGCGGAACAAAGCAGACCGCGCCTTCGTCGGCAACGACGAGATCACCGGGATGCACCTGGACGCCGGCAACGCGCACCGGGCCGTTGATGGCAACCGTTTGCACACGCCATTTCCCGGTGATGGAGCTGACCGACCGGCTCCACACAGGAAAACCGATGCTGCGCTGTTCCTCGACGTCACGTATCCCACCATCCACGATCGCGCCGACTTCTCCCTGGCGTTTGCCGATCGTGGCAGAAATTCCGCCCATGTTGGAAATGCCGTCGACGCCTTCGATGACCAGAACGTCGCCCGGTTCCGCCAGGTTGTGTGCTTCGATTTCAGCCATGCGGGAAATGCGCTCGCGCGCGCCCTTGTAGGTCTGGTCGCGCTGTTCGATATTGCGCACGGTGATGGCCGGGCCGGCGATGCGCGCACCCGGTATGGTCAGGCGCAGGGTGGAACCAGGTATGACGCCCACGATTCCCAGCTCGTCCAGCGCGTCGGACACCGTGCCGGTCATGTCGGACAGTGCCAGATAGCCGTCGATGATTTCCTTCGGATAACGGGGGACGTCCAGCATGACGATGGACTCGGGCGGAATCTTGCCCAGAGGTTGCTTGTGCGACATGGTTTTCTCCTCAGGACGCCAGAACCGTCTTGAAAACACGCAGCGCGTTGTCGCGTGCGATGGCGGAAACATCGGCTTCGGACAGGCCGCTTGCGAGCAGTGCTTCCAGGAAACGCTGCTGGTCGGCAAGATCCTCCACCGGGTAGCGCCATGGCCAGGTGCCATACACCTCAGGCTTCTTCATGAATTCCTGATAGCGTTCGGCAGGCTGCCCGAGAATAAAATCGGTGCCGATGGCGACGTGCTGTGCCCCCATCAGGCGGACGGCATGCTGCACGTGAGCGATGACGTCGGCATGCGAAGGCTTCACCCCTTGACGTACGATGGGTGGCAAGTAGCAGATGCCCAGTACGCCGCCGCTGTCGCGGATTGCCTGCAGTGCCGCGTCGCCCTTGTTGCGGACGTTGTTGCACACTGCGAGGCAGTTCGCATGCGTGGCCGTAACCGGGTGTTTCGAGGCACGGGCGGCCTCGATGGCGCTGCGATCACCAGTGTGAGAGAGATCGATGACGATGCCGAGCCGGTTCAGTTCACTGACGAGTTCCAGCCCCAACGAGGACAGTCCCGCATCGTTGGGTTCGGCACACCCGTCCGCGTAAATATTGCGCACGTTGTGTGCGATCTGGATGACCCGCACGCCCAGGGCATGGAACAGTTCAAGCAGCTGCAGCTTGCGTCCAACATCCGGAACATTCTGATATCCGAACACGACGCCCAGCTTGCCCGAACGTTCGGCGGTGTCGAAATCATCGGCCGTTTCGATGACATGAACGAGGTCGCGCATGCGGTGATAATGGGCGCGTACTGCGGCAAGTTCCGACAAACTGTCACGTAGCGTCGGCAGCGGATTCACCGTCGAAAAGTTGTTCACGGTAATGTGAATGGCGGTTACGCCATGTGCCAGTGCCTGTTCGACATATTCTGGCGTCGTGCGTGAACCATCGAGAAGATCGAATATTTTGTACATGGGTGATTGCTGGTGAGGAAAAAGGTACGAAGTGCGGACCATGCGATCTATACTTCGTGATCGCAGTGTGACAACCGGCCCCTGGCGGGTCAACAAAAGAAACGGAAAGGTCCATACTACGTACCGTTTGGAGGAGACATGACGAAAGGGCAAGATGCAGGCGGGGCCCAGACGATCGAACGGGCAGTCCTCATCCTGCGTGAACTGGCCTCGGCAGCCGACAGTGGCATGCGCCTCGTCGACCTGCAACGCGCCACCAACCTCAGCAAGCCAACGGTGCACCGCATCCTGCGCGCGCTTTCCATCCACGGACTGGTCGCCCAGGATGCGCCGAGCCGCCGCTACCGGCTGGGCCAGGAACTGGCCGTCCTGGGCTGGTCGGTGACTCGCACCAGCTACGATCTTCGTGAGCTTTGCCAGCCCGAGATGCTGGCGCTGGCCGAGGAAACCGGCGACACCTCCTTCCTGACGGTACGCTCGGGCATCGATTCGGTATGCATCGACCGCAAGATGGGGCCATACCCCATCAAGGCATTCACGGTGGATGTCGGTACGCGCCGTCCTCTACCCGTGGGGGCGGGAGGTGTCGCCATCATTTCCTGCCTCCATGAAAGCGAGGCCGAGCTCGTTTTCCTCAACAACCGCGAGCGTCTGCAGAAATATTCCAACATTAGTGAGCGTGCGCTGTGGCGGGCGGTACACATGGCGCGCTCGGAAGGCTATGCCCTCAGTGACGGATTCGTACTCAAGGGCGTACGGGGCCTGGCCGTGCCGCTCAAGAACTCCAGGGGCGAGGCGGTCGCGGCATTGAGCATCGCCGCCATCGCCGACCGGGTGTCGCGTGCGCGTCTGCCTTCCCTGGTAAGCATCCTGCGGCGGCTCGCAGCCAGCATCGAGAAGAAGATTGCGCGTGTCGATCATGTCCATCACTGACGCCGGGTGAGTGCTGTGTGAGGCCGTTCGGTCGGCCCGTTTCGCCCTTACAATGGCCGGTTTGAGGTCCCGGAAACATTTGTCGGCGAGTCGAAGACATGCTGGTTGAATTGAACGCAATGACCACCCTGCTCATCGCGATCGTGGTCTTGCTGGTTGGGCGGGCGGTCATTGCCAGGGTGGGGGTCCTGCGACGGTACTCGATCCCCGAGCCCGTCGTGGGCGGGCTGCTGGCAGCCCTCCTGGTCACGGCCTTGCGGTTCGGGGTGGACACGCAGGTGTCCATGGATCTGTCGCTGCAGAGTCCCCTGATGCTGGCATTTTTTGCCAGCGTGGGCCTCGGGGCCGACGTGCGCACGCTCATGAAGGGAGGACGCACCCTGGTGCTGTTCTGGTTTCTGCTGGTCGGCCAGCTGGTACTGCAGAATCTGGCAGGGCTGGGGGTCGCCTGGGCGATGGACCTGCACCCGCTCACCGGCATGCTGGCGGGCTCCATCACGATGATGGGCGGCCACGGTACCGGAGCCGCCTATGCGGGCAGGTTCCAGGATGTCTACAACCTGCAGGGCTCCATGGAGATGGCCATGGCTTGCGCCACGTTCGGGCTCGTGCTTGGCGGGGTTCTGGGCGGACCGTTGGCGCAGCGCCTCATCCGGCGCGATCACCTTGAGCCTGACAACAGGCACGAGGGTGAGAACGTCCAGAACGTGCAGCAGGCCGAGGCAGGGTCCGCGGCCCGGCTGACCCCCGCATCGTTCATCGAGAATCTGCTGCTGCTTGCGTTTTGCGTGGTGGTCGGACAGTGGCTCAGCGGGGTCACCGAGAACGAATACGTCATGTTGCCGACCTTCGTCTGGTCGCTGTTCACCGGGGTGGTGGTGCGCAACGGGCTTACGCTCAGTGGTCTGCGCAAAGTCGATGACGATGCCGTCGGGCTGCTGGGTGGGGTAGCGCTGTCACTGTTCCTGGCAATGGCCCTGATGTCGCTTCAGCTCTGGGAGCTGACTGCGCTGGCGTTGCCCATACTGATCATTCTGGGCGTGCAGACGACGGTTGCCGCGATTTACATCACGGTGCTTACCTATCGCGTCATGGGCAAGAACTACGATGCCGCGGTCATAGTGGCCGGCAACGCCGGTCTGGCTCTGGGAGCGACGCCCACGGCCATTGCGAACATGCAGGCCATTACGAACAAGTACGGTCCTTCGCCGCAGGCGTTCCTTATCATCCCTATCGTCGGGGCGTTCCTGATCGACATCACGAATGCCCTGTTCATCCAGGGCTTTCTCGCCTTGCCGATTTTCGGGTTCTGAGACGATGACTCGTAACTTCCTCGTACCCTGCTCTCCCGTCATGCTTCGGCTGCAGCGTGACCCGGGCCTCCTCTGGTGGGGCTACCGACTGTTCGTCCTTGGGCTGATCCTGCTGCTGCTCACCATGCTGGGCGGATGTACCAGAGGGCCCGAGCTGGACGAGGTCCGCCAGGTCGTTTCCGAGCGGCTGGGCACCGCCTTCGACGAGCCCGTACTCGAGATCAGCGGGATGCGTCGCCTGGGCAGTGTCGATCTGGCGGACGTCGATCTCGGCGAAACGCTGGTCGCCGTGTACTACAACGGCCGGTTCACGCTGGTTCGCGACTACCGTTTTGGCGACTGGGGGGCGATCAACCCTGCGGCGCTTGCACAGCTGCTTGGCGCTGCCGAGCCCGGTGTGACTGGCATCAACGGCCAGGGCAACAAGGCGGGCGACGTGCTGTACGTGCGCGGGTCGGTCGTATTCCGGAAGGACGGCGACCGGTGGGTCGCGACGGAGTTCGTGCCTGGAAGGTCGTCGGCAACCGCCAGCACCGGCGGCGACTCCAGTAGTAGCGCTCGCGCGCTGGTCGAGTCGATCATGCGACGGTTTACAGCACCGCCAGGGCCCGATGCGAATACTTCGCGCGCCATCATCATGGAAGAGCTGGAGCAGGCACTGCGCCAGATCGACTTGCGGCTCGACCATCTTCAGCAGGTTCGTATCGTCGCTGGTGGCCCCGCCGGCGGGGAATACGATCTCATCGCCAGGACGATCGCAGACTACCTGGCTTCCATCGGAGACAAGGTCGACAGCACGAACTCGCACGGTAGTGTGCAGAACGTTCAGATGCTGCGCGATGGCGAGATCGACCTCGCTCTCGTGCAGAACGACGTGGCCCGGATGGCATACGAAGGAACAGGCCCGTTCGCAGGGGGGGCCGTGACCTCGCTACGTGCGTTGGGCAGCCTCTTTCCCGAGCCCATCCACATCGTCGTGCGGGCTGATGGGCCCACATCCGTGAAAGGGCTACGCGGCAAGCGGGTTGCGCTGGGTGCTCCGGGCTCCGGTACCCGCGCCACAGCCTTGCAGGTACTTGAAGCGCATGGCCTGGGCGAGCACGACATCCAGATATCCGATCTTGGCCCTGTCGAAGCGGGTGACGCCCTGGCCCGTGGCGATATCGATGCCTACTTCAGCGTGGTCCATGCGCCGGCGCGGCAGCTGCAACAGCTGGCTGCACGCGACTCCATACGCCTGCTGCAGCTGGCGCCGGAAGCCATTGCCGCGCTGACGGCAAAGAATCCAGCACTGGTGCCCATCTCGTTGCCGGCCGGTACTTACCCGCGCCAGCGCAGGGCAGTGCCGACGGTAGCCGTGGCCGCGCTGCTGGTGGGTACGTCCGATTTGCCGAATGCGGAGGTGCGCCGTCTGTTGCAGCAGGTGTACAACGATATTGATTTCGTCGCCGTAGGCAGTAGCGCCGGGTCGATGATTTCACTGGACCATGCACGCACCGGGGTGACGATACCCATGCACACTGAAGCCTATGAGTTCCTGGACGAAGCAATGCTGCCTCCTCTGCCCAGGGATGCTCGCCCATGAAAAAAGGCCAACCAGTGCTGGTTGGCCTTTGGGGAATTCTGGTGG